>NZ_JBIUBW010000018.1:0-171222 GCF_044548465.1 Streptomyces sp. NPDC052023 | reverse complement strand
GCGGGTGCGGGCAAGGCGGGCGCGGTCGCGAGGGTCCTGGGCACCACGGCGAAGGTCATCGACCCGATGACGTACATCGCCAAGGGCGCCGGCGCCGGTCTGTCGAAGATCGGCGACATCAGTGCGGCGCTGAAGGGCGTCGGCACCATCGACATCCCGGCGTTGCCCGACAACGCCATCACCCTCCCCGAAGGCGCGGTACGCCTCCCCGAGGGCGCGGTACGCCTCCCGGACGGCGCCACCATCCCGGCGGGCGGCATCAAGATCCCCGAGGGCGGTGCGGTCACCCTGCCCGAGGGCACCCCGCTCCCGGTGGGCGCGGTCGACCTGGGCAACGGCGCGGTCAAACTCCCCGAAGGCACACCGGTCCCGGCGGGCGCGGTCGAGCTGCCCGAGGGTGCGGTCAAGCTCCCCGACAACACCCCTGTCCTGCCCGAAGGCACGGTCAAGCTGCCCACCGAGGAAGGCGCCCCGGCCCGCTACTACGACCCTGAGGGAAACATCCTCGACGAGAACGGCAACGTCCTCGGCAAGGCCGACGACGGCCCCGGCGACATCGTCGACCAGCCCGGCATCCCCCGCGACGGCGCCGACCTCCCCCGCGTCGACTCCCCCGTCCGCGAACCCGCCATGGCCGGCGCGGCAACCCACACGGCCGACAACGCGCCCCAGCACCTCCACCTCGGCAGCGACCCCACCGCCCTCGGCGACCTCGGCCGCACCGCCGACGACACCACCCCACCCACCCGCACCACCGACAACCTCCCCGGAGGAACGGCCGGCAACCTGCCGGGCGGCCACGCCGACAACCTGCCGACCAACAGCGTCGACACCCATGTCCCGGGAAACAACGTCGGCGAAAACCTCCCCGGCGGCCGTGGCCCGGCGACCGAGACAGTGCCGGTTCGTGAGGGGGCCGGCGATGCGGGACGGGGCCAGGACGGGCTGCCGGGCGAACGAGGCGAACACGCCGGTCATCCGCAGGGTGCCGGACAGCCGGACGGCCCCCATCACTCCGGGGACGGCTCCGGCCCCCGTCCCGGGGACGAGTTGGCGGACGACGCCGCCGATGAGGCTCCCGACGGCCGGCATGCCCAGGGAGGCGACGACAACCCGTACGCCGGACACGAACCCGACTACTCGAGGCCCGCCCTGCTGCCGGCGGAGGGGCCGCTGACGCTGCGGGACGTACGCAACACCCGCGACGTCCGCACGCGCTGGGAGCGCGGTGAGGAGTTCCACCGCCAGATGTGGGGTGGCGGGCCTGAGCGTCATTATCCGGTGCCCACCAACAGCGACCCCCGCTATCCGGTGACCGCAAGCGGCGGGCGCAAGGTCGACGTTCCCGTCGACCTCCCGGACGGGCGCACGATCGCGGTCGAGGTGAAGACGTACGGGCCGTACCGGACCATCACGCTGAAGGACGGAACCAGCGAGCTGGTCCGGAACGAAGTGCCGCTCAGCAAACACATAAAGGAGCAGATTCACAAGGACATCGCTCTTCGGCGCATGAACCCCGGATATGACCCTCGATGGTCTTTCACGCATGCCGGCCCATCCGCCGAACTGCGCGCCTATCTCACCAAGGCAAAAATCGTATTCCTCGAATATGGCCCTGCGCCCAAGAAGGACCAGTGGGACGCGCCGACAAAGAAGAAGTAGACTCCTTCTTGGTCAACTGGAGGGTTGAGAATCATGCAGAACCAGACGCCGGACGGGGCGGCTGCCGAGGAGTGGACGGAGGGCGCGCACCGCAATGCCGCCGGACTCGCGGCCTCGCTCGGGCTGGCACCGGAGCGGTACGCGGAGGACCCCCTGCTTCTGCTGCCCGGCCTGCAGAGCTACGTCGACCGGCTTCCGCTGGCCGAGTTCGAGCAGACCGACTGGATCGGGCTGCACACGGACCTGACCTCGTTCCTCGGGGACCTGCTCGTGCGCAGGCACGGCGCACGGTGGGTCCAGGTCGCCGATTCCACTTCCCCGGCCGGTCACCGCTACTTCGTGGAAGCGAAAGGCATGGACGGCAAGCCCGGTCGCGTCGAGCCCTATGACGTGGTGATGGAGGAATTCGAGAATCTTCCGATCGAGATCGGCCGGATGATTGCGAATGCCGAGGCCACGCTGAACTTGATTCCGGTGGTGGACGAGGAATCCGTCGGTCACATGTCACTGGAGGACCTGATGGGCGAATCCGGCGAGTCCCGCTGAGGATTCCGGAAGGAATCCTCACGTCGGCGCCCCGGCGTGGCAGCCAGGTCCTCGGTCACTGTGAAGCCGACGGGTCGGCTGCCCGCAGGGGCATCCTGACGACCTTGCCCGCCCTGTTGAGGAGAACTTCGGGAGCGTCGTCCTCGTAGAACCTCAGCTGTCCGATGAAGCCCTCGGTCTTCGCGTGGAAGGCGAGCATCTCCACCAGGGCATCCAGCTCGGGCAGGAGCTCGGCGTGAATCTCCTGCCGTGCCGTCAGGGACCAGTGGCCGTCGCCCTGGAGGAGCTCCGCCATCAGGACTCCCCCGATGCGCACCGCCGGGCCCCGGCCCGCCAGAAGGGCGACGAAGTCCGGCACGTCCTCCACGGCGTCACCGCCGTCGTCCGCGTCGTCGAGCCCGAGATGCCGGCGCAGCAGGTCGAGCACGGCGCGGGGTGCGGTCGGCGTCAGGTCGAGGGCCAGATCCACGGCGAACACATCACTCATGCCCGGTGATTCTAGAACCGGGTCCCCGGCCGGCGGCTGCCGGCCCGGCAAGCCGGCGTACCCCCACCGCGTCCATGCGGGCGGTCGCGAGCGGTCGGCGAAGTGCCCGGCCACGGACTCGTACCACCGCGGGGATTGCCGGTGTCCGGCGTCATGGCCACGCCTTCGCCGAGCCCGCCCACCCGCAGGAGAGCAGGAGCCTAGAACAAACTCAGCAACGCCTCCGCCGGATCCCTCACCCCGTTCTCCCCGTCCGGCAGCGGCAGTTCGAACCACACCGTCTTGCCGCGGTGCGTCCGGCGGGAGCCCCACGCGGCCGACAGCAGGCCGACGAGTTGCAGCCCCCGGCCGCCCTCGTCGGTGTCGCGGGCGCGGCGGCGACGCGGCTGGACCAGGCCGGAGTCCCAGACCTCGCAGACCAGGGTGCGATCCAGCAGCAGGCGCAGCCTGATCTCGCCCTCGCCGTAGCGCAGCGCGTTCGTCACCAGTTCGCTGACGAGCAGCTCCGTCGTGTCGACCAGCGGCTCCAGACCCCAGCCCAGGAGCTGGGCACGCGCGTACTCGCGGGCCCGGCCCACGCTGCGCGGTTCGCGCGGCAGTGTCCAGTCGCCCACCGACTCGGCCGGCAGCCCCTGGACGCGGGCCATCAGCAGGGCGATGTCGTCCTCACCGTGGTGGCTGTCGAGGGTGTGGAGAACCTGGTCGCAGACGTCCTCGAGAGGCCGGGCGGGATCGGTGAGCGCCCCGACGAACGCCTGGAGCCCCTCGTCCAGCGGGTGGTCCCGGGACTCGACCAGTCCATCCGTGTAGAGCGCGAGCAGCGCGCCCTCGGGGAGTTCGACCTCGACCTCCTCGAAGGGTTCCCCGCCCACCCCCAGCGGCAGGCCCGGGGGCACGTCGAGCATCAGCGCCGACTCGCCCGGTTCGACCAGGACCGGCGGCAGATGGCCCGCGTTGGCGAAGGTGCACCGGCGGGTGACGGAGTCGTAGACCGCGTACACACACGTCGCCAGGTACACCTCCGACAGGTCCGCCTCGCGGGGGCGCCGGGCGGCCCGGGTGGCCTGCTGGATGCCGCCGGGGGTGCCGAGGCCACGGGCGATCTCGTCCAGCTGGGAGAGCACCTCGGCCGGTTCGAGGTCGAGCTGCGCCAGTGTGCGGACGGCCGTGCGGAGTTCGCCCATCGCGACGGCGGCGCGCAGGCCGCGGCCCATGACGTCGCCCACCACCAGCGCCGTACGGTGTCCGGGCAGTTCGATGACGTCGAACCAGTCACCGCCCACCTCGCTGGGCCGCCCGGTGGAGGCGTTCCCCGGCAGATAGCGGCAGGCGATGTCGAGGCCGGAGGCGACCGGGTCGCCGGGCGGGAGCAGCGACCGTTGCAGTATCAACGCGCGTTCGTGCTCGCGACGGTAGAGCCGCGCGTTGTCGATGCAGACGGCGGCCCGCGCGGCCAGTTCCACGGCGAGATCGCGGTCCCGTTCGCCGAACGGCTCGCTGCCCTTCGTACGCGAGAACTGCGCGAGGCCTACGACCGTGTCGTGGGCGACCATCGGCACGGCGAGCGTGGACTGGACGAGGGCGCCCTCCGCGGCGGGGACGGTCTGCGGGCGGGCCGTGCGCAGGGCGTCGGCGCAGGGCGAGTTGAAGGGGTAGTGGTGCACCGCGCCGACCGTGACCGGATCGCCCGTGCCGGCGAACGGCGCGTCGGAGACGGCGCTGGCGAAGGCGACCCGGCGCAGTTCGGCGCTGCCGTCGGCGAGGCCCTGCGGGGTCTGGTCGCCGACCAGGAGCCCCTGGTAGAGGTCGACGGTGGCCAGGTCGCAGAAGCCGGGGACGACGACGTCGAGGAGTTCGCGGGCGGTGGTCTCCAGATCGAGGGAGTTGCCGATGCGCGCGCCGGCCTCGTTGAGCAGTGCGAGGTTGCGCCGGGCGGCGGCGGCCTCGCGGGCGGCGGCGCGGCGGGAGGTGATGTCGGTTCCGAGCCAGGCGATGCCGATGGGGCTGCCGGTCCCGCTGTGCACGCGGTAGAGGTTGACCGACCAGTGACGCCGCTCGTCGGAGCCGGGGCGGAAGCCCGTGACGTGCATGTCCGTGATGCTGTCGCCGGTCTCCAGGACCCGGCGCATGGTCGCGGCGACCCGCTCGGCCTCGCCGCGCGGCAGATAGTCGTGCACCCCGCGGCCGCGGTGGTCGTCGGGCGTGCCCCCGAAGACGGACGCGAACCGCTGGTTGGCGCGCCGCACCCGCAGATCAGGGTCGATCAGCAAGAAGCCGAACGGGGATTGACCGAAAATGGCCTGCGAGGCGGCGAGGTCGGTCTCGATGCGGCGCAGTACACGGACGTCGACAACGATGCAGACGGCCGCCTTGTCACCGTCCTCCGTGCGGGTCGGCATCACGTAGACCTCGGCGAGACCCCTGCCGCCGCGCCCGCCGTCGGCGGTGTCGGGCAGCCGGAAGGGGACCACACCGGTCCACTCCCGCCCGTCGAGGATCTCGGCCATCTTCCGCTGCCCGCGCTCGCGCAGGTCGGGGTCGATGAACGCCTCGATGGGGTCCATGCCGACGGCGCGTGCGGGCGGGATGCCGAAGAGGCTCTCCGCGCGCAGACTCCACTGGTCGACCAGGCCGTCGGGTCCGATGGAGAAGGACGCGACCTTTATGTAGTCGTAGATCGAGCCGGGCGGACTGCTCTGCCACAGGGCGTCCGAAGGCGGCATCTCCATGAAGGCACCCGCGGCCTCCGTCCTCGCGCCGTCCGACGGGTCCTCGGACTCCGTGGCCTTCGCTGGTATCTCGCTCACGCGAACCGTCCCCTCCAGCTCACCGCGTCCGGTACCGGTCACCGGGGGCGGCTGCCCGCAGTATCCAGCACTACGGCGCCGCGCAACACGGTGTTCACGATCACAGCACGGTCCAGGCGGTTTTCGGACCGTGCCGCGACAACACTTCCAGTCTTCTAACCAGGGGACACACCCTCGAATCACGCCTGGGGGCAACGACTTCCGGCCGGATCCGGCCCGTGGACAGGAGTACGGCCGCTGTAAGCCCCCCGGAACCGTCCTTCAGCCCGGGACGGCGAGCTCGAACCACACCGTCTTCCCCGACTCCCCGGGCCTCGTTCCCCAGCGGCGCGAGGACGATGCCACCAGCTGCAGCCCGCGCCCGCTCTCGTCCTCGGAGCGGGCGGCGCGTTCGCGGGGTGGTTCGGGGAGCGGGTCGGAGACCTCCACGAGCAGGACGTCGGGCAGGCCGGCGGGGCGCACCAGCCGCACCCCGATGGGGCCCGTGGCGTGCCGCAACGCGTTCGTCACCAGCTCGCTGACCAGCAGTGCCGTGACGTCACTCACACTGTCGAGCGCCCAGCCGTGCAACTGGCGGCGGACGACGGACCGCGCGGTGCGCACGGCTGTGGGGTCGGCGGGGAACGTCCACTCGGCACAGTCGCCTTCGGTGTCGATCACACCGATCACTTCCCAGGACAGTGAGCCCACCCATGTCCGGTTTCGTGGGGTTAATGGGCACATACCCGATATACCGAGCGCAGTACCCACGGGAGGGGCGCACTGTGGCACCAACGGCGTACGGCTCCCAGCCGAACGCCAACGGCCCGACGCGAACGACCGATCACGCCGGTCGCGCTTCCACAAGCCCACGGATCACGCCCGTCGCGCTCCCACGGGCCCACGGATCAGGCCGGTCACGCTCCGGCGTTCCCGGCGTCCAGCTCCCCCGCCACCTCGCGGACCGCCGCCACGTCCTGCTCGAGCCACTCCACGCTCCACAGCGTCGCAGCCGTGAGCCAGCGCAGTTCGTCGTGGTCCTGGAGGGCCTTCGGCTCGGGGGAACCGGCGCGCAGCCGAGCGGTCCACACATGCAGGACGTACGGCGAGCGGAGCGGCCACTCCCCCGGCACGCGGCGCACGGCCTCCGCCTCGACGCCCAGTTCCTCCCGCAACTCCCGCACCAGCGCGGCCTCGGGCGCCTCGCCGGGTTCGACCTTGCCGCCCGGCAGTTCCCAACGGCCTGCCAGCTCGGGGGGCGCGCTGCGGCGCGCGGCGAGCAGCCGGCCGCCGTCGAGCAGGGCGGCGCCCACCACCACGATCCGTTCCGTCATGCGCCGGAGCCTACGGGAGCGCCCCGGCGGCGCCGCTCACCGCTAGGGCCCGTCCTCCCCGATGCGCTCCACCCAATAGAGCTGCTTGTGTCCCCGGCTGTCGAGACTGTCCGCGATCTTCTGTGCCTCGGACCGCGTCGCATACCTGCCCACGCGGTAACGATTGCCGCTGTCGTCCTGCCGTATGACCAGCCACGGAAGAGTCACCGTGCTGTCGTTCATCGCGCCCCTCCGCTTCCTGCTCTCGGCCCGCGCGCCCCGCCCGCCAAGGAAACCGCAATCCGCATATGCCCGAGCCTACGCCTTACCTTCACGCAGCGAATACGGCTTTTCACAAAGAGGTACGCAACAAGCCAGCGTCAGGGGGGCGCGCGAGGGCGGACGCGCCGTCCGCGCACCTCGGCGCATCCGGTCAGCGGCATGCCGGGCACGCAGGGGTTCACCTGCCAAGACGTCCGGATTCCACCGGCGCGTGAGGGGCTCCCGGCACGCCTGTGCCGGGAGCAACTGCCGTGAGGTGGTGCGCTACTTCACCGGAAGGTGATACGCGACCCGGTACCGATCGGCCGGGATCACGACGTCCGCCGTCTCGACCGGGCGCCCGGAAGCGTAGAAGGTGCGCTGCACGACGAGGACGACATGACCGGGGACGCCGCCGAGTGTCAGCAGCTCCTCGGCCAGTCCGGGGCGGGCGCCGACCTCCTCGGTGACGTTGTCCACGACCACGTCGATGGCGGCCATGCGCTCGACGACACCCATGCCGCCGAGCGGGCCCTCCTCGGGCAGCATCACCGGCGTACGCCCCGTGACAGCGAGCGGCTCCCAGGAGGTGGCGAGCATCATCGGCTCGCCGCTTTCCCGGTACAGGTACTTGGTGCACATCACGCGGTCGCCGGGCCGGATGCCCAGCCGCTCGGCGATCGCGCCGCTCGCCTCGGTCTGCGCGCTGCTGGATTCCCAGGTGCCGCGCGCGGCCGCGTCGGCCTGCTCCTGCCGGAACGGGGTGGCGCCACCGGCCGGGCGGTACCCCGAGCGGGCGATGCTGCGTGGCACGGGCCGCTCGCGCACATAGGTCCCGGAGCCGGAGCGGCCCTCGACCAGGCCCTCCGCCATGAGCACCTTGCGGGCCTCCAGCGCGACCGTGTCCGAGACGCCGTACTCCTCGCGGATTCTCGCCTGCGAGGGCAGACGGGTGTGCGGTGGCAGCTGACCGTCGACGATCTTCTGGCGGAGATCACCCGCGACGCGCAGGTACGCCGGCTGCTCACCGAATGTCACTGGCCACTCCCATCAGGTTGTACAGACAGCAACAGCGTGGCAACCGTGGGTTGAGCCAGGCAAGCGAGGGCCAGAGAATCACTCGATGTGATGACTTCTGGCCCTGGCAGGCTTTACGCAGGCAGTTTGTCCCCGCTATGGGGCGCTCACACGTCCGTCTCCGGGGCGGTTCCGCCGGAGGCGCCGACGGGCGGAGTGGTGTCCAGGCCCAGAGCTTCGCGCGCGGTGACGGTGGCCGGGCCGTCGTGGAACCCGTAGCCCTCGTCGTAGTGGACGTAGAAGGTGTCCGCGTCCCCGGCATCCGCCGCCTTCGCCCAGTCGGCGCCGGCCGACGCCAGTTCCTGCACCAGGGCGGCCACGGGCCGTTCGGCCCCGGCGGGCCAGGTGCGCCCCTCCAGCGCGGCGCCCTGCCCGGCGAGCACGTCGTGCATGTCCTGCGCCCAGGCCCGGTTCGCCGCCAGGTCCTCCTCGGGGAAGGCCTCGGGCTCCTCGCCCATGACGGCGTCGATGGCCAGAGCCGCCTCCAGGAAGGCCACCTGGTCCGCGTCGAGGGTGGTCCGGTCGTTGCGCAGGGAGCCGGTCAGACCGCCCTTCCCGTCGGCGTTGCCGAAGAGGCAGGTGATCTCCCGGTCGCCGAGGATCCAGGTCTCCCGGGTCGGCGTCAGGTAGTACACGTCGACATGGTCCGGCAGCGCCCAACTGTCCATCGCGTAGGCCCCTTCCAGGGCGTAGCACCTGTCGTCGGCGACCTTCGTTACCTGGTCGTCGCCGGGGAAGGTGCCGCCGGGCAGGGTGACGGTGGCGAACACCTCGCCGTCGTGTCTGCCGGAGCAGGGCACCACCTCGACGTCGTACGTCTCCCCCTCCAGCGACCCGTCAGGGGCGTCGAAGCACTCTCCCTTGTCCGGCGAGACGATCACGTTCTCCCGCGCCCCCTCCTTGAAGCCCTCCCAGACGGCGGACACCGCGCCCGTCGAGAGCGACACAGCCAGCAGCGCCAGCCCGACGGCCGACACCACGGCCCCACCGACCGCCATGCCCTTGCCGCGCTCGCCCTTCCGCTTGATCTGGCGCAGCGCGATCAGTCCGAGCACCAGCCCGACGCCCGGCAGGAAGCACAGGATGCCGAGTACAAGGGCGGCGATGGCGGCACCGTTGACCGGCGGCAGCCCCGGCGGCGGATACGGCGCCCATCCCCCGTACGACGGCTGCGGGCCGTAGGGCCCCGGAGCGCCGTACGGTCCCTGGGCCTGCGGAGGCGGGTACTGGCCGTGGGGACCATGAGGACCCTGCGGCACCTGGGACCCGGGGGGCGGGGGTATGGACACGGGTACGGTGCTCCTGGTTCGGACTTCGGCAGGCGAGGGTAACCGTCGTCCGGCTCGCGGCCGCGAGATGCACGACTGGCGCATCGTATGCGGGGACCAGCGGGGGTGGAACGCGGATCACGCGGGCCACGGCACACGCCGTACGCCGGGCCTCCGTACGGACTGGCTGCGCCCGACCAGGACTGGCCGACGGCGCCTGGGACCCGGCAGGACGCATCGACGTCCATCTGCCCCTGGGAGAGGAAGGGATGACACCAAGCCAGGTGCCGCAAGCCGGGGCCGGCATCCTCGCGCGCCGGCGCCCGAGAAGCCGGCCATCGGATCGGCCGGGCAGTCCGTCACGGCGACGTCCGGGGCGCCCCGAGGACTCGGACGACCCCGGGCAACCCCGAGGTCTCCTGACGGACAGGCCTCGTCCCCGCGGCGGGCGGGCGCACCGCCCGGGACCACGGGGACGAGAACGAACGGGGGAAACGATCGCCGGAATCGGTCAGACGTCACCGATCACGGACGACGACCGGGCGTCAGAACTGCAACGCCCAGGCGTCGATCCGCCCCGTGTCGTACCGCGCGTTGTCGCTGACCCTCAGCTTCCACGTGCCGTTCGCGGCCTCGGAGGAGGCGTTGACGGTGTACGTGGCGTCGATGTTGTCCGCGCTGCCGCCGGTGCCGTAGCCCTTGAGCGTGTACGCCGTGCCGTCGGGGGCGACAAGCTGCACCTGGAGGTCACCGATGTAGGTGTGCACGATGTGGACCTCGACGGACAGCGCTGCGGGCGCGTTGCCGGACACTCCGGTGACCGTCACCGGGGACTCGGCCGTCGCGTTGTCGGCGATGGCGAAGTCACCGGTGTTCTCGAAGCGCGGGCCGGGCGGCGTCGGGTTGCCGCCGCCGACGTACAGCAGGCGGTTGGGCGAGCCGGCGCCGGGGCTGGTGACGACGTTGGGGGTGGCCGCGGACGTCAGCGCGTTGGACACCTGGGCGGGCGAGGCCGTGGGGTTGTCGGCCAGGTGGAGCGCCACCGCTCCGGCGACGTGCGGGGTCGCCATCGACGTACCGGAGATGGTGTTGGTGGCCGAGTCACTGCTGTTCCAGGCGGACGTGATGGACGAGCCCGGGGCGAACAGATCCAGGACCGTTCCGTAGTTGGAGTAGCTCGCCTTGGCGTCGGTGCTGGTGGTGGCGCCGACGGTGATCGCCTCGGTCACGCGCGCGGGTGACCTGGTCGAGGCGTTGGTGGTCTCGTTTCCGGCCGCGACGGCGAAGGTGACCCCGGAGGCGATGGCGTTGCGTACGGCGGTGTCGAGGGCGGTGTCGGCGCCGCCGCCGAGCGACATGTTGGCGACGGCCGGCTTGACCGCGTTCTGGGCGACCCAGTCGATACCGGCGACGACCTGGGCGGTCGTGCCGGACCCGGAGTTGTTCAGCACACGGACGCCGACGATCTTCGCCTTCTTGGCGACGCCGTAGGCGTTGCCGGCGACCGTGCCGGCGACGTGGGTGCCGTGGCCGTGCCCGTCCTGGGCGGTGTTGTCGTTGTCGATGGCGTCGTAGCCGTAGGAGGCGCGGCCCCCGAAGTCACTGTGGGTGATGCGGACGCCCGTGTCGATGACATACGCCGTGACGCCCTGACCGGCCGAGTCCGGGTAGGTGTACGAGCTGTTCAGCGGGAGGTTGCGCTGGTCGATGCGGTCCAGGCCCCAGGAGGGCGGGCTGGGCTGGGTCCCGTCGATCGTGAAGGTGCGGTTCTGGACCACGGAGGCGACGGCCGGGTCGGCGGCGAGACGTTTCGCCTCGGTCTCGGAGGCCTCGATCGCATAGCCGTTGAGGGCCTTCTTGTACGTGCGCTCGATGGTGGCGCCGTACTTCTCGGCCAGCGCGCGTCCCTCGGCGGAGCCCGAGCGCGCCCGGTCCGCCTTCAGGGTCACGATGTAGCTGTCGGCGACGGCGTTCGCCGCGCCCTCGTACTGGATGTGGCCTTCGGCCGCCCCGGCGGGCAGCGCGGAGACGAGTCCCGCGGCGAGTGCGGCGCTGGTCAGGGCGCCGATCGCGGCCAGTCTTCGCCGGGTGGTGGGGCGGGGAGTACGCATCACTGCCATCTGAGGGGTCCTCCTCAATCGGTGGTGCGTTGGTGTGGGGGTCGACGCCCAGATGAGCAGGGGCATGACAATGACTGGGCGCTCACCTGTGCGTCAGCCGAAAGATTGAGGCTTCCACAGGAATTGCACAAGGGCCGTGCACGAACGTAACTTGCCCGCCATAGACCCGACATGATGGCCCGTCAAGAGCATCCCGAAGCCGATTACGCCCCGGGAGAGGCGCCTGCCGCTCAGCCCTCGGACGCGACGCCCCGGGGCCGCCGGCCTCCCGCACATCCCGCTGTCGACGACGGCGGCGTTCCGCCCGCTCCAGATCACGCGCCGCTCCCGTGAATTCGCGGGTAATAAGATTGTTGCGCGCTACACGGTGACCCTCGCTCCTACTTCCGAACCATTTGCATCAGGTCTCGTTGAGAGAGCTATGAGGACGCTTCTTCTGCCAGCAGTTGTCACTGCGGCAGCCACCGCACTTCTTTCCGTTTCCCCAGCTCAGGCAGCCCCTTACCCGAAATCCGCGTCGACCCACGCCGAAATTTCGGAACCGACACCCCTCGGGAACCTCCTCCAGGGAGGCCCCGTTTCGTTTCCGGAGTCCCTCATCCGGCTCCTGCCGCTCGGTCAAGAAGTCTGAAGAACTGGTGCCCGAGGGTGCCTCCAGGACGGCACCCATAACTTGAATGGCGCACCTGCGTTTATGAGGTGCGGGTGAGTGCCCGCGATGAAGTCAGGAAGGCAGGAAACCTATGAGACGGGCTACCCGAAACGGTGTGTTCGCCGTCGTCGCCGCGTCCGGTGCGATGGTCATGGCACTCCCGGTGTCCACCGCCCTCGCGGCCGACGGAGCCGGTGCCGAAGGTGCGGCGGCCGGCTCGCCCGGGCTGGCCTCCGGCAACACCATCCAGCTCCCGGTGGACGTGCCGGTGAACATCTGCGGCAACACGGTGGACGTCGTAGGTCTGCTCAACCCGGCCGCGGGCAACACCTGCTCGAACAAGGGCGCGGCGAAGGCCGGCGGTGCGAAGGACACGGACAGTTCGGCGACGAGCGGCGAATCGGCGGACAGCTCCAGCACGGAGTCCACCGGCGGCTCGGCCACGTCCGGCGGTGCGACGGCCGAGGCCGTCGTCACGGATTCGCCCGGGCTGATCTCCGGCAACGGCATCCAGCTCCCCATCGACCTGCCGGTGAACGTTTCCGGGAACAGTGTCAACGTGGTCGGCCTGGGCAACCCGGTCTTCGGCAACCAGTCGGTCAACGGCCCCGGGGAGGAGACCCTCCAGCCACCGAGCACCCCGGCTCCGAACACCCCGACACCCAAGCCCCCGGTAACGGAAACCCCGGCGCCGCAGCCTCCGGTCGTGGAGCCTCCCCTCGTCCAGGAGGAGCCCGGCGCGGACCTGGAGATTCCCACGCTGGCCCACACCGGCGCGGACCTCACGGCGTCCGCCGTCGCCGGCAGCGCCGCGCTCCTCGTCACGGGCGCGACGCTGTACCGCCGTTTCCGCCCGGCCCGCACCCACTGATACTGATCTCGATCAGCACCTGTCAGGTCAAGCCGCCGTCACCGTCGCTGACAAAGCGCCGGGGCGGCGGCGGTCTGTTTCCGCACATCCCGCACCGGCTCCCGATCGAGGACGAGTCGGAGTGGCATCCGGTATCCGGAACGCGGTTGGACAGAGGCAAGAGAGAGGGACGCCGGCCGATGCCGGCGTCCCTCTCTCTGATGCGATCGTCGTCGAGACGAAGTGCCCCTGGGGGTCGTCCAGGTCAGAGCGCCTGGCTGTTGCAGCCCATGTCCGAGCCGAGGTGGTTCTGCTGCGCCCCCGGGTTGCCCTCACCGTTCAGAATGTTGCCGGCCAGCCCGGTGAGGGCGCCGATGCTGCCCAGCACCTCGATGTTCATGTCGTGCGAGCGGCACTCGATGCCCTGCGTGATGTCGAGGTCGCTGTACGGCTCGTCGGCGACGGCGGTGCCGGCGCCGAAGGAGCCGACGCTGCCGAGCATGGCGCTCACGAGGACGGCCTTCTGAAACTTGCGCATTGGTTCTCCGTTGGTCGAGCGGGTGGGGTCTGCAACACGTGGTGTTGAGATTGCGGGCGGCACCGGGGAGGCCGGTCAGCCGAGCTGGGGAAGCCCCAGTTGACCGACGGGCGGCGCCGCGATCTGCCCGAGGCCGACCGGCGCCAACTGCGGTGCGGTCCCGGGGGAGATGAGCGGGCTGACGATCGGGTTCAGCTGCGGGTTGACCTGCGGGTTCACCTGCGGAGTGACCTGCATCGGGGGCTCCGGGGCGAAAGCCTGGGGCATGGCCACCTGGGGGGCCACCTGCGGCATGACCTGGGGCATGACCTGCGGCACGACCTGGGCCGGCTGCGGCTGGGGGGCCTGCGGCTGGTACTGCGGGGCAGGCTGCTGATACTGCGGAGCCGGCTGCTGATACTGCGGGGCAGGCTGCTGATACTGCGGAGCGGGCTGGTACTGCGGAGCCGGCTGCTGGTACGGCTGCGTGGCGGCCTGCGCGGTTCCCTGCGACGAGGCCGCGGCGTAGGCGTGCCCGGACTGCTGCGGCGCCGGAGGGGCGGCCTGCTGCGGGTACTGCTGGTACTGCGGGGCAGGCTGCTGATACTGCGGAGCCGGCTGCTGATACTGCGGAGCGGGCTGGTACTGCGGAGCCGGCTGCTGATACTGCGGGGCAGGCTGCTGGTACGGCTGCGCGGCCTGTGCGGTTCCCTGTGCCGTCCCCTGCGCCGCGGCCGAGGCGGTAGGACCGGGCGGCGGGGCGCCCTGCGGGGCCGGGTAGTCGGGAGCCGCCATCGGAGCCGCACCGCCGTATCCGGCGGGGACAGTGGCATGGCTGGCGTCGGCACCGACACCGGTCAGACCGCTGGCCGCCGCTACAACGAGCGCGGCCTTGTGAAGCTTGCGCATGAAACCCTCGGCCCTTCGATACCTGAATTGGTGATCCATTGCATTCAGTGCGCCGTCACGCGTGCACTCGGCGCGACACTCGCAACTGCACCGTCAGCAGCGGTCAAGCTTGAGGAGCCCGCGGACTTCGCATAGGAGCCAGCAGCACATTCCCTCACGCGTCTTCGGGTCCACGGTCGCTGCCCTCCCCACGTGGAACGAGGTTTTCCTCGCGGTGGTCACGGCGCGCCATGACCCGTCACCCATTTGCCACTAACGGCACGTCACTCGGGCCGGCCCCCCGCACCCTTGCGTCAAATGGGTGACCACGACAGACGGCCCGTATCTGGCTTCGCGCTCACCTCGTTCCCCACGGGCAGGAAGGATGGATGGTCTGTCGCAGCCCCTTCGGACAACTCAACTGCGCCAACCGCGCCGCCCCTTCTGCATTTCACAAGGTTCCGTGCACAGGTCAATGAAGGGCCGAGGATTTCATGCGCAAACTTCAGCGAGTCGCGCTCGTCGTCGCAGCAGCCGGTGGTCTGTCCGCCGTCGGCGCCGGCCCAAGTTCCGCCGCCACACCCCTCGCCTACGACGGGGCCGCGCCGCCCCCCGTTTCCCAGCCGGACGCCCAGGCCACCTCGGCGACCTCCTCGCAGGCGTCCGCGCAGACCTATGGCTCGCCGGCTCCGCAGCAGGCGGCTCCGCCGCGGGGCACCTCGGTCAGCCCGCAGGTCAACCCTCAGCTGAACCCGCAGATCAGCCCGCAGATTTCTCCGCAGGCGCCGCAGGCGGCACCTGCCGGGCAGAGCGGCCCGGTGGGCCAGGCCAACCTGTTCCGCCCGTCTCAGGAGTGCAGCCCGCAGAACCTGCTCAACGCGAACGTCCCGGTCGCGCTGCTCGCCGCCTCCCAGACCCGCGGCGTCGACTGCACGCAGGCCAACAGCCAGGCCAACTCCTTCGCCCACGCCCGCGCCCGCTAACGCTGTCGGAGAGCCAGGCGTCGCCGCACGGCACCGGTGCCTCGACGCCTTGTGTGCAGGCCAGTTGACATGCGATACGGCTTTCGGGTGTTTTTGCTCCGCACTTGCAAGATCGGCGCGTCGATGCCCGCTTTGCCGCATTTCGTATTAATCTCCAGGAACTGTAAAAAGTCGATCTTCCACAGATCGCAACCACCCCACCTCCACCGGAGATGACATGCGCAAGCTTCGCAACGTTGCCGTCCTGGTCGCCGCAATCGGCAGCATCGGCCTCGTGGGCGGCACGGCCCACGCCGACCAGGGCAAGGGCAAGGACGGCGACAAGTTCAACATCACGCAGAGCTCCCAGTGCAAGTCGCACGACCTGAACCTCGACATCCTTGGCCAGGTCGGCCTGCTCAACGGCCTGCTGGGTAACGGGCTCAACGGCGAGGGCAACCCGGGCGCCCAGTCCACCCACATCGGTTCGACCATGGGCTGCAACAACAGCGCCTTCTGAAACTCCGGCCGGCGCACAGTCGGCAACTAGATGGTCCCGGCACCAGGCCTCAGGGCTAGGCGCCGGGACCATCTGCATGTGCCCGCGGATTTCGGGGTGATGCGGGAATAACGCAAGTCCCCCGGAGCACGTTCCCTTTGCGTGATATCTGTCGCCGGCACTCACCCGCGCACAGAACGAAGCCCGCCTCCCCCCACTTCGCGAGGAGCTCCTCCACAACCCTCGGAGGGCAAAAGGCGCCAGGGGGGAAACGCCTCCCACCACGCATCGCAGCAGCACCGGTCGCACAGAGCGGCGGGGCCCGGCGCGCGGCCGCACAGTGCGGCGCCACAAAAGAGAAATGCCGGGCCGGGAAGGATCCCGGCCCGGCATTCGCCGTTGCGCTCAGAGCTCGACGCGCGGCTTCTTGAAGCCTTCCGGCAGCCGCGCCGTGTTGGAGCAGTCCACGACCGGCCCGACACTGGCCGACCCGCCGTCCAGCAGCGCTTCGTCGCGGAACACGATGTTCGGCCGGTCGATCGTCGAGCACTCCTGCTCCTGCCTGATGACATGCTCGCCGCCCTTGTCCGTGCGGGTCTCGCTCTTGCGAACGCAGACCGTGCCGCCCTGGGTGGTGCTTTCGCACTGGCCCGAGCGTCCGTCCGCGTATGCGTTTCCGGCGCCGGCACAGATGGCGGCGAGACTTCCGACGATCCCCGAAATGGTGGCGATCTTCTGCGCAGTGAACATGTGCTGCATTCCTTTACGACGTAGGCCCGGGCGCCTTTGCCATTCACCGGTGTGCGCCCGGGCCTGTGATGGTCGAAACCGGTCGTTCTGCGCCTGGACGCATTGTCAGCCGCGCCCGGCGGTGGTATAGCCGCAGCCCGGACGCACACAGTCATGGACTGCCACGCGTCCGGGCTGCCTTCGCCACGGTTGTCACTCAGCACACCGCTCGACAGGCCGAGTTGGGATCAGGCCGCTGCGGAGATGCGATACGCCCTTACTGGCCCTCGCCGTGCTCGCCCTCGTTGTGCTCACCCTCGCCGTGCTGGCCGTAGTCCTGCTCGGGCTCGGTGCTCTTGTGCTGCTCGGGCGCGGGCTGCGGGGCAGCCTGCGGCGCGGCCTGCGGCTGCGCGTAGTAACCACCGCCGACGGCAACGGCACTGGCCGACGAGTTGGCCACGGCGGTGACCGGCGGAGCCACGTCTCCCTCACCGGCGAAGCCGACCCCGGCACCGAAAGCGGACAGCCCTGCGACCGCGACGGCTACAACGGCAACACGCTGCAACTTGTGCATGAAATGATCCCTTCTTATCCAGGCAGGAAGCCCGGCTTGACTACTGCCTGTGATCATATACGCACATTTCGTCACATCTCAGGATCTACGCCACGGCTGTCGTGTCGGCCCAGTCGCTTGTTCCGCGGCAAGGACCCCGCCGGCCGGAGGAATTCGCCTCCTGAACTCAGCGCGTCAGGCCGAAGGTCTCCTGCACGCCGTCAGCTTCATCAGCCGCCCCCGTGGTCGTGGGGGAACAGGTCACCTCGGGTCCGATTCGCGTCGATCCGGTCCCCCAGGCGGCGGGCAGCGTGAGCGGCTTCACCGGCACACAGGTCTCCTGATGGGGGATCACACCGTCCTCGGGGATCACGCCCTGGATCCGCTGGGTGCAGGAAATGCCGCCCAGGAGGTCGTTCGTGCAGCCACCCGGCGATGGCGCGACATTCGCATGGGTCGTACCCGTGACGGCCACGGCGAGGCCACCGGCGAGCACCGAGACAATGGCGATCTTCTTCCTGCTGAACATGTGATGCGCTTCCCTTCGTAGGAATGCCCGGCACGCTCGGACACCGGGCGCGCCGGGCACTGTCTTCGACACTCGGACAACCGGCCCGGGGAAGGGGGCCCTTCGAGGCTGATCCCGCAGAGTCCCGCACCGAGCGCCGGGACGACGACGCCGCCTGGCTCAGCCGGTGAAGGCGTTGTTGTACTGACCGCAGGCCGTGTCCACGGTGCCGGCGAGTCCGAGCACACCGATCGGGATGTCGTTCTCGGACACCGTCTGCGGGCTGCACTCCTGGTAGGGCCGGTAGAGGTCGGTCAACCGCACGCCACTGTCGGGGGTGTCGGCGGTAGCGGTGCCGGCGCCGACGGCGGACAGGCCGCCCGCCGCCACTGCTGCGATCACGACCTGCTGAAGCTTGCGCATGGAACCCTCGGTTCTTCGCTCGTACATCGAGGCTGATTGCCTACCGTGACTGCGCAGACACTAGCAGTAATCATTCGCGGCTTTCCACACTCGGCGCCCCTTCGAGGGGCACCGGCTCACACCATCACCGGATGGATGCCAATTGACCGTATAAAAGGCTGGATTACCGTGCGACTTGTGCTGTCAAGCCGCGAGAAGAAGGGGTGGCGACGGCTCGGCACCCCTGTCAACTCAGCTGAAAAGACGGAGCAATCGCGTCAGGAGAATTCCAGTTCCGCGGCCCTGAGATGATCGCGCGCCGGGGTGGAGACGATCAGGTCCCGCAGTCCCTCGACGTACCGCCGCACGTTCTTGTAGGCGACGTCGGTGTCCGGGTAGCGGCAGGCGAACCAGAGTCCCTCGTGCAGCCGGTTGACCCAGGCACACACCTGGTCGCCGTAGGACACCCGGATCAGCCCGTACGCCCTCTTCTCGGTCCAGCGGGCCGAACCCGGGATGAGGCGGGCGTCCACGTAGGAGACGATCGAGTACATGTCGGGCGAGGTCGGGCGGAAGTCCTTGCCCAGCAGCCGCAGTACACGCGCCAGTGGAATGCGCGCCAGCGACCGGTTGGCCCGTAGCTCGGCGCGGACCGTCTCCAGCGCCGCGTCGAAGTCGCGCGCCGCGGGCACTTCGATGGGGGCACCGCCGACGTACCAGCCCACGGAGTCCGACCACGCGGACTTCAACCGGGTGTGGAAGGGCACGACCGTGCGGTAGACCGGCTGCCCGCCGAGTTCGTGCACGATCAGACTGGTCGCGGCCAGAATGCCCACCAGGCTGCCGCCGTAGGGCCGGCAGCGCGCCTCGAACGCGGCCGCGGCCTCCGCGTCGACAAGCGGCTCACACACCAGCTTCTGGGCGGGCAGAGCATCTCCGGGGCGCAGCCCCAGATCGACGGGGAACTCCGGCAGCCTCCCGTCGCAGCGGCCGATGAACTCCCGCCAGCGCGCGACGATGGTGTGGGTGTCGTCGATCCCGTCCGCGTCGGCCCGTTCCTGCTGGCAGAAGTCGACGTAACTTCCCGCGGCCGTACCGGCGATGGGCCTCCCCGTGACGCCCGCGACGTAGAGTTCGTGGATCTCGTCAGGGATGCGCTGCAGGGAGTAGGCGTCGACGTTGGTGTGGTCGAAGGCCATGTACACACTGGTGGATTCGTCGCGGACGACCGCCGCGTAGATGAGGTTCGGCCAGCCGAGCGCGTCCGCGGCGACGTCGAATCGATCCTGCAAGTACCGCGTCAGCGTCTCCGTTTCTGCGAAGTCTCCGATCTCCTCGCGCCGCAGCGACACGTCGTTGCCGCGCAGTGTGAAACGGTGCATGTCGTCGCCGGACCACCTGAAGCCGCTGCGCAACGTCTCGTGGCGCATCGTCCAGTCACGCAAAGCCTGTTCGAGCGCGTCGAGGTCGACCCGGCCGGGCAGGTCGAACGCGGTGCCCAGCCAGGTCGGTACGAACAATCCGTCTTCCCGCACCGATCGCGCCGTCCTGATGTGCGACTCCTGGATGTATGCCGGCGGCCGCGGATCCGGCGGCAGCACTGCCGCGGCCGCGACGGTCGCCTTGCTGAACGTCCACTCGACGAGTCGTCCGGGCCGGACCTCACAGCGCTGAATGTCAGAAATTCGCACGGTGGCGTCTCCTTCGCAGAAGACACCAGCTTGATCAAGGGGGGGCCGTGCGCGCGCGGTGACCGTTGTGTCGCGGACTTTTCAGCGGGACGTGTGACATGTCGAACGGTGAAGCGATACCTCGACGATGAGCCCGTTCCGCTGACCGGTCATACGGATCACGGGGCCGCGACGAGGAGATGGCACCCTGCTGGCATGGCTGAACGAGACGCTGCATCGCCCGAGTTGTGGACCACCGTCGACGCGCTGTGGCGCTGGCTGGAAGCGGACCAGCCGGTCAACGGCCGCGAAGGGGTCCTGCTGCGCATGCTCAAGCTCCAGGAGGAGGTCGGTGAGGCGGCCCAGGCGGTGATCGGCGCGACCGGCCAGAACCCGCGCAAGGGCGTGAGCCACACCTGGGAGGACGTTCAGTCGGAACTGTGCGATGTGACGATCACGGCACTGGTGGCCCTGCGCACACTGACACCGCAGGCGCGGGAGGTGTTCGCGCGGCACCTGGAGCGGGTGGCGCAGAGGGCGTTGGAGGCTGCGGGAGCGACGCTGGATGCGGAGCACCGCTCGACGGGGGCCTGACCGTCCTCGGCCGGCAACGCCTCCACGTGACACGGACTGGCCGGGGGTGCCGATGCAGAGAAATCCGTGGCACGCCGGCCGGATCTGCGACGAGACTACGCCCGGCTCCTACGAGATCTGCCCCGTCTGCCTCTGGGAGGACGACGGGGTCCAATTCCGCCGGCCGACCATGCCCGGCGGGGCGAATCAGTTCTCCCTGATCGAGTCCCAGCGCAGCTACCAGGACTTCGGCGCCTGCTACCAGCACGGCCGGCGGTACGTCCGCCCCCCGGCCCAGGACGAGCCGCTCGACCCCGCCTGGCGCCCCATCGATCTGACACGCGACTCTTTCGAGGACCGGGAAGCCGAGGACCGTGCCCCGTGGCCCGACGACCGCTCAGTGCCCTGCTGGTGGCTCCCCACCTTCTGGCGCCGGGACCACCCATGACCGCCCACATCAAGAAACTCATCCAGCAGCTCGACGACTTGACCGGCCCGTCGTACGACGCCCGCGCGGAACTGATCGGCATCGGCTCCGACGAAGGCGGTAACGGCGCGCGTAGGCCGAAGCCTCCGTGAGCCACTCGTCACGCCATGAGCCCAGCAGCAGTCGGAGACGACCTACTCCGCCGCATCGAGCAGGAGCCCGCCCTTGCCGCCGCGCTGGCCTGGCCCGGCCTGGAGATGTCGACCTCGAGCACGGGGATCCCATCGAGGAACTCGCCCTTCCTACCAGGATCCCCCTCCAGCCGATAGCCGGTTGTGGCGCCGGCGGCACGTGCTACCTGTGCGGGGAGGCCGGGGCGGAGGAGAGGCCCGTCCGGTGCGCCGACTCGGAGGGCCAGGCCACATTGATCGGAACCGACCTCGTCGACGCCATCACACCCACCATGGTGCTGCCCTTCTGGCGCGACCTGGCGAAGGGCTTCGCGATCAGCGAGCTCGGCTCGGACTTTCGGGCCGACCACCCGGACTTCGAGACCCAACTGCTGTAGCCGGGCCCGCGCAGCCTCGCTCACAGTCGGCGTCGGCGAGAAGTGCGGGCACATAGGCCGCCCGACCCGCGCCGCAGCAGGGCAGACGGCCTTTAGCCGAACGTATGAGACGTAGAACCGGAATGTCTGCGGTCTGATCCTGACCTGCGGCGGAGCCCCATACACCGCTCTGACCAGCCATCTCTCCGTCGGCCTGCGTTGACTCCCGACGGTCGTTTGCGGGCGTCCTGCGGACAGGTTGCGGACCG
Organism: Streptomyces sp. NPDC052023; assembly: GCF_044548465.1. NCBI lineage: Bacteria > Bacillati > Actinomycetota > Actinomycetes > Kitasatosporales > Streptomycetaceae > Streptomyces > Streptomyces sp. NPDC052023. Next base: position 149,656 of record NZ_JBIUBW010000018.1, on the reverse strand, counting down.
GAGGGCACCGTCACCCGGATGCCCTGGGGCTTCCATCCTTCAGACCCAGACGCGCCTGCTCCTCCTCAACGATCCGGCGGGCCAGCTCGGTGTCCGACACGTCGACCGCGTCCGGGGTGGCTTCCGCCACGGCGCTACGGCGGGCGTAGGCATCGAACAGGCGGGCCTTCTCCTCCAGCATCTTCACCATGCGTTCGTCCACTCCTCCGGTGGCGAGCAGACGATGCACGTGAACCGACCTGACCTGGCCCATACGGTGGGCCCGGGCCACCGCCTGGTGTTCGATGGTCGGCTTGATCTGCGGCTCGCAGATGATGACCACGGAGGCAGCCTGCATATTGAGGCCGATGCCGGCTGCCTGGATCTGTGCCAGGAGCACCGCTGGTCCCGAGACCCCGGCGAAGTCGTCGACGATCTGCTGCCGTCGCCCGGCCGGGACGCTACCGGTAAGCGGGCCGAACATCGGAGTACCGGCAGTGGGACCCACAGCGAGCGCCCCCTTCACCACGCCCAGCACGTCCTTGAAATTGGAGAAGAGCACGGTCTTCTGCCCGTTCTCGCCAGCCTCCTGAACGATCTCGCGGAGCCTGTCCAGCTTGGCCGACCTCTCAGGGCGCATGTACGCAGCCCTGCGCATGGCCATGAAGTTGCCTGCGCGCACCGCATCGCGGTACGCCTCCTCGTCCGACGCGCTCAGCTCCTCCCACTCGTCGGTCTGCTGAAGACTCGGGAGTTCCGTCAGCACGTCTTCCTGGTTACGCCTCAGGTAGACCGGGGCGACGGCCTTGCGGAAGGCGACGGATCCCGGCAAAGCGTCCCGCTCGCCCAGGGAATCCGCCACCCCTCCATCGAGCATCCGGACCAGGTTGCGAAACTCCACGACCCGGTTCTCCATCGGTGTTCCGGTCATGAAGAGGCTGCGCTCACAACGCTCCGTCCACAGGGCGACCGACTGAGACCGCTTGGTCTTCGGGTTCTTCACGGAGTGAGCTTCGTCGACGACGAGCAGCCCGACCTCCCCGCCGCCCGGCGCCGGAAATCCGCGCAGTGCGTCGAACGTGGTAACCGCCACCCCGCCCCGCCCCTTCCAGTCGGCGAACGCGTAGTGCCGGTCGGGTCCGTGGAGCACCATGACGCGAAGGGCGCTGCGGGCCTCGATCTCCCGAGTCCAGTTCACGAGAACGCTGGCCGGGCAGACGACCATGAAGTGACTCTGCCCCTCGGCGGCCAGGTGTGCCAGCACGGCAATCGCTTGGATGGTCTTCCCAAGACCCATCTCGTCGCCGAGTATCACCTTGCGCTGTGCAAGGGCGAACCTCGCGCCGAACGCCTGGTAGCCGCGCAGGGAGACCCGCCGATGCGAGTCGTCGAGCTGTTGCGTCCGTACCCGCTCGGCGATCTCCTCCGGCAAGAACCCCTCGGCGGCTGCCGTGTCCGGCGGCCGCCCGGAGATCTCGGCGAGCAGGCTGTAGTACTCCGCGGAGCGGAGTTCGAAGTCCACCCATGCCGCGACGTCGGACGAAGATCCACGTAGCAGGTCCACCGAGGCTTGAGCGAGCAGCTCAGGCAGGTCGGCCCGCTCTGCTTCGTCCACGAGTGAGCGGATCTCGTCGACCGCCGCCAGGGCACGTGCCTTCCTCTCCTGGCCGGCCAGCAGCATCCTGAAGCGCCCGGTGGCGGGCTTCGCGTCGACCAGCAACGGGCCGAGCCGTTCCGACAGGGCTGCGGCTCGGTCCACCGCGCGCCGGGATTCCGGGCCGGCTTCCACCAGTACATGCAGGGCCATGACGAGCGCGGTGGTGCTCGGCTCCGGCCGGTCCACGTCAATGTGGACGGCCACCGTCTCGTGCACCGCTTCGGAAAGCCGGCGAGCAGCGGCAAGGATCTGGTCGACGGTGCGCTGCCCGACACCGGGAATCTGCCGCAACCGATAGGGACCCGCTTCGAGAACACGGCCCACCGTGCCAAGGCCGCTCTTCTCGACGTGTCCCAGCCGCAGGCGTCCTTCGGTGACGTCCTGCAGCCGGGTGACGGGGATGGCCTCGAGCTCGCGAGTGACAGCCGCGTCGTGAATCGGCTTCAGCGCCGCCCGCACCGCCTCGACGGCCCTACCGTGGTCACCGATCACTGCCTGTGCCGCGTCGTACAGTCGCACTCCCCTCGCGACCGTGTCCCGCTCGCCACGCCCCAACGCTTCCCGCCCCTCTTGCACCGTCCCCGCATCCTCCCATCGCGGGCACCGATCCATGACGGGTATCCGTCTACAGTCCCGACCTCTTACGACCGCCGGTAGGATCGGCACCATGAGTGGTAGCAGGAAGTATTCGATCAGCCTGCCCGAGGACCTCGCCGAGGCCGTACGCGCCCACGTGGGCCCCGGCGGCTTCTCCGCCTACGTAGCCGAGGCACTCGAACAGCGGGTCGCCATGGACAAGCTCCGGGAGATCGTCGCCGACTTCGAGACCGACAACGAAGCCCTCACCCGCGAGGAGGTCGAGGCCGCCCGGGCGCAGCTGCGCCACGACCACCGGCAGGCCGGCGGGGCCGCCGCCTGATGCCCGGCACCCTCCTGCTCGGCAGCGAAGGACTTTCGAAGCTCTACCGCAAGGACCGGACCGTCGTGGCTCTGGTCCAAGCGGCGTCGGAAGAAGGCATTCGCGTCACCACCAGCGCCATGACCACCCTCGAGGCCGACTACGACCGCATCCACCCGGCCCGCATCAAGTGGGTCCTCTCCCGCGTCGACGTTCACGACGTCACCAAGGAGATCACCGACCAGGCCGCCGTGCTCCTGCGTGCCCATGACCTCCACGGCCACAAGTACGCCATCGATGCCGCCTTCGCGGTCATCGCCCGCAACGCACCCCGGCCGGTCACCGTCCTCACGTCCGACCCCGAGGATCTGACACTCCTGTGCGGCCCTTCCGTGGAGGTCGTCAAGGTCTGAGGCAGCCTGACGCGGACCGGACCTGCCGCTGCCCCACATCGCGGGGCAAGGGCTCCACACCGGCAGACGCCTGTGCCCGACCCGCCAACAGGCGGGGCGGGTACAGTTCTTGACGAGACGTCACACGTTGAAGCGGAACTCCACCACATCCCCGTCCTGCATCACATAGTCCTTGCCCTCCATGCGGGCCTTGCCCTTCGCGCGGGCCTCGGCGACCGAGCCTGTTTCCACCAGGTCGCCGAAGGAGATCACCTCGGCCTTGATGAAGCCCTTCTGGAAGTCGGTGTGGATGACTCCGGCGGCCTCGGGGGCGGTGGCGCCCTTCTTGATGGTCCAGGCGCGGGATTCCTTGGGGCCGGCCGTGAGGTAGGTCTGCAGGCCGAGGGTGTTGAAGCCGACGTGGGCGAGGGTCGCGAGGCCCGGCTCCTCCTGGCCGACGGACTGCAGGAGCTCCAGCGCCTCGTCCTCGTCGAGCTCGGCGAGGTCCGCCTCCAGCTTGGCGTTGAGGAAGATCGCCTCGGCGGGGGCGACCAGGGCGCGCTGCTCGTTCTTGAAGGTCTCGTCCGTCAGCTCGTCCTCGTCGACGTTGAAGACGTAGAGGAAGGGCTTGGTCGTGAGGAGGTGGAGGTCGTGGAGGAGTTCGTTGCGTTCGGTGCCCTGCACGATGCCGTGCGCGAAGAGCGTGTCGCCCTTCTCGAGGATCTCCTTGGCCTCCTCGACCGCCTTGACCTTGGGCGCCACGTCCTTCTTGATGCGCGACTCCTTCTGCAGCCGCGGCAGCACCTTCTCGATCGTCTGGAGGTCGGCCAGGATCAGCTCGGTGTTGATCGTCTCGATGTCGTCCTTGGGCGAGACCTTGCCGTCGACGTGGACGACGTTCTCGTCCTTGAAGGCGCGGATGACCTGGCAGATCGCGTCGGACTCGCGGATGTTCGCCAGGAACTTGTTGCCCAGGCCCTCGCCCTCGGACGCGCCCCGCACGATGCCCGCGATGTCGACGAAGTCGACCGTGGCCGGCAGCACCCGCTCCGAGGAGAAGATCTCGGCCAGCTTCGCCAGCCGCGGGTCGGGGACGCCGACCACGCCGACGTTGGGCTCGATCGTGGCGAACGGGTAGTTGGCCGCCAGCACGTCGTTCTTGGTCAGGGCGTTGAACAGGGTCGACTTGCCGACATTCGGCAGACCGACGATTCCGATCGTGAGCGACACGTTGCGACTTCCCGTACGTGAGAGGGGCATGGGGGCCGGGGGGCCAAGGGCCGGGAGCCGGGGACCGGCGGGCCGATCCACCAGTTTACGGGGTACCGGCATCCGGCCGGGCGCCCTGTCGAACGCTTGGCCAAGCTCTGCCCAACGGCGTGTCGGACGGCCTATTTGGCACATTAATCGACCTAAGTTGGCCTAGTGGAGCAACACAGGGCGCGTTCTACTCAGCACGGACCGCGACGCGGTACCTCGCCGCCGACACCCCTGCCCCCGCAGGCGCGGCGCGGCGCCGGAGGCGGTGGCTCCGCGGCGCAGCCCGCCAAGCCCGCCGCAGCGCGGCCCAAGGGCCGTCCCGCCGGTGCGGCGCGCTCTCCGGCAGCGGTACGGCGGTCTGCCCCGCCCATCGTCCAGGCGGTACGGCGGCTGCCGAACCCCCGGCTCACGGGGCTCGGCTGCGGGCTGTTCTGCGGGGCGGTGATGCTGGCGCTCGGTTTGCTCGACTCGCTGCTGTTCGGGCGGTCGCTCGTCGTCTACGGCGTGCTGTTCCTGCCGGTCTGTGTGCTGGCGGCGGTGTGGGTGCGGGGGGTCGACCTGGTGACCGTGCCGATCGTGGTGCCGATCGCCTTCGCCCTGGGACTTGTGCCGGTCGCCCAGAGCGGCGAGGGGCTGAGTGGCCGTGCCGTGGGCCTGTTCACCGCGCTCGCCACCCAGGCCGGATGGTTGTACGGGGGGACTCTTGTGGCCGGGTCGATCGTGACCGTGCGGAAGGTGCGGCAGATGCGGCGGCGACCGGTGCGCAGCCGACCGCCTGTGTGACGCGCCGCTCCGGTGGCCCCGGCCCCGGCCTATCCCCCCTGCGCCGCCCTCATCGCCGCGCCCACGATCCCCGCGTTGTTCTGCAGCTCGGCCGGCACGATCTCCGCCTTGATGCCCTCGATGTGGTGCAGGAACTTGCTCGCCTTGCGGCTCACGCCGCCGCCGATGACGAACAGCTGGGGGGAGAAGAGCATCTCGACGTGGGCGAGGTACTGCTGCACCCGGTGCGCCCAGTGCTCCCACGACATGTCGTGGTCCTCCTTGGCCTTGCTGGAGGCTCGCTTCTCGGCGTCGTGCCCGTGCAGTTCGAGGTGGCCCAGCTCGGTGTTGGGGACGAGGACGCCGTCGGTGAAGACGGCGCTGCCGATGCCGGTGCCGAAGGTCAGCACGATGACCGTGCCCTTGCGGTCCCGCCCGGCGCCGAAGGCCATCTCGGCGATGCCCGCCGCGTCCGCGTCGTTCACCACGGTCACCGCCAGGCCGCCCAGGCGGTCGCCCAGCAGCACGCGCGCGTCCTTGTCGATCCAGCCCTTGTCGACGTTCGCCGCCGTACGGATCATGGCGCCGCCCGTGACGACGCCCGGGAACGTCGCGCCGATCGGGCCGGTCCAGCCGAAGTGGTCGACGACCTGCTTGACGCCGTCGGCCACCGAGTCCGGCGTGGCCGGGTGAGGGGTCAGCACTTTGAAACGCTCGTCCATGAGCTCACCCCTGTCGAGGTCCACAGGAGCGCCCTTGATCCCGGATCCGCCGATGTCCACGCCGAAGATCTGCATGGCACCACGTTACGACGGACCACCGACAGTCACGAGGCCACGGTCGACCGCGGCCACCGCGCCAGGTGCCCGCGACCACCGTCGGCGGCGCTGCCCGGCGTCACGCCCCCCGCCGCGTGGCTCACCGCTCGCTCACCGCTCGCCGGAGTCCACTTCTGCCTTGCGCTGCGCGATCAGCTCCGCCGCCTCCTCGCGCAGGTCACGGCGGAGTTCCTTGGGCAGCGAGAAGGTGATGGACTCCTCGGCCGCCTTGACGAGCTCGACGTCCTCGAAGCCGCGCCGGGACAGCCACTCCAGCACCTGCTCGACGAGCACTTCGGGGACGGACGCGCCGGAGGTCACGCCGACCGTCGAGACGCCCTCCAGCCAGGCCTCGTCGATCTCGTCGGCGAAGTCCACGAGGTAGGCCGCGCGTGAGCCGGCGAGCTTCGCGACCTCGACGAGCCGCTTGGAGTTGGAGGAGTTGCGGGAGCCGACGACGATGACGAGCTCGGCCTGGGCGCCCATCTGCTTCACCGCGAGCTGGCGGTTCTGGGTGGCGTAGCAGATGTCGTCGCTGGGCGGCGAGATCAGCTGCGGGAACTTCTCCTTCAGGGCGTCGACGGTCTCCATGGTCTCGTCGACGGACAGCGTGGTCTGGGACAGCCAGACGACCTTGGACGGGTCGCGGACCTCGACCTTCGCCACGTCGCCGGGGCCGTCGACGAGCTGGATATGGTCGGGGGCCTCGCCGGAGGTGCCGATGACCTCCTCATGGCCCTCGTGGCCGATCAGGAGGATGTCGTAGTCCTCGTTCGCGAAGCGGACGGCTTCCTTGTGGACCTTGGTGACGAGCGGGCAGGTCGCGTCGATGGTGGCGAGCTTGCCGCGCTCGGCCTCCTCGTGGACGACCGGGGCGACGCCGTGCGCCGAGAACATCACGATGTTCCCCGGGGGGACCTCCTCCGTCTGCTCGACGAAGATGGCGCCCTTCTTCTCCAGGGTCCGGACGACGTACTTGTTGTGGACGATCTCGTGTCGGACATAGATCGGAGCGCCGTACTGCTCCAGGGCTTTCTCGACGGCGATCACGGCGCGGTCCACTCCCGCGCAGTAGCCCCGGGGGGCGGCGAGCAGGACACGGCGGCCAGGCGAAGCAGTCATGGCACCCATCGTAAGGCCGCGTTCGGGGGGTCAAAGATCGCGCCTTTGTGACGTTCCTGGGGAGACTGGCCTTGAGCCGGGAGGGGTGGGGAAGGGCACCACGTACGCGACCGCCGGAGGCTGCTGATGTCCGAGACCGGCACGGCGGCGCCCAGGGTGGACGAGCACCATGACCTGCGGCGCACGCTGGGCTTTCGGGACCTGGTCGTCTACGGGTTGCTGTTCATCGCGCCGATGGCCCCCGTTGGTGTCTTCGGCACCCTGGACGCCCGGTCGCACGGGGCGGTCGCGCTGGTGTACGTCGTGGCCACGGTGGCGATGGCGTTCACCGCATTCAGCTACGCGCAGATGGTGCGGGTGGTCCCCCAGGCGGGGTCCGTGTTCGCGTACGCGCGCGTGGCGCTGGGCGGGGAGGCCGGTTTCGTAGCCGGCTGGATGGCGATGCTGGACTACCTCCTGATCCCGGCGGTCGCCTATCTCTTCTCCGGCATCGCCATGGAGGCGCTGGTCCCGGAGGTCTCACGCTGGGTGTGGACGGCGCTGGCGGTGGTGGTGACGACGCTGCTGAACCTGTGGGGCGTCCGCGCGGCGGCCCGGGTCGGTCTCCTCGTCCTCGCGCTGGAGATCGTGGTCCTGGTCGTCTTCGTGGTGTCGGCGAGCGCCGTCCTCGCGCGCAAGGGCGCCGAGCGGGCGTGGCTGTCGCCGTTGTCGGGGGACGGGACGCAAGGGGCGTTCGCGGTGTCGGCGGTCATCGGGGCCGTGTCGATCGCCGTGCTGTCGTATCTCGGCTTCGACGCGATCGCCTCCTTCGCCGAGGAGGTGACCGGCGGCTCGCGGCAGGTGGCGCGGGCGGTGCTGTTCTGCCTCGGTCTCGCGGGAGTGCTGTTCGTCACGCAGACGTATCTGGTGGCCCTGCTGGAGCCGGTGTCGTCCGCCGAGCTGGCCGCCGAGCCCGCCAGGCAGGGATCGGCCTTCTACGACGCCGTGGACGCCTCCGTGGGGACCTGGCTGCACGATCTGGTAGCCGCGAGCAAGGCGCTCGGCGCGGCCTTCGCGGCGCTGGCGGGGCAGGCCGCGGCGGGGCGGCTGCTGTTCGCGATGGGGCGGGACGGGAGGCTGCCGCGGGCCCTGTCCCGGACGGACTCCGGGGTGCCGCGGGTGGCCCTGCTGTGCGCGGCGGTGATCACGATGGTCGCGGCGGTGTGGGCGGCCCGGCGGGACGACGGTGTGGACCACCTGGTGTCGGTGGTCGACGTCGGTGCCCTGACGGCCTTCACCCTGCTGCACGCGAGCGTGGTGGGGTGGTTCGCGGTACGCCGCAAGGGCGGCGCGGTGAGCTGGTGGCGGCATGTGCTGGTGCCGGTGCTGGGCGCGGCGATCACGATCGCGGTCATCGTGGAGGCGTCGCGGAGCGCGCAGGTGGTGGGGGCGGTGTGGCTGGTGATCGGTGTGGTGGTGCTGGTGGCGCAGGCCGGCCGGCGGAGCCCGTCCGGCGGCTGAGGAGGGGCCGGGTTTGTCGGTGCCGCCCATTACGCTCGCGGCATGGCAGTCAACACGTCCCCGGAAACCCCCCTGCCCGTCGGTGAGGTGTCGCGGCTCATCGGGGGGTGGATCGACCGGCTCGGCGCGGTCTGGGTCGAGGGGCAGATCACCCAGTTGTCACGGCGGCCGGGCGCGGGCGTGGTGTTCCTGACGCTGCGGGACCCGTCGTACGACATCTCGGTCGGCGTCACCTGCTACCGGCAGGTGTTCGACGCCGTCGCCGACGTGGTGAGCGAGGGCGCGCGGGTCGTCGTCCTGGCGAAGCCGGAGTGGTACGCGCCGCGGGGGCAGCTGTCGTTGCGGGCCGCCGAGATACGGCCCGTGGGGGTCGGGGAGCTGCTCGCGCGTCTCGAGCAGCTGAAGAAGAAGCTGGCGGGCGAGGGGCTGTTCGCGCCGGAGCGGAAGCGGCCGCTGCCGTTCCTGCCGCAGCTGATCGGGCTGGTGTGCGGCCGGGCCTCGGCCGCGGAGCGGGACGTGCTGGAGAACGCCCGGCACCGCTGGCCCGCCGTGCGGTTCGAGGTGCGCAACGTCGCCGTGCAGGGAGTGCACGCCGTGCCGCAGGTCGTGCAGGCGGTGAAGGAGCTCGACGAGATCCAGGACGTCGACGTGATCATCGTGGCCCGGGGTGGCGGCAGCGTGGAGGACCTGCTGCCGTTCTCCGACGAGCAGCTGGTGCGGGCTGTCGCGGCCTGCCGTACGCCCGTGGTGTCGGCCATCGGCCACGAGCCAGACAACCCGCTCCTGGACCACGTCGCCGACCTGCGGGCCTCCACGCCCACCGACGCCGCGAAGAAGGTCGTACCGGACGTCGGCGAGGAGTTCGAGCGGGTACGGCAGCTGCGGGACCGGGCGCGCCGGTGCATGGCGGCGTTCGTCGAGCGGGAGGAGCGCGGACTGGCGCACGCGCTGGCGCGGCCGTCCATGGAGGACCCGCACCGGATGATCGACGAGCGGGCCGAACAGGTCGCGGCGCTGGTCGAGCGCGGGCGGCGGTGTCTGGGGCACCATCTCGACCGGGCCGAGTCGGAGCTGACGCACACGCACGCGCGCGTGGTGGCCCTCTCGCCGGCGGCGACCCTCAAGCGGGGGTACGCGGTGCTGCAGAAGGCGGATGGGCATGTGGTCCGCGCACCGGACGAGGTGACGGCGGACGAGGGGCTGCGGGCGCGGGTGGCCGAGGGTGAGTTCTCCGTACGTGTCGATGCTTAGGGTGGGCGGATGAGCAGCAAGGTGGACGAGGCGCTGGGCTACGAGCAGGCGCGGGACGAGCTGATCGAGGTCGTACGGCGGCTGGAGGCGGGCGGTACGACGCTGGAGGAGTCCCTCGCGTTGTGGGAGCGCGGCGAGGAGCTGGCCAAGGTGTGCCGGCGGTGGCTGGAGGGCGCGCGGGCCCGGCTGGACGCGGCGCTGGCCGAGGAGTCGGCGCAGACCGGGACCGGGGCGGGGACCGAACAGGAGTGAGCGGCGCGGCGCGGGGCTGACCTGCGGCGCGGTGTGAAGCCGATCACCGCGCGCCCGCTTTTGTTGAAAGTTGAACTTACTTGGCGTACCGTCGACCTGTCAGTGGATCCGTGCGCAGTACACAGATTCGACGCAGCACCGAGAAAGATCACGCATGTCTCTCGTTCTTGACCCCGCCGCCCAGGACCTGCTCTTCCGCCAGGCCCGCACCGCGAACACCTTCACCGACGAGCCGGTGACCGACGAGCAGATGCAGGCGATCTACGACCTGGTCAAGTACGGCCCGACCGCCTTCAACCAGTCGCCGCTGCGCATCACGCTGGTCCGCTCCCCCGAGGCCCGTGAGCGCCTGGTCCAGCACCTGTCCGAGGGTAACCGGGCCAAGACCGCCGCCGCCCCGCTGGTCGCGATCCTCGCCGCGGACAACGAGTTCCACGAGGAGCTGCCGGAGCTCTTCCCGCACGCCCCGCAGGTCAAGGACGCGTTCTTCGCCGAACGCCCGGTCCGCGAGCGCGCGGCCGGTATGAACGCCGCCCTCCAGGCCGCCTACTTCATCGTCGGCGTGCGCGCGGCCGGCCTGGCCGCCGGCCCGATGACCGGCCTGGACTTCGAGGGCGTGCGCAAGGAGTTCCTGGACGACGACCACACTCCGCTGATGGTCGTGAACATCGGCCGCCCGGGCCCGGACGCGTGGACCGCGCGCTCGCCGCGACTGGCCTACGAGGACGTCGTCACCACCGTGTGAGCGACCCCCGGCACGCGAGAGGCCCCCGGCGTACGGCGCCGGGGGCCTCTCCCATGTCACGCGGGCTGCAGGGTCACGACGTCCTCAGGGCCTTCGCCATCGTCGCCAGCTGCTCGAACGAGCCCGTTCCCGCCACCACCGTCGTCGTGCCCTTGGCGTCGTCGTCCTCGGACAGGACGAGCGCGTCGTACCGGCCGCCGGTGTAGCGGATCCACGTACGGCCGCCGATCTCCTCGGTGACCTCCGTCTCCTCCGCGCCCTGGGTGGTGTCCTCGATGAACGGGATCCGCTTGTCCATGGACTGCTTCAGCGTGACGTACTCCCCGTCGGGAGCGTGGAAGCCGAGGTGCCAGGAGTCGTGCTCCTGGCCGTCGAAGCGGACCGACGTCGGCTTCCAGGCCTGCGGCAGGCCCTGCGGCGCGGCCACCGGATAGGCGGCGGCGCGCCGTGCCGTGAGCAGCTCGACCCGGTAGTCGACCCGTTTGACGTCTGGTTCCTGGTCGTCGTCGTGCGGGATGAAGAGGTACATGACCAATCCCGCCAGCACGATCAGGCCCAGGGAGAGAACCATGTCCCGGACCGTGTTCTGCTTGCCGTTCACACCTGCCACGCCTCCTATCGTCGCAGGTGCCCCGGCCGCTCATCCGTGGGGGGCTCTGCTCATTCTGTCGCTCTGACGATAGAGTCGTCGTCGAACCCTCATCCGGCCGTCGTCGTATCAGAAAGGTGCGCTCCGATGACCGAGCATCACTTGCCGTCCGAACTCGATGTGCCCTCCGAGGCCCCCGATCGCAACCTCGCCCTGGAGCTGGTCCGGGTGACCGAAGCCGCGGCGATGGCCGCGGGCCGCTGGGTGGGCCGCGGGGACAAGAACGGCGCCGACGGTGCCGCGGTGCGCGCCATGCGCGCCCTTGTCTCGACCGTCTCCATGAACGGCGTCGTCGTCATCGGGGAGGGCGAGAAGGACGAGGCACCGATGCTCTACAACGGGGAGCGGGTCGGTGACGGGACCGGGCCGGAGTGCGACATCGCCGTCGATCCGATCGACGGCACGACGCTCACCGCGAAGGGCATGACCAACGCCATCGCGGTGCTCGCGGCGGCGGAGCGGGGGTCGATGTTCGACCCGTCGGCCGTGTTCTACATGGACAAGCTGGTCACCGGGCCCGAGGCGGCGGACTTCGTCGACATCGACGCGCCGGTCTCGGTGAACATCCGGCGGGTCGCCAAGGCCAAGCGGTCCGCGCCGGAGGACGTGACCGTCGTCATCCTCGACCGGCCGCGGCACGAGCGGCTCATCGAGGAGGTCCGCGAGACGGGCGCGCGCATCAAGCTGATCTCCGACGGCGATGTGGCCGGGTCGATCCTGGCGCTGCGCGAGGGCACGGGCGTGGACCTGCTGCTGGGCGTCGGCGGGACGCCGGAGGGGATCATCTCGGCCTGTGCCGTGAAGTGCCTCGGCGGGACCATCCAGGGCAAGCTGTGGCCCAAGGACGACGAGGAGCGGCAGCGGGCGATCGACGCCGGGCACGATCTGGACCGGGTGCTGACGACCGAGGATCTGGTCACCGGGGAGAACGTGTTCTTCGTAGCCACCGGCATCACGGACGGAGAGCTGCTGCGGGGGGTGCGCTACCGGTCGGAGACGGCCACCACGGACTCCATCGTGATGCGCTCGAAGTCGGGCACCGTGCGCAGGATCGACTCCGAGCACCGGCTGAGCAAGCTGCGGGCGTACAGCGCGATCGACTTCGAGCGGGCGAAGTAGGGGCCTGATCTTCGGGGTGGCGCGGCGCCGCAGTGATGCGGCGCGCGCACCGCCCCACCCCTGAAGTGCCCGCCGGCCGACCGGCACGACGAAGGCGCCCCCTGTGCGGAAGGGGCGCCTTCGTCCGTGTGGTTCGGGGTCAGCCGGCTGCCGCTATGCGGCTGTCCGCCCGGGCCGCCTTCTTCAGTTCCACTTCCCGGCGGCGGCGCCGGGCCAGGACGACGCGGCGCTCGGCGGCGGTGAGGCCGCCCCAGACGCCGTAGGGCTCGGGCTGGAGGAGTGCGTGTTCGCGGCACTCGACCATGACGGGGCAGCGGGCGCAGACGCGCTTGGCCGCCTCCTCGCGGGAGAGCCGGGCGGCGGTGGGCTCCTTGGAGGGCGCGAAGAACAGGCCGGCCTCGTCGCGCCGGCACACGGCTTCCGTGTGCCAAGGGGCGTCTTGGTCCCTGTCTCGCGCTGGCACCCGCTGGGCCGGAACGCCAGCTACCTGCAGGGACGAATGCGGCGGTTGCAGCACGGTCTACTCCTGACGACGGCTTCGCGAGCGAGAGACGATGCAGCAAGGTCTACCCGCTGTACGCGCGCCTATGCAGGGAGTCCCCAACGACCGGAATCAGGGCATTCGGATGCGCTGCCCGGAACGGCCGGAGAGTGGCCGGATACCCTCGGCCGAAGGCGACTTCGCACCCGTCAACGGTCGAGATGCTTGCGCAGGCCCTTGTCGACCTTGCGCTGTACGCGGTCGAGGATGTCCGCCACGAGCTTCCCGCGCCTGGGCCGCGCCTCGATGTTGCCGAGCACGGCCCAGCCGTCCACGAAGACGACGGGCGCGTCGGGATCGGCGGCGTCCTGGTTGTCCACCTCGAAGTTGCCGAGGACGCCACCGCCGGAGCCGCGCAGCGAGACGTTCTCCGGCACGCGGACCTCGACGTTCCCGAAGACGGACCAGGCCTTGATGACGACCTGCTGATACTCGAAGACCGCCTCGCTCAGATCGATCTCGACGCTGCCGAAGACCGAGTACGCGTGGATACGGCGGCCCGCCCGCCAGCGGCCCTTGCGCACCGCCGCACTGAAGACCGCGACCACGTTCTCGTCCGGGTCCGCCGGTATCGCGCCGGCCGTGGGGCGTTGCGGCACGGGGGTGTACGCGGGAGTGGCCCGGGCCTGGTGCACGCCGGGCAGGTCCCGCACGTACGGCTCCAGTTCGCCGACCGTCTTGGCGCCGTAGACGCCCTCCACCCGCTCGGCGTGCTCCTCGGCGGTGAGGCGGCCCTCGGCCATGGCGTCACGCAGGATGTCCGCGAAGTGGTCGCGGTCGGCATCGGAGGCGCGGAGCTCGGAGCCTGCCGCGGTCTGCTTCTGAAGGTCCACGACAGCAGCGTACCCAAACACGATAGATCGCGACACCCCAGGGACCGGGCGAGCACCCGCCGTTCGAACTGAGCCTTACCTCACAAGCTCGCCGCCGACACCACGTCCTACGCTGGTGGACGCTGCCAATGGATGCCAGCCGCTGTCTGCCGTGAGTGAGGAATGGGCGCGATGCCTGAGTTCGAGTACACCGATCTGCTCCCCATGGGGGAGGACACCACCCCGTACCGGCTGGTGACCTCCGAGGGTGTCTCCACTTTCGAGGCCGACGGCCGGACGTTCCTCAAGGTCGAGCCGGAGGCGCTGCGCAAGCTCGCGGAAGAGGCCATCCACGACATCCAGCACTACCTGCGCCCGGCCCACCTGGCCCAGCTGCGCCGGATCATCGACGACCCGGAGGCCTCCGGCAACGACAAGTTCGTCGCCCTGGACCTGCTGAAGAACGCCAACATCGCCGCCGCGGGCGTGCTGCCCATGTGCCAGGACACCGGCACGGCGATCGTCATGGGCAAACGCGGGCAGAACGTGCTCACGGCGGGCGGCGACGAGGAGGCCCTGAGCCGGGGCATCTACGACGCCTACCAGAACCTGAACCTCCGCTACTCCCAGATGGCCCCGCTCACCATGTGGGAGGAGAAGAACACCGGTTCCAACCTCCCCGCGCAGATCGAGCTGTACGCCACCGACGGCGGCGCCTACAAGTTCCTCTTCATGGCCAAGGGCGGCGGCAGCGCCAACAAGTCGTTCCTCTACCAGGAGACGAAGGCCGTCCTGAACGAGGCCTCCATGATGAAGTTCCTGGAGGAGAAGATCCGCTCCCTGGGTACGGCCGCCTGCCCGCCGTACCACCTGGCCATCGTGGTCGGCGGCACCAGCGCCGAGTACGCGCTGAAGACCGCGAAGTACGCCTCCGCGCACTACCTGGACGAGATCCCCGCCGAGGGCTCGGCGCTCGGGCACGGGTTCCGGGACAAGGAGCTGGAGGAGAAGGTCTTCGAGCTGACCCAGAAGATCGGTATCGGCGCGCAGTTCGGCGGCAAGTACTTCTGCCACGACGTCCGCGTCGTCCGCCTCCCCCGGCACGGCGCGTCCTGCCCGGTCGCCATCGCCGTCTCCTGCTCGGCGGACCGGCAGGCTGTCGCGAAGATCACCGCCGAGGGCGTCTTCCTGGAGCAGCTGGAGACCGACCCGGCGCGGTTCCTGCCGGAGACCACGGACGAGCAGCTGGACGAGGCCGGGGACGTCGTGAAGATCGACCTCAACCAGCCGATGGACGACATCCTCGCGGAGCTCACCAAGTACCCGGTCAAGACCCGCCTCTCCCTCACCGGCCCCCTGGTCGTGGCCCGCGACATCGCGCACGCCAAGATCAAGGAGCGGCTGGACGCGGGCGAGGAGATGCCGCAGTACCTGAAGGACCACCCGGTCTACTACGCCGGTCCGGCGAAGACCCCCGAGGGCTACGCCTCCGGCTCCTTCGGCCCGACGACGGCCGGCCGCATGGACTCCTACGTGGAGCAGTTCCAGGCGGCGGGCGGCTCGAAGGTGATGCTGGCCAAGGGCAACCGCAGCAAGCAGGTCACCGACGCCTGCGGCACGCACGGCGGCTTCTACCTCGGCTCCATCGGCGGCCCCGCCGCCCGCCTCGCCCAGGACTGCATCAAGAAGGTCGAGGTCGTCGAGTACGAGGAGCTCGGCATGGAGGCCGTCTGGAAGATCGAGGTCGAGGACTTCCCGGCGTTCGTCGTGGTCGACGACAAGGGCAACGACTTCTTCCAGGACCCGGCACCCGCCCCGACGTTCACGTCGATTCCGGTGCGTGGGCCCGGGCTGGTCTGACGGTGGCCGGGGTCTGGGTGCTTTCGGCCCAGGCCCCGGAACATCGCGGGCCCGCAGATCGCTGTAGCGGGTATGAGTGAATACCGCATCGAACACGACTCCATGGGCGACGTCAGGGTCCCGGCCGACGCGAAGTGGCGGGCGCAGACCCAGCGGGCCGTGGAGAACTTCCCGATCTCCGGGCAGCGGCTGGAGCGCGCGCACATCGAGGCCCTGGCGCGCATCAAGGCCGCGGCCGCGGCCGTCAACGCCAAGCTCGGCGTACTCGACAAGGACATCGCCGAGGCCGTCCAGGAGGCGGCGCGGGAGGTCGCGGAGGGACGCTGGGACGAGCACTTCCCCGTGGACGTGTTCCAGACGGGCTCCGGCACCTCGTCCAACATGAACACCAACGAGGTCATCGCGACCCTCGCGAGCGAGCGGCTCGGCCGGGACGTCCACCCCAACGACCACGTCAACGCGTCCCAGTCGTCCAACGACGTCTTCCCCTCCTCCCTCCACATCGCCGCCACGGCGGCCGTCCTGCGTGACCTGATCCCGGCGCTGCGCCACCTCGCCGAATCCCTGGAGCGCAAGGCGGCGGAGTTCGCCGACGTGGTGAAGTCGGGGCGGACCCATCTGATGGACGCCACGCCCGTGACACTGGGGCAGGAGTTCGGTGGGTACGCCGCCCAGGTGCGCTACGGGATCGAGCGGCTGGAGGCCTCGCTCCCCCGGCTCGCCGAACTGCCGCTCGGCGGTACGGCGGTCGGCACCGGCATCAACACCCCGCCCGGTTTCCCGGCGGCGGTGATCGCGGAGGTGGCCCGTGCGACCGGCCTGCCGCTCACCGAGGCCCGCGACCACTTCGAGGCGCAGGGCGCCCGGGACGGGATCGTGGAGACCAGTGGCCAGCTGCGCACCATCGCGGTCGGCCTGACGAAGATCGCCAACGATCTGCGCTGGATGGCGTCCGGGCCGCGCACGGGGCTCGGCGAGATCAACCTGCCCGACCTCCAGCCCGGTTCGTCGATCATGCCGGGCAAGGTCAATCCGGTCATCCCGGAAGCCGTGCTCATGGTCTGCGCGCAGGTCGTCGGCAACGACGCCACGGTCGTCACGGCGGGCGCGTCCGGCAACTTCGAGCTGAACGTGATGCTCCCGGTCATCGCGAAGAACGTGCTGGAGTCCGTCCGGCTGCTCGCGGCCGTCTCCCGGCTGCTCGCCGACCGGACCGTGGACGGCATCACCGCCAACCGGGAACGGGCCCGGGAGTACGCCGAGTCGTCGCCCTCCGTGGTGACACCGCTGAACAAGTACATCGGGTACGAGGAGGCCGCCAAGGTCGCGAAGAAGTCGCTGGCGGAGCGCAAGACGATCCGTCAGGTCGTGCTGGAGAGCGGCTACGTGGAGCGCGGCGACCTCACCGTGGAGCAGCTCGACGAGGCGCTGGACGTGCTGCGGATGACGCGTCCGTGACGGGCCGCCGGGACCGGGGGAGCGGCGCGTGAACCGTGACACGCGCCGCAGCGTCGTATGCCGTTGACACCTAATATCTGTGCATGACGGACGACGGAGCGGTGAGACGCGTGGAAGCGGGCGGAGCTACGGCCTTCTGGGCACCGGGCAGTCACATCCTGTGGCGCTACCGGGAGAACGCAGGCGACCGCTTCCACATCGCGCGCCCCGTCACCGTCGTGCGCGACGACGCCGACCTGCTCGCCGTGTGGATGGCGCCGGGCACGGAGTGTGTCAGGCCGGTGCTCGCCGACGGGACGCCGGTGCACCTGGAGCCCCTGCAGACGCGCTACACCAAGCCACGGGCGGTGCAGCGCGACCGCTGGTTCGGCACCGGCGTGCTGAAGCTCGCCCGGCCCCGTGAGCCCTGGTCGGTGTGGCTGTTCTGGGACCCGGGCTGGCAGTTCAAGAACTGGTACGTCAACCTTGAGGAGCCGCTGGCGCGTTGGGGCGGCGGGGTGGATTCCGAGGATCACTTTCTCGACATCTCCGTTCAGCCGGACCGCAGTTGGCACTGGCGGGACGAGGACGAGTTCGCGCAGGCCCAGCGGGACGGCCTGATGGACGCCGGGCAGGCCGAACGGGTCCGGGACGCGGGCCGGGCCGCGGTGGAGGTGATCCGCGCGTGGGGGCCGCCGTTCGCCGACGGCTGGCAGCACTGGCGGCCGGATCCGGCCTGGGCCGTACCCTCACTTCCACAGGACTGGGATCGTATGCCTGCGCGTGTGTCCTCATGAGACCCTTGCTGCGCCCCCGGGCAGGAAACGTAGGATCGTCCTCCGCAAGGGGCGCGCGGCGGCAACTCGCGGGGCGCGCAGTGTGCTTGACCGGATGTCACCGAGGGGCGGCAGGACGTGAGCGAGGGCTACGAGGGCAACACCCGTGCGGGCCGCGACCGGTCCGCCGGTGGCACAGGAACAGCCTCTGACCACGCGGGAATTCCGTTCCTGGGGCATGTATTCCGGGTATCGGGACTTCTGCGGGACGAACTGCACGCGCGATGCAAGGCGCGCACGGCCCCGGACGGATGGATTCGACACGCGTGACGGAGCAGCCGACCTCTTTCGAGCGCCCCCAGGCGGGCATCGACCCCGCGGATCCCCGCGGGGCGCTCCTGCGTACCCCGGCGGCCCCGCTGACGCCCGGCGCCGCCGCCTTACCCGCTCAGGCCCGCAGTACCGGTGAGACGCCCTCGGGCACGTCCGTGACGCCCGGCGACGGCAGCGGCCCCGAGCACTCGCAGCCGGCCGCCGCCGAGCCCGACACCCACCGCCCGCGCCCCGCGCCGGAGGCCATCCCGGCGCAGCCCGGCACCGACCCGGACCGTTCCGGCCCCGGCGGGCAGGAGCGCCGTACCGGGCAGCCGGCCCCGCTCGGCCGGCCCACGCCCATGCGGCGGGACGGCGACCGGCTGCGCTTCGTGGGCGCGGCCACCCGGCGGATCGCCCGCGGCATCGACCTCGACGAGATCGTGATGGGGCTGTGCCGGGCGACCGTGCCGACGTTCTCCGACGCGATCCTCGTCTATCTGCGCGACCCGCTGCCGGTCGGCGACGAGCGGCCCACGGGTCCGGTCGTGCTGCGGCTGCGACGCACCGACCGGATCCCGGAGGAGCGGGACACCGAGGGCGGTCTGCCCGCACTCCATCTGGAGCCGGCGGAGCTGGCCTCGCCGACCGCCGAGCTGTGCGAGGTACGGCCCGGCGGCGCGCTCGCCGAGGTGCTGCGCGGGGTACGTCCCGTGTTCGCCGACGCGCCCGCCGCCCGCGCCGCGCTGCCCGAACTGCTCGGTGAGAACGGCGAGGCGGTGATCCCCGCGGGCCAGCGGGCGATCCTCGCCCCGCTGCGGGGCCGGCGCCGGGTCATCGGTGCCGCGGTCTTCCTGCGTCGCCCGGAACGCACGGCGTTCGAGGCGGACGACCTGCTCATCGCCGCGCAGCTCGCCACGCACAGCGCGCTCGGCATCGACAAGGCGGTGCTGTACGGCCGGGAGGCGTACATCGCCGACGAGTTGCAGCGCACCATGCTCCCCGAGACCCTGCCCCAGCCGACCGGTGTCCGGCTGGCCTCCCGTTATCTTCCGGCGGCCGAGACCGCGCGGGTCGGCGGCGACTGGTACGACGCCATCCCGCTGCCCGGCAGCCGGGTGGCGCTCGTCGTCGGTGATGTCATGGGGCACTCCATGACGTCCGCCGCGATCATGGGCCAGCTGCGCACGACGGCGCAGACCCTGGCGGGGCTCGACCTGCCTCCGCAGGAGGTCCTGCACCACCTCGACGAGCAGGCCCAGCGGCTCGGCACCGACCGGATGGCGACCTGCCTGTACGCGGTCTACGACCCGGTGTCGCACCGGATCACCATCGCCAACGCGGGCCATCCGCCGCCGGTGCTGCTGCATCTGGGCGGGCGGGCCGAGGTGCTGCGGGTCCCGGCGGGCGCGCCGATCGGCGTCGGCGGCGTCGACTTCGAAGCGGTGGAGCTGGACGCGCCGGCCGGGGCGACGCTGCTGCTGTACACGGACGGGCTGGTCGAGTCCCGGCTGCGGGACGTGTGGACCGGAATAGAGCAGCTGCGCGAGAAACTGGCCGCGACCGCGCAGCTCACGGGGCCGGATCATCCGCCGCCGCTGGAAGCGCTGTGCGACGAGGTGCTGGACATGCTCGGGCCCGGTGACCGGGACGACGACATCGCGCTGCTCGCCGCCCGGTTCGACGGGATCGCGCCGAGCGATGTGGCGTACTGGTTCCTGGAGCCGGAGGAGATGGCACCCGGCAAGGCCCGGCGGCTGGCCCGGCGCGCTTTGGCCCGATGGGGTCTGGAGGAACTGTCGGACTCCGTCGAGCTGCTGGTCAGTGAGGTCGTGACGAACGCCGTCCGGTACGCGTCGCGGCCGGTGACGTTGCGGTTGCTGCGCACGGACGTGCTGCGGTGCGAGGTGGGCGACGACGTGCCGCAGCTGCCTCGCCTGCGGCAGGCTCGGGCGACGGACGAGGGCGGGCGTGGGCTGTATCTGGTGAACCGGATGGCCCGGCGGTGGGGGGCGACTCGGCTCAGCACCGGCAAGGTCGTCTGGTTCGAGCTGAATCGCGGGTGAGGCGCGCGTCGCCGTGCGGCTGTGTGGCGTACGGCGGCTGCGGGACGTCGGTGGCGTGCCGCGCGGTTCCCCGTGCCCCTGGACGAGTTGAGGGCGCCCGGTCTTTTCGGCCGGGCGCCCTCCTCTATCGCTCGTCGTCCGGGAAGAGTGGGTTGTCCGGTGTCGTCCCGTCTGTGGGCGTCGACGGCGGGGGTTCGGTCGTCGGGGTCCGACTCGGCGTCTGGCTGGGGGTCTGGCTCGGCGTCTGGGACGGCGTCCGGGTCGGGGACTCGGACGTCGGGGGTGCCGAGGTGGGGGGCTCCGACGTGGGCGACTGCGTGGTCGGTTCGTCGTCGGGGGTCGGGGTGTACGTCGGCTTCACCGCCGCGCCCTGCGTGGTGTCCAGGTCGAACTTGCTGACCTCGTCCATCACGCCGAAGGTGTACGCCGCCCAGATCTGCGCCGGGAAGCCGCCGCCGTTGACGCGGCCCTTGCCCGGGAGGGTGCCGGTGGCGCCCGCCATGTTCACCTGCTTGCCGGTCTTGGCGTCCTGGCCGAACAGGCCGACCGAGGTCACGAGGTCCGGGGTGTAGCCGGTGAACCAGGCGGACCTGCCGAAGTCGGAGGTACCGGTCTTGCCGGCCACCTGCTGTCCGTCGCGCTCCGGGTTGTCCCGTACGGACGTGCGGGCCGTGCCGTCGTCGACCACGCCGGTGAGCACCGAGGTGACGGTGTCGGCGGCCTCGCGGCTGATGACCTGTTCGCCTATGGGGTCCGGCAGTTCGACGACCGTGTCCTTGTGCTCGGCCGAGGCCAGGATCGCGGGCGTGACCTTCTTGCCGTGGTTGTCGAGGGTGGCGTAGATGCCGGCCATCTCCAGCGGGCTCGCGCCCATGGAGCCGAGCGTCTGGGCCGGCACCGCCTGCATGCCCTCGGTGTCCATGCCGAGCTTGCCGGCGACCTCCATCACGTTGTCCATGCCGACGTCGACGCCCATCTGTGCGAAGACGGCGTTGACGGACTTGTTCATGGCGGTCTGCACGGTGACGTCGCCGTAGTCGACGTCGTCCTCGTTCGGCGGGGCGAAGCCGACCTTGCTGCCGTTGTCCACGACCTGGTGCCTGCTGTCGCCGTCGTAGACGGTGTTCGCGGTGATCGGCTCGCCGTCCTGGGTCTCGGCCCCCTCCTCCAGGGCGGCGGCCAGGATCACGGGCTTGAACGTGGAGGCCGGCTGGTAGTCGCGGCGCGTCGCGTTGTTCGTGTAGTGCTTGAAGTAGTTCTCGCCGCCGTACATCGCGACGACCTTGCCGGTCTTCGGGTCGACGGACACGGCGCCGGGCTGGATGTTCGCGTCGACCTTCCGCTTCTTCGGGTCGAGCTTGCTGACGAGCTGGTCCTGCGCGGCCTGCTCCAGCTGTCGCTGCTTGTCCTTGTCGATGTTCAGCGTCAGCGTCCAGCCACCGCGCTTGACCAGGGCGAAGGCGTCGTCCTGGTCTTCCGCCGCCCCCTGGGCCACCAGTTGCCGTGCCAGCTCCGCGTTGGCCGCGTCGACCCAGTAACCGGTCTGGCCCTCCATCTCGGGCGCGCCCTGCGGCGCCTTCGGTACCGGGAACTCCATGCCCTGGCGCTCGGAGGCGCTCAGCCAGCCCTCCTCGACCATGTTGTCCAGGACGTAGTTCCAGCGGTTCTTGACCAGTTTCTTGCCGGTGTCCGAGGCGACCGCCCAGTCGTACTGGCTCGGCGCCTGGAGCAGCGCGGCGAGGTACGCGCCCTGCTCGACGGTGAGTTCGTCGGCGTCGACGCGGTAGTAGGCCTGCGCGGCGGCCTGGATGCCGTAGGCGTTGCGGCCGTAGTAGCTGGTGTTGATGTAGCCGGCCAGGATGTCGTCCTTGGACGTCTGGCGGTCCACCTTCAGCGAGATCACCAGCTCCTTGAGCTTGCGGGTGACCGTCTGTTCCTGGCTGAGGTAGTAGTTCTTGACGTACTGCTGGGTGATCGTCGAACCGCCCTGCGCGCCCTTGCCGCTGAGCGTGTTGACCAGGCCGCGGGCGGTGCCCTTCAGGTCGATGCCGTTGTCCTGGTAGAAGGTCTTGTTCTCGGCGGCCACGAAGGTCCGCTGGACGCCCTTGGGCACCCTTGCCAGGTCGACGAGCTCGCGGTTGACCTCGCCGCTGCGGGCCAGGACCCGGCCGTCACCGTACTTGTAGACGTTGCTCTGCTGCTTCGCGGCCGCGTTGCCCTCGGGGACCGGCACGAGCAGGTACAGCAGGATGAAGCCGCCGATGCCGAGCAGGCACAGGCCGAGGAAGGTACCGAGGATCTTCTTCCAGGTGAAGAACCTGCGTATGCCGGTCTTCCCGGACTTGCCGGTCCTGCTCCGGCGGCGGCCGGGACCGGCCGGGCCCGCCGGGCTCGCTGTGCGCGACGAACGGCGGTTCTTCGGCGCGGCGCGGTGGCCACCGCGCTGTCGCGCTCGTCTGTCTTCCGCTCGTCCCATGAGTCCGTCCGCTCCGCTCCGCTCTCGGGTGTCACTTGGGTGTCGTGGCTCAGGTCAGCTCAGAAAGCTAACACCGCCCTCTATGACAAAGGCCGACTGATTCGGTCTTTTTGGGACGTGACAATCAGCACGCCTTCCTACGGAACCGACGTCCGAAGCGGGGTCGGGGTTGCTGTGACGGGGTAAAGTGTTATCACTTAGCTAGAACGAAGCTAGAGAACGGGGGACCCCAGTGTCCACGCAAGACTCGACGGCCGTCGCCGACGTCCCGGAGATGCCCGCCCCACGCGTCCGGGAGTTCCAGGCGCACAGCATCGGCGGCGGACTCGCCCTGCTCCTGGGCCTGATCGGCCTGCTGGGCGGCGTCGCCATGGTGGTGGCCGCCACCACCGTCGCCGCGACCGGCGCCAAGGCAGCGCTGATCGTCCTCGGCATCCTGATCGCCGTCTGCGCGTTCGTCGCGATGTGCGGCCTGAACATGGTGGCGCCGGGCGAGGCCCGCGTCGTGCAGCTCTTCGGGCGCTACCGGGGCACGATCCGGCAGGACGGCCTGCGCTGGGTGAATCCGCTCACCTCGCGCACCAAGATCTCCACCCGCGTCCGCAACCACGAGACGGCGGTGCTCAAGGTCAACGACGCCTACGGCAACCCGATCGAGCTCGCCGCGGTCGTGGTGTGGAAGGTCGAGGACACCGCGCAGGCCTCGTTCGAGGTCGACGACTACATCGAGTTCGTCTCCACCCAGACCGAGGCGGCCGTGCGGCACATCGCCATCGAGTACCCCTACGACTCCCACGAGGAGGACGGTCTCTCCCTGCGTGAGAACGCCGAGGAGATCACCGAGAAGCTCGCCGTCGAGCTGCACGCGCGGGTGGAGGCGGCCGGCGTGCAGATCATCGAGTCCCGCTTCACCCACCTCGCCTACGCCCCCGAGATCGCCTCGGCGATGCTCCAGCGGCAGCAGGCCGGCGCGGTCGTCGCGGCCCGGCGGCAGATCGTGGACGGCGCGGTCGGCATGGTCGAGATGGCGCTGGCCCGGCTGACGGAGCGGGACATCGTGGAGCTGGACTCGGAGCGGAAGGCGGCGATGGTCTCCAACCTCATGGTGGTGCTGTGTGGCGACCGGGCCACCCAGCCCGTGGTCAACACCGGGTCGCTCTACCAGTGACCGACTCTTCCGAGGCTTCCTCGAAGCGGCGGCCGCAGCAGCAGCGCAAGCAGGTGCTGCTGCGGCTGGACCCGGCGGTGTACGAGTCGCTCGCCCGCTGGGCGTCGGACGAGCTGCGGTCGGCCAACGCGCAGATCGAGTTCCTGCTCCGCAAGGCCCTCAAGGACGCGGGCCGGCTGCCCGGCGACGCGGGGCCGCTGCCCCGCCGCGGCCGGCCACCCGGAGGCTCCCCGCCGCAGTAGCAGAACCGTGACAATCGACCCTCACCTGCGGCGAAGCCCTCCTCTCCATGATCTACACACTGCGCGTATACACCCGACGTATACCCGGTATGTAGAGTGCTCCGCATGTCCATCGGTCACACCCTCCTCGGGCTCCTGGAGTCCGGCCCCCGCCACGGTTACGACCTGAAGCGGGCCTTCGACGAGAAGTTCGGTCAGGACCGGCCCCTGCACTACGGCCAGGTCTACTCCACGATGTCCCGGCTGCTGAAGAACGGCCTCGTCGAGGTCGACGGCATCGAGCCGGGCGGCGGGCCGGAGCGGAAGCGGTACGCGATCACCGACGCCGGCATCACCGACGTCGAGCGGTGGCTCGCGACGCCGGAGAAGCCGGAGCCGTACCTCCAGTCGACCCTGTACACCAAGGTCGTCCTCGCCCTGCTCACCCGGCGCGACGCCGCCGACATCCTCGACACCCAGCGCTCCGAGCACCTGCGCATGATGCGGATCCTCACCGACCGCAAGCGCAAGGGCGATCTCGCGGACCAGCTGATCTGCGACCACGCGCTGTTCCATCTGGAGGCCGACCTGCGCTGGCTGGAACTGACCGCCGCACGGCTCGACAAGCTGGCGGAGGTGGTGGCGAAGTGACTCCCACCGGTTCCCTGCTCGTCGCCGAGGGCCTGCACAAGACGTACGGCCCCACGAGCGCCCTGGACGGCGCGGACTTCTCCATCCACCCCGGCGAGGTCGTCGCCGTGATGGGCCCCTCCGGCTCCGGCAAGTCCACCCTGCTGCACTGCCTCGCCGGGATCATCACGCCCGACACGGGCTCGATCCGCTACGACGGCCGGGAGATGGCCACGATGAACGACGCCCAGCGCAGCGCGCTGCGGCGTTCGGAGTTCGGCTTCGTCTTCCAGTTCGGCCAGCTCGTGCCCGAGCTCACCTGCGTCGAGAACGTGGCCCTGCCGCTGCGTCTGAACGGCACCTCCCGCAAAGCCGCCGAGCGCACCGCGCTGTCCTGGATGGAACGCCTGGAGGTCGACGGCATCGGCAGGAAGCGGCCCGGCGAGGTCTCCGGCGGCCAGGGCCAGCGCGTCGCCGTGGCCCGCTCCCTGGTCACCGGCCCGCGCGTGCTGTTCGCCGACGAGCCGACCGGCGCGCTGGACTCCCTCAACGGCGAGCGCGTGATGGAGCTGCTGACGGACGCGGCCCGCTCCACCAACGCGGCCGTGGTCCTGGTCACGCACGAGGCACGGGTCGCCGCCTGGTCCGACCGCGAGATCGTCGTCCGCGACGGGAAGTCCCGCGACATGGAGCGCGTCGTATGAGCGGCCGGGGGAACCGCCCTGGCCGAGCCGGGCCGAGAGCCTGGGGCAGCCTCAGGGACCTGGCCATGGGCTTCGGGTTCGCGTTCACCGGCAGGGGCGGCTGGGTCCGCGCGGTGCTCACGGCGGTCGGCGTAGGCCTCGGCGTGGCACTGCTGCTGCTCACCACGGCGATACCGAGCGCGCTGGACGCCCGGCGCGCGCGGGAACAGGCCCGTACCGACTTCACGTTCAGCGACACCCTGCCGCCCAGGTCGGACGCCACCCTGCTCGTCGCCGTCGTCGGCACCACCTTCCGCGACAAGGACGTCCGCGGCCGCGAGCTGGAGCCGGAGGGCCCGAGGGCGCCGCTGCCGCCCGGCGTCGCCGAGATGCCCGCGGTGGGCGAGATGGTCGTCTCCCCGAAGCTGAAGGCGCTCCTTGAGTCACCGGAGGGGAAGCTGCTCCGCGAGCGGCTGCCCGGCCGGATCGTCGGCACCATCGCCGAGCCCGGTCTGGTCGGCCCCGCCGAACTGGCCTTCTACCGGGGCAGCGACAGTCTCTCGGCGCGGCTCGACGACGGCCGGGTCACCCGGATCGAGCGGTTCGGCGAGCCGGTCCAGGGCACCTCGGACCCGTGGGATCCGGTACTGATCCTGCTGGTCCTGGTCGTCTTCGTGGTCCTGTTGATGCCGGTGGGCGTCTTCGTCGCCGCGGCCGTGCGGTTCGGCGGCGAGGGACGGGACCGGCGGCTCGCGGCGCTGCGCCTGGTGGGCTCCGACAGCGGGATGACCCGCCGGGTCGCCGCGGGCGAGGCACTGGCCGGGTCCGTGCTCGGCCTGGTCTTCGGCACCGGCTTCTTCCTGGCCGGACGCCGGCTCGCGGGGCAGGCCGAGGTGTTCGAGGTCAGCGTCTTCCCCAGCTACCTCGACCCCTCCCCCGCCCTCGCCGCGCTGGTCGCGGTCGTCGTCCCGGCAGCCGCGGTGCTGGTCACCCTGCTGGCGCTGCGCGGTGTGGTCATCGAGCCGCTCGGCGTGGTCCGTACGGCCAGGCCGAGCCGCCGCAGGCTGTGGTGGCGGCTGCTGCTGCCGATCGCCGGTCTGGCGCTGCTCGCGCCGATGATCGGCCAGGGCAGCGGTGGCGGCGACTTCAACCAGTACCTGGTGATCGGCGGTGTGATGCTGCTGCTCATCGGCGTCACCGCGCTGCTGCCGTGGATCGTCGAGACGGTCGTGGCCCGGCTCGGCGCCGGCTCCGTCTCCTGGCAACTGGCCGTGCGGCGGCTTCAGTTGAGCAGCGGAAGCGCGGCGCGCACGGTCAACGGCATCGCCGTGGCGGTGGCCGGCGCGATCGCGCTGCAGATGTTGTTCGCCGGTGTGGAGGACGACTTCACCACGGCGACGGCGTACGACGAGACCCGCGCGCAGATGCAGGTGTCCGTGCCCGAGGGCACACCGCTGGCCCGGGCCGTGGCGGACTTCCGGCAGACCGAGGGCGTGAGCAAGGTGTACGCCTACTCGGAGGGCTACGTCAGCGACCGGCGCAGGGATCCCGAGTTCACCTCCCAGGTGACGATCGGCGACTGCGCCTCGCTGCGGCAGGTGGCGAAGCTGCCGTCATGCAGCGACGGTGACGTCTTCGCGGTCGCGGGCGCCGAGTACGACGACCACACCCCCGGCCTCGCGAAGCCCGGCCGCACCCTGTACTTCGACCCCTCCTACGAGGGCGAGCCCAAGGGCGCGGAGGCCCCCTGGAAACTGCCCGCCGTCAAGCGGGCCGAGGCAAGTCCCGGCATCACCGGGACGGATCGCGGCGGCTTCCTGGTCACACCGAAGGCGCTGCCGGCCTCGGCCGCGAAGGGCCTCGACGGTCAGGTCTACCTCCGACTCGACGAGACCGTACCGGACGTCTACGACCTGGTGCGCAACACGGCGGCGGTCATGGACCCGTTCGCCGAGCCGATGGTGTGGGTGTCCGGCGAGCGCTCCGAGCGCTACGACTCCATCCGCACCGGCCTGTCCGTGGGCGCCACCTGCGTGCTGGCCCTGATCGGCGCGAGCCTGCTCGTCTCCCAGCTGGAGCAGCTGCGCGAACGCCGGAGGCTGCTGTCGGCCCTGGTCGCCTTCGGCACCCGGCGCCGCACACTCACGCTGTCCGTGCTGTGGCAGACGACGATCCCGATCGTCCTGGGCCTCGCCCTCGCCGCGGTGGTCGGCCTCACCCTGGGCACGGTGCTGCTGAAGATGACGGCCACCGCGGTGAGCGTCGACTGGGCCGGCATGCTGTCGATGATCGGCATCGGCGGGGGCGTCGTCCTCCTGGTCACCCTGCTCAGCCTGCCGCCCCTGCTGCGGCTGATGCGCCCGGAGGGCCTGCGCACCGAGTGAGCCGGCTACCCGCCGCCCCGCAGCACCCGTACGGGAAGCGGCCGCAGTGCCTCGCGCAGTGCGGCCGCCAGCTCCTCGTACTCCGCGCCGCGCGCCGCGCCCGTCCGCATCGCCAGCGCGATCCGGCGGGTCGGTGCGGGGTCGGAGAAGTAACCGGTGAGCAACTGGTTGCTGCGGCTGGTCTCGACCTTGACGGCGGTACGCGGCAGCAGGGTGCAGCCCAGACCACCGGCGACAAGCTGGACGAGGGTGGACAGCCCGGCTGCCGTGGTGGTGACCGGCGCGTTCTCGCGCCCGGCCTCCCGGCAGATGTCGAGGGCCTGGTCGCGTAGGCAGTGCCCCTCGTCGAGCAGCAGCAGATTGAGCTCCTTGAGCGCCTCCCGGGGAATGCCCTCACGCCCGCCGAGCCAGTGGTCGAGCGGCGTGACGAGAACGAAGTCCTCGTCGAACAGGGGGAGTTCGCTCACCCCCGGAACCCCGAGGGGCACGGCGAGCAGGAGCAGGTCGAGCCGCCCCGAGGTCAGCCCGTCGAGCAGGTTGGCGGTCTGCTCCTCATGCACCTGGAGGTCGAGGTTGGGGTAGCGGTCGTGGACGAGCCGCAGGACGGTCGGCAGCAGGTAGGGCGCGACGGTCGGGATCACGCCGAGCCGCAGCGCGCCCGTGAAGGGCGCCCGCACGGCCTCGGCCTCCTCCATCAGCGCCCCCACCTCACCCAGCACCGCCTTGGCTCGCACGGCGAGCCGCTCGCCGGCGGGCGAGAGCAGCACCTTGCGGGTCGTACGCTCGAGGAGCGTGACGCCGAGGACCTCCTCCAGCGCGGAGACGGCACCGGAGAGGGCGGGCTGGCTCATGCCGATCGCGGCGGCGGCGTCGCGGAAGTGCAGATGCTCGGCGACGGCGGCGAACGCGCGCAGCTGGGCGAGGCTGGGCTGACGCCTCCTGCTGGTGTTACCTACGGTCACTGATAGCTACCTCCGATCAACTCGACCGAGTGTAGCTATTTCCCGGATCAATGCACGTTGTGCCACGATCAGGCTCGTCCAACCCAAGGGAAACACTCGCCACAAGCGGGTGTTTCCTGCTGCGCTGCAAGGAGAGCTAGTGCTCACTGTCGGTGACAAGTTCCCGGAGTTCGAACTGACCGCCTGCGTCTCGCTGGAGAAGGGCAAGGAGTTCGAGAAGATCAACCACAAGACCTACGAGGGCAAGTGGAAGGTGATCTTCGCCTGGCCCAAGGACTTCACCTTCGTGTGCCCGACCGAGATCGCCGCCTTCGGCAAGCTGAACGACGAGTTCGCCGACCGTGACGCGCAGGTCCTCGGCTTCTCCGGTGACTCCGAGTTCGTGCACCACGCCTGGCGCAAGGACCACGACGACCTGCGGGACCTGCCGTTCCCGATGATGGCCGACTCCAAGCACGAGCTGATGCGCGACCTCGGCATCGAGGACGAGGAGGGCTTCGCCAAGCGCGCGGTCTTCATCGTCGACCAGAACAACGAGATCCAGTTCACCATGGTGACCGCCGGTTCCGTCGGCCGTAACCCCAAGGAGGTCCTGCGGGTCCTCGACGCGCTCCAGACGGACGAGCTGTGCCCGTGCAACTGGAGCAAGGGCGAGGACACCCTGGACCCGGTCGCCCTGCTCGCCGGGGAGTGATCCGCGCATGTCCCTCGACAGCCTGAAGTCCCGTATCCCGGACTACGCCAAGGACCTGAAGCTCAACCTCGGTTCGGTCATCGGCAACTCCGACCTGCCCGCCCAGCAGCTGTGGGGCACGGTGCTGGCCACCGCCATCGCCTCCCGCTCCCCGATCGTGCTGCGTGAGCTGGAGCCGGAGGCGAAGGCGGCGCTGTCGCCGGAGGCGTACACGGCGGCCAAGGCCGCCGCTGCCGTCATGGCGATGAACAACGTCTTCTACCGCACGCGTCACCTGCTGTCCGACCACGAGTACGGCACCCTGCGCGCGGGCCTGCGGATGAACGTCATCGGCAACCCCGGCGTGGACAAGGTCGACTTCGAGCTCTGGTCCTTCGCCGTCTCCGCCATCAACGGCTGCGGCATGTGCCTCGACTCCCACGAGCAGGTGCTGCGCAAGGCCGGCGTCGACCGTGAGGTCATCCAGGAGTCCTTCAAGATCGCTTCCGTCGTCCAGGCGGTGGCGGTCACGCTGGACGCCGAGGCGGCGCTCGCCGAGTAGTCCCGCGGACCGTGTGCCGAGGCCCCGTCCACCGGCCGGTGGACGGGGCCTTCGCGTCGGGTCTCAGTCTGCGGGGCCGGGAGGGTTCGTGGGCGAGGCCGGGGCGGCGTCCGACGCGGTGGCGCCATGCGGGCGCGGTGACTGACGCAGGGCCTGCTCGTGGGAGAAGGCGCGCAGATAGCCGACGACGGTGTTGGTGACGGCCACCAGCGGCACCGCCACCACCGCGCCGCCGATGCCCGCCACCATGCCGCCCGCCGCGACCGACAGCACCACCGCCAGCGGATGCACCCGCACCGCCCGGCCGAGGATGAACGGCTGCAGGATGTGGCCCTCGATCTGCTGCACGGCGAGCACCACGGCCAGTGTCATCACGGCGGTGAAGACCCCCTGCGTCACCAGCGCCACCACCACCGCCAGCGCACCGGAGATCACCGCGCCCACCAGCGGGATGAACGCCCCGAGGAAGATGAACACCGCGAGCGGCACGGCCATCGGCACATCGAGGAAGTAGATGCCGAGGCCGATGAAGATCGCGTCGATCAGAGCGACTATCACCGTGCCCCGCACATACGCCGTGAGCGTTCGCCAGGCCCGGGGCCCGGCGCCGGCCACCCCGGGACGCGCCGCCGCCGGCACCAGCTTCAGCGTCCACTCCCAGATCCGCCGCCCGTCGTAGAGCAGGAACAGGGTCGAGAAGACCGCGAGCAGGATCCCGGTCAGCGTCTCGACGACGACGGTCACGCCTTCCAGTCCCGCGCTGGTGATCTGGTCGGTGTTCGCCCCGACCGCCTCCCGCAGGTTCTCGGCGATGTCGTTGATCTGCTTGTCCGTGACGTGGAAGGGACTGTCGAGCAGCCACCGCCGCAACTCGTCGATGCCGTCCTGCACCTGGTCGGAGAGGTTGTCGATGTTCTCCATGACCTGCCAGGTCACGAACCATCCGATCAGGCCGATCACCACGAACCCGAGGATCGCGGTCATCGCCGTCGCCGGTCCGCGCGGCACCCCGTGGCGCCGCAGCCGCGCCACCGTCGGCTGGAGCGCCGCCGTGATGAGCAGCGCCGCCACGAAGGCCAGCACGACCAGCTGTACGGCGCTGATGACCCGCATCAGCACCCACAGCGTGCCCGCGAGCACCAGCAGCCGCCATCCGGCCTCCGCCGCCACCCGCATGCCCCACGGCACGGCCTGCGCCGGGTCGGGACGGGGGACGACCGGAGCGGCACGGACGTAGGAAGGGGAGCCCGTCGTGCCGGCCGGCTCCTCGGGCTCCGGCTCCGGCTCGCCATGAGCCCGCTCCGCCTCGGCCCGGCGTGCCTCCCACCGTTGCCCCATCTCGGTCAGCCGGGTGCCGACCCGACCGAGCCACCCTGGCACTCGCGACATGATCCGTCCCTTTCCCCCAACTGTCCCCACCACTCCCCCCGGAGTCGTCCCGTCAGACCGTACATGGCCGAAGCCCCTCACCGAAGGACGGTGAGGGGCTCGGGGAAGTTGAGTGGGACGTCGCCCGACCGGGGGCTCAGTACCAGTGGTTGGCCTGCCAGAACGACCAGGCGCCGCAGGGGCTGCCGTAGCGGTCGTTCATGTAGTTCAGGCCCCACTTGATCTGGGTGGCCGGGTTGGTCTGCCAGTCGGCGCCGACGGAGGACATCTTCGAGGCGGGCAGCGCCTGGAACAGGCCGTAGGCACCGGAGGAGGGGTTGACCGCCTGGTAGTTCCAGTCGGACTCGTGGTCCACGATGTTGCTGAAGCACTGGAACTGGTCGCCCGGCACCATCGCGGCAGCCATCGACTGGATCTCGGAGATGGAGTACGAGCTCTGGACCGCGAAGCTGGACGCGTCCCGGGTGGCGGAACGGCTGGCCGCCTCCTCCGCCTCCTCGCGCTCCTTGGCTTCCTGGGCCGCCTTCTCGGCGGCTTCCTTCTTCGCGATCGCGGTGTCGGCGGCCGCCTTGCGCGCGGCCTCCTCGGCGTCCTTCTTGGCGCTCGCGTCCGCCGCGATGGCCTGAACGTCGGCCTGCTGCGTCAGGGACGCGGTCTGCACCTGAGCGTGCTGGCCCGCGGGGATGTCCGCGAGGAGCGTCAGGTCGGTTGCCGCCGCCTCGGCGTCATTGGTCTGCGCGGTGCTGCCCGAGGCAACGCCGACGACGCTTCCGACAGCGGTGACCGCGGTGGCCGAGGCCACTGCGAATCCCCGGACCGAAATCCGGCTCACACGGTTTTCCTTCCAGCATCGCCCGCTCGGTGACCCTGGCGGACGCAATCGTGCCCCTGGCGCTGGCCTCCCCAACTGCGGGTC
The DNA here is from genome assembly GCF_044548465.1 of Streptomyces sp. NPDC052023. Lineage (NCBI taxonomy): Bacteria > Bacillati > Actinomycetota > Actinomycetes > Kitasatosporales > Streptomycetaceae > Streptomyces > Streptomyces sp. NPDC052023. The sequence continues at coordinate 117,384 of NZ_JBIUBW010000018.1, read as the reverse complement.
ACGGGAGGCACGGGCCCGGTGGGCAACTCCTGCGGGAGGAGCGCCGCATGGTGCTCGGGCGGCATACGACGACGCTGTGGAGTTAGAGGTGGTGCTCCTGTGGTGCCGTACCTCCCCCACTACGAAAGTGTGGGGGTACCCCCAGGGGTACAGATGTGTCGTATGCGGGGCCTGACAGGAGTGAGACTCTGCCGTAACCCGACACCGCAAGGCAATTCCGAGTTGCGTGTGAAAGCTCACATGCTGTTCGGCCCCTGTGATTTCGAGAAACAGCGACACGCGAAGGCGCCGCCCGGCTAGGCTCTGAGCCTTTGCCGAACGGCGCCAACTACCGTGCGAGCGCCCCGGGATGGGGCGCGAGGGTCAGATCGCCCCCTCCTCCAGCATTTCGGTCACAAGCGCCGCGATCTGGGACCTCTCGGACCGCGTCAGGGTCACATGGGCGAAGAGCGGATGCCCCTTCAGCTTCTCGACGACGGCGACCACACCGTCGTACCGCCCGACCCGCAAATTGTCCCTTTGCGCCACATCGTGCGTCAGAACGACCCGTGAATTGGCGCCGATTCTGGACAGAACGGTCAGCAGCACATTGCGTTCCAGCGACTGCGCCTCGTCCACGATCACGAACGCGTCGTGCAGCGAGCGGCCGCGGATATGGGTGAGCGGGAGCACCTCCAGCATCCCGCGCGCGGTGACCTCTTCGATGACCTCGCGGCTGGTGACCGCCGACAGCGTGTCGAAGACCGCCTGCGCCCAAGGGCTCATCTTCTCGGCCTCGGAGCCGGGCAGATAGCCCAGCTCCTGCCCGCCCACCGCGTACAGCGGGCGGAAGACCATGATCTTCTCGTGCTGGCGGCGCTCCAGGACCGCCTCCAGGCCCGCGCACAGCGCCAGCGCCGACTTGCCGGTGCCGGCCCGGCCGCCCATCGACACGATGCCGACCTCGGAGTCGAGCAGCAGATCCAGCGCGATGCGCTGCTCCGCGCTGCGCCCCTTGATGCCGAAGGCCTCCCGGTCGCCGCGCACCAGCCGGACGTTGCCCTCCGGTGTCACCCGGCCGAGCGCCCTGCCGCGCTCGGACTGGATCGTCAGGCCGGTGTGGACGGGCAGTCCGGCGGCCTCGGGGACGTGGACGTGGCCCTCCTCGAAGAGGATGTCCACCTGCTCGCCGGGCAGGGTCAGTTCGGACATTCCGGTCCAGCCGGACGAGTCCGTGATGGCGAGTTCGGCGCGGTACTCCTCGGCGAGGAGGCCGACGGAGGACGCCTTGATCCTGAGCGGGAGGTCCTTCGACACGACGGTGACGTCGAACCCCTCGGCCTGCAGGTTCCGGGCGACCGCGAGGATGCGGGAGTCGTTGTCCCCCAGGCGGTAGCCGGTCGGCAGCACACTGGGGTCCGAGTGGTTGAGCTCGACACGGAGACTGCCGCCGAGGTCCCCGATCGGGATGGGGGCGTCCAGACGGCCGTACCGCACGCGGTAGTCGTCGAGCAGACGCAGCGCCTGCCGGGCGAAGTAGCCGAGTTCGGGATGGTGCCGCTTCGCCTCCAGCTCCGTGACCACCACGACCGGGAGCACGACCTCGTGCTCGTCGAAGCGGCTCAAAGCGTTCGGGTCGGCCAGCAGGACGCTGGTGTCGAGAACATAGGTGCGCCGGTCGGGCTTGTGGCGCTTTGTGCTGGTCACCACGGAAGGACGTACCCCCTCGGATGAGGTCGGGGAGCGACGGAGACAATCTGGACCGGTTGCCGGCCGCGATGCACGGGCCGGAAACCGGCCCGTCGCCTCTTCGTCCGTGCTGTGACCGCACGATCGGGCTGGTGCAAGGGGCCTCCCGGGCGGACGGCCCCGTGCCGTCCGCTGAGATACGGCACCCGTGGTTCGGGTGTCGACCTGCTTGCCTTATGCCCTCGAAAACGCGCCGCCATGCCACGGCATATGACGGCGCGCCGGTGAACTCCGTGTGAAGCGCTCTACGTCCGCAAGGGGTGGGACGGCTCCGTCAGCCGCCGTAGCGGCGATGCCGCGCCGCGTAGTCACGCAGGGCGCGCAGGAAGTCGACCTTACGGAAGGCCGGCCAGAAAACCTCACAGAAGTAGTACTCCGAGTGGGCCGTCTGCCACAGCATGAAACCGGACAGCCGCTGCTCACCGCTGGTGCGGATCACCAGGTCGGGGTCGGGCTGAGCACCCGTGTAGAGGTGGCGGCCGATCATGTCGACGTCGACGGCCTCGGCGATCTCCTCGACCGAGCGGCCCTGGTCGGCGGCGTCCAGCAGCATCGAACGGACCGCGTCGGCGATCTCCTGGCGGCCGCCGTAGCCGATGGCGACGTTGACCAGTATCCCGTCGACGTGCGCGGTGACCTCCTCGGCCTCCTTCAGCGCGTTGCGCATCGGGGACGGCAGCAGGTCCGGGGTGCCGACGTGGTGCACCCGCCAGCGGCCGTCGGCGGCCAGGGAGCGCACGACGTCCTCGATGATGCCGAGCAGGGGGCCGAGTTCCTCCTGGGGCCGGTCGAAGTTGTCCGTGGAAAGCAGCCAGAGGGTGACCACCTCGACGTCCGTCTCGGTGCACCAGCCGAGGAACTCCCCGATCTTCTCGGCACCGGCCCGGTGACCGTGCACCGTGGTGGAACCCGAGGCCTTCGCCCAGCGCCGGTTGCCGTCCATGATGACGCCGATGTGCTTGGGCACCTGAGCGTGGTCCAGGTGGCCTTCCACCCGGCGTGCGTACAGCCTGACCAGCAGGCCGCGCAGCTTGTCGCGCAGGTTCACGTGATTGTCAGCCCCTCCGTACGGATCGGACAGATGCGGCCGAGCGCGACCCCCTGTCCGCATGGCGGTCCCCGGGGGCGAAGCCTACCCCCGTGGTACGCGGAGCCCTCAACGGGTGTGAGGGCAGAAAAACGGGCCGGTCCGTGGGGGGGAGACGGACCGGCCCGAGGGGGGGCTTCCACCATAACCCTTCGTAAGGGCTGCTGCGTGCATCGGCGCGACACAACTACTCTCCGAAATCACGTGGCGACGCCCCGGTGGCCGCGGAATGCCCGCTTCAGGGCCTCTTCGCAGCCTCTTCAGAGCCTCTTCATGGCCGGATCACAGGGGATGAGGGGGCTCGTACGGCGTCCCCCTGATGGGCGACCTGCCGGCCGCCGGCGGCTTGACGCGCGGGAACAGGTTCCGGGCACCGCGCAGCCCCCTCCACTGCGCGGTGCCGCCCCGCGCAGCTTTGCTGACGCGAATTACCTTGGTCTGAACTTACGTGATGTGTCAGGGGTGACGCGAGCGGTTGGTGATAACAATGTGGAAAACCTTGGCCATACGTCACGCCGTTCCGCGGCACGCAGGGGCGGCGCGCGGGCCGTAGCGGGGGGTGGAAGCTGCACGGAGGACGGCGGAGGGCCGGAAGCCGCATGGAGGACGTGAGGTGGCCTACTTGGGTCCTACCGTCCTCCCATGACCGTGAAGAGCAAAGGGATCACGCGGGAGCTGGCGGGCGCCCGCCGGCTGGAGCGGCAGTTCCTTGCCGATCCGGCACCGGCCGCCACTCCGGTCGCCGACGTCGTGGCCGCGATGCGCGGGGCGCACGCCCAGGTGATGGGGGCGGCGGAACTGTCCGTCGGGATCCGGGCCACGGGCGTCACCCGGGCGGACGTACGCGCCGCGCTCTGGGAGGAACGCTCGCTCATCAAGACGTACGGCCCGCGCGGGACCGTGCATCTGCTGGACAGCCGGGAACTGCGCCTGTGGAGCGCCGCCCTGACCGCCGTGCGCACCGGCGCCGACCCCTTTCCCCCCGGTGTGCGGCTCACCGGCGAACAGACCGGGCAGGTCCTCGCCGCCATCGGTGAGGCGCTGACCGGCGTGTGCCTCACCGTGGACGAGCTGGGCGAGGCGATCGTCGCGCGCACCGGGCCATGGGCCGGCGAACGGGTGATGCCGGCCTTCCAGGAACTGTGGCCGCGCTGGCGGACGGTGCTGCATCTGGCCGGCCAGTCCGGCGCCGCGTGTTTCGGCCCCAACCGCGGCCGCAGGACGACGTACACCCGCCCGCCCCTGTGCACTCCGCTGCCCCAGGAGGAGGCGCTGCGCCTTCTCGTACGCCGGCATCTGCACGCCTACGGGCCGGCCACCCCGCGGCACTTCGCGAAGTGGCTGGCGGCGTCACCCGCTTGGGCCATCGAGCTGTTCGCCACGCTGGCCGCCGGCGGGGAGATCGAGGAGGTCGTGTTCGAGGGCACGCGCGCGTGGGTGGCGGCCGGCGACACGGAGTTCCCGCAGGGACCGGTGCGGGGCGTACGGCTGCTGCCGTACTTCGACGCCTACGGCATCGCCGCGCAGCCCCGCGAGCTGCTGTTCCCGGGGCGCGCCCGCGAACGGGCGCTGGCGCGCGGCCAGGCGGGCAACTATCCGCTGCTGCTGATCGACGGCGTGGTGGCCGGGGTCTGGCACCAGCGGCGCCGGGGACGGCGGCTGACGGTCACGGTGGAGCCGCTGGGCCCGCTGACGGCACGCCGGGAGCGGGAGCTGGCGGAGCAGGCCGAACGGGTGGCGGCGGCACTGGAGGCCGGGGCCGGGGCGGAACTGGTGATCGGCGAGGTGACGGCGGGGGCCCATGCTTGAGCGCGGTGGGGTGGGGGCTTGAGGGGCCGGGGGTGGGGGCGCGGTGCGTCTTGTGGGTTGCGGGCGCGGTGGGTCTGCTGAAGGCGGGGCATTGGCGGTCGGGTGGCTTGCGGGCGCGGGGCAGCGAGGGTGCCTGGCGGGGCCCGCAGCGGGGGTGCCTGGCGGGGCCGGCGGCGGGGCGGGCGGCGCGCCCGGGCCGGGTGGGGCGGTCGGAGAGCTTGCTGGGGCGGTCAGTCGGTGGGCTTGCGGGCGTCGAAGAGGTGGCGGGTGCTGTGGGCCACGAAGGGGCCCTGCGTCTCGATCCGCTCGTGCAGGGAGCGGAGCCCGTCCGCGTACGCCTCGACGGTGAAGCCCGGCACCATCCAGATCACCTTGCGCAGGAAGTGGACGACGGCGGCGATGTCATGGAACTCCATCCGCAGCCGCTCCGCGCGCAGTTCGACCACCTCCAGTCCGGCCGCCTCCGCGCCTGCGCGCTCGTGGTCCGGGTGGCGGCCGGCGCGCACCTCCTCGGGCTGCGGGCCGAGGAAGTACTCGACAAGCTCGAAGACACTGCCGGGTCCGACGTGCTGCGCGAAGTAGGTGCCGCCGGGCTGGAGCACGCGCGCGATCTCGTCCCAGTGCGGCCGTACGGGGTGGCGGCTGGAGACGAGGTCGAAGGTGCCGTCGGCGAAGGGCAGCGGGGCGTCCTCCGGCGCGGCGACGACCACGACGCCACGCGGGCGGAGCAGGCCGGTGGCCTTGGCGACGTTCGGCGGCCAGCCCTCCGTCGCCGCGGCAAGCGGGGGCCGGCGCGCGGCGGCGCCGAGCGCGAAGTCGAGGACCTCGCCGCCGCCGGTCTGGATGTCGAGGGCGGCACGCGCGCGTGCGAGGCGTCCGGCGAGCGACTCGGCGTACCGCCAGGACGGCCGGGCTTCGGTGGCGCGGCCTGCGAACCAGGAGAAGTCCCAGCCCTCGGTGGGCACGGCGGCCCCTTCGGCGAGAAGTTCCTCGAAGGTGGGGCGGGGCTGGGCGTCTCGGTGCTCGTGCTGCATGGGCTTGATCGTCGCAGGGCGTTGTCAGTGGCCGCTGCTAATTTTCCGGCATGGTGAACGAGGGTGTGGCGAACGAGGGCGGGGCAGGCATGCCGTACCGGGGCGGCGAGAAGGCGACGCTGCACGCGAGCCTGGACCGGCACCGGGACGCGGTGCTGTGGAAGCTGGAGGGCCTTGACGACGAGCAGTTGCGACGGCCCATGACACCGTCGGGCACCAGCCTGCTCGGCCTGGTGAAGCATCTTGGTTCGGTGGAGTACGGCTGGCTGGTGGAGACGTTCGGCCGTGAGGTCGAGCCGCTGTGGTTCGACCCGTACGAGAACGAGGACATGCGGGCCGACCAGGGCGAGACGACCCAGCAGATCATCGACTTCTACGGCCGCGCCCGCGCCGCCGCCGACCGCACCATCGGCGAGCTGTCGCTCGACGACACAGGCAGCCCGGCATGGCGGGAGAGGAGCGTGTCCCTGCGCTGGGTGATCGTCCACATGATCGAGGAGACGGCCAGACACGCAGGGCACATGGACGTCGTGCGGGAACTCATCGACGGGACGACGGGCGACCACCGCCCCGCTGCCTAGCCGCTACGCCACCAGCGGCCTGACCTCCTCGGCGGTGAAGCGGACGAAGGCCTCGGGGTCGGGTTCGTCGGCTGTGGGCTGGAGGATCACCGTGTCGGCGCCCGCCTCGGTGAGTTGCTCGACTGCCTCGGCGACGGCCGCCGCGTCCCCGGCGACGCCGAGGTCGGGGACGTCGGCGACGCCCTCGGCGGCGAGTTCCGCGCGCAGGCGGACGGAGGCGTCGGGGCCGGTGGCGGTGAGGAGGTAGACGACGATGCGGTGCGGGTCGGTTCGGCCGGCCGCGGCCCGCCCCTCCTCGACGAGCTGACGGGCCCGGCGTACGCCGTCCGGGGGTGTGTTCGCGGTGAGGACCGTGCCGTCCGCCGCCGCGCCGGACAGCTGGAGGGTACGCGGGCCGGTGGCACCGGCGAGGATCTCGACCGGGTCCGGCGGCGGCCAGTCGAGGGCGACGTCGTCGAGCTTGACGTACCGGCCCCCGGTGGTGAGCCGCTCCCCGCGCAACAGCGCGCGCAGCGCGTCGAGGTGCTCTCGGAGCAGCGTCAGCGGGGAACCGGCACGTGCGCCGACCTGGCCCATCCAGTCCTGCACACCGTGCCCGACGGCGAGGACCGGGCGGCCGGGGAACATACGGTGCAGCGAGGCGGCCTCCATCGCGGTGATGGCGACGTTGCGCAGCGGCACGGGGAGCAGCCCCACGCCGATCCGGACCCGCTCGGTCCAGGCGAGGGCGGCCGCGGCGGTGGAGACACCGCCTTCGCGGAAGCAGTCCTCCCACAGCCAGAGTTCGTCGAGGCCGGTGTCGTCGGCCAGTCGGGCGAGGGCGCGCAGCCGCTCGGGGGGAAGCTGGGGACGGAACACAGCGCCGAGTCCTGTCATGCGGACTTCCTACCTGGGGGTGGGGGACGCGGACAACCGCTTGGTGCTGTGGGCGTGTTGCCGCGCCGCCAGGGGTTCTGCGGCGGCTTCGCTGCATCGAAGGATGTACGCCGGTTTCGTTCGGCCGCAGGACGTTCGGGGCGGGTCGGGCCGGGAGGCTGGAGGTATGCCTGGTATCCCGCCGAACAGCACGCGCGCGCCCGCGGACGCCCCTGCCTCCCGCCCCTCCCCCGCCGACGGCGGCCGGCTGCCCCTGCTTGACGTGCTGCGCGGGGTCGCGATCCTCGGCACTCTGATGACGAACGTGTGGATCTTCGCCACACCCGGTTCGGAGTGGGCGTTCCTGCGGGGTGCGCCGATGGCCGGCCCACTGGACGAACCGGTGGAGGCGCTGTTCCGCTTTCTCGCGGACGGCAAGTTCCTGGCGCTGCTGACGATCCTCTTCGGCGTGGGCCTGGCCGTTCAGTACGACTCCGCCCGCCGGCACGGCACCCCGTGGCCGCGTGGCTACCGCCCCCGCGCCCTGTTCCTCTTCGCCGAGGGCACGCTCCACTTCGTCCTGGTCTTCGGCTTCGACGTCCTGATGGGGTACGCCGTCACCGCGCTGCTCGTCGCGCGGTTGCTGGTGTGCTCGGAGCGGCTGCGGCGCGTGCTGATGTGGGTCTCGCTGAGCCTGCACGTGACGCTGATGTCGCTGATCACTCTGGCCCTGCCGGCGGACGACTCCCCGTCGGGCGGGGTCTGGGCCGAAGCGGTGGACCTCTACGCGCACGGCAGCTGGCCGGACCAGATCGCTTTCCGCCTGGAGAACGCGATCGCTCTGCGCATGGAGCCCGTCGTCACCTTCGGCCTGCTGGTCTTCCTCTTCCTGCTCGGCGTCCGCCTCTACCGCGCCGGAGCCTTCGGCCCCACCGAACGGGGCCGCAGGCTGCGGGCCAGGATGGCGGTGTGGGGACTGGGCGTGGGCCTCCCGTTCAACGCGGCCGCGGCACTGGGCGGCGAGGACTTCTTCTTCCTCGGCCGCTATGTGGCGGCCCCGGTGGTCGCGCTCGGGTACCTGGGTCTGATCGGCGTCGTTCTCGATCGCGGACGCCTGCCCGCCGCGGTCACCAGCGGTTTGTCCGCGGTCGGCCGCACCGCCCTGTCGTCGTACGTCCTCCAGAACGTGCTGTGCATGCTGCTCTGCTACGGCTTCGGCCTCGGCCTGGCCGAGCGGTTCGCGGCGGAGGACGGGCCGTGGTGGGTGATGGCCATGTGGGCGGTCGTGTGCGCGCTGCTCGTCGCGGCCTCGACGCTGTGGCTACGGCGTTTCCCGCACGGGCCGTTGGAGTCGGTGCAACGGCGGGCGTTGCGGCGGTGAGGTGGTTCCGGCGCCGGTGCCTGGGCTGTTCGTGGCGGGTACGGTCGGTTGGCACAGCTGGTGCGGGCGGACCGTGGAGGAGCCTGGGCATGGGCGCGGGGCGGCGTTGGCGGGACGGGCCGGGGGAGTTGGTCGTGCACGGGGGTGTGACGGGGGGCACGAGGGTGCCGCTGGAGATCGCGACGTCGTACCGGGCCCGTACGCGGGGGCTGCTCGGGCGGGACGCGGTGGAGGGCGCGATGCTGCTGTCCCCCGCCAACAGCGTCCACACCTTCCGGATGCGCATGCCCATCGACGTCGCCTATCTCGACCGCGGGCTGACCGTCATCGCGGTTCGGACGATGAGGCCGGGGCGGCTAGGCATGCCCCGGTGGCGGGCGCGGCATGTGCTGGAGGCCGGGGCCGGGGTGATGGCGGGCTGGGGGCTTCGCGCGGGGGTACGGGTGGAGGTCCGGGACGTGGCCGGGCGACCGGGGTGACTGGGGCGGGGTGAACATGGCAATTCCTCGGGCCGCGTCCACGCCGTACGAGAAGATGGGGTGTGCTGCCCTACGTACATCGCGTCACCAAGTACGACCCTGCCGACCGTGATGAACACGACCGCTACACCGGGGCCGAGGAGACGGTCAGCGACCACGGTCAGGTCGAGGATGCCTACCTTCAAGCGATCGAGGCGTTCGCCTTGGACACCGGCATCGATCACCTGGCCGTGCGTGAGCCGCAGGTCCCGTCTCTCGCACACTTCGGCATGGAGCGGCCGCTGGACGACTTCGGGCTGAACGGGCTCTTCCCAACTGGCGTGGCCGGCTTCTACGACGGAGCGAAGGTGCCGCTCGCTGTCGGGCTGGAGTTGGTACGGGTCCGGGCTTGGGGAACATCGGTACAGCGGTTGGCGCTGAGAACGATCATGCTTCCTGGGTGACGGTCTCCGAGTTCGGGTGGGGCTGGGTCTGGAGTCGCTGGCGGAGACCGGCTTCCTCTGGTGTGAGCGGATCGTCCGGGCGCCGGATGCGGACTCGGCGGGGGCGAGGGATGTCGTCGATGTCCTGGAGGTCAGCGAAGTCGGCGTGCGCCGCCTCGATGGCGTCGGGGTACGCCTCCTTCTTCTCGTGCTCGGCGAGTGCGCGGTAGATGCTCGCGACGCTGGGGGCCTGGCCCTTGCGCTTGCCGGTGGGGATGATCAGGTCGGGCTGGACCTGCTCGACCGACTCGCCGTTCGCCCGGCGCCGCAGCACGGTGTGCAGCATGTCCTCGGTGATGACGGGCGGCCGACCGCCGTGCTTGCCCTTGCGGGCCGCCGCGTCGAGTCCTTCGAGGGTCGACTCCCGGATGTTCTCCCGCTCGGTCTCCGCCATCGCCGCGAAGAACGCGAACAGCAGGCGTCCGGGCCCGCTCGGGTCGTACATCCCGGGCAGCGGCCCGGCGAGCATCTCCAGCACCAGGCCGTGGGCGGTGAGGTGGTCGGCGAGCGCGGTGAGTTCGGCGGCGTCGCGGCCCAGGCGCTTCATCTCGTAGACGGTGAAGATGACGCGGCAGTGCGGGGCGTGGGCCTTGATCTGGCGGGCGAGCGCGAGCGCGGCCTCGAACTGGGGCCTCACCCGTACGCGGGTGCTGATCTTCTCGGAGAACACCTTGTCGCGCGGGATGCCGTGCTTGGCGAGGGCGTCGAGCTGGGACTGGAGTTCCTGGGTGAGCGTCGAGCACCGGGCGTACCCGATGCGGATGTCGGCGCTCGGGGTGTCCGGCGCGAGGGCGAGCGGTACGGGAGTACCCGGGCGCCACGGCTGGCCGGGGGCGCGGTCGGCGGGGGTGGGCACGCGCAGGAGTTTGGCGAGCCGGGGCACCTTGGTGAAACGGCCGGTGTGGTAGGTGCCGGCGACCGCGCCGGAGCGTGAGCGGCACGGCGAGCCGGGTTCGGCCCGGCAGCGCGGGCAGGGATGGCGCTCGACGTCGTCCGCGTGGCTCGGGGAGGCGTCTTGAGGGACCGTCATGGCACCGGATGCTGTCACAAACGATTCTCAGAAGTACCCCGAACCCACCTTTGAGTGAGAACGAGTTCTGCGAACCGAACCGGCGCTTCGTGATCACCGGACCGCCATATTTGATCTTGCTCGGGCAAAGGACCGTTTGTGAGAGTCGCGGAATGCGACCGGCTACCGCCGGACCGCGGCCGGGGCCGCTTCGGCGGCGGGGGTGTCGCGCAGGCCGAGCCGCAGGTGCTCGACGTGGAAGAGAGCCTGCTCCAGGAGCTCGGCGACGTGGTTGTCGTAGAGGGCGTAGACGATGGAGCGGCCCCGGCGTTCTCCGGTGACGAGCCCGAGGTTGCGCAGCAGGCGGAGCTGGTGGGAGCAGGCGGAGGCTTCCATGCCCACGGCCTCGGCGAGGTCGCCGACTGCGCACGGGCCTTCCTGGAGGCGGGCCAGGATATACAGCCGCGAAGGGGTGGCCAGGGCCTGGAGGGTCGCGGCGACGTCGGTGGCCCCTGCCGCGTCCAGGCGCTCGCGGGGGGTGGCGTGGTTCTTGTCGTCGACTCCGTGACCCATGCCGCCCATCCTACCGGGCACACCTGAAGACCTGTTCAGATGTTCCTGTACCGTGGATGTGTCGCCTTGCTTCTGCCCTGAAGGGTTGTTTTGTCATGCCTTCTGACCTGCTCCAGCGGCCCGAACGGGCGGCTCCGGCCGCTTCGCGTACGGCACCGAAGCGGCGTACCCGGGTGTTCGCCTTGGCCGAGGCTCGCTGGGCCGCCGCGGCGCTGGTGCTGTTCCTGATCGCGCTGCCGCTCCAGCTGAGCGGCGCTCCCGCCTGGTCGTGGGGCCCTCTCTATGCCGCCGCCTACGTCACCGGCGGGTGGGAACCGGCCTGGGCGGGGCTGACGGCGCTGCGGGAGAAGACCCTGGACGTGGACCTGCTGATGATCGTCGCTGCGATCGGCGCGGCCTCTATCGGGCAGGTGATGGACGGCGCGCTGCTGATCGTCATCTTCGCCACCTCCGGCGCGCTGGAGGCCCTGGCCACCGCCCGTACGCAGGACGCTGTGCGCGGTCTGCTCGACCTCGCACCCACCACGGCCACCCGGCTGGCCGACGACGGGAGCGAGGCGACGGTGGCCACCGAGGACCTGGTGGTCGGGGACACCATCCTGGTCCGCCCCGGCGAGCGGGTCGGCGCGGACGGCCGCGTCCTGACCGGGGCCAGTGAGGTGGACCAGGCCACCATCACCGGCGAGCCGCTGCCGGTCGCGAAGGAGACCGGGGACGAGGTCTTCGCCGGCACCCTCAACGGCACGGGTGCGCTGCGGGTGAAGGTCGAGCGGGACGCCTCGGATTCGGTGATCGCCCGGATCGTGGCGATGGTCGAGGAGGCTTCGGAGACCAAGGCGCCCACCCAGCTGTTCATCGAGAAGGTCGAGCAGCGCTACAGCCTGGGCATGGTCTTCGCGACCCTGGCGGTCTTCCTGGTCCCCCTCGCGTTCGGCGCGGACCTGACCGGCTCGCTGCTGCGGGCGATGACCTTCATGATCGTGGCCTCGCCGTGCGCGGTGGTCCTGGCGACGATGCCGCCACTGCTGTCGGCCATCGCGAACGCCGGACGCCACGGCGTCCTGGTGAAGTCCGCCGTGGTGATGGAGCGTCTCGGGCAGGTCGACGCGGTCGCCCTGGACAAGACCGGCACCCTCACCGAGGGCACCCCCCGCGTCACCGACATCCGCCCCCTGAACGGCTCCGGCCTGGACGAGGACGCCCTGCTCGCGCTCGCAGCGGCCGCCGAGCACCCCAGCGAACACCCCCTGGCCCGCGCCGTCGTCGACGCCGCCCGCACGCGCGGCCTGGCCATCGCCGACATGCGGGACTTCACCTCCACTCCCGGCGTCGGTGTCACCGCCACCGTCGGCGGCCACACGGTCGCGGTCGGCGCACCCGCTCGCCTCCTCGACGGCACGGACGACACCGAGGCGGCCTGCGCCGCCGAGGTCGCGGCCGAGTTGGAGGACAGCGGCCGCACGGCCGTCCTGGTCCTGCGCGACAGCTCCCCGGTCGGGGTGCTGGGCATCGCCGACCGGCTGCGGCCCGACGCCGCCGCGACTGTCGCCGCGCTGAGCGCGCTGACCGGCAGCTCTCCGATGCTGGTGACGGGGGACAACCCGCGCGCCGCCGCCCGCCTGGCCGCCGAGGTCGGCATCACCGGCGACGAGGTCCACGCTGGTCTCCTGCCCGAGGACAAGGTCGAAGCCGTACGGCGGCTGGAGGCCCGGGGGCGCAAGGTCCTGGTCATCGGCGACGGAGTCAACGACGCCCCCGCACTGGCCGCCGCCCACAGCGGTATCGCCATGGGCCGCGCCGGATCCGACCTTGCCCTGGAGACCGCCGATGCCGTCATCGTCCGCGACGAACTCGCCACCGTCCCCACGGTCGTGAGCCTGTCGCGGGCGGCCCGCCGCCTGGTGGTGCAGAACCTGGTCATCGCCGCAGTGTTCATCTCCGGCCTGGTCGTCTGGGACTTGGCCGGTCACCTGCCGCTGCCGCTCGGTGTGCTCGGCCACGAGGGCTCAACCGTCATCGTCGGCCTCAACGGCCTGCGCCTGCTGCGCGACGCCGCCTGGAACCGCGCCGCACAGGACATGCGGTGAGCCGCCGCACCAGGAAGACCGCCCCCGCACCGGGGGCGGCCCGGCCCACCGTCACCGTTTGCCGAGGCTGCTGCTGCGGCACCCCGGCCAAGGTGCCGCACCTGGACCACGAAGCTCAGCTCACCGACCTGCGCACCCAGCTGGCCGGGGTCGCGATGGTCCGGCGAACCGACTGCCTGGACGCATGCGAGCGCGCCAACGTCATCGTCATCCAGCCCTCCGCCGAAGGCCGCAAGGCCGGCGGACGCCCAGTCTGGCTCGGCCAGGTCAACGACCCCGGCGCCGCTGCCGACATCACTGCCTGGGTCAAGAACGGCGGCCCCGGCCTCGCCGAGGCACCCGACATCCTCGACCTCTACACGTTCAGCCCCTCCCGACGCGTCCGCCACGAACTCGACAGCTGACCGGGCCCCGGGGGGCTGTTGACACGTCGCCGTCTTCGTCGTCGTCGAGATCGGGGGCGTCGGGATCGCGCAGCGGGCGCAGGCCCTGGGGCGGGGTGGAGGGGATGAAGTTGTAGCGGCCCAGGACGTTGAGGTTCTTGAACTTCAGCGGGGAGAGGCGGGCGACGTCCTCGTCGCTGATTTCGTGGCCCTCGGCACGCAGCTGGGCGACCGCGGCGTCGATGTACTTCGTCGTCCAGGGCACGACGGCGTTCAAGACCAGTCCCAGTGACCCGAGCTGGTCCTCCATGGCGTCCCGGTATGCCTGGTGGATGGTGCCGCGCTTGCCGTGGCAGATGTCCCGGGCGAGGGTGTGGCGGGACTCCTGGACGGACAGCTGCTTGCCCATCTGCCGCCGGTAGGTGTCATCGACCGGGTTGACGACCTGGAGCAGGTGCAGGGTCTTGGCGATCCTCCCGTACTCGGCGAACGCCTGCCCCAGCGGCGTGGGCCGTCCATGATTGCCGAACATCCGCAGCAGGTCGTAGGCCCGCACCTGGTTGGTGACCAGCGAGCCGGCCACCTTCAGCATCTCCTCCCACTCTGCGGTCACCTTCTTCAGGTTCACCTTGTTGTTGCGGGCAAGATCGGCCAGCGGCCCGTAGCCGCCGGTCTCGATCCCATCCATCTCCGCCCGCCAGAACCGCTGGTCGTCCAGGTCCTTGAACCGCGGGGAGAAGTTGTAGCCCAGGATCTTGAACAGGCCGAACACCATGTCGCTGTACGAGGCGTTGTCGGTGGCGACCATCTCCGGCTTCACCCCGCCGTCCAGGTTCAGCAGGGCGTCCAGGATGTGCAGGGAGTCGCGGGGCGTGCCCGGGACCACCATCTGCCCGATCCCGAAGACCTGGTCGTTTACTGCGTTCAGCCAGGTGATGCCGCGCTTGAAGCCGAAGTACTTCGGATTCGGGGCGGTGCTGATGGACTTCACCGGGACGACGAAGCGCAGTCCGTCGACGGAGGCGAGCAGCCCGTTGCCCCAGTGCGCCACGATCGGCACCTTCGCCTGGGCCTCGATCAGGGCGGCGTTGGCCGCGGCGATGGTGTCGGCACGCAGGTAGTACTGGTCGACGTGGACCAGCCGGGAGCGGGTCAGCGCCTCGTGGCCGGGGTTGGTCACCGGGGTCATGCCGATGTTGCACGCCTCCGAGACGAGCAGCGCGACGACCGAGGTGGTGAGGTCCTTCATGCGGGTCTTGCCGTCGCCCAGGTGCACGAAGGCGTCCAGGAACCCGGTCCAGGAGTGCACCTCAAACAACAGGTCCGGCAGGTCGATCTTCGGGAGCATCTTCTCCACCCGGCGCCGCAGCCAGGCCGGCGACTTGGGCACCCCCAGCGCCCCGAGCTTGTCGACGTTCAGCTTCGCGCGGCCGCCGCCCTCGGGTATCTCGATGCTGACCTTCGCATCCGCGCCGGCCTCTTCGAGGCGTTCGGCCATCTGCTTCCACGCCGCGTCCAGCACCCGCACCAACTCCGCCAGATGCTCCTCGACCGGCGCCTCCAGGCTCAGGCCCGCCAGCACGTCCTCGCGCACCGCCAGCCACGGCTTGCCGTCCAGCAGCCGGGCACGCGGGTTGGAGAAACGGTGCGAGGGGGAAGCGAAGATGTTCCGGCTGACCAGCGCCCGGTACAGCTGCTCCAGCACGCACACCACATACGCGTCGCGGTCGACCGCGCCCTGCGGCAGGTCCTTGTTCGCGTACACCGCCTTGCGCCAGTACGGCGGCACCACCCTGTCGTCGACCTCCCGCTTCAGCAGCGGCTTCTTCGTCACCTGGCGCCGGCTGAGCGCGGGCAGGCCCTTGACCGCGGCCAGGACCCGCTCCCCGGCCGGGGCCGCGCCGAGCATCTTGGTGTCGCCTAGCAGCGACAGGAACGGGCGCACCGTGTTGTAGCGGTTGGCCAGCGCCTCGCGGATCGCGATCTCCGCCGAGTCGTCGTCCTCCGGGACCAGGCTCGCCACCGTGGTGGCCGCGCTCCACAGCTGGGCCCTGGGTGCGACCTCCTTCAGGGCCTTCCACATCGCGGCCGCGTCCACCGCCTTGCCGCTCTCCTCGATGTGTTCCAGCTCCTCCATGAACACCTTCGAGATGCGGGCGGTGATGCGGGACGCCTTCTCCAGCTGCGGCAGCGTGGAGAGCCGGTCCTTGTTCGTGAGCCGCTTCGCGGTGCTGATCAGCTTGGTCGACATCAGCACCATGAACAGCTCCAGCGCGTCGTCGATCGCCTTGGCCTCCAGGTGCCGCATCACCGCGGTCAGCATCGCGGTGCGCTTCGGCTCGCTCGCCCGCTCCAGGCTCGTCGCCTTCGACCCCAGGCCGTACCGGGCCAGCGCGGCCAGCCGGTTCGGCGGGAGCTTGTCCAGCTTCACCCGCCCCAGCCGGTACACGGCGATCTCGTCCACCCGCTCCAGCGCCCGCTTCATCGCCGTACCGGTGGTCTTCGTCGGCGGCCGGCGAAAGGTCTCCAGGTACGAGTACCGCCTGCCCTCCGGTGTCTCCGGCAGCGCCACCAGATCCGCGGGCAGCGACCGGTCCGCCCGCCAGGCCGCCCTGGCGACCGTCGGGTGCAGGCGCTTGTCCGCGGTCTTGCGGACCTCGGACACCTCCCGCGCGAGCACGGAAACACCGGGCAGCAGCACCCGGTGCTTGCGCAACCAGCCCACGGCGTGGTCGAACAGAGCCTTCGGCCCCTCCGACTGCGCGGTCCATGCCCGCCCGTGCAGGAACGTCCGGAACTTCCGCCCCCACTCCGGGTCGTCGTACTCGTGGTACTCGTACGCGTCCCGGATCTCCCACGCGTGCTCGTACGCGGTCTTCGGCCGCTCGGTGTACCGCTTCACGACCGAGACGTCCTCAATGCCGAGCTGCTCGGCCAGGTGCTCCACCACCGGCCACGGCACACCCAGCGGATCGTCCGGCAGGAACCTGCCGATGTAGCGCACCGTGCACATCTGAAGGGCGAAGCCCAGTTGGTGGTACCGCGTACGCCGCAGCGCGATCAGATCACGGTCCACGTCGTCCAGGAAGAAGAAGCGCTCCAGCTCCGGGCGCGTCGGCTCCTCGACGAACTTCCCGTACGCCTCAGCCTGCTCATCCGTTAGAAATTCCACCGGCATGCGGCGGAGACAACCACCTCACCACGACAGACCGTGGCGCTTTGGCCGAGGCCCCCCCACGGGACAGATCACCTGTGCTAGCGGATCAGCACCTGTCGTCCTAGATCAATCTCAGCGCCAACTGCTGTACCGATGTTCCCAAGCCCGGGGTCATGCTGCGCGACGGTGGACATCGCACTGCGGAGTCGATGCTTGGCGAAGTCTGTCATGGGGTGTCACGCAGACAGAGGGCGGCGAGCCGCGGGAGTCGACGCCGCATCTCATGGGGGTCATCGAAGTCGAAGTCTTCGCCCATGCCATCGGCGTCCCGTTCGGTACTGTCCCGTGAGGCTCTGTACTCGTCCCATGCCTCGTAGAAGTCCTTTCCACCGCCGGTGACGCGCTCGAACGCCTCGCTGGCGGCGTAGTTGACCTCCTCGTAGAAGAGAGCATCGTCACGCTGCACTTCCACGGCGGCGATCACTGCCGGGTGCTCAGCAAGACTGTCTGGGCATGCCGCTGCTTTCTCGTACCAATCGCGACCCAGCGCGATCAGGCCGGCGCGGAAGTCCGTGAAGCTGTCGTCCGAGCAGCCGCCGCCGACTAGGTAGGCGGCGGCCCACACGTTCCATCGGTACATGGCGTCATGCACCTCGTCGAAGCGTTCCTGGTAACGGAGGATGTCATCCTGGGTGCGGGTGGCCAGTTCATCAACCAGGGCTTCGTCGAAACGCTTGTCTGCCCCGACGGCCGAGCGGGCGGCCTCGATGATCGTCCAGAACTCAGAGGTGTCCATGGCTGGGCACTTTGCCAGTGAGGTCTGACAAAGGCTCCTTCCGGAGTGGAGTCCGCCAGCCGAGTCCCATCGAAATCACTTGCCCCGTGGCGTGAGTTTCACGGGGGTCATTCAGTCCGGCCCGTTCGAGTGATGGGCCGCCGCCGGGTGGGCCGCCCGGCGGGGCGTCAGTTGCCGGTGCGGGGGAAGGAGACCTCGACGCGGCGGTTCTTCTTGCGGCCCGATTCCGACGAGTTGTCCGCGATGGGGTACTGCTCGCCGTAGCCGCGCACCTCGAAGGTGATGTCCGGGTCGTTCAGTTCCGAGTCGAGGATGTCGTGGACGGCGTTGGCGCGGCGGCGGGAGAGGGTGTCGCCGTGGGCGGAGGAGCCGAGGTTGTCCGTGAAGCCGAAGACGCGGACCTTGGTCGCGTTCTGCGTCTTGATCTCGCTCGCGATCGCGGCGATACGGGCCTTCGACTCGGCGCTGAGCCGGGCGCTGTCCTTGCCGAAGAGGACTTCCGCCTGGAGGGCGAACTTCACGTCGGCGTTGGTGTCCTCACGGCGTTCCTCACCGCTCTGGTCCTCCACGACCTGCTTGATGTCGAGAACTTTCGGTTCGGCGAGGGTGGCGCCTTCCGGGATCTTCAGATCGGGGTCGTTGGCGTCGACCTCGACGGGGGCGGAGGCGGTGGCCTCGGTGCCTGGGGGGACGCTGGGGTCGTCGTCGGCGTGGGCTGTCGTGGTGGTGCAGAGGGTGGTGGCGAGGAGGAGTGAGGTTGTGGTGAGGGCCAGGGGGAGGCGAGATCGGGTCATGGGTGGCCTCAACCGGAGATCTCGATGGAGGCGGCGGCGAACATCGGGAGTTGGAAGGCGACCTCAGACGTGCCGTCCGGGGGCGCCGGGAACTGCATGAAGACAGGGACCGACTCTCCGGACTTGAGGGCGGGAAAGTTCGTCGTCGTCAGGGGGCGGCCGTCCGTATCCCGCAGGACGTAGTAGCGCTTCTTCCCCTGCGAGTCCACAAGGGTGGCCCCTCCAAGCGACCTTCCGTTCCGGATGATCTCCGTCTCGTTTCCACTCAGCTGGGCGGGCACGTTCACCGTCCCAGCGCCGTCGTTCTTCAAGGTGCCGCTCACGGTGACGAATCCCCCGGAGTCCCGCACAGCTGAAGTGATCTGAAGGAGCAGACTGTCGGGGCCCTTCAGCTCGGCCAGCGGGGCGCCCGACTGACCTTCCTGAGCACTCGGCCGTGATCCGTTGTCCTTGGACGCGGAAGCCGAGGCGTTCGGCTTCTCATCGTCACTCCCACCGCCGCCGCAGCCGGCCACGCCGAGGGCCAGGCCGACCGCAACGGTCAATGCGGCCATCCCCCTGCGGGCCTTCGTGGTGAACCGAATGCTCATGCTTCTGCTTCCTTCATCACTCGTCGTTCGCTTGTCAGTCGGCCAGATGGACGTCGAAGAGGTCCTCGGGGTCCGGAAGGGTGTCGGGGGCTTCCGGATCCGGGTCCCACTGCTCGCCCTCGCAGTCGAGGCTGGGCAGGATGTCGTCCCCTGCCTCTTCACCGGGGAGTTCGAAGTTGCAGCGCCGCTCCACGACGGCAGAAGCGAACGCCCTCGCATGTCGGTTCTCCGTACCAGGCACGATGGTGTCCCCGACAGGTTCGTCGGTCGTCACTGCGACCCGGTAGCCCAGGGGGCCGTCCTCCTGGCAATCGTCGACGTGAGCGTCGTTCTGTGCCGCGAGCTGGCCGGCGCGTTCACAGGGGTCCTCGAACAGTTCCAGGTCACCCTCGAAGATGCCCTGCCAGGATGTGGGGTCCAGCACGTTCTCGAGCCACTCGCCCGCGAGCTGCTCCCGCAAGTTCTGGGCCGCCGCGAGCGCGGCGGCGTCTGCCGCCGTCTGGGCCTCGCTACGCGTGGCAGCGGCCTGGCCGACCGCAAGGTACGCGAACGCGAGAAAGAGCAGGCCCGCCACCACCGTGATGTAGATGGGGAAAGCCTGCCCCGCGTCGCGAGACCTCCGAAGCCGGGTCAGCCTCCGGTCACCTCGGTGATCTTGTCGGTGATCGCGTTGTAAATGGACTGGCCGATATCCGTCCCCGTAATAGCCAGCACAATCGCCACGACAACCGCGATGATCCCCAGGTACTCCACCGCCGTCTGGCCCTTGTCGTCGCGAGTGGGGCGGGTGCGGAGCTGTGACGTGGTGGTGTTCATCCGGTTGTTCATGGCGTTGCCCTCCCGGTGTGGCGGCTTCTGGGTCGCGACCGTATGCGGGGACAGGCGGGTCGGCAGAGGGTCCCAGGGCCCAATCGTGGGCCCAATCATGAGCCGGCGGACGATGCATCGCGGTCACCCCAGTCCCAGCCACTTCGCGGTGGCCTCCGAGCGGCTGGTGCTGTGGAGCTTGGCGAAGATGCGGTTGATGTGGTTCTTGACCGTCTTCTCGCTGATGAAGCAGGTGGCGGCGATTTGCTGGTTGGTCATGCCGGATGCGATGAGGTCCATGATCTCCGCCTCCCGCGTGCTGAGTTGGGACTGTGACCGGTATGACGACGACTGTGCCACACCTGGTTGCACTTGCGAAAGGTTTTCCGGAGAAGTAGCCCGTGGTGGGATGCGCCGTGCGGAGAAGCCGCCGATGGGCGTTCGGAATGCGGAGTTTGCAGTCGCACTTTTCGCGCCCAGGTCGTCCGGGAGTGGCGGGCGGCCGGGTGGGGGCGCGCTCTGGCGGAGCTGGGTCAGGAGCGCCTCTGCCGCCGTCGATGTGAAGTGCGGCCTGCCGCTCCTGATGTCCCGTACCGCCGCCACCAGTTCGTCCGCGGTGAACTCGCCGTGGACGAGATAGCCGCTCGCGCCCCGCCGCAAGGCCTCCTCGACCACGTCCGGCTCCCGGCTGTAGGTGAGCATGACGACCGGGGCCAGCCGCACGAGGTGAGGGAGCGCCGAGATGCCGTCCACGCCCGGCATGCGGACGTCCAGGAGGACCACGTCCGGCTGGTGGGCTCGGGCCGCCTCGTAGGCCTCGCGGCCGTCCCGTGCCTGCGCCACCACCGTGATGTCCTCGCGGCCGGAGAGCAGGGCCGTGAGGCCCGCACGGACGACGGGGTTGTCGTCGGCCACGACCACGCGCAAGGACGTGGCGGCCGGGTCCGGCGGTGGGGGGACGTCGGCTGCGGGGTGTCTAGCGTCCGGCATCGTTCGGCCGCCTCTCAGGGGTGGGATCGAGTGCCGCCAGCGGGAGTTCCAGGCGTACTTCCGTGCCGCCCGGGTGGTCGCCTCGGCCGATGCGGATGCGGGCGCCCACCGAGGCAGCGCGTTCGACCATGCCCACCACGCCGAAGTGGCCCGCCTTGCACAGTTGTTCGAGGTCGGTCTCCGGTGGCATGCCCCGCCCGTCGTCGTGGACGCTGAGGAGGAGCTGGTCGCCGTCGACGCCTGCCGTCACCTCGACGCGGGTGGGGGCGGCGTGGCGGTGGGCGTTCTCCATGGCCTCCGTGGCGATGGTCAGGAGCTGGCGGGCCACCGCCGGGGGCACCGGGGGCACGGGGGTGCCGGCCACGGGGTGGCAGGTGGCGGGGACGCCGGTGCGCGCCGTGAAGTCGGCTACCCGGGCCGCGAGTTCGGCGAGTATGTCCGTGCCCTGGGCCGGGTCCGCTTCCCGGCGCAGGTCCGCGAGGAGTTCGCGGGATTCCGCCGCGGCCCGCCGGGCCGAGCGGGCCACCAGCTCGGCCCGGTCCTTGACCAGGGACGGGTCCAGTTCGCCGGCCGAGTTCGCCAGGCCGTCCGCCGCGAGGGCCACGCCGTGCAGGGTCTTTGCCACCGTGTCGTGCAGTTCGCGGGCCAGGCGGGCGCGTTCCGCCGCCACCGCTTCCGTGACGGCCAGCCGGGCCTGAACCGTGGTCAGCGCGTGGGTGGCTTCGCCGAAGCGGAGCATGAGGTTGCGGAGGGTGGAGCCGGCCGCGCCGGTGATGACGCAGAGGCCGGGGAGCAGCAGTGTCTCGGCGGGCCCGGCGTCGGGATTCCTCGCGAGGGTGGCGTGCACCAGGAGCAGGATCAGGGACTGGAGGGAGGCGAAGACCGCGGCGCCGCGCCAGCTGTAGACGAGTCCGGCCAGGAGGGGCGTGCAGACGCTGACGTAGGCGAGGGTGCTGTCGGGGCCCGCGGAGATGAGGGGCAGGGACCCGACGAGGGTGTCGAGGGCCAGGAGGGTGGGGTGGCGAAGGAGGAGGGGCGCGAAGCGTTCCCAGTCCCTGAACAGGACGTAGGAGGCCATGAAGGTGATGATCACGGCCGCCCCGACGAGACGTACGCCCAGGCCGGGGGAGGCGTTGAGAAGCGCGGCGGGGGCGGCCAGGGCGATCATGGCCAGGCGGAAGCCGAAGACTTGACGGCACAGGGCCTGGAGGGCGTTGACCTGGATCGACAATGCGGGTGCGGACGACCTCTGTGGGGCACCGTCGGCGTCCGGCCCGCCCTGCCGGCGGCTCGTCGCATCCGGCGGTTCGTTCGTCCCGGGCCGCTCCACCGGCTTCGGCGCTTCCTCGTCCGCCGTCCCAGGCGCCCCAGCCGGCCCCGCAGCTCGCTCCGCCGCTCCCTCCGCCGCCTCGTCCGAGGGTCCCATCCGCTCCCTCCACGCCGGCCCCGGGGGCACTGGACCGCCCGGCGCCCTCGGGCAGGCAGGCGCGGGCAGCCCGGTCCCCGGCGTGGACGCCGTGATCGCCGGTCGCCTCGGGCGGCGACGCCCCCGCAGGCCCGCGCCCTCCGTCGGTGTGAGTGTCATGGTCCTCACTCGCCCGTCAGCGTGCCGAAGTCGGTGCCGGAGCCCAGGAGCAGCCCGGCGCCCAGCAGCAGCATCGTCGCCGGGACCATGAACGTCGTGATCATCATGGTGGCCTTGGGCACCGCCCGCGCCGCCTTGCGCCGTGCGTTCTGCGCGTCCGTACGCCGCATGTCCTTGGCCAGGGACACCAGCGTGTCCACGATCGGCGCCCCCAGCTCCTCGCCCTGCTGCAGCGCCGTCACGAACATGGCGACCTGCTCGGAGTCGTTGCGCCGGCGCAGTTCCGCGAAGGCCTGGCGGCGGCTCATGCCGAGGTCCATCTGGCGCAGGGTGATGCGGATCTCGTCGGCCCAGGGACCCTCGTACCGTGAGGCGACCCGGTCGAGGGCCTGGCGGAAGCCGAGGCCGGCGCTGACCACGACGGCGAGGACGTCGAGGAAGTCGGGCAGGGTGCGGTCGATGACGTCCTTGCGGATCCGGATCGCCGACCAGATGCCGACCTCCGTCCAGAACGCGCCGAAGGCGAACAGCAGCAGGGTCATCAGTACGTTGCCCTGGAGCAGGAACACCAGGCCGCCGACGCCGCCGAGGAAGCCGTAGACCGCGCGGCGCGCCGCGTAGCGGTCGATCGTGAGGCCACCGGGGTTGCCCGCCAGGTCGATCCTGCGGCGGTACCGGGCAACCTGTTTGGGGCCCATCAGACGCAGTACGGCGGGCGCGTACCGCATGCCCATCCGGTCGACCAGCGAGTCCACCGCGCCCGTGCGGGTGGAGCCGACCTCCAGGGCCAGGACGAGGTCGCCGGGGAGTTTCGCCTCCGCCCGGTACATCCGGATCCCGGCGAAGACGCCCCAGACGCTGAGGCCCATGACGAGTGCCAGCAGAAGTGCCATGCCGGTGCCCTCCCTTTCCCGGACTCTCAGACGTCGATGCGGGACATGCGGCGGATCATGACGAAGCCGACGGCGTAGAGCGCGAACGCGACGATCACGCAGGCCTGGCCGACGGGAGAGCCCGTCATCCGGTCCAGGGCGCCGTCCTTGACGCCGTTCATCAGGAACAGCGAGCCCACGCCCATCACCGGGACCGCGTACGACGTCATGCTCACCTGCGAGAGCTGGGTGCGGATCTCGCGGCGGGTCTCCTTGCGCTCCTCCAGCGTCTCCGTGAGGTTTCTGAGCGCGCTGACCAGCTGGCCGCCCGCCCGGTTGGACAGCACGAGCGTGGTGACCAGGACCACCAGCTCGCGCGACGGGAGGCGCTCGGCCATCTCGCCCAGCGCCTCGTCCATCGACGCGCCCACCGACAGCTGGTCGGCCACCTTGGCCAGTTCCTCTCCTGCCGGGGCCTCCAGCTCCTCCGCCGCCATGCCGATCGCGGTGCGCAGGGCGAGACCGGCCTGGGTGGCGTTGGCCAGGATGCGGGCCAGTTCGGGGAGTTGGTTGATGAACTTCTCGATGCGTTTCTGGCGTTGCCAGTTGAGGAACTGCACGGCCGCCCAGATGCCCAGCAGCCCGGCGATCGGGCCGAAGAAGGGGGCGAGGGTGGCCTGTCCGACCAGCCACAGGCCGGCGACCGTGGCGAGCATCGCGACGAAGAACTCGCCCGGGGTCACGTCCAGGCCCGTCGACAGCAGCCGCAGCTCCAGCTTGCGGCCCGGTCGCGTACGGCGCAGGCGGCGGTCCAGATCGCGGAACCGGCGCCGGCGGCCCGTGGCCTGGACCTGTCCGGTGGCGGACAGACGCTCCACCAGGGCCTGGCGCTGCGCCCTCCCCATGGCGTACGCGTGCAGGCCGGCCACGGCGAGGACGCAGGTCAGCAGGGTGACACCGGTGGTGAGGGAGACGAGGGTCGTCAGTTCCATGGTCGGCTCCTGCCTACCTGGCTTCTCGGGTGGCCAGCTGGTCTGCGGACTGGGCGACGCCGAAGGCCTGCGGTATGGGCTGGCTCGCCATGTAGAGGCGGTCGGCGGTGCGGCGGGTGAGCGGGAAGTACTGGAAGCCGCCGTGGATGCGGCCGTCGGGGGTCATGGGCCGGGCGTTGAAGCGGGCGACCGTGGCCAGCCGGTACGGCTCACCGCCGTGGCTGTCGAGCAGCGCGACCTCGGTGACCCGGCGCAGCCCGTCGGCGAACCGGGTGAGCTGCACGATCACGTCGACCGCGCTGTTGATCTGGTCGTGCAGCGCGGCGAAGGGGACCTCGACGTCGGACATGGAGGCCAGGGTCTGCAGGCGCATCAGCGCGTCCTCCGCGCTGTTGGCGTGGACGGTGGCCAGGGAGCCGTCGTGACCGGTCGACATCGCCTGGAGCATGTCCAGCGACTCACCGCCACGGACCTCACCGACCACGATCCGGTCGGGGCGCATGCGCAGCGAGTTGCGGACCAGGTCGCGGATGGTCACCTGGCCCTGGCCCTCGACGTTCGGCGGCCGGGACTCCAGGCGGACCACGTGCTGCTGCTGGAGCTGGAGTTCCGCCGAGTCCTCGATGGTGATGATCCGCTCGCTCTCGGGGATCAGGCCCGACAGCGCGTTCAGCAGGGTTGTCTTGCCGGTGCCCGTCGCGCCCGACACGATGATGTTGAACCGCGCCTGCACCAGCCCCGCCAGCAGGTACACCATCGGCTCCTCCAGCGAGCCGAACTGGATCAGCTCCTGGAGCGTGAAGGAGCGCGGGAAGCGGCGGATCGTGAGCGTGGCGCCGGTGAGGGACAGGGGCGGGATGATGACGTTGACACGCTCACCGGACGGGAGACGGGCGTCGACCATCGGATTCGACTCGTCCACCCGGCGGTTGACCGTCGAGACGATCCGCTCGATGGTCTGCATGAGCTGG
The DNA here is from genome assembly GCF_044548465.1 of Streptomyces sp. NPDC052023. NCBI lineage: Bacteria > Bacillati > Actinomycetota > Actinomycetes > Kitasatosporales > Streptomycetaceae > Streptomyces > Streptomyces sp. NPDC052023. The sequence continues at coordinate 92,342 of NZ_JBIUBW010000018.1, read as the reverse complement.
TCGTTGGAGGCGAACCGCAGGGGCAGTTGCTCCACCCGGCCACCGCGCTCCACGAAGATCGCGTCCGGGCCGTTCACCATGATCTCGGTGATCGACGCGTCCTCGAGCAGCGGCTCCAGGATGCCGAGGCCCAGCGCCTCGTCGACCACCCTGCGGATCAGCTGCGAGCGCTCGGCCGTCGACAGCACCGGGCCCTCACGGCTGATGATGTGCCCGAGCACCCGCTCCAGCCGGGCCCTGCGCTCGGCGGCCGCGAGCGAGCTCATCTCCGCGAGGTCGATCTCCTCCAGGAGCTTGGCCCGGTACGAGGCGACCAGGTGCCCGTCCTCGCCCCGGCTGCCGGTCTCCTCGGGGGAGTTGATCCGTGCGCGCAGACTCATCGCCGTAACTCCCTGCTCAGTGGTCCATCGGCATGGTGGCGGACTTGCGGGCCGGGCCGAAGTCCCAGCCGGGGACGATCGACGGGATGTCGATCGTGGCGGTCACCTCGACCTCGTCGCCCAGGTGCGCACTCGTGCAGTCGGCTTCCAGCCAGGAGCTGACGGCGTTCCCGCAGTCCTGCTGGTACGGCCCGTCGAGGGAGGCGCTGCGCGCTCCGGTGCGGGCTGCCGTGCCGGCCTGCTGGGCGGTGTAGGCGATCAGGCCGATCTGGACGGCGGCGATCGCGACGAGGACCAGGATCGGGATGAACCCCAAGTACTCCAGGGCCACTTGGCCCCGGTCACTGCGGTGCTCGTGCCGCCGGTACGTCATGTCAGTCCGTCTCCTCGACGACGGCCCCCGCGTGGCCCACGACGCCGGGGAAGGGGAAGCCGACCGAGCCGGGGAAGAGGACCGGCACGTCGAGCCGTACGTCGGCCGTGACCAGGCCGCCGCTCTCGCCGCAGGACACCTCGGCACCCCCCTCCCACGCGGACGGCAGATGCTCCCGGCCCGCCGCCTCACAGGCCGCCTGACGGTCCGTGGCCGCCGTGCCCGCCCGTGCCGCCTCGTCCGCAGCGTTCCCCGCGAGCGTGTAGGTGTACCCCACGAGCACGAACTGCCACAGCAGCACCAGGGTCAGGACGATCAGCGGGGTCATGCCGAGGAACTCGATGGTGACCTGGCCCCGGTCGCGCCCCCGGCGGGCCGTCACGCGGGGAGCCTTCCGCGCCCTCGCCGCACCGTCCTCGAGACTCCCCCGCATCACCGCGACCCGGCACCCCTGCCCGGCCTCGGGAAACCCGCGAGGGGGCCGCACCGCCGGGTGCCCACGGCCGGGCGTCGCCGCCGGGAGACCAGGGCGCTGCCTTCCCGCCGGAAGCCCGCGCCCCGCCATCACCGCCCGGGGCCCGCGAACCGGCGCCGCCGCCGGAACCTCACGGCCCGGCCCCCCCGCCCGCACCCCACAGACCTGCGCCGCCGTCTGCCGCCCAGGACCCCGCAACACCGCACGAGACCCACCGACCTGTGCCCCGCCCCGACGCTCACGCCCCCGCCACACCGCCGCAGCCCCACGCCACCGCAACGCCACCCGACGCCCACGCCCCCGCAACGCCACCCGACGCTCACGCCCCCGCCACACCGCCGCAGCCCCAGGCCCCCGCAACGCCACCCGACGCTCACGCCCCCGCCACACCGCCGCAGGCCCAGGCCCCCGCAACGCCGCCCGACTCTCACGCCCCAGCCACACCGCCGCAGCCCCACGCCCCCGCAACGCCACCCGACGCCCACGCCCCCGCAACGCCACCCGACGCTCACGACCCCGCAACGCCGCCCGAGGCCCACGACCCCGTACCACCGCCGGAATCTCCCGCCCCTGCATCAGCACTGCCCGCCACCCGACCCCCGGCAACACCGCCAGAAGCGCGCGCCCCTGCGACACCGCCCCACGCGACAGCCCCCGAAACCCTCGCCCCTGCAGCACCGCCCAGCCCGACAACCCCCGAAACGCGCGCCCCCGCGCCCCGTCGGGTCCCCGTCCCGCGTGTGTCGCCGGGGCGAGGGCGTCGGCCCGTGGCGGCGTCGAGAGGTCGGGAGCCGGCTTCATCCGTCCCTCCGTCGCCGGAAGGTCATCGAGCCGCGGTCCCCGCGTGCCCGGCCGCTCCTTCGGTCGCTCGCGGGGGCCTTGGCCAGGCCGAGCTCCCCCGCGAGGCCCCACAGGGCCTGTTTCACCGCGCTTCTGCTGTCCAGCTCGTGGACGCGGCCGGCGTCCACGACGCCCTGCAGTTCCTTGAAGTTGGCGGGCACGGCCGTCGCGGCGACCGGTGTGCCGGTGATCCTCCGGATGAGAGTCGGCTGGATCTCCGTGCCCCGGGTGTGCCGGTTGACGACGATCGTGGTCTCCTCGGCCTTGCGGATCTGGAGCCGGTCCCACATCCGTACCGTCCGCTTGGCGCCCCGGACCGCGACCACGTCCGGCGTGGTGACCAGCAGGGCGGTGTCTGCCATCTCGACGGCGGCGGCCCCCGCGCCGCTGAGCTGGGCGCCGCAGTCGATGACGACGGTCTCGTAGCGCGAGCGCAGGGCGCTGACGATCTGGCGGGCGGCGCGGTCGGTGACCTCCTCGCCGCGTTCGCCCTCGCCGGGGGCGAGCAGCAGGGCGACGCCGGTGTCGTGCCGGAAGACGGCGTCGGCGAGGACCCGCGGTGAGATGTCCGTGATGCCGGCGAGGTCGGCGACGCTGCGCCGGAACTGCACGTCCAGGTACGAGGCGACGTCCCCGGTCTGGAGGTCCATGTCGACCACCGCGGTGGAGCGGCCCGACGCCTGGGAGGCGAGCGCCAGCTGGATCGCGGTGAGCGTCGCCCCGACGCCGCCCTTGGCTCCGCTCACGGTGACGACCGTGCCGCCGACGCCGGTGAAGACGTCGCCGCCGTGGCCCAGGTGCCGCCGGACGCCCACCGACCACTGGGCCACCGCCTGCACACGGGTGGCCAGTTCCTCGTACGACAGCGGCAGCGCGACGAGGCCGCGTGCGCCGGAATCCATGGCGGCCTGGAAGAGGCCGGGGCTCGTGTCGGAGGTGACGAGGACGACGCCGACGGCGGGGAAGCGGAGCGCCACCTCGCGGATCAGCTCCAGGGCCGGTACCGGGCCGATGCGTTCGTGGACGACGACGACTTCGGGCAGTTCGTCGACGGACTCGGCGGCCAGCCGGGCGAGGGTGTCGATCAGCTGGGTGGAGTCGACCACGGGCGCGACCGGTTCGGCGTCCGGGAGCTGGCTGAGCAGGGTCGTGACCGAGCGGACCGCGTCCGCGTCGCCGACGGCCGGCAGGATCCTCGTGGGCATGCGGGCCTCACTTGTCCTTCGCGAGTTCGTAGGTGCGGTCCGCGTCGGGGACGGTGGTGTCGCTGCCGGGCGCGACCAGGGCGAGCCGGACGCGCTCGGCGAACGACTCGGCGTACGTGAGGCGCTGGGCGTCGAGGGTGGACAGCGCGAAGGTGATGGGCACGGCGTCGGTGGATCGCCGGGTGCGGTCGTCGCTGTCGGGGTTGAGGGAGGTCAGCTTCCCGACGTCGATCACCTGGGCGTTCGTCACGATGATCTTCGACTGGGCGGGGGCGCCCTCTCGCTCACCCTCGAAGGTGGCGTACACGTTGACCGTGGATCCCGGCGTGATCTTGCCGGCCACTCCGGTCGCCGCGTCGATCATGATGGCGACCTCCTGCTGCCCGGCCCGCAGGGCCGGCTGATCGACGATCATGTCGCTCTGCAGCAGGGAGCCCTCGCGCAGGGTGGTGACAGCGATCTTGCCGCTGAGCTGCCGCAGATCGGTGACCGCGTTCTCGGACAGCCAGCGCTCGGGCATCTCGACCTGCTCGAACTTGTCGGCGGTGAGGGCGGTGTAGGGCGCCACATCGTCCTTCAGACGGTACGCGGTGACCTCGGGACCGACCTTGGACTGCACGTCGTTGATGACGGAGAGCACGCCCGCGAACGCGCCGAGGGCGCACAGGACGGACAGAAGCAGGAGTATGACGCCGCGGCGCTGACGGGAGTTCATGAAGCGTGCAACCTCGTTGGGGGTGGGGTCGAACGGGTCTGGGTCTCGTCGGGCGGCGGGTCACCCCGCCGGAAGCTGGAGCTGGTGGTCGTACGACGGCGCGGTCGCGGAGCAGAACACGCAGCGGTCACCGATGACGTCGATGCCGCACCAGTGGCAGCTGCTCCGGCGGACCGAGCCGACCAGCTGGTAGAGCACGGACAGGTCGGGCAGGTAGGTGCAGAACTCGACAAGCTTGCCGGTCCCCCACCAGTCGGCGGACTCGGCGGGCAGCCGGGCCTCGCGCAGGCCCTGCACACGCCAGGACGGAGCGAGCGCGGCGGTGACCCAGTCGGTCTGGAGCTGTCCTCGGGCGAGCAGCATCGAGGTGCCGAACTCCGGCCCCCGCAGCGCCGCTTCGGGCCCGATCCGCACCAGCTGCGGCTCGGGATGGGCGACGACGCCGAACTGGCTCCCCGGCATCCAGGACTTCGCGTGCGACGTGAGTCCGACGGGCACGCGGTCGAGCCGGGCGACGCTGCCGAGGACCGCGCCGGCGTGGATGTAGTGGGTGAGGAGCCGGCCGGCCGAGGCGAGGACGCCCGGGTTGAGGTCGCAGGAGGCGAGCTGTCTCAACTGGCGTGCCAGGACGGCGAGTCCCAACGGGGGCAGGCCGGGCCGGAACAGGGCGATCCGGTCGCTCTCCAGGATGGAGCGGATGGTGTGCAGCCGCTGCTCCACTCCCGCCGGGACGGCCCTCGAGCACACCACGATCACATGGCCGTGCGCCTCGATCAGGGCCTGCATCTCGGCCAGCGCCTGGTCCAGCGGGCACTTGTCCACCTCACGCAGGACGACGGCGGGCAGGGTCCGCTCGTCCTGCGCCGGCAGCGCCATGTCGGCGCTGGTCACGGCAACGGCTGTTGGCACCGCAGCTCCCCGCTCCCCACCCAGGTCCGGCCCGCCGACGCAACTCTCGTGCACCGGAACGACTTCATTGCGTGACTACCTCAGCACTGTATCCACGCCTCCATGACCGGAGAACAGCGTTTCCGTAGCCCAGCAGCAACTCTTATTGCACAAGACACGTCAAATCGGGGCAGGGGGAGCATCCCGACCGAACCCAAAAGAGTGGGCGAGCCGGACCCCTTGACAGCGGAATTGGTCTGGACCAACTTGATGGCGTCGAAGTCGAGTCCCCACTCCCCCCACCGGAGGCCCCCCGTGGACCGCGCACGCAGACGTACCCGCTTGTGGCCGGGAGCGGTGATCGCCGCCCTGGCGCTCACCGTGCCGGCGATCAGCCCGGCATCCGCCGCGGACATCAACAACGCCAAGAACGCCGGCTTCGAGTCGGGCCTGACCAACTGGAGCTGCTCGGCGGGCAGCGGTACGGCCGTCTCCTCACCGGTGCACGCCGGCTCGTCCGCACTCAAGGCGACCCCGGCCGGGCAGGACAACGCACGCTGCACGCAGTCGGTGGCGGTCCAGCCCAACTCGACGTACACGCTGAGCGCGTGGGTGCAGGGCGGGTACGCCTACCTGGGTGCCACGGGCACGGGCACCACGGACGTGTCGACATGGACGCCGGATTCGCCGTCGTGGAAGAAGCTGTCGACGACCTTCACCACCGGCTCCTCGACGCGCTCGGTGACCGTCTACACGCACGGCTGGTACGGCCAGGCCGCGTACCACGTGGACGACGTCTCGGTGTTCGGCCCCGACGGCGGCGGAGGCGGCGACCCGGCCCCGACGATCCCGGGCGCCCCGGCCGGCCTGTCGGTCGCCGGTACGACGTCGTCCTCCGTCTCCCTGTCCTGGAACGCGGTCTCGGGTGCGACGGGCTACCACGTCTACCGCAACGGCACGAAGGTGACCGCGGTGACCGGCACTTCGGCGACGGTGACCGGGCTCGCGGCCTCCACGTCGTACACCTTCCAGGTCACGGCGGCCAACGCGGCGGGTGAGTCGCCCAGGTCGGCGACGGTGACGGGCACGACGGCGCCCACGGGTGACGGCGGCTCCGGCGTCCCGCGGCACGCGGTGACGGGCTACTGGCAGAACTTCAACAACGGCGCCACCGTGCAGCGGCTGTCGGACGTGCCGGGCCACTACGACATCATCGCGGTGGCGTTCGCGGACGCGACGGCGACGCCGGGGGCCGTCACCTTCAACCTGGACTCGGCGGGCCTGGGCGGCTACACCGTGGACCAGTTCAAGGCCGACCTCCGGGCGAAGCAGGCCGCCGGGAAGAAGGTCGTCATCTCGGTGGGCGGTGAGCTGGGCCGGGTCGCGGTCAACGACTCCGCCTCGGCGGCGAACTTCGCCGACTCGGTGTACTCACTGATGCAGACGTACGGCTTCGACGGCGTCGACATCGACCTGGAGAACGGCCTCAACGCGACATACATGACGCAGGCACTGCGCTCGCTGTCCGCGAAGGCGGGGCCCTCGATGGTCCTCACGATGGCCCCGCAGACGATCGACATGCAGTCGCCGTCGAACTCCTACTTCCAGACGGCGCTGAACGTGAAGGACATCCTCACCGTCGTCAACATGCAGTACTACAACAGCGGTTCGATGCTCGGCTGCGACGGCAAGGTCTACAGCCAGGGTTCGGTGGACTTCCTGACGGCCCTGGCCTGCATCCAGCTGGAGAACGGCCTCGCCCCGTCCCAGGTCGGCCTCGGCCTCCCGGCGTCGACGCGGGCGGCGGGCGGCGGCTATGTCTCACCGACGGTGGTCAACAACGCCCTGGACTGCCTGACCCGCGCGACGAACTGCGGCTCCTTCAGGCCTCCGCGGACGTACCCGGCCCTGCGCGGCGCGATGACATGGTCGACCAACTGGGACGCGACGAGCGGCAACGCCTGGTCGAACACGGTGGGCCCGCACGTGGACGCACTGCCCTAACTCCTGGCCCCGGACGGATGGCGCCGTCCGTGTCCCCGCGACACGGACGGCGCCGGCCTTTGCCGGTATCAGGTCCGGGACGGCCGGCCGGCCGCTGTCAGGGGTGGTGGGATCGTGTCGCGGTGGCCGGGCCTCGCCAGAGGGACCAGGGAGATCGCCGCCGCCCCCAGCACCGCCGTCAGCGCGAACGTCGTGAAGCCGAGGCCCGCGTTGCCGCCCGCCAGGACCACGCCGCCCACCGTGGGGCCGACCACCGCGCCGGTGCGACCGATGCCGGTGACCCAGCCGAGGCCGGTGGCACGCTCGCTCGGGGCGTAGACGCGGGACGTGGCGGCGTAGACCATGACCTGCGCGCTGAACAGCCAGATGCCGGTGACGAAGACGACGGCGTACGCGGCGCCGAGCGGTAGTTCGGTCCGGAGGAGGAATGTGCCGCAGGCCGTGAGGAGGAACCACAGCGCCGAGACCTTCACCGGGCCGAACCGGTCCGCCATGCCGCCCGCGTGATACGAGGTCATCATCAGGCCGGTCGCCAGGGCCGCCCGGCGGGGCGGCGCGAACTCCGCGACGATCGCCAGGCCGATCGGCATGAGGCCGCCGAGCCCGAGGCCGGAGACGAAACGGCCCGCTCCGAAGACCGCCGCGCCCGGCGCGAGCGCGCACAGGGCGGAGCCCAGCGAGAAGAGCACCACGCTCGCCGTCACCAGCGGTTTGCGGCCCAGCCAGTCGGTGAGCGAGCCCGCGGCCAGCGCGCCGATCAGCATGCCGAACGTGGTCCAGCTGCCGATGGTCCCGGCGAGCGCGGTGCTGAAGCCGAGGCTCTCGTCGGCGAGCAGGTGCGGCATGGTCGCGCCGTAGATGTTGACGTCCATGCCGTCGAAGAAAACGGCCAGCCAGCACAGGGCGATGACCACCCCGACGGTCCGGAAGGAGCGATCGGGAGGGGGCGGGGTCGATGCCACGGGTCGACACTCACTTTCTGCCACGGCGGTGGGGCTTCTGTTACGGCGGTGGGGCGAGGCGGGGGTGAAGCACTCCGACAAGGTCCGGCGGGGCGGCAGTTGTTCGTCTGGCCTGCGCCCTGTCAACGGTTTCGGCACGCCCCAGGACGCAGGCCTTGCGAAGGGCGTGAAACATTTCCCCGGGCCCACCGCATCAATGAGGTGACGGCATTCGTGCGGTGCCGGCGCCTACGACGGGGGGAGACGGCCATGCAGGTCCGCGGGGACGAGTACGCGGAGTTCGCCGCGGCGCGCGCGGGGCACCTCTACCGGGCCGCCTGCCTGCTCACCGCCGGCGACACCCATCTCGCCGAGGACCTCGTGCAGGAGACCCTCGGGCGGCTGTACCTGAGATGGGGGCGCGTCTCCCGGGTCGACAATCCCGCGGCGTACGCGCAGACCGTCCTCACCCGCACCTTCCTCGCCCAGAGGCGGCGGCGCAGCAGCACCGAGCGCGCCACCGACGTACTCCCCGAAGAGGCCGTCTCCGGTGGCGACGCCACCCTCCGGGTGACGCTGCTGGACGCGCTCGCGCGGCTGCCCGTCAAGGACCGGGCCGTCGTCGTGCTGCGCTACTGGGAGGACCGCAGCGTCGAGGAGACCGCCGACGCCATGAACACCAGCTCGGCCGCCGTACGGACCCGCTGCTCCCGCGCCCTCGCCCGGCTCCGCGAGCTGCTCGGCGAAGAGCTCGCCGAGTACGCGGCCACCTGACCACCGGTCCCACCCCGCACACCCGCCCACCCCCCATCTTCTTTCCACCACCCTCAAGGAGACGGTGATCCGCCATGCCCACAGACCACCGGGACGACCCCTTCGAGCACCGCCTCGGCACCGCGCTGCGGCAGACCGGGGACACCTTCGGCACCGACCGCCCCGCCCTGATCGCCGCAGGCCAGGCCCGCGGGCGCCGACTGCGGCTGCGCCGCCGGGCCGCGGTGGCCGGTGGCGCCGCGGGCATCGCCCTGGTGGGCGTCACGGGGGCGCTGGTCCTGCCGGGCGGCGGAAGCGGCCAGGACACCCGGGAACGGCAGCCCGCCGCAGCCAGGCGTACGACTCCGCCGCCCGCCACCTCGATCGCCCCGCAGCCCGTCTCCGGCGAGCGCCTGATCGCCACGTTGGAGCGGCTGCTTCCCGAGGGGAAGGTCAGCGGCGCGGAGGCCTGGGGCGGCGGGGGCGATCTCCCGATGCCGTCCGTGCGGCTGGTCCACGACGACGGCGAGGGCGGCGGCGCGATCAGTGTCGCACTGAACCGGGTCGAACCGGGCAGCCAGGTGGCCCGCGAGGCCATCACCTGCCCGGACAAGGTCTATGTCCCGCACGACAGTTGCACCACCAGCAGGCTGTCCGACGGCTCGGTGCTGATGCTGTTCCAGGGGTACGAGTATCCGGACCGCCGGGTGGACACCAAGCTGTGGCGTGCCGAACTCGTCACCCCCGAGGGCGAGCACGTCGGCGTCAGCGAGTGGAACGCCGAGGCGGAGAAGGACGCGCCGATCACACGGGCCGAACCGCCGCTTTCCCTGTCGCAGTTGAAGAAGGTCGCAACGGCCGCGGAGTGGCGGGCCCTCGTCCCCGCCACCCCCGACGAAGCGAAGAGGCAGGGGCAGGGGCAGGACGGCCGACCCGCCGCCCCGCAGCCGACGTTCTCCGGCTCGGCCGTGGACACGCTGGCGACGCTGCTCCCCGCGGACGCGAAGGTGGTGGGCAGGGGCGGCGCGGGCGACTTCGGCTACGTGGTCGTCGACGACGGCAAGGGGCAGAGCCTCGTGCAGATCAATGTGCAGCCCGGCATGGCCGACGTCGCCGGCGAGCTGTTCGGCGAGGCCGAGACCCTGCCGGACGGCACACTGGTGACCGACCGGCAGGTGCCCGGCGAGAAGGGCGGCGCGGGCGTCGTCATGTGGACCGTGGACACCCTGCGCACGGACGGCCTGCGCGTGGTGATCAGCGCCTTCAACTCCGGCTCCCAGCAGACACCGGCGACCCGCGAAGCCCCCGCCCTGACCATCGGGCAGCTTCGAGGCATCGCCCTCGCCCCCGAGTGGCCCGCCCTGCTGAAGTGAGGGTGGCAGCCAGGGCCTGCCGGACAGGCACTAGAAGAAGTCCGCCCACGGCTGGTCCCAGATCTGCTTCACGCACAGCACCAGGAAGAGCAGGCCTGCGATCGTCAGCATCCCGTTGCTGACCCAGCCGTTGCGCCATTCCCGGGGCGTGCGGTCGCTGTTGAGCAGCCAGATCAGCGTGCCGGCGAGGAACGGCAGGAACGCCGCGCCGAGCACGCCGTAGATGATGACCAGCCGGAACGGCTGGCCCTCGAAGAGCAGCACCATGGGCGGGAAGGTCAGCCAGAGCAGGTACGCGCGGAACGGCCAGGACCGTTCCCGCTCGCCCGAGGCGATCTCCTCGCCCTTGGTCTGCGCCCGCTTCCGGTAGCGCGCCACGAAGTCCGCGAACATCAGGCTCACGCCGTGCCAGACGCCGATCAGGGAGGTGAAGGAGGTGGCGAAGAAGCCGATCAGGAAGAACTTCGCGGTCACCGTGCCGTATTCGGCCGCCAGGATGTCGCTCAGCTGGACGAGTCCCTTGTCGCCGCCCTCGATGGCGATGTTGCGGGCGTGCAGCAGCTCGGCGCCGACGAAGAGCATCGCGATGACGAAGACACCGGTGGTGGCGTAGGCGACCCGGTTGTCCAGGCGCATGACCTTCATCCAGCCGGTGTTGGTCCAGCCCTTGGCGTTGACCCAGTACCCGTATGCGGCCAGCGTGATGGTGCCGCCGACACCGCCGATCAGGCCGAGGGTGTTGAGGACCGAGTCCTTCTCGTCGGGCAGGACGGGCAGCAGGCCGGCGAAGGCGTCCCCCAGGTTCGGCGTGACCCGGATCGCCAGGTACACCGTCACCACGAACATGACGCCGACCAGGACCGTCATGACCTTCTCGAAGACGGCGTACTTGTTGAACCAGACGAAGACGAGGCCCACCAGGCCGCAGGCGATCCCCCACCACTTCAGGTCCATCACGTCCGGGAACAGCGCCTGCAAGGGCAGCGCGCTCGACGACATGGCCGCCGCACCGTAGACGAAGCCCCAGATCACGACGTACACGACGAAGAAGTACGTGGTCCAGCGGCCCAGGCCGGCCCAGCCGTCGAACAGCGTGCGGCCGGTCGACAGATGCCAGCGGCCGGCCGCCTCCGCGAGGGAGATCTTCACCAGGCAGCCGATGATCGCCGCCCACAGGAGCGTGTAGCCGAAGTTGCTGCCCGCGATCAGCGTCGCGACCAGGTCGCCGGCCCCCACACCGGTCGCGGCGACGACGATTCCGGGACCGATGTACTTCCAACTGGATTTACGCGGAGCCGAGTTGGAGTTCGCGTCGGTTGCGGCCCCTGCTTCACTGGTGTTTCCCGTGGTGTCCGCCATGCAGGTCAAGAAAGCCCATGGACGGTCGGTGGACAAGAGGGCGTGCGGGATCTTCACCCGATGTGTTCGAGGAGCGGGCCTCCCGGCGGCCTGGCGCGCCGCCGGGAGGCTGGGACCGGCACGCTACGACTGCCGCCGGCCGCAGCCGCCGCACGCGCAGGTGCCGAGCTCGAACCAGACGGTCTTGCCCGGGCCGTCCTGGTGGCAGCCCCAGCGCCGGGCGAGCGCCTCCACCAGGAACATCCCCCGGCCGCTCTCGGAGGTGCCCGCGTCGAGCACCTGCGGGACCCGCCGGCCGCCGTCGGAGACCTCGCAGCGCAGGACGCCGTGGGCGGCGGACAGCGTGAGCCGGAAGTGGCTCGCGGCGTGCACCAGGGCGTTGGTGGCCAGCTCGCTCACCAGCAGCTGGGCGGTGGCGACCAGGTCGCCGCCGACGCCGTCCGGCTCGGCCAGCCCCCAGCATTCCAGCTGCCGGCGCACCTCCGCGCGCGCCTCCCGGACGGCGGACGGACGCGGGTCGTACGCGACGCTCACATGGCCCGCTCCTATGGGTGGTTGAGGATAGGCGCCGTACCGGGGGTCAGGGTCCGGGCGGCCAGCCCCGGAGAGTTCCAGCATGGCTTCACAGTGCTGCGTGCCGGGTCCCGGGCACACGGGGAGGACTACCTGATTCCATACCTGCCTGGGGGTGCGCATACGGATCGGGCTACGCGTACTGCAGGCGTACGACCGCGCCCGCCTCGTCGTCGCGTACGTCGACGTAGGCGCACACCTGCCGTGCGAACCACAGCCCCTGCCCGGACGCCGGTTCGACGGCGGGCGGCGGTACGAAGCCGGCCAGCGGGTCGTCGACGCGGCGCGGCGAGCGCAGCTCACAGACGCAGCCGGGGGCCTCGCCCCACAGCAGGACCTGGCTGACGGGGTCGAGCGGCTCCGCCGCCTCGGACACGGCCGCGGCGAACAGTTCCGCGTCGGCCACGGGCAGGCCTTGCCCGGTGGCCCAGGTGCGCACGGCACGCGGTTCGGGCGCGGGCAGCGGCCGTGCGTCACGCGGGACCGGCGACAGCGGTACGGCGTCCAGCTCGGCGGCGATCCGCAGCGGGTCCTCGTAGACGCCGGTGCGGGGGTGGGTACGGCGGGCGGCGGCGATCACGGCCGGGCCCGCGGTGCGGGTGTCGTAGGCACACAGGGCGGTGGTCGCGAGCGGGGCGAACAGGAGGTTGGCGAAGGCCTCGTAGCGGATCCACTCGCTGCTCTCGCGCACGGAGCGCCCGGCACGTCCGCCCCAGTCGGGTTCCATCAGCAGGTGGATACGGCCCTGGGGGCCGGCGTGCGCGGCCAGGTAACCGGCGCCCTGCGCCACGGCGTTGGCGGCCGAACCGGTGTACCACTCGGTGTGCGGCACGAATCCGACGTTCCGGGCGTCACCGCCGAGGGCGTCACGGAGCAGGTCGAGCCTGCCGGGGGCGGCGATGGCGACGGGCGGGGGCTCGTCGGGGGCGGCCAGCCCCTCGGCGAGGAAGGGCAGGGCGGCGGCGACGAACTCCTCGTCGGTGGAGAAGACGGCCATGCGGTGATCGAAGGTGCCTTGGGCAAGTGCCGGTGGGGTGGACATGGGGTTCCTGTCGGTGGTGGTGGGTGGGGCGGTTGTCTGGCGGGGGCCGGCCGGGGTCCTGCCGGGGGTGGTCGGCGCGGGGTTCCCCGGTGGGTGGGCGATTCGGGGGTGTGTCGCTGTGTTGCGAACGGCCGGTCGGGCGGTGGGCGGTGGGGCGAGTACTGGTCGCGTGGGTTTCGCGGTGGCCAGGTACAGCGGTGGTGCGGAGCGTGGGTGAAGCGGTGAAGCGGTGAGGCGTTGGTGCGGGTGCTGCGGGGTGGTGCGGTCAAGCGGCGTGTCCGGTGCTGCGGTGCGGTGTAGCCGGTGCTGCGGGAAGTGCGGTTGCCCGGCGTAGCCGTGAGGTGGTGCCGGGGAGGCGGTGGTGCGGTCAGCGGCGGGCGGTGATCCAGGCGGCGATCTGGCTGCGGTTGCTGAAGCCGAGCTTGCTGAGGATGCGTTCGACGTGCCCCTCGGCGGTGCGGCGGGCGATCACCAGGCGGTCGGCGATCTGCTGGTTGGCCAGCCCCTCGGCGACCAGTTCGGCGACCTGCGTCTCGCGGCGGGTGAGCCGGACGCCGGGATGCGCGCGTTCGGGGCCGTGCGGTTCGCGGCGTTGCTCGTCCAGGGCGTAGCCCACGATGCCGGTGAGGCGAAGGGCGGCGCCCTGCTCGTAGGACCGCTCGTAGGCGGCCGTGCCGAGGGCTTCGCGGCACCGGGTCTCGGTACCGCGCCGGGTGGTGCCGAGGGCCGCGGAGCCCCACCGGTCACGGTCGACGTCGGCCCAGACCCGGTCGGCGCCGCCGAGCAGCACGGCCGCGCGGTCGTGGGCACCGCCCTGGCCCGCGATCTGGGCCAGCAGATCGAGCGTGAGGCCGATGCCGGTGACGTCGTTGACGGCGAGTTTGAGCCGCAGGGCCTCGCGGGCGTGCCGTTCGGCCCGGCGGCGGTCCTTCTTCACGGTGTGGGCGAGGGCGAGCATGCGGTGCACATACGACAGCACCCATTCCTCGCCGTGCCGCTCGCACATCCGCCGGGTCTCCTCGCAGACCGCGATGGCCTGGTCGGCCTCGCCCAGGAACCCCAGCGCGCACGCGAGTTCGACGCGGTCGAGGCCGACGAGGCTGAGGTGCTGGCCGGGGACAGGGCCGCGCGCGACTCCGGCGCGGAAGTGGGCGAGGGCGGCCCGCAGATCGTCGCTGAACAGCAGGATCACGCCGATCACGTACTCGGCGTGTGCCGCCTCCGCCTCGTCTCCGAGCCGCCGGGCCAGCGTCCGCGCCTCCTGCGCACGCCGGCGGCCCCGGGTGAGGTCCTCGGGGCAGCCGGCGAGGAGCCCGGCGACCCACAGGGCACGGGCGCGTTCGGGTGTGGGCTCGGGGCCGGCTTCGAGCGCCCGGTCGAGCCAGTACCGGCCCTCCCGCGGCGCACCACAGGCATGCCAGTAGAACCAGAGGGTGCCGGCCAGCCGCAGGGTGGCGAGGACGCCGTCGGGGGTGGTGGGCTCGTTCAGGCCGAAGGCGAGGGCGGCTCGCAGATTGTCCTGGTCGGCGTGGAGGCGGGCCACGATCTCGCGCTGGCCCGGGCCGAACCAGGCCTCCTCGCAAGCGGCGGCCCGCTGCTGCATCCAGTCCCGCTGCCTGCGCCGCGTGGCGAGTTCCTCGCCGGCCTGTTCCCGCAGCCGTTCCAGGCCGTAGTGGCACAGGGTGTCGAGGAGGCGGTAGCGCACGCCGTCGGGGCCGGGCTCACGGCACAGTACGGACTTGTCGACCAGGCCGGCCACGGCCTCCATGACGTCGTACGCCCGGATCCGCGCACCGTCCGCGCACACCGCCTCCGCCGTCTCCAGGTCGAAACTTCCGGCGAGCACCGACAGGCGTGCCCACACCAGTTGTTCCGGCCCGGTGCACAGGTCGTGGCTCCAGTCGACGGCCGCCCGCAGTGTCCGGTGCCGGGGCGGGACGGCGGGGCTGCCCGCGGACAGCAGGCGGTAGCGGTCGTCGAGGCGTTCCAGGAGCTGCTCGACCGAGAGCACGCGCATCCGCACGGCGGCGAGTTCGATGGCGAGCGGCAGTCCGTCGAGGCGCCGGCACAGGCGGGCCACCGCGGACCTGTTCGCGGGGGTGAGGCGGAAGCCGGGGACGACGGCGGCGGCTCGGTCGGCGAACAGGGCGAGCGCCGGTCCTGGTTCGGCACCGGACGGGTCACCGTCCGGGTCGGGCACGGGCAGCGGCCGTACTTCCAGGAGGTGCTCCTCGGTGAGCCCCAGCCGGTGCCGGCTGGTGGCGAGGACCCGTACACCGGCAGTGCCGTGCAGCAGCGCCGCGGCCAACTCCGCGCAGGCGCCCAGCAGATGCTCGCAGTTGTCGATGAGGAGCAGCAGCCTGCGGTCCCGTACCTGGGTCACCAGCGCGTCCAGCGGTGGCTGGGCGGAGTGGTCGTGCAGGCCGAGGGCGTCCGCGGCTGCCAGCGCCACGAGCGCCGGGTCGTGCAGGCCGGAGAGGTGGACGACGTGCACGCCGTCGGGGAAGGCGCGGGCCACGCGGGCCGCGATGCGTCCGGCGAGCCGGGTCTTGCCGACGCCCCCGGGTCCGGTGAGCGTGACCAGACGGGCTCGTGCCAGCAGTTCGCGGCCTTCGGCGAGTTCGGCCCGCCGGTCGACGAAGCTGGTCGTCTCCACCGCCGGTCGGCAGTCCCGTCGTGGCGCTGATCCGCCCATGATCAGCCAGTCCTTGGAGGGTGGGGTCGTGTGCGCGAGCCTCACTCTTCCTCGCCGTGTACATATATGCACGCGCCGCTCACACCGGCGGGTGGAATTTGCCGGGGACCCATTCCGGCGGGGGCGGCCCGCGTACACTGCGCGGCCCTCGCCCGGCGTCCGCCGCGGCCGTTTTCCGCCGGTTTCGGCGGCCAGTTCGGAAACCCTTCTTGACCTGGTCATGCCATGCCCGCACCATGAGCGCCACACCCGCACCAGAACGTCGTACGTCGCACGGAAGAACCACCCCCACAACTCCACTCCCCACTTCCGGAAGACCCCGGAATTCCTGGAGACCCAAGGAGACTTCATGCGACTTCGCATCCGCGGCTCGGGCGTCCGAGGCGGCAGACGCACCGCCGCGCTCGCCACCCTGCTGGCCCTCGCCCTCGCGGCCCCGCTCTCGGCGACGGCGTCCGACGCCACCGCCGACAGCGCGGGCAGGGCGGCGGCCTCGGCGGACGACATCCGCCAGTACGAGATCCACACCCACTCGACCCCCGAGGACCGCACCGCGATCCAGCGGGCGGGCGTCACCGTGGACGACGCCGACGACCACACCGTCTTCGTCTCCGGCCGCGCGGACCAGATCAGGAAGCTACGCTCGCTCGGCTACGAGATCACCCCGCTCGGCGCCGCCCCCGACCGCTCGGCCGGCGAGGACGACGTCCGGCTCTTCGACTTCCCCTCCGCCGACTCCCGCTACCACAACCACGCGGAGATGACGAGCGAGATCAACTCGGCCGTCGCGGCCTACCCGGGCCTCGTCAGCCAGCGGGTGATCGGCACCTCGTACCAGGGCAGGAACATCGTCGCCGTCAAGATCAGCGACAACGTCGGCACGGACGAGGCCGAGCCCGAGGTGCTCTTCACCCACCACCAGCACGCCCGCGAGCACCTCACCGTCGAGATGGCGCTGTACCTGCTGCGGGAGCTGACGACCGACTACGGCACGGACTCCCGCGTCACGAACCTGGTGAACAGCCGGGAGATCTGGATCGTGCCCGACCTCAACCCGGACGGCGGCGAGTACGACATCGCCACCGGCTCGTACCGGTCGTGGCGCAAGAACCGGCAGCCCAACTCCGGTTCGTCGGCCGTCGGTACGGACCTGAACCGGAACTGGAACTACCGGTGGGGTTGCTGCGGTGGGTCGTCCGGCTCGCCGTCCTCCGACACCTACCGCGGCCGTGCGCCGGAGTCGGCGCCCGAGGTGAAGGTCGTCGCCGACTTCGTGCGCAGCCGCGTCGTGGGCGGCAAGCAGCAGATCAAGGCCGGGATCGACTTCCACACCTACAGCGAACTGGTGCTCTGGCCGTTCGGGTACACCTACTCCGACACCACCACCGGGATGACGGCGGACGACCGGAACGCGTTCGCCACCGTGGGGCAGAAGATGGCCGCGAGCAACGGCTACACACCTGAGCAGTCCAGCGATCTGTACATCACGGACGGGTCGATCGACGACTGGCTGTGGGGCTCGCAGAAGATCTTCGGGTACACGTTCGAGATGTATCCGCGAGGCTTCTCCGGAGGTGGGTTCTACCCGCCCGACGAGGTGATCGAGCGGGAGACCTCACGGAACCGGGACGCGGTGCTGCAACTGCTGGAGAACGCCGACTGCATGTACCGGTCGATCGGAAAGGAAGCCCAGTACTGCAGCTAGTCGCGCGGTTCCCCGTCGTCCTGGGCCGCGTCGTCGTCGCCGTCGGCCTCGAAGTACGCGTCCAGGACGGCGTCCAGCTGCTCGTCCCACTCCTTGTGACGGGACTTCGACTCGGCCTCGATCTCGATCGGGTACCAGCGGCGCTCCGGCGTGTGCACGGTCACCGTGAACCGCTTGCCGAAGCGCGGCGACTCCGTCTCGATCGCACCGATCTCGTCCCAGCGGAACTCGCAGCTCTCGTCGTCGAGGCTGAGGCGTACGCCCTTGGCGTCGGCGACGATGCGGGCCCGGCGGTCGGCGGCCTCGAACACGGGGCCGCCGGACTGCCCGGCGTCCGCCTCCTCGGCCTCCGCCTCGGGCTCCACCGGAGCGGAGGCCTCCTCGCCGGCCTCCTCGCCGACCGGCGCGGCGTCCTCGGGCTCGGGCTCGGCGGCCTTGTCCGGGCCGGTGAGCCCGGGGATGTGGGCCGGGTTCATCCCGGCGTCCAGGGGCTGACTGCTCGTACCTATGCGCTGCTCCACAGCGGGCAGTATGGCGGACATCCCTGTGCCGTGGGGCGCCGGGGGCGAATGAGGTCACTCGTCCCTGAAGACGATCCGCCGCGACGGCGTGGCGGCGCCCGCCCCCGCGGTCGTCACGGCGCGACCGGCCGGTACCGCCCGCTCCCGGCCCCACGCACGGATCTCCTCGATCTGCTCGGGGTGGACCCGGCACAGCGGCACGGTGCCGGCGAAGGCGTCCAGGACGAACGCCGGTTTCAGCCGGGCCCCGAGTTCCTGCGCGACCGTCGAGGGCCGCGAGTTCGGCGCGCTGGGCGGCCGCTTCGCCTCGGACCCGGCCCGCTGGGCGGCCGTCACGCCGCGCAGGTGCGCAGAACACGGCGCCGCTGTCGCACGGGCGCCCACCACGTCTCGCCTGCGGCCTCCGTGACGTCGCCGACTCCGGCGGTCTGCCCACCTCGCGAACGGGGCGAAAATCAGGGCGCGTCAGGGCCCGACCCGGCCGTGGACGCGCCCTCTCGCGGCACCGCCTAGACGAGGAGGCTCAGCACCGCCGCCGCCGCGAACCCGGCCAGCGACAGCACGGACTCCAGCACCGTCCACGTCTTCAGCGTGTCCCGTTCGCTGATGCCGAAGTACTTGGCGACGATCCAGAAGCCTCCGTCGTTGACGTGCGAGGCGAAGATGGAGCCCGCGGAGATGGCCATGATGACCAGGGCCACGAACGCCTGCGAGTGGTCGCCCTCCGCGAGCAGCGGGGCCACGATGCCCGCCGTCGTCACGATCGCCACCGTCGCCGAGCCCTGGGCGACCCGCAGCACGAGCGAGATCAGGTAGGAGAGGACGATCACCGGCAGGCCGACGTCGTTGAAGGTGTCCGACAGGGCCTGGGCCACACCGCTCGCCTTCAGGACCGCGCCGAAGACGCCGCCGGCGCCGACCACCAGCAGGATGTTGCCGACGGGCTTCAGGGACGAGGTCGACACCGTCTCCAGGGACTTGCGGGACCAGCCGCGCCGGATGCCGAGCAGGTAGTACGCCAGCAGCAGCGCGATGGTGAGGGCCACGAAGGGGTGGCCGAAGAACTCGATCACCGAACGCGCGGTGGAGGGGTCCAGCGCGATGGAGGAGAAGGTCGCCGCGAGGATCAGGACGAGCGGCGTGCCGATGATGGCGAGGACGGTGCCGAGCCCGACCGGCGCCTCACGGGGCTCCACGCCTCCCGCCCGCTGCTCGTCGAGCACGGCGCGCTTGGCCTCCTCGGCCGCCTCGGCCATGTCCTGCGGGACCGGCACGAAGATGCGGCGGCCGATCCACGCCGAGTACGCCCAGGCGGCCAGCACGGCCGGGATGCCGCAGACGATGCCCATCAGGATGACCCAGCCGAGGTCCACGTGCAGCAGACCGGCGGCGGCGACGGGACCCGGGTGCGGGGGCAGGAAGGCATGGGTCATCGACAGGCCGGCCAGCAGCGGCAGGCAGTAGAGCAGCACCGACTTGCCGGAGCGCTTGGCGGCGGCGTACACGAGCGGCGCGAGGACGAAGATGCCGACGTCGAAGAAGACCGGGATGCCGAAGATCAGGCCGGTGAGGCCCATGGCGAGGGGGGCGCGCTTCTCGCCGAACAGACCCAGCAGGCGGGAGGCCAGCACCTCGGCCCCGCCGCTGACTTCGAGGATCGCGCCGAGCATGGTGCCAAGGCCGATGATGATCGCGACATGGCCGAGGATGCCGCCCATGCCGGACTCGATGGTGGAGACGGCGTCGGACTTCTGGACGGTGCCGAAGAGTTCGGTGACCGACAGGCCCGCCATCAGGCCGACGGCGATGGAGACCGCGAGCAGGGCGACGAACGGCTGGAGCCGGACCTTGATGATCAGGAAGAGCAGCAGCGCGATGCCGATTGCGGCGACGGTCAGGAGCCCTGCCGTCCCGTCGACGAGGAGCAGCAGCCCGCCGGTGTGGGGCGGGGTCTCGGGGGCCGGCGCCGCGGATATGTAGGACATTCGGGGGTCCTCTGCGTCAGCACTTGGTGCTTTCGGGCATGGGGGCTCACGGCACGGCGCCCAAGGGGAGAGGGCGCCGTGCCGTGACGGCAAACGGGGTGCGGAAGGTGAGGGGGGCTCAGCCGAGAACGGCGAGGGCGTCGATCTCGATCAGGAGACCGGCGGGCAGTCCGACGTACACGGTGGTCCGGGCGGCCGGGGGCTGGGTGAGGCCCTGCTCCTCGAAGTACGCGTTGTAGATCGCGTTCATCTCGGCGAAGTGGTCCACGTCCGTGAGGTAGACGCGGATCATCATCACGTCGTCCCAGGAGGCGCCGCCCTCCTCGAGGATCGCCTTCACGTTGGCGAGCGTCTGGAGGGTCTGCTCACGCAGGGTCGGGCCGGCCGGCGTCGGGGGCCGGCCCTCGACCGCGGGCAGGAAGCCGACCTGGCCGGCGACCTGGAGGATGTTGCCCTTCCGCACGCCGTGGGAGAACTTCGCGGGCGGGGTGGTGTGGGTCGTGGGGGTGAGGGCGGTCTTCTCGGTCATGCCAGCTCTTTCGTCGGGGTCCTGCCGGAGTACTCGCCGCTGATGGCGTCCGCCGTACGGCGGACCAGCGGGAGCAGGGTGAGGAGTTCGTCGCCGGTGACGACGACGTTGGGCGCCGAGACCGACATCGCGGCGACGACCCGGCCGTCCGCGCCGCGGATCGGTGCGGCGACGCAGTTGATGGACTCCTCGTGGCCACCGAGGTCGGTGGCCCAGCCCTGTTCGCGCACCTTGGCCAGCTCCCGCAGGAAGGCCTCGGGGTTCGGTGTCGAACTGGCCGTGTACATGGGGTAGTCGAGCTTCTCCGCGAGGGCGCGGCGCTCGTGCTCGGGGAGGTCGGCGAGCAGCAGCTTGGCGACGGCGGCGACCGTGATGGCGACGGGTTTGCCGATCCGGGAGTACATCCGCACCGGGTAGCGGCTCTCCACCTTGTCGATGTAGAGGACCTCGTTCTCCTCGTACACCGCGAGGTGCACGGTGTGCCCGCACTGCTCGTTGAGCCGTACGAGGTGGGGGTGGCCGATCTCGCGGATGTCGAGGTTCTCCATCGCCTCCTGGGCGAGGGCGAAGAGGCGCGCGCCGAGTCGGTAGCGCTGGTCGGACTGGCGGTAGACGAAGCCGTGCTCGTGCAGGGTGCGCAGCAGGCGCAGCGCGGTGGACTTGTGCACGCCGAGCCGGTCGGCGACCTGCCCGAGGTCGGCGGGGCCCTCCGCGAGCAGCGGCAGGATGCTCAGCGCGCGGTCGACGGTCTGACTCATGGCGTACGTACCTCCTCGGGGGCCCGATCAACGGCGTGCGTCCAGCCGGGGCCGAGTCGAAGTGTCCCCCACGTGGCGTCGTCCAGGGCCGCGAGCCGGTCGGCGTGCTGTCGCGTCGCAGGGGTGGCGAGGTCGCCGGGGACGGTCAGGGCGGCGGCGGCCATGAGGTGCCCGTGCCGCAGCCGGTCCCGGGTGGGCAGACCGCGCAGGGTGGCGGAGAGGAACCCGGCGGCGAAGGCGTCCCCGGCGCCGACGGAGGCGACGACGTCGACGCGAGGAGCGGGTTCGCTGACCCGGCCGGGCCCGGCCGCCCCGCCGTCGCCCGCGGGGTCGGCATCGGTGCCGGGGGCGGCATCGGTGCCGGGGGCGGCATCGGCGTCGGGGGCTGCATGGGCGTCGGCGCGGCCCTCCCGCTCCGGCCCCCGCTCGAACACCGTGGCTCCTGCGGCGCCCTGCTTCACGACCAGCGACCGCGGCTCGGGCAGCAGTTCCCGGATCGCCTCCGGACCCCCTGTGGCCCCCCAGGCCTCCTCGGCCTCGTCCTCCCCCACGAACACGAGGTCCGCGCGCCGCGCGAGTTCCAGCAGGACCCCGGCGCCGCCGGCGTCCCGCCACAGACCGGGCCGGTGGTTCACGTCGAAGGAGATCAGCGGGCGCCCGGCCAGGGGGGCGGTCAGCTCGCGCAGCAGGCTCAGGCAGTCCGCCGACAGTGCGGCCGTGATGCCGGAGAGGTGCAGGACGCGGGCGGCGCGCACCGCCGCCAGGTCGACGTTCCGCGCGCTCATCGCGGACGCCGCCGACCCGGCCCGGTAGTACGCCACCTCGTGACCGTCGCCCGCCCGGTCCCCCGCGGTGCGGAAGTACACGCCGGTGGGGCGCGCCGGGTCCCGCCGGACCGCCGACACGTCGACGCCGTACGCTCCGACGGCCTCGACCAGGTGGTCGCCGAAGCCGTCCGCACCGACCCTGCTGACCCACCGCGTGGTGTGCCCGGCCGCCGCCAGCACGCAGGCCACGTTGGACTCGGCGCCGCCGATGCCCCGGTCGAAGGACGGGACGTCGGCGAGGCGGCCCGGCCGGGTGGGCAGGAACGTGACCATGGACTCGCCGAGCGCGACGACGTCCACGACGTCGGGGGCGTTGCCGGCTCCGGTGGCGGTCACGATCGTCGTAGCTCCTCGGCGCTGGTGCGGGTTTCGTTGACCCCGCGTTGGCCGAGATGTTAGACAGCAGTAAGCGACATACGCAATGGACGTTGCACAGAACGCAACGCACCAGATCAGGGAGGCTCCATGGCCCTCGACCCCGGCAGCATCGCCACCGAAGCGCTGGCCGACCTCGCCGAGGAACGCGTCGACCACCGCTTCAAGGGCCTCCCGCCCGACACCGGCGGACTGTCCGTGGCGGACCTGGCCGCCCAGCGCCGCAACCTCTTCACCGGCGGCTTCACTACCCCGGTCCTCGCCCTCTCCGCCGAGCACCTGGAACACAACCTGAGGCTGATGGCGACGTACACCACCCGCCACGGCCTCGCCTTCGCCCCGCACGGCAAGACCACGATGGCGCCGCAGCTCTTCCAGCGGCAGATCGAGCGCGGCGCCTGGGGCATCACGCTCGCCGTGCCGCACCAGGTGCGGGTGGCGCGGGCGTTCGGGATCCGGCGGATCTTCCTGGCCAACGAGCTGGTGGACGCGGCGGCCCTGCGCTGGATCGCCGCCGAGCTGGCCGCCGACCCCTCCTTCGCGTTCGTCTGTTACGTCGACTCCGTACGCGGCGTCGAACTGATGGACGCGGCACTGCGCGGCACGGAACGCCCCGTGGACGTCGTCGTCGAACTGGCCGCCGGTGACGGCGCCCGCACCGGCGTGCGTACCGAGGCGGAATGCGCGCGGGTCGCCGACGCGGTGGCCGCCGCGCCCACCCTGCGCCTGGCCGGCGTCGCGGGCTACGAGGGCGAGGTACCGGACGCGGACCCCGAGCGGGTGCACGCCTGGCTGCGCCGGCTGGTGGCGCTGGCGGCGGACTTCGACAAGGCGGGTCGCTTCCAGGGACTGGACGAGATCGTGGTCAGCGCGGGCGGCAGCGCCTGGTTCGACGCGGTGGCCGAGGTGTTCGCCGAGATCCCCGAACTGAGCCTGCCGGTCCTGAAGCTGCTGCGTTCCGGCGCGTACGTCTCGCACGACGACGGGCACTACCGCAAACTGACCCCCTTCAACCGGGTCACCGGGGAGGGCGCCCTGGAGCCCGCGTTCCGGCTCTGGGCGCAGGTGGTGTCGCGGCCGTCGGCGGAGCAGGCCTTCGTCAACGCCGGGAAGCGGGACGCGGCCTACGACCTGGACCTGCCCGTCGCGCAGGTCGTCCGCCGGGACGGCACCGAGCGCCCGGTGACCGGGATCGAGGTCACCGCGCTGTCCGACCAGCACGCCTGGCTGCGCACCGCCCCGGAGGCGGATCTCGAGGTCGGTGACTGGCTCGGCATGGGCCTGTCCCACCCGTGCACGTCGTTCGACAAGTGGCAGCTGATCCCGGTGGCCGAGGCGGACGGCACGGTCGTCGAATACATCCGCACGTTCTTCTAGGAGGCCCGGCATGGCAGACCTCGTCATCCGTGACGCGGACGTCGTCGACGGCACCGGCGCCCCCGCCTACCGCGCAGATGTGGTGGTGGACGACGGCCGGATCGTCTCGATCGTCAAGGAGGCGGCGGCCGCGGGCTGCCAGCGCCCCACCGCCACCAGGGAGCTGGACGCCGACGGCCTCGTCCTGTCCCCCGGCTTCGTCGACATGCACGCCCACAGCGACCTCGCCCTGCTGCGCGACCCCGACCACAGCGCGAAGGCCGCGCAGGGCGTGACCCTCGAAGTGATCGGTCAGGACGGGCTGTCGTACGCCCCCGTGGACGACCGCACCCTCGGCGAGGTCCGCCGTGCCATCACCGGCTGGAACGGCCACGGCGACGACGTCGACTTCGACTGGCGTTCGGTCGGCGAGTACCTCGGCCGGCTGGACCGGGGCATCGCGGTCAACGCCGCCTATCTGATCCCGCAGGGAACGGTCCGCGCGCTGGCCGTCGGCTGGGAGGACCGCGAGGCCACCCCCCAGGAGCTGGACCGGATGCGGCGGCTCGTGGCGGAGGGACTGGAGCAGGGCGCGGTCGGCATGTCGTCCGGGCTCACCTACACGCCCGGCATGTACGCCCCGGACACCGAACTGACCGAGCTGTGCCGGGTGGTGGCGCGCTACGGCGGCTACTACTGCCCGCACCACCGCTCGTACGGGGCCGGGGCCCTTGAGGCCTACGAGGAGATGGTCGCCCTGACCCGGGAGGCCGGCTGCCCGCTGCACCTGGCCCACGCCACCATGAATTTCGGCGTCAACAAGGGCCGCGCCCCCGAACTGCTGTCCCTGCTGGACGACGCCCTCGCCGCCGGTGCGGACATCAGCCTGGACACGTACCCCTACACGCCCGGCTGCACGACGCTGGTGGCGCTCCTGCCGAGCTGGGCGGGCGAGGGCGGGCCGGAGCAGATCCTGCGGCGGCTGGCGGACGACGCGACGGCCGAGCGGATCCGGCACGACCTGGAGGTCGCCGGCGCGGACGGCTGTCACGGCGTACCGGTCGAGTGGGACACGATCGAGATCTCCGGCGTGACCGACCCGGCCCTGGAGGCGTACGTCGGCCGCACGGTCGAGGACTCGGCGGCCCTGCGCGGCGAGGCGCCCTGGGTCACCGCCCGCCGGCTGCTGGTCGAGGACCGTCTCGGGCCCACGATCCTCCAGCACGTCGGCCACGAGGAGAACGTCCGGGCGATCATGCGGCACCGCGTGCACACGGGCGGCTCGGACGGCATCCTCCAGGGCGCCAAGCCGCACCCGCGCGCGTACGGCACGTTCCCGCACTACCTCGGCAGGTACGTGCGGGAGCTGGGGGTGCTGTCGCTGGAGGAGTGCGTGGCCCGGCTGACCGCACGCCCGGCGGCCCGGCTGCGACTGCCGGACCGGGGCGTGGTCCGTGAGGGGTACCGGGCCGACCTGGTCCTCTTCGATCCGGTCACGGTCGCCGCGGGCTCCACCTTCGACAAGCCCCGCACGCTCCCGACCGGCATCCCTCATGTGCTGATCGACGGCCGCTTCGTGATCGAGGACGGCCGGCGGACGGACGTACTGGCGGGGCGGGCGGTGCGCCGGACGCCCCTGTGACAGTTCACTTGGGCCCTTTGATGCCACCGCGGCCGTGCCCGGGATCGCCGTCGGCGTTGCCCGGTCCGTCGGCTGACGGGCTCTCCGTGGCGGTGGGAGTCGCGGCGGACGCCGTGGGGCCGGCCCCGGTGGGGGTGGGTGAGGCGCTGACGTCACCCGCGCTCCGCGACGGGTCCGGGCCCGGAGCGGGCGTCGAGGGGCTCGCGCTGTCCCGCGCCGGCACGGCGGAGGCGCCCTCGTCCGCCCTGGAGGAGGACGAGGGCCCGGCGCCCCCGGAGGTGCCCGGGGTCGACCTCGTCCGGTCCTGACCGCCCTGCGTGCCAGCGCCGGAGCCCGGCCCGGCGAAACCCGCGATCAGCGCCGCTGCGGACACCGTGCCCACCGCGCCGGCCGCCACCGCCACCCGCCGGTGACGCCAGGGCCCGGGCTTGCGGCGGGAGCCGCGCGGGACCGGGACCGTCACCGGGGGCAGTTCCCGCGTCTCGTCGTAGGCGTTCTGCCGGCCGTGCGCGGCGGCCGGGTCGGTGTCCTCCTCGTAGGCGGGCGGGCGTACCGGCTCCCGCTGCACGTACACGTTCGGCGGATCCTGGGGGTCACCCGTTCTGGGGGGCTCTGACATGGCGCCGCATTCCAGGGATATGCCGTGGCCGCGAGGGCGACGAGGGGTGCACAGCCCTCGCCGCGGGGCGTCTCACGTGGTGGAAAACACGACGCCGGGGGCGGCGGGCGGCCGTAAGCTCCCAGACATGCAGGTGATCCAGTCGACGAAGCTCGCCAACGTCTGTTACGAGATCCGGGGCCCGGTACTCGAAGAGGCGATGCGCCTGGAAGCGGCCGGCCACCGCATCCTGAAGCTGAACACCGGCAACCCGGCCGCCTTCGGCTTCGAATGCCCGCCGGAGATCCTGGAGGACATCCTCCGCAACGTCTCGACGGCCCACGGCTACGGCGACGCGAAGGGTCTGCTGGCCGCCCGCCGTGCGGTCGTCATGCACAACCAGACCCTCGGCATCGAGACGGACGTCGAGCACGTCTTCATCGGCAACGGCGTCTCCGAGCTGATCACCATGGCCATGCAGGGCCTGCTGGACGACGGCGACGAGGTCCTCGTACCGGCGCCGGACTACCCGCTGTGGACGGCCGCCGTGTCGCTGTCCGGCGGTACGGCCGTGCACTACCGCTGCGACGAGCAGTCCGACTGGATGCCGGACCTCGCCGACGTCGAGCGCAAGGTCACCGACCGCACCAAGGCGATCGTGATCATCAACCCGAACAACCCCACCGGGGCGGTGTACGACGAGGCGGTGCTCAAGGGCCTGACCGACATCGCTCGCCGCCACAACCTGCTGGTCTGCTCGGACGAGATCTACGACAAGATCCTGTACGGCGACGCCACGCACATCCCGACGGCCTCGGTCGCCCCCGACCTGCTCACCCTCACCTTCAACGGCATGTCGAAGGCGTACCGGGTGGCCGGCTACCGGGTCGGCTGGATGTCGATCTCCGGCCCGCGCGCGCACGCCGACTCCTACATCGAGGGCCTGACGATCCTGGCGAACATGCGCCTGTGCGCGAACATGCCGGGCCAGCACGGCGTGGTCGCCGCGCTGAGCGGGCGCCAGTCGATCAACGACCTGGTGCTGCCCGGCGGCCGCCTGAAGGAGCAGATGGAGGTCGCCTACGAGCTGCTCACGCAGATCCCGGGCGTGACGTGCGTGCGCCCCAAGGGCGCCCTGTACCTCTTCCCCCGCCTCGACCCCAAGATCTTCAAGGTCAAGGACGACCGCCGGCTGGTTCTGGACCTGCTCAGGCGCGAGAAGATCATGGTCGTGCACGGGACGGGCTTCAACTGGCCCGAACCCGACCACTTCCGGGTCGTGACCCTGCCCACGGTCGCGGATCTGCGGGACGCGGTCGGCCGGATCGGCAGCTTCCTGGACGGCTACGGCCAGCCCTGACGCTCACGCTGCGGATACGCGGGTCCCCCGATTTGTGAACGACTCAACTTTAGACGAAATCTAAGGTAGGATGGCTTCTGTCGAGGACAGGAGGCCATCCCATGTACGAACCGATCCGCGCCAAGTCGGTCCACACGATGGCCGGCACCTCCTCCGACTTCCCCCACCGTTCCCGTGAGGAAGAGCTGGACATCCAGCTCGCGGGCCACCTCGCCGCGCTGCTCGCCGTCACCGACGAGATGCGCGCGCTGGCCCCGTCGGCCGACCTGGAGACCGCCGCCGCGCGGCTCGCGGAGCAGGTGGCCCGGCTGCGGGGAGGCCGGCCGCCGGCCCGCACCTCGGCGACCACGGCCGCCGAGCCGCATCTCGCCGCGCTGCACCGGCGCGCCCACACCCTCGCCGGCCGCGCGCTGGTGGTCGCCGCGTCCCGCGCCGACACGGCGGTGGCGATCCTGACGGCCGAGCGGATGGACGCCCACGCGGCCATGCTCGCGCCCCGCGATCTCGCCGCCCGCTGAGCCCCTCCCGGGCCTCTCGATCGGCCCCGGTCCGCGTGCACCCGCAGCGACGCGCGGACCGGGTGCCACACACCGAGCCGGACCGGGCCGGACAACAGGCCGTAAGCCGCCGCGTCGTCACCGAGCCGGACTGTTCGCCGTAGGACGCCTCGTCGCCCTGCGGCTTTCCGTCGTCCCGGGGTGATCGCGCGATTTCCCGTGCCCCTGAAGCGTCGTTGCGTACCGGGACCTTCAAGTCACCCGTCGTTCACCGCGGACGCCGGGGAACGTTGGGTTCCGGGAGCACGCTCCCCGGCGTGAGACGAATCTCAGGGATTGTCCTCGCGGTGTTGCTGATCGGCGGCGTGGTGGCGGCCGTCGTGGCGGGCCGGGACAACGGGGACCAGAGCACGGCAACGAAGACCGTGCGCGGCGTGGTCGGGTCGGAGAAGGCGGAGTTCTTCGCCGATCCGCAGGTCGTGGACGCCCTTGCCGCCAAGGGCTACACCGTGAAGACGGAGCCGTCCGGGTCGTGGGCCATGGAGGACCTGGACCTGAAGGGCTACGACTTCGCCTTTCCGTCCAGCACGGCGCCCGCCGACGCGCTGGCCGACAAGTACCGTGCGCAGAAGCCGCTGCCGCGCCCCTTCTACTCGCCGCTCGTCGTCGTCGCCCACCGGGGCGCCGCCGAGGTGCTCGCGGCCAACGGGCTCGCCAAGCTCGACGAACCCCACCGCGGCACGCTGAAGATGGACTCCTATCTCGACGCCGCCCGGGAGGACCGCACCTGGCAGCAGCTCAAGGGAGCCGGCAAGTACGGGGAGTTGAGCGGCACGCTCTACATCGCCAGCACCGATCCCGTCACCTCCAACTCCGGTGCCCTGTACCTGGCCGCCGCCTCCTACGTCGACAACGACGGCAACGTCGTCGTGAGCAAGGCCGACGTGAAGCGCACCGCGCCGCTGCTGCGCAAGCTGGTCACCGTGCAGGGCGCCCAGCAGTCCAGCTCGGACGGTGCCTTCCGGGACTTCATCAGCGGCGCCGGCAACCCGCTCGTCCTCGTCTACGAGTCCCAGGTCGCCTCGCTGCTCGCCGCGGGCCAGGGCATCGACGACCTCGTCGTCCTTTACCCGGACATCACAGCCACCAGCGACCACACCGTCGTGCCGCTGACCGAGGAGGGCCGCGCACTGGGGCAACTGCTGTTCAACGACCCGGCGTTGCGCGAGCTGGCCGTACGGTACGGGTTCCGCCCGCAGGGCGCCTCCCGCGAATTCACCGCGGCCACCGCCGACCACACCGACTACCTGATGCAGAAGCTGAACGTGCGGCAGGTGCCCGTGCCCACCTCCGAGGTGCTGCACGAGATGGCGCGCCGGGCGCGCGGATAGGGGGATCAGCCAGATGAGCGACTACGACCTCGGCCACAGCGCCAGTCAGAACACCAGCGCCAGCCGCGACGACTCCTTCAGCCTCACCCCGCCCGAGCCGGTCTCGCCGGTCCCGCGGGAGAAGGCCGGCGGGCTCGTCCCCGTCGACGACGGCGTCCGTACGGACATGGCCCGCAAGGCCGCCGACTACGTCGCCGGTCTTGCCGCCCTCGACGCCCGCTCGCCCGAGTTCGCCGGCAAGGTCGGTGAGATCACCGCGCTCGGCGCCGGCGAGATGCGCACCGCGGCCGCGCAGTCCAACCGCATGCTGGAGCGGACCGTACGCAGCCTGCCCAGCAAGGGCGGGGACGCGCAGACGAAGGTCGCCGGGTCGCTGGTGGAGCTGCGGCGGGTCGTCGAGGACCTCGACCCGCGCGACCTGCCCGCCGGCAAGGGCCGCACGTTCCTCTCCCGGCTGCCCGGCGGCAACAAGCTGCGCGACCACGTCGCCAAGTACGCCTCCGCGCAGGGCACCCTGAACAAGATCGTGGGGTCGCTGCGCGGCGGACAGGACGAACTGCGCCGTGACAGCGCCGCGCTGCAGACCGAGCGCGTCCGGCTGTGGGAGACCATGGGCAAGCTCCAGGAGTACGTGGTGCTGACCGAGGCCCTCGACGGCGCCGTCGAGGAGCACATCGGCAGGGTCGCCGACCCCCAGCAGGCCGACACCCTGCGCGCCGACGTCCTCTTCCCCGTCCGGCAGAAGCACCAGGACCTGCTCACCCAGCTCGCGGTGTGCGCACAGGGCTATCTCGCCATGGACGTCGTACGCCGCAACAACGAGGAACTGATCAAGGGCGTCGACCGGGCGGCCACGACCACCGTGTCGGCGCTGCGCATCTCGGTCATGCTGGCCTCCGCCCTCGACCACCAGAAGAAGGTGGTCGACCAGGTCAACGCCCTGCGCGGCACCACCGAGGACCTCATCCGGGGCAACGCGGAGATGCTCGCGACGCAGTCCGGCGAGATCCAGCGGATCGCCGCGGACCCGGCGGTCGGCGCGGAGACCCTGCGGACCGCCTTCCAGCAGATCTACCGCACGCTCGACGCCATCGACACCTACAAGGCGCAGGCCACGGAGGCGATGGCGGTCACCGTGGAGTCGCTGACGAACGAACTCCGCAGCGCCGGCGCCCACCTGGAGCGCAGCCGCTCGCAGGGCGCGCTGGAAGGAGGCCAGACATGAGACGCCGGATCGCGGCCCTCACCCTCGCGGCCCTCACCCTCCTCACCGCCTGCACCACCGGGCGGGACACCCCCGACGACGACCCCACGGCCTACGCTCCCGGCACCCTGCGCGTCCTCGCCTCCAGCGAGCTCAGCGACATGGCTCCCGTCCTGGAGCAGGTCCGCGAGCAGACCGGCATCACCGTGCGGCCCACCTACCTGGGCACTCTCGACGCCGTCGACCTGCTGGCCCGGGGCAGGGCGGACCAGGCGTACGACGCGGTGTGGCTGGCCTCCAACGACTATCTGCGACTGCGCCCGGAGGCGCGGAGGAAGGTGGTGTCGCAGACGCCGGTCATGACGAGCCCGGTCGCCGTCGGCGTCAAGCCGGCCACCGTCCGTGCCCTCGGCTGGACGCCCGAGGACGTCACCTGGTCCCAGGTCGAGAGGGCCGTCCGGGACGGTGAGCTGACCTACGGCATGACCGACCCGGCCCGCTCCAACTCCGGTTTCGCCACCCTGGTATCCGTCGCCTCCGCCCTCTCCGGCGCCCAGTCCGCGCTCACCGACGCCGATGTGCGTGAGGCGACGCCGCGGCTGCGGGAGTTCTTCAAGGGGCAGAAGCTGACGTCGGGTTCGTCGGGCTGGCTCGCCGGCGCGTACACCCGGCGCGGCAACGTCGACGCGCTGCTGAACTACGAGTCGGTCCTCAAGAGCATCCCGGACCTGACGGTGATCCGCCCCAAGGACGGCGTGGTCACCGCCGACTATCCGCTCTCCTCCCTCGCCGCCGCGACCCCGGCGGCCCGCGAGGACGTGGGCCGCCTCGCCGAGGCCCTGCGCAGCCCCGGGATCCAGCGCGCGATCACGGACCGCACCCACCGCCGCCCGGTCGTCGCGTCCGTCACCCCGGCCTCCGGCCTGGACACCACGCGACGGCGCGAACTGCCCTTCCCGGGCAGTCGTTCCGTCGCCGACGGGCTGCTCGACTCGTACGAGAACGAACTGCGCCGCCCTTCCCGCACGGTGTACGTACTGGACACCTCCGGCTCCATGGTGGGCGAGCGGCTGACCCGGCTGAAGGCGGCACTCACCGGACTGACCGCGGACTTCCGGGACCGTGAGGAGGTGACGCTGATGCCGTTCGGATCGGCCGTGAAGAGCGTGCGCACGCATGTCGTGGATCCGGAGGATCCGGGGACCGGCCTCGACGGGATCCGCCGCGACACCCGGGCGCTCCAGGCCGACGGCGACACGGCGATCTACACCTCGCTGGAGAAGGCGTACGAGCATCTGGGCGCCGACGACGACACGTTCACCTCGATCGTGCTGATGACCGACGGGGAGAACACCGCCGGCGCGACCGCGGCGGAGTTCGGGGCGTTCCACGCCCGGCTCACCGGCGAGCAGCGCGACATCCCCGTCTTCCCGATCCTCTTCGGCGACTCCGACCGCTCCGAGCTGGAACGCATCGCCGAGCTGACCGGCGGCCGTCTCTTCGATGCCCAGCAGGGCTCCCTGGACGGCGCCTTCGAGGAGATCCGTGGCTACCAGTAAGGCACTGACGTACCTGGAGTCCCGCAAGAACCTCACGGGCTGCGCCTGCGGGCTCCTGGGGCTGGTGCTCACCTTCACGGGCGTGGCAGGGCCGTACTGGCCCGTCGTGGTCGCGGGTCTGTACGGGGCGGGCGCGCTGATCGCGCCGCCGGAGCGGCCCGCTCTTCCCGACTTCCCGGACCCGTCGGCGCAACTGGACGAGCTGCGCCGCGACTTCGGCAGGCTGCGCGACTACCTCACCGAGGTGGAGCTGCCGCCGGCCGCGTCGGGGCGCCTGGCCGGACTGAGCGATCTGCTGGCGGCGCTGCTGGAGCCCGGCTGGGTCGCCGAGGTACTGGCGCAGGACCCCGAGGGCGTGCACGCGCTGTCCCGGGCCGTCCGGCAGGACGTACCCGAGGCGGTCGACGCCTTCGTGCGCACCCGCTGGTGGCACCGCATGACACCGGGAGGGGAGCCGCCCGAGCAGCATCTGGAACGGCAGCTCACCCTGCTCCACGAGGAGGCGGAACGGCTGGCGGCTAACCTCAGGGAAACCGAGGCCCGCCGCCAGGAATCCCACACCCGCTATTTGGAGGACCGCTCCCCGTAGCCGGCCTCAAGGGGCGCGGGGAACTTCGCGACGAGCCGAAGACGACCCGCACCCGCCGACGCGCAGCGCCCCCCTAGCTACCAGGCGCCCCCACCCCACCCACGGAGTGAACCGCGGCCGGCCGTGACGATGTTGCTGGTCAGGGCACTGTCGGCTGGACCGGCCGCGGGGTCTTTCACGCGGGACGTCAGCCCAGGCGCCGCACCAGGGCGTGGTACTCGTCCCACAGCTCCTTCGGCGTGTGGTCGCCGAAGGTGTTGAGGTGGCCGGGGACGAGCCCGGCCTCCTCACGCCACACTTCCTTGTCCACCGTGAGCAGGAAGTCCAGGTCGGCGTCGGCCAGTTCCAGGCCGTCGGTGTCCAGGGCGTCCTTGGTCGGCAGAATGCCGATCGGCGTCTCGACGCCCTCGGCCTTGCCTTCGAGGCGCTCCACGATCCACTTCAGGACCCGGCTGTTCTCACCGAAGCCGGGCCAGACGAACTTGCCCTCGGCGTCCTTGCGGAACCAGTTGACGTAGTAGATCTTCGGGAGCTTCGACTGGTCCTTGCCCTTGGCGACGTCGACCCAGTGGCCCATGTAGTCGCCCATGTTGTAGCCGCAGAACGGCAGCATCGCGAACGGGTCGCGGCGCAGCTCGCCGACCTTGCCCTCGGCGGCGGCGGTCTTCTCGCTGGCCACGTTGGCGCCGAGGAAGACGCCGTGGTTCCAGTCGAAGGACTCCGTCACCAGCGGTACGGCGGTGGCGCGCCGCCCGCCGAAGAGGATCGCGGAGATCGGCACGCCCTTGGGGTCCTCCCACTCGGGCGCGATGATCGGGCACTGCGCGGCCGGGACCGTGAAACGGGCGTTGGGGTGCGCGGCCGGGGTGCCCGACTCGGGCGTCCAGTCGTTGCCCTTCCAGTCGGTGAGGTGGGCCGGAGTCTCCTCCGTCATGCCCTCCCACCAGATGTCGTTGTCGTCGGTGAGGGCGACGTTGGTGAAGACGGAGTTGCCCCACAGGGTCTTCATCGCGTTGGCGTTGGTGTGCTCACCGGTGCCGGGCGCGACGCCGAAGAAACCGGCCTCGGGGTTGATGGCGTACAGACGGCCGTCCTCGCCGAAGCGCATCCAGGCGATGTCGTCGCCGATCGTCTCGACCGTCCAGCCGGAGATGGTGGGCTCCAGCATGGCGAGGTTGGTCTTGCCGCAGGCGGACGGGAAGGCGGCGGCGACGTACTTGGGCTCGCCGTGCGGCGGGGTGAGCTTGAGGACGAGCATGTGCTCGGCCAGCCAGCCCTCGTCGCGGGCCATCACGGAGGCGATGCGCAGGGCGTAGCACTTCTTGCCGAGCAGGGCGTTGCCGCCGTAGCCGGAGCCGTAGGACCAGATCTCGCGGGTCTCCGGGAAGTGCGAGATGTACTTGGTGCTGTTGCACGGCCAGGGCACGTCCTGCTCGCCCTGCTCCAGCGGCGCTCCGAGCGTGTGCACGGCACGCACGAAGAAGCCGTCGGAGCCGAG
Organism: Streptomyces sp. NPDC052023; assembly: GCF_044548465.1. Lineage (NCBI taxonomy): Bacteria > Bacillati > Actinomycetota > Actinomycetes > Kitasatosporales > Streptomycetaceae > Streptomyces > Streptomyces sp. NPDC052023. The sequence continues at coordinate 58,332 of NZ_JBIUBW010000018.1, read as the reverse complement.
CTCGTCCAGGACGGGCTGTCCCATGCGGGTCATGGTGCGCATGGACACGGCCACGTAGGCGGAGTCGGTGATCTCGACGCCGATCGCGGACAGGTCGGAGCCGAGCGGGCCCATGCAGAACGGGACGACGTACATCGTCCGGCCGCGCATGGAGCCACGGAAGACGCCCTTGTCACCGGCGAAGATCTCCCGCATCTCGGCGGGGTCCTTCCAGTGGTTGGTCGGGCCGGCGTCCTCCTCCTTCTCGGAGCAGATGAAGGTCCGGTCCTCGACGCGGGCGACGTCCGTCGGGTCGGACGCCGCGTAGTAGGAGTTGGGGCGCTTGATCGGGTCGAGTTTGCGGAAGGTGCCCTTCGCGACGAGCTCTTCGCACAGTCGCTCGTACTCGGCCTCGGATCCGTCACACCAGACCACGCTGTCCGGCTGGGTCAGTTCGGCGATCTCGTTCACCCAGGAGATCAGTTCCTGGTGGTTGGTGGGGATGACGGGGGGAGCCGCGATGTCGCGCGCCACGATCGCTCCTAAATGAGGGATTTTTTTCTCTGTCTGCCCCGTGGGGGCCGCGACCCGGATGCTTCGCTTACTCCCTTTGGCGCTCATCCGGTGCCGACCGCACTCATTTGATCATCCGAGTCTACTGCGCATTTGTCCAGAGGGCCGCCCAACTGAGCGGCGTGAGGAACGCCACCACCTCTATGTTCCCCTGCGTTTCTTTACGTGCACGTTGAGTTCGCATGACCGACCCTTGAGGGTGCGCGGAATCCAACTGCCGTGAGATGATGGCCACTCCCGCGGGTGACCTGATTCGTAACCTACGGTTCCGTAGGTACGATGCGGCGCATGACTGCGTCCGCCCCCGACACGCCCTCGCAGACGCCGGTCGCCGACCGGATCTCCGAAGCGCTCTCCCTGCCGCACCCGGTCAAGCCCAAGCTGCGCGGCTGGCTGCACCTCGGCATGTTCCCGGCGGTGCTGGTCGCGGGGCTGGTCCTGACCGCCCTCGCGGACTCGCCGCGCGGCCGCGTCGCCTGCGGCGTCTACGCCCTCACGGCCTGCCTGCTCTTCGGCGTGAGCGCGCTCTACCACCGGGGCACCTGGAGCCCCCGGATGGACGGCGTACTGCGCCGCCTGGACCACTCCAACATCTTCCTGATCATCGCCGGCACCTACACCCCGCTGACCATGCTGCTCCTGCCGGGCAGCAAGGGCCGCTTGCTGCTGTGGGGCATCTGGGCCGCGGCACTGGCGGGCATCCTGTTCCGCGTCTTCTGGGTGGGGGCTCCGCGCTGGCTCTACACGCCCTGCTACATCGCGATGGGCTGGGCGGCGGTCTTCTTCCTGCCCGACTTCATGCGCACCGGCGGTATCGCGGTCCTGGTCCTGGTGATCGTCGGCGGTCTGCTCTACAGCGCGGGCGGAGTCGTCTACGGCATCAAGCGGCCGAACCCGTCACCGCGCTGGTTCGGTTTCCACGAGGTGTTCCACTCCCTCACGCTGGCGGCGTTCGTCGTGCACTACGTGGGGATCTCCCTGGTGGCGTACCAGCACGCATAGCGCCGACCTGCGGTTTTCTTGAGCAGGCCCTTTGTGGCAGCTACTGTCACTTCATGGTTACGGTGCGTTCCACCCCTGCGGGCGGCCCCCTGCCGGGGCTGCGGGAGCGGAAGAAGATCAAAACCCGCGAATCGATCCGGTCGGCGGCGTTCGCGCTGGTCGGGCGGCAGGGGTACGACGCCACGACGATCGAGCAGATCGCCGAGCGCGCGGAGGTGTCGCCGTCGACCGTCCTGCGCTACTTCCCGGCCAAGGAGGACATCGTCCTCTGCGACGAGCAGGGGGCGGCCCTGGCCGAGGCGTTCCGGGCCCGTCCGGCCGGCGAGCCCTGGCCGGAGTCCCTGCGGCACGTCGTGCGTGAGGCCGTCACACGCGAGACCCGCGAACGGCCGGAGGTCACCCGGCTGCGCTGCCGGCTGATGGCGGAGGTCCCCATGGTGCGCTCCCGGATGCTGGAGGCCATGGCGGGAGCCGGGCACACCCTCGCGGCCGCCGTCGGCGAGCGCTCCGGGCGGGACCCGGAGAGCCTGGAGGTGCGTGTCTTCGCCATGTCCCTCGTCGGCGGGCTGGCCGAGGCGGCCCAGTACTGGGCGCGCACCGGCTTCCGCGACGACCCGGCCGACCTGGCCGATCGCGCCCTGGCCGTGCACCACCGGGGCCTCGGCGCCGAAAATCCCTGAGGCCCGCGGCGTCCCCCGTGCGATGCTGATCGAGTGAACCGACCCGAGATCCACGTCGAATTCGCCGCCGAACTGCGCCTGTTCGTCCCGCACGGCCGGCGCCGCGGCCCCACCCCGGTCGCGACGGACGGGATCTCGACGCTCGGCCATGTCGTCGAGTCGCTCGGCGTCCCGCTCACCGAGGTGGGCGCGCTCGTCGTCGACGGCCGCGAGGTGCCGCCCGCCCACGTCCCGAAGGACGGGGAGACGATCACCGTCCGCGCGGTCCGGCGCCCGCAGCAGGTCACGGGTGCCCCGCTGCGCTTCCTCCTCGACGTCCACCTCGGCACCCTCGCCCGCCGGCTGCGCCTGCTCGGCGTGGACACGGCCTACGAGTCCACCGACATCGGCGACCCGGCGCTCGCCGCCCGCTCGGCCGCCGAGCGCCGCGTCATGCTCAGCCGCGACCGCGGCCTGCTGCGCCGCCGCGAGCTGTGGGCCGGCGCGTACGTGTACAGCACCCGCCCCGAGGACCAACTGCGCGACGTCCTCGACCGGTTCTCCCCCGAGCTGCGCCCCTGGACCCGGTGCACCGCCTGCAACGGGATGCTGCGCGACGCCACCAAGGAAGAGGTGGCCGAGCAGCTCAAGGGCGGGACGCAGCGGTCCTACGACGTCTTCGCGCAGTGCCGCGCGTGCGGGCGGGCGTACTGGAAGGGCGCGCACCACGAGCAGCTGGTGGCCATCGTGGAGCGCGCCCTCACCGAGTTCGACGGCCGGGGCTAGGCCCGGCGCACATCACCCTTTCCGCAGGCCACGCCGTCCCGGTTCGGGTCGAGGCGCAGCGGGTCGTCCTTGCCGTTGACCTTCAGACGGCCGTAGTCGTGGTTCTTCAGCCAGGTGCAGCGGGCCGCCGTCGTCCTCTTCACGTCCTTCGGGAAGGCCGTCGGGACGCAGACGTTGGCCGAGCCGTAGTGGCGGTCGCAGCCGGCGATCGTGGTGGGCACCTTCTGCGACGCCCGCTTCTTGCCGGGCTTGGTGACCTTGCCGGACAGGTCGTCGGCGAAGGAGTGGACGTGCGCGGAGGCGTCGGTGGCCTTCAGGGCCTGCGGGCCCGTCAGATGCACCCACTTGGCCACCGAGGGCACGCCGTTCGCGTCGACCGCGAAGAGCATGTACCAGCCGGGCGGGGCCAGGTCGGGGTTGCTCGTCACGTTGAGGTCGATGTTGTTGCCGTCCACGCTCAGCGGCAGGTCCACGAACCGCTGGTTCGGGTCGGAGGAGTGGGTCACCGCGGCCGGGCGGATCAGTTCGGCCTTCGCGATGGGCCGGTCGACCGTGATGCGCTGGGTGTCGCCGTAGTTCCACTCGGTGTCGATCACCGAAGTGATCGCCGGGCGCTCGCCCTTGAGCAGGTACGGCGGGGTGTAGATGGACACGTTGTGGTTCCAGGTGCCGTTGCCCGGGTTGTCACCGGTGGTCATCACGCGGCCGTCGGGCAGCAGGAACGCCGAGGAGTGGTAGCCACGGGCCTCGGGGTCGGCGGCCACCGGGTCGAAGGTGTTCGTCTCCGGGTCGTAGATCGACGTCTCGAAGACCGGGTTGGCCCGGTTGTGCAGGGCGCCGCCGGTCTCCAGGACCTTGCCGTCGGGCAGCAGCACGGCGGAGACATACATCTTGCCCTGGTTGCCGGTCTGCGGGACGGGGCCGTTGCCGAGGTCGACGGTGCCCTGCGGGATGGGCGGGCCGGCGACGTACGACGGGTTCGGCTGCTTCAGGTCGATGACGTCCGTCAGACGGTTCGCCACCGGGTTGGAGTCGATGTTGCCGCCACCGAGGGTGAGGACCTTCTGGTCCTGCGCCGGGGGCAGCAGCACGCTCGCCGACTGGTCGCGCTGGTCCTTGTTCTGCAGCCCGGGCACCTGGGTGATGGTGTTGGCGCCGTAGTCGTAGATCGCCGAGCCGGTGCCGGGGATGTTGTTGCCGAACACATGGCTGCCCGAGTAGAAGAGGCGGCCGTCCTGCATCAGGATCATCGACGGGTACAGGCCCCAGTACGACCAGGTCTGGTTGACCTTCCACAGCGGCTGCCACTGCTGCTCGTCCTCGGACCACAGCTCGGCGGTCACCGACCCGGTGGAGTCCTCCTTCAGCCCGCCGAAGGAGATCACGTCGCCGTTGCCGAGGATGGTCGCCGACGGATACCAGTGGCCGTCGTTCATGTCGTTGGTCTTGACGTACGTCTCGGTGGCGGGGTCGAAGATGTACGAGTCCTTGTACCCCTGGTAGCCGATCGTGCCGTCCGCCGACGGGTAGCCCTTGTTGCCGCTCATGATCAGCACCCGTCCGTCGGACAGCTGCACATGACCGGCGCAGAACATGTCGTCCGGCGTCGGGATGACCTCGTAGTCGCCGGTCTGCGGGTCGTAGACCGCGGAGGTGAACGTGCCCGCCTCGAACATGTCGGTGTTGTTGCCGGAGCCCGCGATCAGCAGCACCTTGCCGTTGTGCAGCACCACGGAGTGCATCGAGCGCACCGGGTTCTGCACCGGCAGCACGTCCCACCGGCCGTTGGCACACTCCTGCGCCGTACCCGTGCACTCGGGCTCCGGGACCGGCTCGGCGACCTGCTCCATCGTGTAGTCGTCGGTGGTGGCCGAGCCCGTGCCGTAGACGGAGACACCCCAGGAGATGCGGTCGGTGCCGGCCGGGACCTCCGGAGTACGCACCGTCGCCTCGGTCCAGGTGCCCGCCATGTCCAGCGTCTTCAGGTCCGTCCAGTACTGCCAGCCGGCTGTGGCGTCGTGCCGGAACAGGGTGATGTTGGCGTCCGGCGTGGTCGTCTTGTACCACAGGCCCAGGTCGTACTGCTTGCCCGGCGTGACGACCGGGGCGCACGCCGCGGACTCGGTGATCAGCGCCTTGCGGTCGCCCTCCAGGCGGCGCGTGAGGGTGACCTTCATGGCCTTGCCGCCGGTGTGGGCGTCGGCGACCGTCTCGAAGGTGAAGTCGTTGTCGCCCCAGCCGGACTTCGACCAGCAGTACGGCATGTCGCCGGTGCCGGCCGTCTCGAAGCCGGGGTTCTTGATGAGATTCGCGGCGGACGCGGGCTGGGGTGCGGTCAGCAGCAGCCCACCGGTCAGGCCGGCCACGGCCAGCAGTGCGGTTCTGCGTCTTGATCTCATGTGGTGCTCCTTGCTGTGCGGCTCCGTTTTCCGTGCCGGCCTGAACGGCGCGGGAGATACACCAGCGCTTCGGTCCCCACGAAGCGCAGGACGAAGGTGATGACGAGCGCCAGCGCGGTGGCCGGGAGCGCGCCCATCCCGAACGTGGCGACCAGCAGTGCGATCAGCGGGATACGCACCAGCAGGTCGGCGTTGGCGAGCAGGGCGAACCGCGCGGTGCGGTCGGCCCAGTGCCGGAACTGCCGCCGCTCACGGAACAGCAGCTTCTCGATGAGCAGGAAGTTCCAGGCCACGCCGAGCTGGTTGGCCAGGATCTCGGCGGGCAGGTAGTGCATGCCGGCCGAGGTCAGCGCCCACAGTCCGGCGAGGTTCGGCACGAAGCCGGTCAGCCCGATCAGGCCGAAGACGATCATCCGGGCCAGCGGGGAGGCGGTGCGCAGCCCGACGAGATGCCGCAGGAAGCGCATCCCCTCCTGCGCGGTCGACTTGGACTCCCCGGCGAAGCGGTCCTGGAAGACGAACGGGACCTCGGTGACCTCGCGGGGGCGGCTGCGCACCGCGAGTTCGAGAAGGATCTTGTAGCCGAGCGGCTGGAGCACCTCGGCGGTGACGGCGCTGCGGCGGATGGCGAAGAAGCCGCTCATCGGGTCGCTGATGCCGTGCAGCCTGCGCGGGAACAGCGACTTGGTCAGCCAGGTCGCCCCCCGTGAGACCGCCACGCGGTAGCTGCCGGCGAGTCCGGCGCGGCTGCCGCCCTTGATGTAGCGGGAGGCGACGACCAGTCCGGCGTTCGCCCGCTCCCCCGTCCCGACCAGCTCGGGCACCAGTGAGGGAGGGTGCTGGCAGTCGCCGTCCATGACGACGATCCAGTCCGACCCGGCCGCCTTGATGCCCTCGACGACCGCGCCGCCGAGCCCGCCGACGGGCTCCTCGCGGTGCAGCACGGTCACCGGAAAGGGACAGTCCTGGGCGGCCTTCTCGATCACCTTCGGGGTGTCGTCGGTGGAGTCGTCGACGAAGACGACCTCGCAGGGCAGCCGGGACGGCACCGACTCGGTGATCTGGTGCAGCAGTTCACGGATGTTGGCGGACTCGTTGAAGGTCGGTACGACGATGGTGACGGCGCCCGGCTCGGGCACCTCGGCGGCGTACGCCGCCGGATCACCCAGCTCGCCGGGGACCACGGACTCCTGGCTCATCGCTCGCCTCCCGTGCCGGCGCTCCCGATCCGCCGGATCTCGATCCGGTCCTCACCGGCGCCGAACACGGCGACCGGCGTCGAGTGCTCGATGGCGGCCTTGACGTTCGGCAGATCGACCGCGTCCCGTCGTACCGTCGGCGAGGCGACCACGTAGTCGAGGTCGCGCCAGCCGTTCGGCATGGTCTTGGTGACGGCCGGGTCGAGGTCGGCCTTGTAGAACCAGATGACGCCGAGCCCCGGCTCGTAGCCCTCGTGGACGAGGTCCAGCCACATCGCGTCGTCGACGAGCACCCGGGTGTCCTCGGGCCTGTCCACCTCGGTGGCCATCCACCGCGAGGCCGCCCGGTAGGGGGCGTTGGCGTCGGCGGTCATGGCGGTGCGGTCGCCGTCGTACCAGCGCGGCACCACGTAGGCGGCCGCGGCGAGGGCGAGGGCGACGGCGAGCGCGTACCGGCCTCCCGTCAGGTACGTGCGTTCACCCGGCCGGCGCCTCCGGCGCAGGACGGCGTGGGCGACGGAGGCGGTGCCCCCGGCGAGCACCAGGGCGAGGAACGGCAGCGCCTGGATGATGTACATGGCGGGCAGATAGCCCGGCCGCAGCGCCATCCCCGCGAGGATCGCCACGGCGAGCGCGGGCCCGGCGAGCGCCCGCGCGGTCACCGACCAGCGCCAGGTGACGACGAGCAGCAGCGCGCCGGCGAGTCCGCCGAGGGGCAGCACCCGGTCGTAGTACAGCCAGGACTGGAGCACGCCGTAGGAGCCGGTGCCCTGTTCGAGGATGAAGCCCGAGCCGGGGCGGCTCATCTGGTAGACGATGCCGTCCCAGAGCGAGACATGGCCGCTGCCCGGCAGCAACTCGCCCTTCAGCAACGCGAAGAGCGGATACGAGATCCCCAGCAGGACGCACGCGGTGACCGCGCCGGTGATGGCGAACTTGCGGGTGTCGCGATGACTGTGCCGCCACATGGTGACCAGCACGGCCGGCAGCACGAGCAGCATCGTCTCCTTGGTGAGCACCGCGGCCGCGGCCGCCATGCCCGCCCCGAAGTGATGCCACAGGTGCCGGCTCGGGGAGGCGGCGAGGGTGAACGCGAGCAGCGTCCACATCACCGCGATGTTGTCCAGGAAGATCTCGCGCTGGAGGACGACCGACAGCGGGGAGAGCCCGAACAGCGCCATGGCGAGCCCGGCCGCCCAGCGGGGCAGCGACAGCCGGCGTGCGAGGACGTACACCAGGACCGCGCTGATCGCGCTGATCAGCAGCATCATCGCGCGCATCGAGCCGACGGTCATCGACTCGGGGGCGAAGTGCGCGGGGATCCAGGTCAGCAGGGCGATCTGGATCCAGCCGAGCGGCGGGTGGTCGTACCAGTACGTGTAGTGGGCGAGGCCCCGGCCCTCCTGCACGGCCCAGGCCTGGGCGAGGTAGGTGCCCTCGTCGTCGCTGAGGGTCGGGTAGTCGGCGATGTTCCAGCCCTGCACGACGAGGGTCGCCACGAGCAGCAGGCCGCACAGGATGAGGTCGGGACGTGAGGAACGTAGTCTCTTGGGCGGCTTTGCCCGGTGTGTCGCACCGGTTCTGGGCGCAGCTGTGCGCTGCGCGGGGACCTTGACTCCGGTCGCCGCGGGAAGTGTGGAGGTCACGCAGGAACGTCCTCTCGGTTCACGTGCGCGAGATGTGCGCCGACGTGGCTGGTCAACTCCCAGTCGTTACGGCCGCGTTGCTCACGCCACACTGCGCGGACAGCGGCCCCGGCGAGCAGCACCTGGTAGAAGGGCCCGCCGATGATCAGCTTCAGGTAGTGCACCAGACGGACCCGGAGCCCGTACTGCTTGCCGAAGTCGTGCAGTCCGACGAGCTCGAAGACGAAGGTGACGAGCGCGGTCACGGCCGGCAGGAAGGTGATGAAGGCGACGCCGACCGGCACGTCGAGGAACAGCGCGATGGCCACGTTGAGCGGGATGATCACGCCGGAGATCGCCTGGAGATACGGCGTCATCAGGGTGTAGCGGGCGAGCAGCCGCTGACGGAAGCCGGGCAGCTGCTTCCAGTCCTTCTTCCGGTAGACCTGGAGGAAGCCCTGGTTCCAGCGGGTGCGCTGCTTGAGCAGCGACATCAGGCTGCCGGGGGTCTCCTCGCGGGTGACCATGTCGGAGTCGTAGGCGACGACGACCTTCTTGCCGACACTGGACAGCCGCACGCCCAGATCGCAGTCCTCGGCCAGGCAGTTGGGGTCCCAGCCGTCGGCCTCGCGCAGCACCTCGGTGCGGACGAAGACCGTGTTGCCGCCGAGCGGGATGAACCCCTTCTGGGCGTGCAGATGGAGCCGCGAGCGGAACCAGAAGAAGTACTCCAGGCAGTTGCGCAGGCTGTACCAGCTGGAGTGGAAGTTGATCAGCTGTACCCCGCCCTGGACCACGTCCGCGCCGGTGGACCGGAACGCGTGGTCGACATGGGCGAGCAGTTCGGGATGTACCTGGTCCTCGGCGTCGAAGACCCCGACGACGTCGCCGCGGCAGTGCGGCAGCGCCGTGTTCATGGCCTTCGGCTTGTTCTTCTTCTCGTGGGTGTCGACGACGACCCGCACACGCGGGTCACGGGCCTCCGCCCGCCGGGCCACCGCGGTGGTCTCCGGGTCGTCGTGCCCGACGATGACGATGATCTCGAAGTCGGTGTGGGTGGACTCCAGCAGGCGCTGGATGGTGTGGTCGAGCACGGCCTGTTCGTGCCGCGCCGGAAGCAGCAGCGAGAACGACACGTGCTCGGCGCCGTCCGGCCGGCTGAAACGGGTGGAGGCGAGCACTTCGGGCGTACGCCACGCGTGCATCTGCCACCACAGGGTGAAGGCCGCCATCCAGAACAGGGCAAGCGAAACGGCGGCAATGAAGACAGACGTCAGCAAAAGATCCCCCCAGATCTTCAAAAATCCCCCCAGGCACGGCGGAGCAGTTCGTCCGCCGCGGCACTGTGGAGAGAGTAGGGGGGAACTGTGAAGCGCGGTAGCTGTTCCGATAAATAGCTTGTTTCGGAACGGTACGGCGCCTAGGGGGACGTGTCCGAACACATGCCCAATTGCGCAGCCTGAACCGGTGTCTGATCAGGCATTCAGCGCGGCACTCAGCCGTTCCGGATCCGTCGTCGGCGCGTCACAGGTGAAATTACGACACACGTACGCAGTCGGTTCACCGCCGGCCAGCGGACGATCGGCGAGCAGCGGGAACTCCTCGCTCCCCGGCACCCCGTACGCGACCACCGCGCCCGGCGCCGTGCCCAGAAGCGCCGTACGGTGCAGGGACTTCGCCGCCTCGTCGTCGAGCGCCGGCCCCACGACGGCGACCTCACGCGGACCGTCCAGACGGGCCTCGGCCACCGCGAGGCCCCAGCCGATGAACCGCGGCACGCGCGGCCCGAGCGCCTTCACCACGCCCAACGCCCCCTCGGCGGCGGTGCGATGGGGCTCGGCGCCGGTCTGGGCGGCATAGCTCAGCAGGGCGCCCGCGGCGGCGGTCCAGCCGGACGGCGTGGCGTTGTCGGTCGGGTCCTGGGGGCGGCGGATCAGCTTCTCGGCATCGGCCGCGGTGTCGAACAGGCCGCCGGTCTTCTCGTCCGTGAACCGGACGAGGACGTGGTCGAGCAGCAGCCCGGCGAACTCCAGCCAGGTGCCCTCCCCGGTGACGGACGCCAGCGCCAGGAAGCCCTCGGCGACGTCCGCGTAGTCCTCGAGGACGCCCGCGTTGCCGCCGGCCCGGCCGTCCTTGCTGGTCCGGGCCAGCCGGGCCTGGTCGTCGAGGTGGACGCGGACGAGCAGGTCGGCGGCGGCGAGCGCGGCCTCCACCAGGTCGGGACGGTCGAAGTAGGCGCCGGTCTCGGCCAGCGCGGCGATCGCGAGGCCGTTCCAGGCGGCGACGACCTTGTCGTCCCGTCCCGGGGCCGGCCGCTGGGCGCGCGCCGCCCGCAGCCGCCCCTTGACGGACTCGACCTTCCCGGCGTCGAACACGCTGTCGGACTGGGGGAGTTGCAGGACGGAGGCGCCCTCCTCGAAGGTGCCCTCCTCGGTCACACCGAAGTACTGCGCGGCGAGTTCGGCGTCGCCGCCGAGGACCTCGCGAAGCTGCGCGGGCGTCCAGACGTAGTACGCGCCCTCGACGTGCCTGCCCGTCCCGTCGTCGCTGTCGGCGTCGAGGGCGGAGGCGAAACCGCCCTGCTCGGTGCGGAGTTCGGCGACCATGAAGTCGGCCGTCTCCAGCGCGACCCGGCGGGCCGCCTCCGAGCCGGTGGCGCGCCAGAGGTGCGCGTACACCCGGCAGAGCAGGGCGTTGTCGTACAGCATCTTCTCGAAGTGCGGCACCACCCAGTCCCGGTCGACGGAGTACCGGGCGAAGCCGCCGCCGAGCTGGTCGTAGATCCCGCCCCGGGCCATCCGCTCACAGGTGTCCTGCGCCATCTGCAACGCGCCCTCGGCGCCCGTCCGGGCGTGATGGCGCAGCAGGAACTCGAGGACCATGGACGGCGGGAACTTCGGCGCCCCGCCGAAGCCGCCGCGCTGCGCGTCGTACTCCCGGGTCAGTCCGAGCAGCGCCTGCGCCAGTTCCTGCTCACCGGGCGCCTCGCTGCCACCGAACCCGATCTCCCGCTCCGCGAGGTCCCGGGCGATCTTCCCGGCCACGTCCGTGACCTCGGAGCGGCGGTCCCGCCAGGCCTGGCTGACACCTTCCAGCACCTGCCGGAAGGAGGGCATTCCGTGCCGGGGCGCCGGCGGGAAGTACGTCCCGAAGTAGAACGGCTTCCCCTCCGCCGTGAGGAACACGGTCATGGGCCACCCGCCCTGCCCGGTGGCCGCCTGCACGGCCTCCATGTACACCGCGTCGACGTCGGGCCGCTCCTCACGGTCGACCTTGATGCTGACGAAGTGCTCGTTGAGGTGGGCGGCGGTGGCGTGGTCCTCGAAGGACTCGTGGGCCATGACGTGACACCAGTGGCAGCTGCTGTATCCGACGCTCAGCAGCACGGGGACGTCGCGCCGCCGTGCCTCCTCGAACGCCTCCTGCGACCAGGGCCACCAGTCGACGGGGTTGTCGGCGTGCTGCAGCAGGTACGGGGACGTCTCGTGCGCCAGTCGGTTCGGCATACCTCCATCCTGCCCGACCCGCTCCCCTCCGTCCCACGACGGCGTGCCCCTCGGCCTGCCGCCCCTCCCGGCCTCGCCCGATCCGCGCAACGCCATACGGTCCGTACCCACGAGTAGTCCCAGACCTGGTCCCCACGCCGCCTCCAGCGACCGCACGGCTTCGATCCGTACTTCGCCGCACTCCGGGCCGTGAGCCCCCTACCGGCAATCAGCCCGACGTTCCCACTGAACGATCGAGTGGCTGTCAGGTCGCACGGTGGAGAACCGTTGATCGTGCCCCTCTCGCCATCGCGGGCCCGCGCAAGGACACTCGTAGGCGAATCAGTCGACGCCGGAGGGGGACGGGACATGCGGGACGGTCATCGGGCCGAGGCCGAGCGGCTGTTGACGCGGGCGGTGGAGGAGGAGGTACGGCGCTCCGGGGGCCGTACCGACGGCAAGGTCCTCCTGGCCCGGGCGCGCGGCGAACTGGACGCGATGGCGCGGACCGCCGCCGAGGAGTACGACGCCTACACCCGGGCCCTGGACGAGACGGAGGCCGGCCGGCTCACGTTCGGCCAGCGCTACGCGCGTGAAGGCGCCGGCACGCCACTTGTCGTGGCGGGTGTCGCCGCGGTGGCGGCGGTGGTGGCCGATCTGGCCCTCGGCACGGGGACGTCCACGGCGCTCGGCGCGGGCGTGACCGTCGGGGTGGTGGGTGCGGCGACGACCGTGGTGAAGGTCGCCGGTTCGCATCTGCCGGCCGCGCACCACCGGGCCGGCGCGGTCGGCCAGCCGGGTGGACCGGAACAGCTGCGGCTGCAGTGGCTGACGGCGCTGGAGGTGCGCGGCATCCGCCCGTTCCTCGACCAGCAGCGGGTGCTCGCCGCGTCGACCGGGCCGAAGAAGTCCGGGCCCAAGCTGCTGGGCGCCGACAAGAGCGGTGCGGCACGCGGGCGGAACGTGCTGCAGCAGTCGTTCGGGCAACTCCCGGAACCGGTGGGTCCGTTCGCGGGCCGGCGGCAGGAGCTGGCGCGGATCAGGCAGTGGGTGCAGGCGGCGCGCGCGAGTACGCAGACCCGGCCCACCGTGGTCGTCCTGCACGGGGAACCCGGCACCGGCCGCAGCACCCTCGCGGTGCGCGCCACCCATGACCTGAAGGACCAGTTCCGCGGCGCGTGCGTGGTCGATCTCCGCGGCGACAGCCGGGACGAGCCGCCGCTGTCCACCCGCGAGGCCCTGCTGCATCTGCTGAACCGGCTGGGCGCGCCGCGCGAGCAACTGCTGTTCCGGGAGCGTTCGTCGGCCGACCAGCAGGTCAAGCGGCTGAGCGAGCTGTACCACCACCATCTGACCGGCGTACCCGTCACCGTCGTGCTCGACGACGCCTCCGACCCCGAACAGGTGCGTGCGCTGATCCCCGAGCGGTCCGACAGCCTGGTCCTGGTCACCGCCCGGGCGCCGCTCGACCTCCCCGGCGACCTGCCGGCGTGGGTCCACCAGCTGCCCGTCGAGCCACTCGACGCGGCCGGCGCCAAGGAGCTGATCGGCGCGGCGGCGCAGGGCGAGAGCGGGCCGTACGACGCCGAATCCGCCGACACGATCCGGCAGTTGTGCGGCGGCCTGCCACTGGCGCTGCGCATCGCCGGCTCCTCGCTGGGTGCGCGCTCGCCCCGCCGGCTGGCCTCCGACCTCGGCGCGTACGGTCCCGTCGAGCCCGTCGAGCGCGCCCTGTGGCTGCGCTACACCGACCAGGCCGAACCGGCCCGGCGGCTGCTGCGGCGGCTCGCCCTGGCCGGGCGGGCCTCGCTCGGGGTGGCCGCGGCCGCGTCGCTGCTCGCCACCGACCAGGCCGAGGCCAACCGGCATCTCGTCGCGCTCTCCCGGGCGGGCCTGATCGACCACGTCCGCGGCAGCCGCTATCGCCTGCACGACCTCGTCCGCGCCTTCGCGCACGCCCGGCTGGTGGACGAGGAGGAGACGCACGAGCGGTCGGCGGCGCAGGAGCGGCTGATCGTGAACTACGCCGACCTCGCCGACTCCGTGCTGCGCCTGGTCGACGGCAACATGTCGACCCGCTCCGACCGCTTCGGCCCGCACGGCTTCACGTCCCTGGACGAGGCGCTGCGCTGGCTGGACGACGAGTCCAGCTTCATCACGGCGGCGTTGCGGCACGCGGAGGGCGTCGACCAGGGCGCCGTGCTGAACCTGCTGGGCGCCCTGTGCGACTACTGCCTGCTGCGCGGCGACCTCTACCGCCTGGGCGAGATCAGCGAACTCGCCCAGGCCGTCGACCAGGGCCTGCTGATCCGCTCGGTCCAGTGGCGCACCGGCATCGCGGCCCGCCAGCTGGGCGAGCTGGACAAGGCGCGCACGACGCTGACGTCGGTGGTCGACCTGTACCGCGAGGCGCACCACGACGCGGGCGCGGCCCGCGCCCTGTGCTCCCTCGGCATCACCCTGCACCACCAGGGCAACCTCACCGAGGCGGCGGCCCGGCTGCGGGAGGCCCTCGACATGCAGGCCGCGCCCTCGCTGGCCACGGACCGGGCCTGGACGATGCACGCGCTGGCGGCCGTGGAACGCGACCGCGCGCACCTCGCCGAGGCCTTCGACCTGCTGACGCGTTCCCTGGAGCTGCACCGGGCCGGCGAGTCCCTGCACGGTGAGGCCTGGGCCCACTTCCAGCTCGGCCAGCTCCATCTGCGCCTCGGTGACGTACCGCCCGCCGAAACCGAACTGCGCCGGGCCCTCGACCTGTACGGCCGTACCCGCGACGCCCGTGGCCAGGCGTGGGCCCTGACCCAGCTCGCCAGGGCCCGGCTGGTCGCGGGTGACGCCTTCCCGGCGGTGGAGGAGCTGCGCCGGGCGGCGGCCCGGCACCGGGACAACGAGGACGCGCGCGGCGAGGCGTGGACCCTTTACTACCTGGGCCAGTCACTGGAGGAGGCGGGCGACCTCGACCAGGCGGTCCGCGAACTGGAACGCTCCCGCACGATGTTCTCCCGCATACGGGACGTCTACGGTCTGGCGTGCGCCCGGCACCACTCGGCGCGCGCCACCCGCGACCAGCGCGCCGCCCAGACGGGTTCGCTGCGCAACTCCGGCTTCGCCCGGCAGCTCCTGGTCGACGCCCGCGCCGACTTCCACCGCATCGGCGTCGCCCACGGCGAGGCCTGGACCTGCCTGGAGCTCGCGGTCGTCGACGCGGGCAACGCCCGCACGGCGGCTGCGCTGGCGCTGTGCGACGAGGCAGTGGGCCTGTTCGCGTCGTACGGCGACCGCCGTGGCGAGGACTGGGCCCGCTTCCTGCGCTCCACCCTGCTGCCGTACGCCGCTCCCGGCGGCGTGGAGGTCGGTACGGCGGTCGCGCAGGAAGAGCTGGCACAGCTGGCCAGGGCCGGCCACCCGGCACGGGACGAGAAGCTGGACGACTACGTGGAGGCGTACCAGCTGCTGCTGGAGCGGGGCGTGGAACTGGAGGACGGCTGGCAGGCCTGGCGCCTGGGGATGGCGCCCAGCCGTCACGCCCGCGAGGTGATGGGGGTGCCGGTGGTCACGGCTCCCTGACACGGGGGCCGTCGGCCGGCAGCCCACGGCCGTGCGTGGATCGGCGGGCGCGGTCCTGTTCCGCCGCGCCCGCGGACCACGCGGCCGCCGCCGTCCGGGCGGGACGGCGGCTCAGGCCCCGGACGACTTACCCGGGGTGCCCGCCTCCGCCGAGTCCTTGCCGGAGACCCCCGCCGGGTCCGGGGCCTCATGGAAGTCGACCCGGCCCATGTGCCGGTTCATCGACTTCATCAGACCCCAGACGGCCAGGGCCATCACCGCGAAGACGATGAAGCCGAGGACGCCGGGGGTCACCTTGTCCTCGTCCAGCTCCTTGGCGAGGGGGACGAGGTGGGTCATTGCCAGGCTCGCGCTTGCGCTCATGTCAGGCATTGTCGCGGACGCCCGCGAAGAGGTCGTCCTCGGGGAGGGAGGTATCCACGAGAGACTTCGCCAGCTCGTACTCCTCGGTCGGCCAGACGTCCTTCTGGAGCTCCAGCGGAACCCGGAACCAGCCCCCGTCGGGGTCGATCTGCGTGGCGTGCGCGATCAGTGCCTTGTCGCGGACCTCGAAGAAGTCGGCACACGGGACGTGCGTGGTGAGGGTGCGGTCCTTGTGCCCGGAGTCGTCCCAGCGCTTGAGCCACTCGCCGTAGGGGGACTCCAGGCCACGGTCCACCAGCGCCTTGTGCAGCGCCTCGGTGCGCGGCCGGTTGAAGCCCTGGTTGTAGTACACCTTCAGCGGCTGGTAGGCCGGGCCGTACTCGGACTCCGGGTACTTCTCGGTGTCCGCCGCGCCCTCGAACGCCACCATCGAGATCTTGTGGGTCATGATGTGGTCGGGGTGCGGGTATCCGCCGTTCTCGTCGTAGGTGGTGATCACCTGGGGACGGAAGGAGCGGATCTTCTTCACCAGCTCACCGGCCGCCTTGTCGATGTCCTCGAGGGCGAAGCAGCCGTCCGGCAGCGGCGGCAGCGGGTCGCCCTCGGGCAGGCCCGAGTCGACGAAGCCGAGCCACTCCTGCTTGACGCCGAGGATCTCGCGCGCCTCGTCCATCTCCTTCTTGCGTACCTCGTGGATGTGCTCCTCGATGTACTTGTCGCCCTGCAGCTTGGGGTTGAGGATGGAGCCGCGCTCCCCGCCCGTGCAGGTCACCACCAGCACGTCCACCCCCTCGGACACGTACTTCGCCATGGTGGCCGCTCCCTTGCTCGACTCGTCGTCGGGGTGGGCGTGTACGGCCATCAGTCGCAGCTGGTCAGTCAAGACTCAATCCTCGTTTGGTCGGCGCCCGGTGTGACCGGGTGCGAACGGCGGCTTCTATAGTGACCGAATCGGGGGGCGATTAATTCCGGGGTACGGCCCGGAAGCCCCTTCGGGACCTTCGATCCCGCCCCGGCCGAAAGGACGATCATGAGCACGGCGAGCACTCGACTGCCCGAGGGCCGTTACGGCCGTTCCTCGGACGAGCGTGCCGACCGCACTCTCAAGGTCGTCGGCGTGGCCCTGGGTGCCCTGCTCATCGCCGTGATCGGCTATTTCGCCTATCACTACATCGCGCAGAACAAAATGAGCGCCGAAGTGATCAGCTTCGACCTCTCGGACAGCGCGGTGAAGGTGGAGCTGGCCGTGGAGAAGGACGCGGGCGCCTCGGGCTACTGCACGGTCCGCTCCCAGGCGGCCGACGGTGCCGAGGTCGGCCGGGCCGACTTCCGCTTCGGCGGGGACGCCGAGCGCCTCACCGAGGTGGTCACGCTGCGCACGACGGCGCCGGGGACCACGGCGGAGCTGCTGGGCTGCCACGCCGACTGACACCGCATGTCATTTGCCGCCCTTGACCTGCGTTGACGTGATTTTAGGCACTAATGTCCTCCCCCTTCCGCCCCTGAATTGTTAGGCTCGTGGTTTCGCCCACTCATGAAGGAACATTCTTCTGGGTAGGGCGATGCTTTGTATTCCCAGTACCGACGAGGAGCACCTGTGACCCAGACCAGCGAGAACGTCACCTGGCTGACCCAGGAGGCGTACAACAAGCTCAAGGACGAGCTTGAGTACCTTACTGGTCCTGCGCGCACGGAGATCGCCGCCAAGATCGCGGCCGCGCGCGAGGAGGGCGACCTGCGCGAGAACGGCGGGTACCACGCGGCCAAGGAGGAGCAGGGCAAGCAGGAGCTTCGTGTGCGCCAGCTGACCCAGCTCCTGGAGAACGCCCAGGTCGGCGAGGCTCCGGCCTCGACGGACGGCACCGTGGCACCCGGCATGGTCGTGACGATCGCCTTCGACGGTGACGAGGACGACACCCTGGCGTTCCTGCTCGCCTCGCGCGAGTACGCGAGCGCCGACATCGAGACCTACTCGCCGCAGTCCCCGCTGGGGGCCGGCGTGATCGGACACAAGGTCGGCGAGGACGCGGAGTACGAACTGCCGAACGGCAGGAAGGCCTCCGTGAAGATCCTCAAGGCCGAGCCGTACAGCGGCTGACCCCGTAGGCGCGGCGGCGAGGAGCCACTGCCGCGTCGGCCTCGGTCCGCCCGTTCCTGACAGCCCCCGGCGTCCGTGCGACGCCGGGGGCTTCGTCATGCTCAGGTCAGCCGCAGCCGCCGGCCGACCGAACCGGGCTCCGCCGCCTCACGCCGTCGCCGAGCGGTACTTCCGCACCGCGAGGGTCCGGAATATCACGATGATCAGGGCCGAGTAGATCAGTGAGGCCACGACCGGGTGCTGCATGGGCCAGGCGTCCGACTGGGAGACGCCGGGATTGCCGAAGAGCTCCCGACTGGCCTGGACCGTGGCACTGAACGGGTTCCACTCGGCGATGTGCCGCAGCCAGGGGGTCATCTGGCTGGAGTCCACAAAAGCGTTCGACACGAAGGTGACCGGGAAGAGCCAGACCAGCCCGCCGGAGGTGGCCGCCTCGGGCGTCCGCACGGAGAGGCCGATCAGCGCGCCGATCCAGGTGAAGGCGTAACCCATCAGCAGCAGCAGCCCGAACGCGCCGAGCACCTCGCCCACGTTGGTGTGGGTGCGCCAGCCGACCAGCAGGGCGACGATCGCGAGCACCAGCAGGGTGAGCGCCGTCTGCACGAGGTCGGCCAGGGTGCGCCCGGTCAGCACCGCCCCACGGGCCATGGGCAGCGAACGGAACCGGTCGACCAGGCCCTTGTGCATGTCCTCGGCGATGCCCGCACCCGCGCCGGCCGTGGCGAAGGTCACGGTCTGGGCGAAGATGCCCGCCATCAGGAACTCGCGGTAGACGCCGGGCTCGGTGCTGCCGCCGATGTTCATGGAGCCGCCGAACACATAGCTGAACAGCACCACGAACATGATCGGCTGGAACAGGCCGAAGATGATCATCTCGGGGATCCGGGACATCCGGATCAGGTTGCGCTTGGCGACGATCAGGGAATCCCTGACGGACTGGCCGAACGGATGCGGGCGCGCGGCCCGCGGGGTGGCGTCGGTGACGGCACTCACTTGACGGACTCCTTCTTGCGCTTGCGGCCCTTGGCGTCGGCGGCGGTGTCCCCCGCCTCGTCCTGCCCCTCGTCCTTGACCTCGGCCGCGTGCCCCGTCAGGGACAGGAACACATCGTCGAGGGTCGGGCGGCGCAGGCCGATGTCGTCGATCTCTATCCCGCGGACGTCCAGCTCGCGGATCACCTCGGCGAGGAGCTTGGCGCCGCCGGTGACGGGCACCGTCAGCTTGCGGGTGTGCTCCTCGACGGTGGTCTCGCCCTTGCCGAAGCCGGCCAGCACCTCGGCGGCCGCCGCCATGTGCTCACGCTCGTGCACCACGACCTCGACGCGCTCGCCGCCGGTGCGGGCCTTGAGCTGGTCCGAGGTGCCACGGGCGATCACGCGGCCCTGGTCGACCACCGCGATGTCGTGCGCGAGGTGGTCGGCCTCCTCCAGGTACTGCGTGGTCAGCAGGAGCGTCGTACCACCGGAGACGAGCTGCTTGATGACCTCCCACAGCTGCTGGCGGTTGCGCGGGTCGAGCCCGGTCGTCGGCTCGTCCATGAACATCACGGGCGGCGAGACCACCAGCGCCGCGGCCAGGTCGAGCCGGCGGCGCATGCCTCCGGAGTAGGTCTTGGCGGGCCGGTCGGCGGCGTCCGCGAGGTTGAACTGGTCGAGCAGCTCGCCGGCGCGGACCTTCGCGGCCTTCGCGCTCATCTGGTAGAGCTGGCCGACCATCTGGAGGTTCTCCCGGCCGGTGAGGTATTCGTCGACGGCGGCGAACTGGCCGGACAGGCCGATCGAGCGCCGCACCTGGTCGGGGTGCGCGAGTACGTCGACACCCGCGACGACGGCACGGCCGCTGTCGGGGCGCAACAGGGTCGTCAGACAGCGGACCGTCGTCGTCTTGCCGGCGCCGTTCGGCCCGAGCAGGCCGAGGACGGTGCCCTCGGGGACATCGAGGTCGACGCCGTCCAGTGCCCTTACGTCGCCGAAGGTCTTGACCAGACCTTCGGCGTAGATGGCGCCTGGCATATGAGTCTCCACGTCGTGTGAGGTGCTTCGTCAGCACCGGGGCTGCGGGATTCGTCCCGACCGATGGGTAGGGCCACGAGACACACCATAACGCGATGTATCGCGTCGCTCAATGAACGATGCCCGAATGAGTGACGAAGAGTTGGCGATCTTGACCCCACGCCGGCCTGACCTCGGCCTTCGTGAGCGGCGCGCCGTCCGGCGGCGACTCAGTCGATGACGGTGTACCCCGCCCTGCGCAGGGCCTCGCCGACCTCGACGCAGTGCGCCGGGCCCTTCGTCTCCAGGTGCAGCTCAACCTCCGCCTCCGTGAGCCCGAGCCGTGGGTCGGTCCGTACATGGCTCACGTCGAGGACGTTAGCGTCCACCACTGACAACGCCCCCAGAAGCGTCGCGAGAGCACCCGGCCGGTCCGTCAGCCGCAGCCGAACGGCCAGGTAGCGGCCCTGTGCCGCCATCCCGTGCCGCAGCACGCGCTGCATCAGGACCGGATCCACGTTGCCGCCCGACAGCACCGCGACGACCGGGCCCTCGAAGGCACCCGGATCGCTCAGCAGCGCCGCCACCGGACTCGCCCCGGCCGGCTCCACGACCAGCTTCGCCCGCTCCAGGCAGAGCAGCAGCGCGGTGGACAGCTCATCCTCGCTGACCGTCCGGACCTCGTCCACCAGATTTCCGATGAGTGCGAACGGCACGTCGCCGGGCCGCCCGACCTTGATGCCGTCGGCCATCGTCGCCGGGTTCTCGATCGACACCGGGCGTCCCGCGGCCAGCGAGGGCGGGTACGCCGCCGAGCCCGCCGCCTGCACGCCGACGATCCGCACCTCGGGCCGCACGGCCTTCACCGCGACCGCGATTCCCGCCGCCAGTCCCCCGCCGCCGATGCCGACGACGATCGTGCGCACCTCCGGGCACTGCTCCAGGATCTCCAGGCCGACGCTGCCCTGCCCCGCGATGATGTCCGGGTGGTCGAACGGGTGGATGAACACCGCGCCCGTCTCTGCGGCGTACTCCTGCGCGGCGGCCAGGGTCTCGTCGACCACCTGTCCGTGCAGCCGCACCTCGGCGCCGTAGTCCTGGGTCGCACTGATCTTGGGCAGTGGGGCGCCCTTCGGCATGAACACGGTGGCGTGGACGCCGAGCAGCGTGGACGCCAGGGCGACGCCCTGCGCGTGGTTGCCGGCGCTCGCCGCGACCACTCCGGCCGCACGCTCCTCGGGCAGCAGCCCGGCGATCCGGACGTAGGCGCCGCGCAGCTTGAAGGAGCCGGTCCGCTGGAGGTTCTCGCACTTGAGGTGGACCGGGGCGTCCACCAGCTGGGTCAGATACCTGCTGCCCTCCATCGCGGTGACACGTGCGACGCCGCTCAGCATCTTCTGCGCACCGCGTACGTCGTCGAGGGTGACCGAGGGCAAGGAGGGGGCCTTGCGGTAGTTCATGACTCAAGTCTCGCAGTTCACACGCCGCGGTCCGCGGTGTGACCAACGTCCGAGACCGGTTTGCGCAGCGCCGGTACGACCTGCCCCCCGGCCGCGTACCCTGTCCCCCAACCCAGCACCCAGCATGAAGTGAGCCCCCGGCCATGCCCACAACACCTGAAATGTCGATGGACATGACGACCGTCGGTGACACCGGCCTTCTCGACGCGCTGCAGCACGAGGTGGCGGTGTTCGCCCGACGTGCCGAACAGACCCGGCTCGGCGGGGTCGGACAGGTGCGCAACTCCATGGACCGCGCCGCGTACCTGCTGCTCAACCGGCTCGACAAGGAGGGGCCGATGGGCGTCAAGGCGCTCGCCGCGAGCATGGGTATCGACTCGTCGACGGTCACCCGGCAGGTCGCTCCGCTCGTCGACACGGGCCTGGTCAAGCGGACCTCGCACCCCGAGGACGGGCGGGCGGTGGTGCTGCAGCTCTCCCCCCGCGGGTCCGCGCGACTGGAGGAAGTGCGCTCGTCACGGCGTCAGTTGATGGCCGAGTTGACCCAGGAATGGGCGCCGGAGGAGCGCGAGGCGTTCTGCACGCTCCTCACCCGTTTCAACCACGCCCTGTCGTCGCGGATGGCGGCCCAGGGGGTGCCGGGGGCGGAGGCGCCGGCGGCCTCCTGACGATCTTGGCTGCCTTGGGGATCGCGGCGTCCATGGGGCCGGCGGAGTTCCGCCTGGCAGTGCTGGGCCCCGGCCCACCCCCTTTCCGTGGGTCATCCACCGTCGCAGCTCTTGACCGAGCGGGCGCGCCTGCCCTCATATGAGACCGGGTCCCCGCGGGCGTGCGCGGTGCGCAGCCGGTACGCCGGACGCGCCGGCGCCCCGGCGGGATCCGCTTCCTCAGGTCGGTTCAGGCGGGAGGCGCGATGCGAGAACGGCAAGCGTCCCAAGGTGCCCGCCGGGCCCGGGAGTTCGAGGCGTTCGTGGCCGGAGCCGCGGGGCGGCTGCTGCACACGGCCACACTGCTCACCGCGGAGGCCCCTGACGCCAACCCACGCGCGCGGCGCCTGCTCACGCAGGCCCTGGCCCATACGTACGCCTCCTGGGACCGGCTGCGCGGCGAGGACCCGTACGTCCGCACGCGCGCGTACCTGGCCACCCGCTTCGCGCACCGCGCCTGGCACGAGTACGGCGCCCTCCGCCGGAACCGCCCGCACCCGGGCAGCGCGCTCGCCGGCCTGACGACGCAGGAGCGCCTGGTCGTAGTCCTCAGGCTGTACGAGGGGGTCGCCGAGGAACAGACCGCGGCACTGCTCGGGCTGCCCACCGAACGCGTCCGCGCCGTCTGCGCCCGGGCGACGGCGACCCTGCTGCACCCACCCCGGCCGCCCACGCCCGCGGTGACCGGGGCAGAGGTGGCGGCATCATGACCGGGAGGTCTTCGTGAGCCAGGCCGACCGGGAGTCCGCCGCACGGCGGATCATGGAGCGGACGCCGCCCCGGGTGCCGCCCGGCCTCTGCGCCGACGCCGTACGCCTCGGCGACCGCCTGCTGCGGCGCCGGGCCCTCGCACTGCGTGTGGTCTGGCTGCTGCTCTTCGCGGTGACCGTGGCGTTCACCGTCTGGGCGATGACCGAGCGCCCCTGGGTGGAGCCGCCGTCGGAGACGACTCCACCGCTCACCGGCTGGTAGCAGTCGGCGGTCCGGGTCAGCCGAGCGCCTGCTGCAGGTCCTCCAGCAGGTCGTCGACGTTCTCGATGCCCACGGAGAGGCGCACCAGGTCGCCGGGTACCTCCAGGGCCGAGCCGGCCACCGAGGCGTGCGTCATCCGGCCCGGGTGCTCGATCAGCGACTCGACGCCACCGAGCGATTCACCCAGGGTGAACACCTTGGCGCGGTTGCAGACCTCGACGGCCGCTTCCTCGCCACCCTCCACCAGGAAGGAGACCATGCCGCCGAAGGCACGCATCTGCTTGGCGGCGATCTCGTGACCAGGGTGGTCCGGCAGCCCCGGGTACAGCACACGCGTCACGCGCGCGTGCCGGGTGAGCATGTCGGCGATCCTGGTCGCGTTCTCGCTGTGCCGGTCCATGCGCACCGAGAGCGTCTTGGTGCCGCGCAGCACCAGCCAGGAGTCGAAGGGCCCGGCGACCGCGCCCATCGCGTTCTGGTGGAACGCCAGCTCCTCGCCGAGTTCCACGTCGCCGACGATCAGCGCGCCGCCCACGACGTCGGAGTGGCCGCCCATGTACTTGGTCAGCGAGTGCACCACGACGTCCGCGCCGAGCGACAAGGGCTGCTGAAGGTAGGGCGTGGCGAAGGTGTTGTCGACGACGAGGCGGGCGCCGGCGTCCCGGGCGATCTGGGCGACGGCCGCGACGTCGGTGATGCCGAGCAGCGGGTTGGAGGGGGTCTCCACCCACACGACCTTGGTCTTCGGCGTGATGGCGGCCCGTACGGAGGCCGGGTCGCTGGTGTCGGCGACCGACCATTCCACGCCCCAGCGGGCGACGACCTTAGCGAACAGCCGGAACGTGCCGCCGTAGGCGTCATTGGGGATGACCACGTGGTCGCCGGGGCTGAGCAGCGTACGCAGCAGGCAGTCCTCGGCCGCCAGTCCGGACGCGAACGCGAGACCGCGGCGGCCGCCCTCCAGGGCGGCGAGGTTCTCCTCGAGCGCGGTCCTGGTCGGATTGGCGCTGCGGCTGTACTCGTAGCCGCCGCGCAGACCGCCTACCCCGTCCTGTTTGTAGGTGGACACCTGGTAGATCGGCGGTACGACCGCGCCGGTGAGGGGGTCGGCCGTGTTGCCCGCGTGGATGGCGAGCGTCTCGAAGTGCTGACTGATGTGCCTGTCGCTCATGGGAACCGAGCGTAGGCGTTCCACAGGGGATGCCGCAGTTCTCGGCGGAGTATTTCCGGATCTCGACGGGTCCCGCGGCACACTCGGCGCTGCTCGACCGCGGTTCCGGGCCGCTCGGAGGGGCCCCGCCCGCCGCTCGCCGGGAGTTTTCCACAGGCCGGGCGGAGGGGGTTGGCCAATTGTCGTCGGCGTCTGGTTCGCTTGAGGCATGGAGATTCTCTGGGTCCTGTTCGCCCTGCTCATGATCGGCTTTGTGCTCGGTCCCGTCATGATGCGCAGGCGCAGGGGGATAGAGCTGGTCAAGCCGGGCCACCCGGACGCGGCGGACCCCGCGAACTACGGGTTCGTGCGGCAGGAGGAGCTGGACATCCGCATGCCCGGCCCCGACCAGGACCTGCTGGACGTGCTGGACCTGGTGCAGCGCACACAGGACCACCGGGCCGCGGCGCAACTGCTCGCGGGCACGGAGGCGGAGAGCGAGCTGCGCTGGCAGCGCGTGCAGGCCTTCGCCGGCGCCGCGGCGCTGGAGCTGCAGCAGCGGCCGGGCGGCGTCAGCGACACGCCGGGCGGCCAGTGGCTGCGGGTGTGGCGGGCGCAGGCGCCCAAGGACGCGGGCGGCGCGGCGGTGCACGCCGAGTTCCTGGTGCAGCAGGCGTGGCGGACGGCGACGCCCGGCACGGACGACTTCCGGATCATCATGGAGGAGGCGAAGGCCGCGTGCGGTGACGCGGCGCTGCTCGCCCCCGGTGACCCGATCCCGTACATCGTCGAGCTGTCGGTGGCCCGCGGCCTGGCGTACCCGCGCGCGGAGTTCGAGCAGCTGTGGCTGAAGATCCTGGACCGCGCGCCGAACCACATGGGCGCGCACCTGGCCGCGCTGCACTACTGGTGCGAGAAGTGGCACGGCTCGCGTGAGCTGGCCACCCAGTTCGCCGAGGCCGCGGCGGCCCGCGCCCCGCAGGGCTCGCTGCTGGCCGCGATGCCGCTGTTCGCGGTCTTCGAGCACCTCCCCGAGGTCAACCTGGTCGCCGGCTTCTACCAGAGCGAGGTCGTGACCAAGGCGATCCACGGCGCCCTGCACGCGGTCCACTCGGCCCGCGCCGACGACCCGATGCTGGCACACGTGCGTCATCTGCTGGTCTTCTTCCTGGTCCGCTCCGAGCGCTGGGCCGAGGCCATGAGCCAGCTGATACACATCGACGGCCATGTGGGGGCGCTCCCGTGGACGCTGTCCCCGGACCCGGCCTCGGAGTTCGCGGTCTACCGGGCGCTGGCGGTCGCGGGCTACGAGGCGAACGGCGGCAGCCCGGCGACGCTGCTGCGCTGAGCAGGCGAGACGGCGATCGAGCCGTCGATGGAGCCGGCTGGTGCGGCTGATGGACGGGGAGTGGGTGCCCCCGTCGTGGTGCCCGGAATGCCATGCGGTGTTGGAATGTTCAACAAAGTACCCGCCCCGCCGTGTGACGGCGACGGGGCGGGCACCGTAGTGACCCCGGCAGAAGGAGCCCGACATGCTGTTCCGCCGCACGCCCAGCCTGCCCACCGCTGAGCAGGCACTGAAGGGCCGCGCGGAGCCCGCCTTCACCGTCCCCGAGCGCCACACCGTCCTGGGCAACCCGCTGAGCGGGCCCTACCCCGAGGGCCTGGAGATCGCCGACTTCGGCCTCGGCTGTTTCTGGGGCGCCGAGCGCAAGTTCTGGCAGCTGCCCGCGGGGGTCTGGACGACCCTCGTCGGCTACCAGGGCGGTCACACCGAGCACCCCACGTACGAGGAGGTCTGCTCGGGCCTGACCGGCCACACGGAGGCCGTGCGCGTGGTCTACGACCCGAAGGTGATCTCGTACGACCGCCTCCTGAAGACCTTCTGGGAGGCGCACGACCCCACGCAGGGCTTCCGCCAGGGCAACGACGTCGGCACGCAGTACCGCTCGGCGATCTACACCCACACCCCCGAGCAGGCCGCGGCGGCTGAGTCGTCCCGCGAGGCGTACCAGAAGGTCCTGACCGGTTCGGGCCACGGCCGCATCACGACGGAGATCCTCCCGGCGGAGGACCGCACGTTCTACCCGGCGGAGGGCTACCACCAGCAGTACCTTTCGCGCAATATTGATGGCTACTGCGGGTTGGGTGGGACGGGCGTGGCCTGCCCAATCGGTGTTGCGCCTGCTGAAGGGTGAGCCCAGCAGTCCCACAGCACCACGACAATCCGGCAGAAGCACGGCCGTCTCTCCCCGTTACCTTCTAGAACGGCCTCGATCATGAGGCTCCCGACCGGTGACGGCCGTCCGGACCTGTACACGCGGGAGGCGTCCACGGGCAGGCTGTGGCTCTACCCGGGCACCTCCACCGCCCGCCTCGGCGCCCGCAAGCTGGTCGGCTCCGGCGGCTGGAACGCCATGGCGAACCTCTTCTCGGTGGGCGACTTCTCCGGCGACGGACGCCACGGCAGCTCGCCACGGTGACCAACGAGAAATACGTGATCGACGGCTATCCGGGCCATCTGGGCCGGCTGGTCGCCTACCGGGGCCGGGACACCGGCGGCCTGCTGGCCGGCCGGCGGACCTACGGCGAGTGGTGGGGCCTGAACGGCATCTATCAGGCCCGGCTCGGTTCGACCGGTCCCTGCCCGGTTCAACCGGCTCGCGCTCGGTTCGGCCGGTCCCCGTCCGGTTCGACCGGCCCCCGCTCAGTTCGACGACGTCGACGACCCCGTCCCGGCCCGGGTCGCGTCCCTGCCCCAGCTGGCGAGGAGACGCAGACCCTCCGCGGACGGGGATCCCGGCTCCGCGTGGTAGGTGATGAGGGATTGCTCGGCGTCGTCGAGGAGGCGGAAGGTCTCGAAGGACAGGGAGAGGTCGCCGACCAGCGGGTGCCGGAGCCGCTTGACCCCGTGGCTCTTCTCCTTGACGTCGTGCGTGGCCCACAGAAGCCGGAACTCCGAGCTCTTCACGGAGAGCTCGCCCACCAGGGCCGACAGGCGCGGGTCGTCCGGGTGGCAGCCGGCGTCCATGCGCAGGAAGGCGACGATGTCGAAGGCCTTCTGGTCCCAGTCGACGAACAGTTCGCGGTACTCGGGCCTCAGGAACACCAGCCGCGCCCAGTTCCGCTCCTGCGCCGGCATCTCCGCCCAGTCGCCGAAGACGGCGGCCGCCATCCTGTTCCAGACCAGGATGTCCGAGCGGCGCCCCACGATGTAGGCGGGGACGCCGTCGAGCGTGTCCAGCAGCTGCCACAGCGCGCCCCGCACATGCTGCGTACGCGCCGCCGCCTTCTTCTTGTGCTGCTTCGGCCTGGCGAGGTGGGTGAGGTGGGCATGCTCGGCGCCGGTCAGCCGCAGGGCCCGCGCGATCGCGTCCAGCACCTCCGCCGAGACGTTCCGCCCGTTGCCCTGCTCGAGCCGCGTGTAGTACGCCACCGACACTCCGGCCAGCTGTGCCAGCTCCTCGCGGCGCAGTCCGGGGACCCTGCGGTGCCGTCCGTAGTCCGGCAATCCGACGTCCTCCGGCTTCAGCCGGGCCCGCCGGCTGCGCAGGAACTCGCTGAGCTCGGCACGCCGGTCCAGGCCGCCGCCGGGCTCCTCCACGTGCGCGGGCTGTTCGTCCATGCGTCCAGTATTCACGGTCGTACGCACACGAGCCTGCCCCCGCCAGTGGTAGGCACAGCGGACGTACGCAAAGCCGTGGCCTGGGTGGATGTCCCGTTCGGCGGCAGCCTGGACGATGTGCCCGGCAGGAAGGCAGCCGGGTGCGCAACAGCATCGCTAGGAGACCCCCCGGCATGACCACTGTCACCGCATACGCCGCCCCCGCCGCCAAGGCACCGCTCGAGCGCACCACGATCGAGCGGCGGGAGGTCGGTGAGTTCGATGTCCTGATCGACATCAAGTACGCCGGAATCTGTCACTCCG
This sequence comes from Streptomyces sp. NPDC052023, assembly GCF_044548465.1. Taxonomy (NCBI): domain Bacteria; kingdom Bacillati; phylum Actinomycetota; class Actinomycetes; order Kitasatosporales; family Streptomycetaceae; genus Streptomyces; species Streptomyces sp. NPDC052023. The sequence goes on along the minus strand of NZ_JBIUBW010000018.1, from coordinate 30,386 downwards.
ACATTCACCAGGCCCGTGAGGGCTGGGGCGAGGCCATCTTCCCGATGGTGCCCGGGCACGAGATCGCCGGCGTCGTCGCCGAGACCGGCACCGGCGTCACCAGGTTCGCCGTCGGCGACCGCGTGGGCGTCGGCTGCATGGTCGACTCCTGCCGTGAGTGCGACAACTGCAAGGCCGGCCTGGAGCAGTACTGCACGCAGGGCGCCGTGATGACGTACAACGGCGTCGGCAAGGACGGGCAGCCGACGTACGGCGGTTACTCGCAGAAGATCGTCGTCGACGAGAACTACGTCGTCGGCATCCCCGAGGGCATCGGCCTCGACGAGGCCGCACCACTGCTGTGCGCGGGCATCACCACGTACTCCCCGCTCAAGCGCTGGAACGCCGGTCCCGGCAAGAAGGTCGCCGTCCTCGGCATGGGCGGCCTCGGCCACATGGCCGTGAAGCTGGCGCACGCGCTGGGCGCGGAGGTGACGGTCCTGTCGCAGTCGCTGCGCAAGAAGGACGACGGGCTGAAGCTGGGCGCCGACCACTACTACGCGACCAGCGACCCGCGGACCTTCGAGGAACTGGCGGGCACCTTCGACCTGATCGTGTCGACGGTGTCGGCGCCGCTCGACTTCGGCGCGTACCTCGCCCTGCTGAAGACCGACGGCGCGCTGGTGAACGTCGGCGCCCCCGAGGAGCCCATCTCCCTCAACCTGTTCTCGGTGATCGTCGGCCGCAAGTCGCTGGCCGGGTCGAGCATCGGCGGCATCCAGGAGACCCAGGAGATGCTGGACTTCTGCGCCGCGCACGGCCTCGGCGCCGAGATCGAGCTGATCCGCGCGGACCAGATCAACGAGGCCTACGAGCGGGTGCTGGCGAGCGACGTGCGGTACCGGTTCGTGATCGACACCGCGACGATCTGACCGTTCCCGCCGATCGTCGGCGGCCCGGCGCCCGGTGTCGTGCCGGACCGCCGGGCCGCCGACGGCTGTGGGCGGGCCCCCGTCTCGCGGGCCCCGGCGCGGAAGAGCCGCCCGGGTCCCGGCGTTATGAGAAGAGGACCGGACGAGGTCTGAACAGACCGGAAGTGACCGGAGGAGACCCGAGGAGGTCACCGATGACCGTCCAGCTGAACCACACCATTGTCGCCGCCCACGACAAGGAGGCCTCGGCCCGCTTCCTCGCCGGCCTCCTGGGTCTGCCGGTGAGCCCGCGGTACGGCCCCTTCGCCCCCGTCGAGATCCCCAACGGCGTGACTCTGGATTACATGGAGACGCCGGGCGAGATCACGCCCCAGCACTACGCGTTCCTGGTCTCGGAGTCGGACTTCGACACGATCTTCGCCCGCATCGAGCAGGCCGGCCTGACCTTCTGGGCCGACCCGCACCACTCCCGGCCCGGCGAGATCAACCACAACGACGGGGGCCGGGGCGCCTACTTCGAGGATCCCAACGGGCACAACCTGGAGATCATCACGCGGCCCTACGGAAGCGACGGCTGAGGACCACGGCGGCGGCAGGGCAAAGCCCGCCGGAGGTTCAACCTCCGGCGGGCTTTCCCTCACGCCGTCAGGACGTCACCGGCGGGACCTCACCGGCACCGCCCGAAGCGACGCACCGACTCGCCGCGGGAAGCCGTCACTTCCCGTAGTACGCGTTGTAGATCGAGATCGTCGACTTGTTGTTCTTCTTGTCGGTGATCTTCGCGTGGAACGAGATCGCCTTGCCCTTGGCCGGGTTCTTCACGGTGATCTTGCCGTTCTTGACGGTGAGCTTCTTCCACGTCTGGCCGTAGTCGTACGACACCCACACGCCCAGCGACTTGAGGTTGCCGCCCGCCGCCGAGCCCTCCACGGTGACCGGGAAGGTGGCCGTGCGCCCGGCCGTGACGCGGCTGTCCAGGCTGGTCAGCGCCTTGAAGCGGACCGTCGACGCGGGCAGCTTGGCCACGTCCCCGGTCGGCTTTTTGGAGCGGAACGTCCAGCTGGCGTCGATCCGCGTGGCGGCCGCCGCGACCTTGACGGTCCGCTTCACCGAGGTGGTCAGCCGGTACTCGGCGTCACCGGACGGGACCCGGAACGCCTTCTGCCCGAACAGCGGGTCGTCGTGGGAGCCGACCTTGGCGCCGTTGCGGTACAGGGTCGTGTTCACCGAGGTGAACAGCGACGAGCCCGCGTGCCGGGAGCCGTCGGCGAACAGCGGCACATAGCCGTAGAGGTCGTTGCCCTCGCGGTACAGGCCGAACTCGGTGTTCAGGGTGGGCCCGAAGACGGCCTTGTTGAAGGTCTGCGTGTACGACTTGCCCGCCTTGTACGTCACCGGGTTGCCGGACGTGTAGTACGCCTCGGGGATCGGGGCGCCCTGGGAGTCCCTGCCGCCGTACTGCTCGAAGTCGAGCGCCCACTGGATGCCCTGCGTCGTCGACAGATACAGCGTGCGGCTGCCGGGCAGCTTCTGCTCGACGGGCTCACCCACGTAGAAGTCGGCGGGGAAGACGCCGACGGCGAGGAGCGCGCCGGTCTTGCCGGAGGTGGAGGCCCCGAGGTTGCCCTTCACCGTCGCGAGTTCGCTCTTGCTGAACTTGCGGACCTTGTCGCCCTGGATCTTCTTGACCTCGGCGGTGGTCGCCACGTCGTACTCGGTCGCGGCGCCCTTCGTCCACTGGCCGCCCCAGGTCTGGGTGAGGCCGTTGGCGATCTCGCCGCCGAGGTGGGCGATCCGCAGATCGGCGAAGGAGCGGGCGCCGAAGCCGAATCCGATGCCGGCGCTGTCCAGGAAGTAGCCGACCGTCGCCGAGTGCGGCTTGGCGGCGGGGTCGGGCACCGTGATGGTGGCGGACCTGGTCTGCCGGGCGTCGATGGTCACGGAGGTGTTCTTCGTGACGGTCAGCCGCGGCTGGACCAGCCAGTCGAGGCCGCCCTCCAGATTGATGAAGTCCTTGGCGATCCAGGCGTCCAGCAGGTAGGTGCCCTTGGGCACGCGCACGGTGGCGGTGCCGGACGCGACGGCCGGCACCTGGTAGCCGCGGCCGTTGCCCAGGCCCGCGTAGCCGAGCAGCGAGGTGTTGTAGTCGTCCGTCCCCTGCCCGTCCCGGCCGAGGTGCTTGACCGTGACGTCGTACGACTCCACCTCACGCTGCACGGCGGCGGCCGTGCGGACGCTCTGCCCGCCGCCCGTCCCGGTCACGTACGCGCTGTACGCGCCGTCGACCGTGCCGCCCAGCTTGGTGTCGACGGTCAGGTCCACGGAGGCCTCGCCGCCCGCCGGGACGGTCACCTCGGTCGCGCCGAGGGTGAAGAAGCCCGCCGGTGCCGCCTGGCCCTTGGGGTTGGTGGCGGTGGCCGTCAGGTCCAGCGTGACGTCGGTGGTGCCGAGGTTGCGGTACGTCAGCTGCTTGGTGGCCGGGGTGTCGTCGGTGTGCGGCCACTGCTGGACGCCGAAGCTGAGGGAGACCGGGTCGGCGATCACCGTCTGCTTGACGGCCTTGTCGACCTGGATCCGGCCCGAGCCCTGCTGGAACGGCGTGTAGGCACCGGCCTTGGCGGACGCGGTCAGCGCGCCCTTGAGCTCGGCGTACGTCCAGTCCGGGTGCTGCTGCTTGAGGATGGCGGCGGCACCGGCGACGTGCGGCGTCGCCATCGACGTACCCGAGATGGTCAGGTAGCCGGCCGGGCTCTCGCCGACCTCCTGGCCGATGGCGCTGCCCTTGGCCGCGGCCGCGGTGATGTCCACGCCGGGCGCGGTGACGTCCGGCTTGACGGCGCCGTCGCCGAGGCGCGGGCCGGTGCTGGAGAAGTCGGCCGGCTTGTCCTTGTCGTCGACGGCGCCGACGGTGAGGGCGGCATCCGCGCTTCCGGGCGAACCGACCGACTCGGGACCGGAGTTGCCGGCCGCGATGGCGAAGAGGATGCCCTTCTCGGCGGACAGCCGGTTGACGGCGGCCTCCAGCGGGTCGATCTCCGGGGTGTCCATGCCGCCGAGGCTGAGGTTGACGACGTCGGCGCCCTGCTCGGCCGCCCACTCCATGCCGGCCAGGATGCCGGAGTCGTCGCCGAAGCCGCTGTCGTCGAGGACCTTGCCGTTGAGGATCTCGGCGCCGGGCGCGACGCCCTTGAACCTGCCGCCGGACTTCGCGCCGGTGCCGGCCGCGATGGAGGCCACGTGCGTGCCGTGGCCCTGCTTGTCGGTGGCGTCGGGCGCGGTGGTGAAGTTCTTCGACGCCACCACCTGCGACGTGAGGTCGGCGTGCGTGGCGTCGACTCCGGTGTCGAGCACGGCGATCTTCACGCCCGTGCCGTCGTAGCCGGCGGCCCAGGCCTTGGGGGCGCCGATCTGCGGCACGGACTTGTCGAGGGTGGCCTTGCGGACGCCGTCGAGCCAGACGTGAGCGATGCCGGAGACGGTTCGGTCGCCGTTGGTGACCGCGTCCCACAGCTCGGGCGTGTCCTTGTGCGTCGTCTGCACGGCGTCGGCGTTCAGCGTCTTCAGGTTCCGGCGCAGCGTGCCCGCGTCGCGGACGCCGGCCTTGGCGGTGGTGGCGGTGCCCCGGTAGCCGACGATGACCTTGAGGCCGTTCCTCTGGGCCTTGCGGGTCGCGGACTTGTTGAGCTCGGTGATGTCGAACAGCCGCTGGTCCAGTGTGCCGGCGGCGACCAGGCGGGCCGCGTCGGCGGGTATCACCAGGGTGTGGCCGTTCGCCTTGCGTATCTGCACCGGTATGTGTTCACGGCCCTCGGCCCGGTCCAGGCCGACGATCCGCCCCTTGGTGTCCACGGAGACCCGGTCGCCGGTGATCAGGGTGATGCGGTGGTGCGACGTGAGCTTCGCAGGGCCGTTCGGGCTCTGCTCCGGTTTCGCACTCGCCGGGCTGGTCAGTCCCGCGGCGAGGGCGACGGCGGCCGCGGTGGCGACCGCGGTGGCACCGGCTCTCTTCACTTGTGTGCGCAAAACTCCCCCTGGAGTTGAGGAACCGGGTGAATTCCCCGTTCACCCGGATCGGGGGACGTTCGCACATATGCCTGTGCACCCCCCGGAATCACGCAGTATGCCGGGGGGTGATCACCGAGCTCAAGAGAGTGACCCGTCACGACTCGGTCATGACGGCGGCAAGGCCGCGAACTTGGTGCGGGACCTCGCGTTCCGCTACGAGGTGGCGTTCTCCTTCACCGTTATCCGCCCCTTGCGGATCGTCGCCACCCGCGGGGCCTTTCTCGCGATGGCGGAATCGTGGGTGACCATGAGGAAGGTCAGTCCCAGCTCCTTCCAGGTGCGTTCGAGCACGTCCATGATCTCGTCGCGCATCGACTCGTCGAGGTTTCCGGTCGGTTCGTCGGCCAGCAGCACCTTCGGCCGCTTCACCAGCGCCCGCGCGATGGCGACGCGTTGCTGCTGGCCGCCGGACATCTCCCCGGGAAGGTGCCCGAGCCGCTCGCCGAGACCGACCGACTCCAGCGCCTCGGCGGCGCGTTCGCGCCGGTCCCGGGCCTTGATGCCGAGCGGTACGAGCGCGGTCTCGACGTTCTCCTGGGCGGTGAGCGTGGGGATCAGGTTGAAGCTCTGGAAGACGAAGCCGATGTTCTCGCTGCGCACCCGGGTGAGCCGTGCCTCGGGCAGCCTCGCCAGGTCGGTCCCGTCGAGGAGGACCTCGCCGGAGGTGGGCCGGTCGAGTCCGCCGAGCATCTGCAGCAGCGTCGACTTGCCGCCGCCGGTGGGGCCCTGGATGACCAGCCGGTCGCCGTCGGCGATGACGAGATCGACGCCGTCCAGCGCGCGTACGGTGTCCTTGCCCCGGTTGTAGTGCTTGGTGACGCCTCTGAGTTCGTACATGGTGGTGCGGCTCCTGGGAAGCTTCGGAGGGTGGGAGGCGCGCCCGAAGGGGCGCGGGGCCGCGTCGTCGCGCGGCTGGGCCGCGTGGGCACAACGGGCTGCGCGGACGCGACGGGCTGCGCGGACGCGACGGGCTGCGCGGGCGCCACGGACTACGCGGACGAGCGCGCTACGCCGGCGCGACTGCGGCGACGGGCCCGAGGAGCGGCGGGCTATTCCACGCGCCGCAACGCGTCCGCCGGACGCAGGCGCGACGCCCGCCAGCCGCCGAACGCGCCGGCCACGAGCCCGCCGGTCACGGCCAGCCCGACCGCGAGGGCGATGGTCGTCACGCTGACGGGGGCCGTCAGGGCGACGTCGAGCGTGCGGCCCGCGGTCTGCCTCGCCGGGCCGCCGCCGAAGCCACCGCCGGGGCCGGTCGTTCCGCCCCCGGCGCCGCCGAGTTCGGCCTGCAGGGTCGGGCTGATCGCGGTGACCACGTACGCCCCCGCCAGGCCGAGCGCGATGCCGAGCGCACCGCCGACCAGCCCGTGGACGACGGCCTCGCCGACCACCTGCCGGGTCACCCGCCCCGACCGCCAGCCCAGCGCCTTCAGAGTGCCGAACTCCCGCACCCGCCGGGACACCGCGGACGAGGTGAGCAGCCCGGCGACCAGGAACGCGGCCACCAGCACCACGATCGACAGCCACTTGCCGACGCCGGCGGCCAGGTCGGAGGCGGTGGACAGGGAGCCGGAGACGGTGTCGGCGAGGTCGGCGGAGGTCGTCACGGTGGTGCCGGAGACGTTGTGCTGGATCTGCGACTTGACGGCGTCGATCCGCTGGGAGTCGGTCGCCTCGACGTAGATCGTCGTGACCTTGTCCGCCGAGTCGCTGAGCGTCTGGGCCTGCTTCAGGGGGATGTAGAGGTTGGCCGCCGCCTCGCCGCTGTCGGGGGTGGCGATGCCGATGACCTCGTAGGTGACGTCCTTGATGGTGACCGTGTCGTCGACGGCCAGCTTCTTCTCCTTGGCGTAGGAGGCGTCGGCGACGGCGACCTTCGCGTCGGTCTCCGAGGACGTGAAGGTACGGCCGCTGGTGATCTTCGAGGTGGTCAGCGGGCCGAGCGCGGGCTCGGTGACGTCGGTGCCGAAGACGGAGTAGCTGTTGACGCCGAAGTCCGCGCCACCGCCCTGGACCCGGCCCTCGCCGGCTGGTCCGGACGGCCGGCCACCGCCTGTGCCGCCACTGCCCTGTTGCAGCTGACCGCGGGTGAACTCGCCGCTGACCTTGATGACCTGAAGGCTCAGACCGCCGACGGCGTGCGCGACGCCGTCCTGCGAGCCGACCTTCGCCACGGTGGAGCTCGCCAGGGTCTGGAAGCCCTGGACCATGACCCGGTCGCTGCTCTGCTCCTCGCCGGAGCCGTCCTCCCGTGCGTCGAACCGGAACCGCGGCCCCTGTGCCTGCCCTTCCTCGGCGGGATCGGCGGCCTTGGTGACAGTCATGTCGGTGCCGAGGCCGTACAGCGACTGAAGGACCTTGTCCTGCGCCTGTCCCATGCCGGACGACACGGAGTTGACGACGATGACCAGCGCGATGCCCAACGCGAGTCCGGAGGCGACGACGAGGGCCGCCTTTCTGCGGCGGCGCAGTTCGCGCCTCAGGTAGGTGAAGAACATGTGCCGCAAGCTAGGCAGGCACCGTGATGACCGAATAAGGCACGGATAAAAGAAGGATGAGAAGCGGGCCGGGAAGCGGGGAGGGCTTCGGCACGCGGTGGCGGGAAAAGGCGAAGGCCGCCCTGGGTGGGCGGCCTTCGTCGCTGCGTGGGCGTCAGGAAGCGGGCGTCAGACGGCGGAACCGGCCTTCCACTGCTCCCAGCTCATGTTCCAGCCGTTGAGGCCGTTGTCCGGTGCGATGGTCTTGTCGCCGGTGTTCTGGACGACCACGACGTCACCGACGATCGAGTTGTCGTAGAACCACGCGCCCTCGGTCTTCGGGTCGTTCGCGCCCTTGGTGTCGTTCAGGCCGACGCAGCCGTGGCTGGTGTTGACGTTGCCGAAGATGGAGTCGGCGCCCCAGTAGTTGCCGTGGATGAAGGTGCCGGAGCTGGACAGCCGCATGGCGTGCGGGACGTCCTTGATGTCGTACTCGCCCTTGCCGTCGTCGTCGGTGAAGCCGACCGTCGCGCCGTTCATCCGGGTCTCCTTGAACTTCTCGGAGATCACCATCTGGCCCTCGTACGTCTTGTTCTCGGGCGAGCCCGCGGAGATCGGGATGGTCTTGACGACCTTGCCGTCCTGCGTGACCTTCATCTGCTTGGTCTGCGCGTCGACGAAGGAGACCTGGTTGCGGCCGATGGTGAAGGAGACCGACTTCTGCTGGACGCCGTAGACACCCTCGGCGCCCTCGACGCCGTCGAGCGCCAGCTTCAGCGTGACGGTGGAGCCTTCCTGCCAGTAGTCCTCGGGGCGGCAGTCCATGCGGTTGGCGTTGAACCAGTGGCAGGCGACCTCCTGGCCGCTGCTGGTGGAGACGGTGACGCCCTTCTGGACGTCCGCCTTGTTGGTGATCGCCTTGTCGAAGTTGATCGAGACCGGCATGCCGACGCCGACCGTGGTGCCGTCGTCCGGCGTGAACGAGCCTATGAAGCTGTTGTCCGGGGAGACCGTGGTGAAGGAGGCGTTCTCGTGGGCCTCCAGGCCCTTGGCGTCCTTCGCGGTCACGGCGACCTTGTAGCGCGTGGAGCGCTCGAGCTGGACGCTGGGCTTCCAGCTGGTCTTGTCGGCCGAGATCTCGCCCTCGACGGCGGTGCCGTCGGCCGTCGTCATCGACACCTCGGTGAGCGTGCCCTTGCTCACGGTGACGGTCGCCGAGTTGTTGATGGAGGCGTTGGCCGAGCCGTCCTTGGGTGTGATCTTGATCTGGGCCTCTGAGGTCTTCTGCGCGGCCGCCTCGTCGACCTTGGCCTGCGAGCTGTCGTTGCCGCCGTCGCTGCCGGCGGCGTCCCCGCCGGAACACGCCGAGAGCACCAGTACGCCGCCGAGCAGTGCGGACGCGACCGTCAGGCCCCTGCGCCGCTTACTGTTCGTCATCACACGCTTCTCCATCGTTGCCGAATCCCCAGAACCCCGAGAGTCCCCATCAACCAAGTTCAACGCTACGACCGGTTCGTCCCGTTCCACATTCCTTCGATGTGTGGGGCACACCACCCTCACCGGCCCGGTGGCCCGTGGTGCTGGTGTCGGTCCGTGCGCCCCGTGAGACGAGCGAACCCCGGGCGGTGGTTGCCGCCCGGGGTCACGATTTTCCCAAGCCGCTTCAGCCGACCCGCTCTTCCTCGTCGTCGTCCACATCATCCTCGTCGAGATCCCAGTCCGGCGAATCAGGGTCGTAGTCCACCTGCTCGCTGCTCCAGGAGGCCTGCTGGAGCTCGATCCCGGGCACCTCGCTGACCAGGTCGAACGGGTCCACGAGATACGCGAGTGCCTCCGCGGTGTCTTCCGTCACAGCGCTCTCGGCATGTACCCGTTCCTCGGCCTGCATATCGGCGTCCTCGGAGATCCGCCGCTGTGCCGCCCGGGTCACGGCCTGGGCGTCGTCGATCTGGAGGACGAGTTCCACCCGAAGCCGTACAAAACCTGCTGTCTCTGGAGTGCTCATGCCCGGAGCGTACGGCCAGGGGCCCCCGCGACTTTCCCACGACCCGCGGCTTTCACTAGCATCGCCCCACACGGCCAATTCGCCAGCGTCACAAGGGGATCGATATTCCGTGTCATCCGCTCGCCGTCCGTTGCTGACCGCCACCGCCGCGGGCACCCTGCTGGGGGCCCTGTGGTTCGTACCCTCCGCGAACGCGACCGGTGACGCCCCGGTGAGAGAGCGGGCCATGCCGGTGATGACGACGCAGGCCAGGGCCGCCACCACGGACGCCGGAACGGCCGCCGTCACGGACTCGGGCGCCGTCGCGGACACGGAGCTGTCCGGGGCCGGTGGGACCCGCCTCGCCGACACCGGCAGCTTCGACAGCACGCCCTACGTCCTCGGTGGCGCGTTCTGCCTCACGCTGGGTGCCGGATTCGTGGCGTACTCGGTGCGCCGCGAACGTCTCGGTCTCTGACGGAGCGCCGGCGCGGCACCGCCGGACACCGGCGGACCACGCAGCGAAGAGTTCGCTTGACGTGCCCTTGACCAGCGCCTCATAGTCCGATCATGAACAGATCATCGGGTGCGCGCCTGTGCACCACGGTTGCCGTGGGTGCCCTGTCGCTCGCCCTCATCACGGGATGCGCCGAGAGCGGTTCGGACGACGCCAAGGGGTCGGATCCGGCCTCCGCCGCCCCGGCCGCGAAGGCCCTGAGCGCCGCCGAGTTGAAGAAGCTGATCATCGCCCAGGGCGATGTCGAGGGGTATGACGTCAAGGCGCCCGACGCCCAGTTCCCCGCGTCCAAGAGCGAGGTCCAGGTCGACAAGGCGGAGTGCGAGCCGCTCGCCTACGCGATGTCCGGTCTCGCGCCGGGCGAATCCGCCGGCGACGCCCGCAACATGGCGACCGAGCAGAAGTCCCCCACCGACACGGCCTCCCAGTCCATGCAGGACATGACGGAGGGCGAGTTCGAGGACGCGTTCTCGGACGCCCTGAGCGTCAACATGACCGCCGTCGGCCTCTCGTCGTACGACGGTGACGCCGCCGCGACGACCTTCAAGTCCGTCTCGGACGCGATCGCCGCATGCGCGGGCGGCTTCACCGTCACCGCCAAGGGCGCCGAGCAGAAGGTCCTCAAGGTCGCCACCGAGAAGGGCTCCGGCACCGGGGACGAGTCCGTGGCGTTCTCCGCGTCCATGGAGATGGAGGGCCAGGCTGCGCCCGGCACGGTGCACGCCGAAGTGGCGCGGCACGGCGGCACGCTGGCGACTTACTACACGATCAACATGGGCGCGCTGATGACCGGCGAGAAGTACGAGATTCCCGCCGCGGTGGTCGACGCCCAGGCCGCCAAGCTCAAGTAGCCCCTCGCGGGGCCCCGGCCGACGTGCGCCGGGGCCCCGCCGTCTCGTCGGTTACCGCAGCGGGCCGGTGACCGTCTGCACCGCCTCGACCAGCCGCCCGTCGCGCACGAACGCCTCGGCCGCGGCCAGGTCGGGGGCGAGGAAACGATCCGGCCCGGGACCGGCCACCCCGGCGGCCCGTGCGGCGTCGATGACGGCCCGCGTGGCCGGGGCGGGGGTGAGCCCCTCGCGCAGTTCCACGGCGCGCGTGGCGGCGTACAGCTCGACCGCGATGACCCGGGTGAGGTTGCCGACGGCCGTGCGCAGTTTGCGCGCCGCCGACCAGCCCATCGACACGTGGTCCTCCTGCATCGCGGAGGACGGGATGGAGTCCGCGGAGGCCGGTACGGCGAGCCGCTTCAGCTCGCTCACCAGCGCGGCCTGCGTGTACTGGGCGATCATCAGCCCGCTGTCCACGCCGGCGTCGTCGGCGAGGAAGGGCGGCAGCCCGTGGCTGCGGTTCTTGTCCAGCAGCCGGTCGGTGCGCCGCTCGGCGATGGACGCGAGGTCGGCGGCGGCGATGGCGAGGAAGTCGAGCACATAGGCGACCGGGGCGCCGTGGAAGTTGCCGTTGGACTCGACCCGGCCGTCGGGGAGCACGACGGGATTGTCGACGGCGGAGGCGAGTTCGCGGTCGGCGACGAGTCGGGCGTGGGCGAGGGTGTCGCGTCCGGCGCCGGCGACCTGGGGGGCGCAGCGGACGGAGTAGGCGTCCTGGACGCGGGGCGCGTCGTCCTGGTGATGGCCCGTCAGACCGGAACCCTTCAGCACGGCCAGCATGTTGGCGGCGCTGGCGGCCTGGCCGGGGTGCGGCCGGATGGCGTGCAGCTCGGGGGCGAGGACCTTGTCGGTGCCGAGCAGGGCTTCCATGGACAGGGCCGCGGTGACGTCGGCGGACTTGTAGAGGGTGTCGAGGTCGGCGAGGGCCATGAGCAGCATGCCGAGCATGCCGTCGGTGCCGTTGAGGAGGGCGAGGCCCTCCTTCTCGCGCAGCTCGACGGGCGCGATGCCGTGCGCGGCCAGCAGTTCCGCGGCGGGCCGTACGGCGCCGTCGGGGCCTTCGGCGTCCCCTTCGCCCATCAGGGTGAGGGCGCAGTGGGACAGGGGCGCGAGGTCGCCGGAGCAGCCGAGGGAGCCGTACTCGTGCACGACGGGGGTGATGCCGGCGTTCAGCACGTCGGCCATGGTCTGCGCGACCTCGGGGCGCACACCGGTGTGGCCCGAGCAGACGGTCTTCAGCCGCAGGAACATCAGCGCCCGTACGACTTCCCGTTCGACCCGCGGGCCCATGCCGGCCGCGTGCGAGCGGACGATGTTGCGCTGGAGCTGGGTGCGCAGCTCCTGGCCGATGTGCCGGGTCGCGAGGGCGCCGAAGCCGGTGGAGACGCCGTAGACGGGGTCGGGCTTGGCCGCCAGGGCGTCGACGATCTCGCGGGCCGCGGTGAGGGCGGACACCGCCTCGCCGGAGAGCTCGACGCGGGCGCCGGCGCGCGCCACGGCGAGAACGTCGGACGCGGTGACACCGGACGTCCCCACCACCACAGTGTGCATATCCATATTCAGGAGCGTACGCAGTGAATTCGAAGATGTCACGAGTGGGGGCGGGATGTGACCCTTACCGCCCGATGCGTACGACTCCGCACTCCAGGGATCCGCACTGCCCCACCCCTGCCCGCCGGAGACAGGGCACCGGGTGGTCGCAGCGCTTACGGTATTAGTGCATATCAGGCGACTTCCTCACATATGCGGGTGTTTGGCGTGGAAGAACAGCGGACGCCCGAACTGCACGGCGTACTGGGAGCAGAGCAAGCCGCGGACCTGCCGTACCAGCGTTCCACCCTGAACACCGCGCGCGCGGTGTCCCGGGGTGCCGCCCTGGCGGGCGCCGCGCTCGGCGCCATGGGCCTGACCGGCTGGGTGTCCGGCCTCGAGGCCCTCAGGCGGCTTCCCGGCGCCGGGGCGACGATGGACGCCAACACCACCGTGGCTCTGCTGGCGCTCGGCGCCTCCCTGTTCGTGTCGGCCCTGGCGCCGGCCCGCGGACGCGTCCCCGTATGGCTCGTCGCCGCGGCCCGCGCGGCCGCGGTCCTGGGCGCGCTGATCGGCGGGCTGACCCTGGTGGAGTACCTGACCGGCACGAGCCTGGGCATCGACGAGTTGGTCGTCAAGGACGACGCGGCGCCCCCCGGGGGCATGGCGCGCGGGCGGATGTCGGCGAACACGGCTCTGGCGCTGACGATCGCGGGCGTGGCTGCGCTGTGCGCGAGCCTCACCCGGCTTCCCGCCTGGACGAGTCAGGTCCCCGGCCTGGTCGTCCTCGCCCTGGGGATGCTGCGGCTGTACGGCTTCACGTACGCCGTGCCGGAGCTGGAACGGTTCGGGCTGTACAAGGGCATGGCCCTGTACAGCGGGCTGGCCCTGATGCTGCTGGTCGCGTCCGCCCTTCTCGTCCGGCCTGACGAGGGCCCCGCGAGTCTGCTGACGAACGCCGGCACCACGGGCGCGCTGGGGCGCCGGCTGTTCGCGACCGTCCTGGTGGCGCCGCCGCTGCTGGGGTGGCTCGTCCTGGCGGGCGAGGACGCGGGACTGTTCGGAACACGGCTCAGTACCGCACTGCTGGTGTTCGGGCATGTGATCGTGTTCGGCGCGGTCGTCTTCGCGGTCCTGTCCGTGGGCCGCCGTGTCGAGGTGGCGCACGCCCGTGCCGAATGGCAGGTTCGTCAGAACGAACTGCTGCAGGCGTTCATGGACCACACGCCCGCGGTGGTGTTCATCAAGGACCTGGACGGCCGTTTCCTGGCGGTCAACACGACGTTCGAGGAGAGCATCGGTCTGCCCCGCGAGCAGGTGCTGGGCCACCGGGACCGGGACGTCATGCCGCCCGACCTGGCGAATCAGGCGCGGGCCGCGGACCTCGCCATGCTGGCGGGCGGCGAGCCCCTGCAGCGGGAGGAACGGCTCGCCCTGCCCGAAGGCCCGCGCGACTTCCTCACCAGCCTGTTCCCGCTCAGCACCGCGTCCGGGAGGCCGTACGCCGTAGGCGGTGTCGTGACCGACATCACCGAACAGGTCGCGGCCCAGCGCGAGATCCGGCAGGCCAACCGGCGCTTCGTCGCGCTGCTGGAAGCGGCCCCCGACGCCTTGCTGATCACCAACGGCCAGGGCGCCGTCGTCATGGCCAACGCGCAGGTTCAGCGCATGTTCGGCCGCGCGCCGGCCGACCTTCTCGGCGCGGCGGTCGTCGACCTCGTGCCCGGCCCCGCGCGGCAACGGCACAGCGCGCTCCTGCGCGCCTACCTGGGGCAGGAGAACCCGAAGCCGATCGTCGTGGACCGGGGGCTGTACGGGCTGCGCCACGACGGTGGTGAGTTCCCCGTCGAGGTCAGCGTCAGCAGCCTCCAGGCCGAGGAGGAGACGCTGGTGTTCCTGACCGTCCGGGACATCACCGAACGCCGGCAGGTCGAGGCCGAACGGGCCGAGCGCTACGAGGAGCACCGGCGCATCGCCTACACCCTGCAGCACAGCCTCATGGGGGAGCCGCCCCGGCTGCGAGGCCTGCCCACCGCCCACCGGTATCTGGCGTCCGTCCAGGACCCCGGGGTCGGCGGTGACTGGTTCGACGTCGTCCCGCTGGGCCGGGACCGCACCGGCATCGTCGTCGGGGACGTGATGGGCCGGGGTCTGGAGGCCGCGGCCGTCATGGGCCAGCTGCGCGCCGCGTCCCACGCGCTGGCCCGCACGGGCATCTCGCCCAGCGGCCTCATGACCGGCCTGGACGCGTTCGTCGGCGACCTGGCCGACCAGCTGGTCACCTGCGTCTACATGGTGATCGACCAAGGCGCGCACGAGGTCACCGTGTCGTCGGCGGGGCACCTCCCGGTCGTCCTCCTGCCTCCCGGTGAGGCGGCCCGCCGGCTGCAGGCACCGGTCGGGGTGCCGCTGGGCGTCAACGACTCGTGCGGCAGCGGCGTGCCGTTCCGGCAGACGACCCAGCCGCTGCCCGCGGGCAGCGCGCTCGCGCTCTACACCGACGGACTGGTCGAGCGGCCCGGTACCGACATCGAGGCCCAGATCGACATCCTCACCCACACGCTCGACACGGCGCTGAAAGACGTCACCCCGGAGGCCGAAAGCCTTGAGCGGGCGGTGGACCAGCTGATCGGAGCGCTCATTCCGGACACGGCCGTGCACGACGACGACGTGACCCTGCTGCTGGTCGGGCTGCCCGGGTCCCGTGGATGACCGGGAATCTGTACATTTGTGCGTAGAGTCCACGACCGCGAAACGTGCGGCGGTCACGTCGTGCTCACGAACCTCGCAGGCGAGGCAGCATGCTCGACTTGAGTGCACCGATCGTGGCCACGTTCCTCGTGTACCTGGCCGTCATGATCGGAACCGGGGTCTGGGCATACCGCCGCACGCGCACCCTCGCCGACTTCGCCCTGGGCGGCCGCCGGCTCAGCGCCCCCGTCGCCGCGTTGTCCGCCGGAGCCAGCGACATGTCCGGCTGGCTGTTCCTCGCGTTCCCCGGAGCGGTGTACGCGGCCGGCATCGGAGCGGGCTGGCTCGCGGCGGGCCTGGTGCTCGGCACCTACCTCAACTGGCTCTTCGTCGCGCCGCGGCTGCGCACCTACACCGAGCGCGCCGAGAACGCGGTGAGCCTGTCGGCCTACCTGGAGGAACGTTTCGAGGACCGCACGCGCCTGCTCCGCATGGTCTCGGCGGTGGTCACGCTCGTGTTCTTCACCGTCTACGTGGCCAGCGGACTGGTGGCCGGCGGACTGCTGTTCGAGAGCACGTTCGACATCAGGTTCGAACTCGGAGTGGCCCTGACCGCCCTGGTGATCGTCGTCTACTCCTGCCTGGGCGGCTTCCTCGCCGTGAGCACCACGCACGTCATGCAGAGCACGTTCATGTTCCTCGCCCTGCTCGCGCTGCCCGCCGTCGGCATCGGGGCACTGGGCGGCTTCCAGGCACTGCGCGACGGCCTCGACAGCAAGAACCCCGAGCTGCTGGACCTCGGCGCCGAGGTCCACTACCTGGACGGACAGTGGACCGCCGCGGGGCCGCTCGGCGCGCTCGCGATGATCTCCCTGCTCTCCTGGGGCCTCGGTTACTTCGGCCAGCCGCACATCCTGGCCCGCTTCATGGGCATCCGCAGCACCGGCGCGATCCCCGCCGCGCGCCGCATCGGCACGGCGTGGGTCGTCGTCGTGCTCACCGGCGCCACCTTCGTCGGCCTGGTGGGGATCGCCCGGACCGGGGCCCCGCTCGGCGACCCGCAGACGGTGTACGTCAGCCTCAGCCAGGCGCTGCTCAACCCCTGGCTCGCCGGCGTGATGCTGATCGCCGTACTGGCCGCGATCATGTCGACCGCGGACAGTCAGCTCCTCGTGTCGTCCGTCGCGCTCACCGAGGACTTCTACCACGCGTTCCTCAACCGCCGGGCTTCGCAGTGGACCCTGGTCTGGGTCGGCCGGGCCGCGGTCGTCGTCGTGACCCTGGTGGCCTTCATGATCGCGTTCAGGGGCGGCGGGCTGCTGGGCATCGTCGCCTACGCCTGGGCGGGCTTCGGAGCGGCGTTCGGACCCGTCGTCCTGCTCTCGCTGTACTGGCCGCGCATGACCTGGGCGGGTGCCATGGCGGGGATCGTGTCCGGCGCGGCGACGGTGCTGCTGTGGCAGGAGATCAATCCGCTGCTCGGTCCGCTGGAATCGGACGTGTACGAGATGGTCCCGGGCGTCCTGGTCGCCACGGCCGCCGCCCTGGTGTTCGGCAGATTCGTCGGGCGGCCTCCGAAGCGGGCCTTCTGGCGGATACCGGGCGGCGGTGTCAGCCAGATGATGCTCACCCCCCACCTCATGCACGCGCCGGTCGGCATCGCCGTCCTCGACACGGATCTGCGCTACGTCTGGGTGAACGAGCCGCTGGACCGCCTGATCCCCCTCGAACGGCGACTGGGGCGGCGCATGGCGGAGGTGCTGCCTCAGGCGGAGGCGGAGGCCTTCGAGGAGAAGATGCGCGAGGTCCTGGAGAACGGCACTCCGGTGATGGACTTCGAGTACCAGGGTGCCGCCTGGGCGGACACCGGCCACGGAGGCGAACCCGACCACGCGGTCTCCGCCTCCTTCTTCGCCATGACGGACCGGCACGGCCGGAACGTGGGCGTCTGGTACATGGTCATCGACGTCACCGAGCGCCGCCGCGCCCAGGAACGCCTGGCCCTGCTGAACGACGCCGCATCCCGTATCGGCAGCACCCTGGATGTGACGCGCACCGCCCAGGAACTGGCCGACGACGCCGTGCCCGCCATCGCCGACTTCGTCGCCGTCGACCTGCTGGACTCGGTGATGTCGGGAGAGGAACCGGCCCCAGGCCCGGTCGGCATGGTGCCCGTCATCCGGCGCGCGGGGCAGCAGTCGGTGCGCGAGGGCTGCCCGGAGTCGACGCTGGCGGTCGGAGAGACGATCCGGCGTGCCCCCCTCTCGCCCGTGACCCGCTGCCTGCTGGAGAGCAGGACCCTCGTGGAGCGGGTCCTGGACCAGGGCTCCAGCCCCTGGGTGACCGAGGACGAGTCGCTGCGCGCCTCCATCCGCGACTACGACTGCCGTTCCCTGATGGTGGTTCCGGTGCGGGCGCGCGGCGTCACCCTGGGCGCGGCGACCTTCGCCCGGTCCAGGCGGCTGGGCCCCTTCGAGCGGGACGACGTACGCCTCGCGGAGGAGCTCGTCTCCCGCGCGGCGGTGTGCATCGACAACGCGCGGCGCTTCACCCGGGAGCGCACCGCGGCCCGCTCGATGCAGCGCTACCTGCTGCCGCAGGACCTGGCCGGGGGGTCCGCCCTGGAGGTGGCGTCGTGGTACCTCCCGGCGGACGCCCCGAGCGGTGTGGGGGGTGACTGGTTCGACGTGATCCCGCTCTCCGGGGCACGGGTCGCACTGGTCGTCGGGGACGTGGCCGGGCACGGCATCACCGCGGCGGCGACCATGGGGCGCCTGCGCACCGCGGTACGCACCCTCGCCAACCTCGACCTCTCCCCGGACGAACTCCTCGCCCACCTGGACGACCTGGTCATCGGTCTCATGGGGGCACACGCCGACGACACGTCCCCGGCTGACGAGGAAGAGGCCGCGGGCACCGCGTTCATGGGAGCCACCTGCCTGTACGCCGTGTACGACCCGGTCAGCAGGCGGTGCACGCTGGCGCGGGCCGGTCACCTCCCCCCGGTGATCGTCCGTCCCGGCGGCGGCGCCGAGATCCTGGACCTGCCCGCCGGGCCACCACTCGGCCTCGGATACCTCCCCTTCCAGTCGGTCGAACTGGAGCTGACGGAGGGCAGCCTCGTCGCGCTCTACACCGACGGCCTCGTCGAGTCCGTCGATCCGGACATCGACATCGGGCTCTCCCGGCTGGGCGCCGCCCTCGCGGAACCCCTGCCGACCCTCAAGGAGACCGGCCGCAGAGTCGTCGACGATCTGCTGACCGCTCCGCCGCCCGACGACGCCGCCCTGCTCCTCGCCCGGACCCGCGCCCTCGCCCCGGACCAGGTCGTCTCCTGGGACATGCCCAGCGATCCGGCAGCCGTGGCCGACGCCCGGGCACTCGCCGCACGGCAACTGAGGGAGTGGGGGCTGCCCGATCTGGAGTTCACCACCGAGCTCATCGTCAGCGAACTGGTCACCAACGCCGTCCGCCACGCGGCCGGACCGGTCTGCCTCCGCCTCATCCGGGACCGCGGCCTGATCTGCGAGGTCTCCGACGCCAGCAGCACCTCGCCACGCCTGCGGCACGCCCGGACCACCGACGAGGGCGGGCGAGGCCTGCTGATCGTGGCCCAGCTCGCCCACCGCTGGGGCACCCGCTACACCCCGACCGGCAAGATCATCTGGGCGGAACAGACAGCTCCGCCCGACGACTGAGCGGTGCGGCACACGCTCAGGGACGGCCCCGGAAGCGGCGGCGTTCAGGGGTGGGGCCCTCGGGGGGCGCGTCGGCGAGTCGTACGACGGGGTCGTCGGGGCCCTCACGGCCGGCCACGACCGCCTTGGCGGCGCGCAGGCTCTTGGCCCGGTACTGGGCGGCGTCCGCGAGCCGGAAGAGCCGGCGGGCGGAGCGGACCTGGCCGATCGGGTCCTCGGTGGAGGCGACGCCGCAGGCGACACCGTCGCCGAGTTCCAGTTCGGCGGCGCGGCGGCAGAGTTCGTCGGCGACTTTGACGACGTCGTCGGCGGGCGGCCCGACGGCGAGCAGGCAGAACTCGTCGCCGCCGAGGCGGGCGGCGAGGGTGCCGGGCAGCATGGCTCCGCAGAGGGAGAGCACGGAGCCGAAGCGTTCGAGGAGCCGGTCGCCGACGGCGTGTCCGCTGGTGTCGTTGACGCGCTTGAGGCCGTTGAGATCGCAGACGACCAGGCTCACCACGGCCCCGTCCCTGCGGTGCCGCTCGACGGCCTCCTCCAGGCGCGTGTCCACGGCGCGGCGGTTGGCGAGGCCGGTGAGGGAGTCGGTGAACGCCAGCCGCCGGGCCTCCTCCAGCCGCTCGGTCTGCGCGATCCCGGCGGCGACGACCGCGGCCAGCACGGTGGCGAAGTCGGCGTCGCCGCGGTGGAAGGCGGGGACCCCGAGGGGCCGGGCGACATACAGCTCGCCCCAGGCCCGGCCGTGCAGGACGACCGGGGCGACGACGCAGCACCCCCGCCCTCGGCGCCGCAGTGCGGCGACCCGCTGATGACAGAATCCGGCGCGCCCGGCGGTGGGGCCCTCGGCGGTCTCCACCCAGGCGTCGGGCTCACCGCCCCCCGCCCACTGCTCGTGCAGGAACTCGGTGATCTCGGCGAACTGGTGCACCGGGTAGGCCTCGTCCTCCGGGAACTCCTCCTCGTCCTGCGCCCGCTCGCCCACGTTCACCAGCACCCGCAAACGCCCGAGGTCCCGCTCCCACACCGAGAGCGCGGCGAAACTCCCGTCCAGCGCCCGGCACGCCCCCAGCGCGGCGGCCCGCCAGGAGTCACGCACGGACTGTGCCGCGGCCATCCCCTGCGCCAGCGCCACCACGGCCGCGAGCCGGTCGTCCTCACCCATCACCCCAGGCTAGGGAGATTCGGGAGGAATGGGGAGGTTTGCGGGGCGGTGGGGTGAGAGGGGGAAGCGTGGGCAGTGCGCGACCGATCGGGTGAGTCGCCCGGCACCCCGGGGCTCACCCACCCGGCCCGACCGGCTCACCCACCCGGTTCCTCGGGCTCACTCACCCGGCCACTGCGGCTTGCGCTTCTCGTTGAAGGCCGCGACGCCCTCCGCCCGGTCGCCCGAGAACGCCACCGAGCGCCACGCCGCGTCCTCCACCTCCAGGCCGGCCCGCAGATCCAGCCCGTGCCCGAGCCGCAGGGCCCGCTTCGCCGCGCGCAGGCCCACCGGCGAGTTCGCGGCGATCCGGGACGCCAGCGCCAGCGCCTCCCCCCGGTCCTGCCCGTCCTCCACCAGCACGTCCACCAGCCCCAGCTCCCGGGCCTCGGCCGCCTCCACCCGGCGCGCGCTGAAGATCAGCTCGGCGGCGCGCGCCGCCCCCACCCGGCGTGGCAGCAGCTGCGTACCGCCGCCGCCCGGGATGACACCGACGGACACCTCCGGCAGCCCCACCACCGCGGTGCCGTCCGCCACGATCAGGTCGCAGGCCAGGGCCAGCTCGAAACCGCCGCCCAGCGCGAACCCGTGCACCGCCGCGACCGTCGGCACCGGCAGCTCCAGCACGCCGGTGTACGCGCCCCGCGCGACCGGCCGCTGCCGCACCAGCTCGGCGTCGCTCAGCGAGTTCCGCTCCTTGAGGTCGGCGCCCACACAGAACGCCCGTTCGTGCGTGGACGTCAGCACGACCACCCGCACGTCCCGGTCGGCCCCCAGCGCGGCGCAGGCACCGGCGATCGACCGGGCCATCTCGGACGACACGGCGTTCATGGCCTTCGGACGGTCGAGGGCCAGCTCCGCGACATGCCCGTCCTCGTGCCGCCGCACCAGCACGAACTCCCCGAATCGCTCCTCGCCCATGACACCCTCCCGGTTAACGCGGGTTAACAACGCTCGGCCCGATCATTCCAGCCGCACCCCTCCGGGGGAAGCCCGGGCCCCCTCGCCCCCGGTTCCCGCTTCACCCACCGACACCCCGTTCGAGTGACATCCCGCCCGTCTCGCTCCCCCCGCCCCGGGCGAGCGCATAGCGTGCGCACCGCGACGGCGCACCGGGGGGCGCGAGCGCATCGGGAGGGACCGCCATGAGGACCGACACATCGCCGGACGACCCGGCGAGGGACGGCCGGAAGGCCGCTCAGAGGAACGACGCGAGAGCGGCCGACGGCGTGCCCGCCCCGGCGGAGGACGGCGGCACGGGGCGCCCGACGGTGACGCCCCGTCCCCTCCACACCACCGGCCATCCACCCCACCCGAAAGCCTCACAGCCCACAGACCCGGCGCCACGCGCCAAGGGGACGACGAACACGCCGCCGGCACATCCGGGGCCTACGCCTTCGCCGCCGCGGACGCCGGCAGCCGGTGCACCCGTCCACACGACTCCGACGCCGAGAGCCGGTGCACCCGTCCACAGGCCGACGACGGGACCGGGTCCCGTACCCGGGGCCACGACGGGAACGGGGCCCGCACCCGGGGCCACGACGGAAGCGGGGGCCACGCCCAAGGCCGGGGCCACGACAGCCGCAGGGCCCGCGCCCCGGCCCGGGAACACCCTCGTCACCGGGCACGCAGCCCTCGCCGCGGGCGCCACTGCCACCGCCCGCCCGGCGTCCCGACCCAAAGGCGCCACGCCCGCCCGCCCGGCCTCCCGGCCCGAAGGGACGACGACCACCGGGGCGCCCGCCCAGCCGGGGACCACCGCCCCCGGCGGACCCCAGGCCCCCGCTCACCCGCGTGCACCGGAGCCCCGGAAGGCCGCGACCGCCGGGCGCACTCCTCAGGACGAGGGCGGCACCACCGCCGAGCCGCCACGCCAGCCGGAGGGCACGCCGACTGCCGCGTCCGCGCTTCAGCCGAAAGACACGCCCACACCCGCCCAGCCGGCACCTCAGGCCAAGCGCACGCCCCCAGCTGCCGCCCGACCGCCCCGGCCGCCGATGGGCACGCACTCCGGCGGGTCCGCGCTGCAGCCGACCAGCATTCCCAGCCCCGGCCGCGCCGCCAACTTCAAGGTCACACTCAACAGGCCCACGCACGTGCGGCCGGCCGAGCCACAGCCCGAGGCTGCCGGAACCGCGCCCGCCTCCGCACCCACGGACGCCACGGCCACCGAACCCCAGCGCGAGAAGCGCGAGGCCACCGCCCCCGGCGACAATCAGCGGGCGAAGGCCAGCACGACCGCCGGACCCGCGCCTCTACCGCCCGGCCCCTCCGCCGGACCCGAAACGCCCCAGCCGCCCGGCACCACCACCGCCACAGGCACGCCGCCCCAGCCGCCCGGCACCACCGCAGCCGGACCCGAAACGCCCCCACCACCCGGCACCACGACCGCCACAGGCACGCCGCCGCAGCCGCCGGGCACCACCGCGGGCACGGCACCCGAGCCGCCCCGCCCCACCGCCGGAGGCACGACGCCTCACCCACCCGGCATCACCGCCACCATGCGCACGACGCCTCACCCCGCGGCGCACAGCCCCACCGGCCCCGCACAGCGGCAGCGGCGCTCCCCAGCGCCCGCCGCCGGACCCGCGCGTGAGCCCTCTGCCCGGACCGCCGCCCCGCCCGCCCACGACAGCGAGACCGACGCCGCTGCTCTCGGTGGACGCGGACGGCACCGGCGGCCACGGCGGCGCAAGGTGCTTCTGGCGCTCGGCGGGCTGGTCCTGGCCGCCGGGCTGATGAGCGTCGTTCGCGTCGGGACGCCCGAGTACGGGAACGGCGGTCCCGCAGCCGGCGCGGCCGGGCGGAGCCCCGGGGCCGTGGCCGGGAGCGAGCCGGCGACCGACGTCGTCGCCACGGTTCCCGCCGCCCCAGGGGACACCCGGACCACCGGTCCGTCGGACTCCACCGCCCAGGGCGGCCCGGACATGCCGCACGTGTACGGCACGGCCCCCGGCGCGCCGTCGGCCCCGAGCGACGCCGCACGGCCTCAGGGGCACGCCCCCGCCCCGCTCCCGGGCCGGTCCACGACCGTTCCGCACGTCCCCGAGGCTCCACACGCGCCGGGCGTCCCGTCCGCCTCGGCCACCGGTGGCCCCACCACTCCGCCGCCGCGCCCGCCCACGGCCGGCCCGGCGCCCTCCCCCACGCCCAGCGCCCCGGCCCCCGAGCCGGACCGGCCCGGCCTCTGCCTGCCGATCGTCGACCTGTGCCTGGGCCTGCGCTGACCGAGGGGAAGCGCCGCTACGAGGAACCGTCCCGCCGCGTGAGCAGCCACGGCTCGACCACGCCCAGCCCACGCACCGGCCGCTGCCACATCGGCTGGAGCCCGAAGCGGTACGACGGCGGCGCCTCGCCCTCCTTCTCCGCGGCCGCCGCGGCCTCGGCCGCCTCCGCCTCGGAGGCGGGGGCCTCACCGCTGCGGATCAGCTCCTCGGCGAAGGCGCTGTCGACCAGGACCGCGTCCCGTGGCGCTATGGACGTCAACCGGGAGGCCAGGTTCACCGTGGTTCCGAAGACATCACCCATCCGGGTGGTGACCGTGCCGAAGGCGATACCCACCCGCAGCTCCGGCATCGTCTCGTCGTTCGCCAGGGTCTCGATGAGCCGTAGCGCGATCTCGGCCGCGACGCCGGCGTCGTCCGCGGCGTACAGCACCTCGTCGCCCAGTGTCTTGATCAGCCGTCCGCCCCGCGCCGCCACCAGGTCGGCGGCCGTGGTCTCGAAGGCCTCGACCAGCTCGCCGAGTTCCTCCTCCTCCAGGCGACGCGTCAGCCGCGTGAAGCCGACCAGGTCGGCGAAGCCGACGGCCAGCCGCCGGTCGACCATCTCCTCGTCGTCCCCCGCCTGCACGACCCGCCCGGTCGCCGCGGCGAGCTGGCGCCGCCAGACGTAGACGAGGAACTCCTCCAGTTCCGGCAGGAGCAGCTCGATCAGGGGATAGGTCACCTCGGTGCGGGTCATGCCGGGCTCGGGCGGCTCGGTCAGGCCCTCCAGGAAGGAGTCGATCTGCCACTCGGCGAGCCGGGCGGTGGTCTGCCCGGTGGAGCGGGCCACCTGCACCGCCATCGCCTCGCTGAGCAGTCCCGCCTCGACCAGGCCCGCCAGGCGCCGCAGCGCCAGGACGTCCGCCTCGGTGAGCGCCTTGGCCTGGCCTATGTCGGCGAAGCCCATGGCACGCCAGAAGCGGGAGGCCAGTTCCATGGAGACGCCCGCGCTGCGGGCCGCCTGGAACGGTGTGTAGCGCCGCTCGGCGCCCAGGATGAGCCCTTCGAGCCGCAGGGCGAGCGGGTCCTCGCCGGAGTCGGCGCCCTGCGGGTCCATGCCGGAGCCCGTGTCGTCGACGGTCACGCCTGCTGCCCTTCCGATCTGCCGCGGTCAGGTTCGACCGGCCCCAACTTTACGTCAGCTGTGCCCCAGGTCACTCCTCCCGGAACCGCGACTGAACCCCCCTCAAGTGCACGATGTCGCCGGCGCCGACCGGCTCCTGCACGCCCTGCGCCGTCGCCAGCACCAGCCGTCCGTCGCCGTCCACCGCGACCGCCTCTCCGATGATCGACCGGTCTCCCGGCAGTTCGGCCCGCACCACCCTCCCCAGCGTCGCGCACCCGGCGGCATACGTCTCCTGCAAGCCGCTGGCCGCCGGGTCGCCTCCGGCCGTCCGCCAGCGCCGGTACCACTCCTCCAGCGACCGCAGCACGGCCCGCAGCAGCGGATCCCGGTCCGTGTTCACCGCCCCGGCCAGCGCCAGCGATCCCGCCGTCGGCACCGGCAGTTCCTTCTCGCGGAGCGTGACGTTGAGGCCCACGCCGATGACCACGCCGTCGTCCGCCGCCCGCTCGGCGAGGATGCCGCCGGCTTTGCGTTCCTCGCCGCCGACGGTGACCAGCAGGTCGTTGGGCCACTTGAGTGCCGTGTCGACCCCGGCCGCCCGGGACAGACCCGTCGCCACGGCCACGCCGGTGAGCAGCGGCAGCCAGCCCCAGCGGGCCACCGGAATCTCCGCCGGACGCAACAGCACGGAGAAGAACAGGCCCGAGCGCGGTGGGGCGGTCCACTGGCGGTCGAGGCGCCCCCGCCCGGCGGTCTGCTCCTCGGCGACCAGCACCGCCCCCTCCGTCGCCCTGCCCTCGGCGGCCCGGGCCACCAGGTCGGAGTTGGTGGAGCCGGTGCGCTGCACCACGTGCACCTCGGACCACAGGCCCCCCTCGCGCACCAGCGCCTTGCGCAGGGCCGCGGCGTTCAGGGGCGGCCGGTCCAGATCGGTCCAGCGGTTGCTCGGGTCTGAGGCATCTCGGGGCGTCATGCAAGCCACCCTAGGTGTGGTAAACGCCGCACTGCCGATCGATAGGCACCCCACTACGCTACGGATGAGTAACCGTCCCCCCTTTTGAGCAGGCAGGGAGCCGCATCCCGATGTCCGAGCCGGAAGAGCTGCAAGAGCGTCACGAGATCGACATCCACACGACCGCGGGGAAGCTCGCGGATCTCCAGCGCCGTATCGAGGAAGCGACGCACGCCGGCTCCGCTCGCGCCGTCGAGAAGCAGCACGCGAAGGGCAAGTTGACGGCGCGTGAGCGGGTCGCTCTGCTGCTCGACGAGGGTTCCTTCGTGGAGCTGGACGAGTTCGCCCGGCACCGCTCCACCCACTTCGGCCTGGAGCAGAACCGCCCTTACGGAGACGGCGTGGTGACCGGGTACGGCACCGTCGACGGCCGTCCCGTCGCCGTGTTCTCGCAGGACTTCACCGTCTTCGGCGGTGCGCTCGGCGAGGTCTACGGGCAGAAGATCGTCAAGGTGATGGACTTCGCGCTGAAGACCGGCTGTCCGGTCATCGGCATCAACGACTCCGGCGGCGCGCGGATCCAGGAGGGCGTGGCGTCGCTCGGGGCGTACGGCGAGATCTTCCGCCGCAACACCCATGCCTCGGGCGTGATCCCGCAGATCAGCCTGGTCGTCGGGCCCTGCGCGGGCGGCGCGGTCTACTCGCCCGCCATCACCGACTTCACGATCATGGTCGACCAGACCTCGCACATGTTCATCACCGGCCCGGACGTCATCAAGACGGTCACCGGCGAGGACGTCGGCTTCGAGGAGCTGGGCGGCGCCCGCACCCACAACACCGCCTCCGGCGTGGCCCATCACATGGCCGGGGACGAGAAGGACGCCATCGAGTACGTCAAGCAACTGCTGTCGTACCTGCCGTCCAACAACCTCAGCGAGCCCCCGGCGTTCCCCGAGGAGGCGGACCTCGCCCTCACCGACGAGGACCGTGAGCTGGACACGCTGGTCCCGGACAGCGCGAACCAGCCGTACGACATGCACACGGTGCTCGAACACGTCCTGGACGACGGCGAGTTCTTCGAGACGCAGCCGCTGTTCGCGCCGAACATCATCACCGGCTTCGGCCGCGTCGAGGGCCGCCCGGTCGGCCTGGTCGCCAACCAGCCGATGCAGTTCGCGGGTTGTCTCGACATCGCCGCCAGCGAGAAGGCGGCGCGGTTCGTCCGGACCTGCGACGCGTTCAACGTCCCGGTGATCACCTTCGTCGACGTGCCCGGCTTCCTGCCCGGCGTCGACCAGGAGCACGACGGCATCATCCGGCGCGGCGCCAAGCTGATCTTCGCGTACGCGGAGGCCACCGTCCCGCTGATCACCGTCATCACGCGCAAGGCGTTCGGCGGCGCCTACGACGTCATGGGCTCCAAGCACCTGGGCGCCGACCTCAACCTGGCCTGGCCGACCGCCCAGATCGCCGTGATGGGCGCTCAGGGCGCCGTCAACATCCTGCACCGCCGCACCATCGCCGAGGCGGAGGCCGACGGCAACGGCGAGGCGACCCGGGCGCGGCTCATCCAGGAGTACGAGGACACGCTCCTCAACCCGTATGTCGCCGCGGAGCGGGGCTACGTCGACGCGGTGGTCATGCCGTCCGACACGCGCAGCCACATCGTGCGCGGCCTGCGTCAACTGCGCACCAAGCGGGAATCCCTGCCTCCGAAGAAGCACGGCAACATCCCCCTCTAGACGACCCCGACCTGCTGGAGCAGATATGACGATCAAGGTCGTACGGGGCAATCCGACCCCGGAGGAGCTGGCCGCCGCCCTGGCGGTGGTCCGCGCCCGCGCCGCGGCGGCGTCGGCCCTGCCGCCCGGCGCGCCCGGTCCGCGGGACTCCTGGTCCGACCCGGCCCGCCTCGCGGCCCGGCCCATGCCGTCGGCGGGCCCGACGGCGTGGGCGCGCACCTACTGGCCGGCCTGAAGCACGTCCGCGACGGCTTCGGCCATCACCTCGTGACCGGCGTCGTTCGGATGCAGGTGATCGCCGAAGTCGTACGCCGGGTCCAGCCGGTCCGGGTCCGCCGGATCGGCCAGGACCCGGTGCAGGTCCACCACCGCGTCGTACTCCCCCGAGCACCTGATCCACTCGTTGAGCTCATGGCTCACCTCGGCCGCGTGCTCGCCCCAGTGGCCGGAGCCGCCGAAGGGCACCAGCGTCGCGCCGGCCACCCGTAGCCCGGCTGCCGCCGCCTGCCGTATCAGGTCCCGGTGCCCGGCGACGAGTTCCGCGGCCTGAAGCACCGGAGCGGGCCGGTACGTCGGCTGCTGGTCCGTCTCGCTGAAGCCGATGTCGTTCACGCCCAGCAGCACGACGAGGGTGTCCACCCCGAGGTGTCCGAGCACGTCACGCCCGAGCCGCCGGACGCCCTTCTCCCCGTACCACGCCGAGTCGTTCAGCAGCAGGTTCCCACCGATCCCCGCGTTGATCACCGGCTGGCCCGTGCGCCTGGCCAGCGCGTCCGGCCAGCGGCGGTCGGTGCCGGGGGCGGAGCCGAAACCGTCGGTGAGGGAGTCGCCGAACACCGCGATCCCGTCGGCGCGCCCGGCGTCCACCTCGACGGCGGCGAGGAAGTACCAGGACTCGGTCACCTCGCCGAAGCCCGCCCCCGTGGGGTCCGTGAGGAGGTCGCCGGGGCCCCGGTAGCTGGTGGTGAAGGCCTGGGCGTGGAAGGTCGCGGGGCCGGTGACCGCGTCGAAGTGCAGCGTCACGGTGACCGTCTCCCGCGCGCCCACCGCGAGTTCCGCGGCATCGCTCACCAGGTGCCCGCGCGCCGGTATCGCGGCCTTCAGGGCGCCCCCGAAGGTGAGCCGCCGGATCGAGCCCGGCTCGACGGCGGCACCGGCGGCCGCGCGCGCCACCGTGGCGCCCGCCACCCGCACGGGTGAGGTGCCGTACGCGTTCGACAGCCGGATGCGCAGCCTGCCGCCGCCCGCCGTGAGCCGGACGGCCTGGCGCAGCGACTGGCGCCAGAACCCCTCTCGGGACCAGTTGGGGGTGAAGCCCTCGCTGGGGAGCTGGGGCGAGGCGGTCCAGGCGGTGGTGAACATGGCACACGACCTTTCAAACGGGACTGCAGTTCCTTTAGCTTAACGGAACCAGAGAACCGTTTATTCAACTTGAGTACGCGTACTCAGGCGCCGCCCGGCAGGGCCGACTCACGATCGAGGGCATGCTGTGGTCCGACCCGGAGAACGAACCGCCGAAGGAACTGCGTGACATGCAGGAGATGTTGCGGCGGCTGGGCGTTCTCATGGCGCTGGCCATGGTCCTCACGATGATCGTGCTCGGCCTGGGGTGAGCCGTTCGGAGTACGCCGATACGCTGGCCGCATGACTGATCAGCCGCGCCGCCGACTCGTGCTCGCCTCCCAGTCACCCGCCCGGCTCGGACTGCTGCGGCAGGCCGGGCTCGATCCCGAGGTGATCGTGAGCGGCGTCGACGAGGACGCCGTCACCGCGCCCACGCCCGCCGAGCTGGCGCTCGCGCTCGCCGAGGCGAAGGCCTCCGTGGTGGCCGCCCGGCCCGAGGTCAAGGGCGCCCTGGTCATCGGCTGCGACTCGGTGCTGGACCTGGACGGCGAGGCGCTCGGCAAGCCCACCGACGCCGGGGAGGCCACCGCGCGCTGGAAGGCGATGCGCGGCCGCGCCGGAACCCTCCAGACGGGCCACTGCGTCTACGACACGCTCAGCGGGCGGTACGCGTCCGCCACCGCCTCCACGGTCGTCCATTTCGGTGATCCTTCCGACGAGGAGATCACCGCGTACGTCGCCTCCGGCGAGCCCCTCCATGTCGCCGGGGCCTTCACCCTGGACGGCCGCTCGGCGCCCTTCATCGACGGCATCGACGGCGACCACGGCAACGTGATCGGCATCAGCCTGCCCCTGGTGCGCCGGCTGCTGGCGGAACTGGGAGTCGGGATCACGGAGTTGTGGGCGCCGGCGGAGGGCTGACCGGAGCGTCCGTGACCGGGGAGCCGCCCTTCGGCGCGTCCCCCGTGCCGTCCGGGCCGTCCCCGGCCTCCTCGGACGCGGGCCGCCGGCCGTCGTACGTCATCAGGAGCAGCACGAGCAGGCCCATCACCACCATCATGAACAGGAACGCGCCGCGGCCCACCAGCCCCCAGCCGACCGCCCCCAGCACGCCGTGCACCACGGCCGCGCTGATCAGCAGGACACGCCCGAGGCCGGCCGGCGCCCGGTCGCGCACCCCGACCAGCAGGGCGACCACGCCGCACAGGACGAAGAAGAGCCCGAAGACCACGCCGCCGATCTTCGAGGACAGGGACATCACGTCCGGGTCGAGGCCCGCCAGGGACATGTCCTGGTTGTCGACCACCATCCCCATGATCCACTGCAGCGCCGCGATGCCGCACCCCTCGGCGAAGAGCACGAGCGCCACGATCCACGCCACCGGCCTGCGCACCATCGGTCCCCACCCACTTTCGACCGCCGTACCGCCACATGGGGCCGTTACCCCGAGTACGTTCGAGTACATCGCGCACGCTACTAACGGGTAAACCGCGGGACAAGGGTTGCGCCGGGAGCAAAGAATCATTGGGCCATTCGTAGGGACTCGACAAAGAATCGGAGTGGGGCGCGGCACGCTCTCACAGAGACCTTGACCACATGGGAGGGCTAGGGTTTCCCGGAGGAATCCTGCGTATCGTGCCGCGACAAGGGATTTCGCGGGTCGAGCAAGCCTCGCATCACGCTCCGTGTGGGCAAGCTCACCATTGGGGACGGGTCGAAGTGCCGTGTCGGCAGTCCCTAAACTCGGCTTGTTTCAAGGAGGGAGCCTCATCGTGCGCAAGGTGCTCATCGCCAACCGTGGCGAAATCGCTGTCCGCGTTGCCCGGGCCTGCCGGGATGCCGGGATCGCGAGCGTGGCCGTCTACGCCGACCCGGACCGGGACGCTCTGCATGTCCGCGCCGCGGATGAGGCGTTCGCCCTGGGTGGTGACACCCCCGCCACCAGCTACCTCGACATCGGCAAGGTCCTGAACGCCGCCCGCGAGTCCGGCGCGGACGCCATCCATCCGGGCTACGGCTTCCTGTCGGAGAACGCCGAGTTCGCGCAGGCCGTCC
>NZ_JBIUBW010000017.1:0-176612 GCF_044548465.1 Streptomyces sp. NPDC052023 | reverse complement strand
GCCCCCCCGCCGCGCCCCCCCCCCGCGCCCCGCCCCCCCGGCGGCGCGCGGCCCCCCCCCCCGCCCCCGCGCCGGCGGCCCCCCGGGGGGGGGCCCCCCCCCCCCCCCCGCCCCGCACCCCCGTCGCAGACCCCCGCCCCCACCGACGTACCCTCCCAGCACCCGCCCCGCTTCGAGGAAGAACTGTGACGCCACCCCTGCTCTCCGACCTGGCCGACCGGGTCAGGATCGCGGCCCACTCGCGTACCGGCACCGGCACCGGCGCCGGCATCTGCGCCTGCGGAGCGGTGGTCACGCTCGCCGACCGCGCCGACGCCACGGTCGTCCGGCACGCGGGCACCGTCGCCAAGGCCCACGCCCCGGACACCGACGCCGCCGCACTCACCGCCCGCCTGACGACGGCCGCCCGCATACCCGGCGTGCTGCTCCGTCCGCTGACCACGACCCCGGTCACCCTGCACGGCAGGCCGGTGACCTTCTGGCCGTACGGCGGTCCGGTCGACCCCGACGCTCCGGACGCCGCCCCCTGGGAGGCCGCCGCCACCCTCCTCGCCCGCCTCCACCGCACCTCGCCTCCCGTGCCACTGCCTCCCATGCGCGGCCCCGCGAAGGCCGCGCGAGCGATCGCCCGGCTCCGCGCGTCGGCACCGGACCCCGCAGCCGACACCGTGCTCCGGGCATGGGCCACCCTCCCCGCGTGGGCCCGCGACGAGAGCCCCCTGCCGGACACCGCCACCCTCTGCCACGGCGACCTCCACCTCGGCCAGCTCGTGCGCCACCCCGGCCCCGAGGGCCCCTGGCTGCTGATAGACGTGGACGATCTCGGGGTGGGCCCCGCCGCCTGGGACCTGGCCCGCCCTGCCGCCTGGTACGCCTGCGGACTCCTCCCGCCCGACGAGTGGACCCGCTTCCTGGACGCGTACCGGGCGTCAGGCGGCCCGGCCGTTCCACCGGAGGGCGACCCGTGGCCCGCCCTGGACGTCCCGGCCCGCGCCCTCACCGTCCAGACCGCCGCGCGGACCGTGACCAAGGCCCTCGCCGCGGAGCGGCTCCTGGACGACGTGGAGCAGTCCCTCGTCGACGCCTGTGCCCGAATGGCTTCCATCCCCGCCCAGTTGCCGAGGAACCTCGCGAAGTAGGGTGCAACCGACCGCAGCCGGACAGAGTCTGTCCTGGCGAAACACGAAGCAGGACCTACCGGCGAGGAGTTGAGCCGACCATGCAGTGTCCGAAGTGCCGTGCACCCATGCACACGTACAACCGCAACGGCGTCCAGATCGAGCAGTGCTCGGGCTGTCGCGGAATCTTTCTGGACTACGGCGAGCTGGAGGCGCTGACGCGTCTGGAGTCCCAGTGGTCCCAGCCGGCGCCGCCGCCCCCGCCCGCGGCGCAGGCGTACCCCGTTCCGCCCGCGCCCGCCTGGGGCGCCCCGCACGGCGGTCACCACGGCCAGCGTCGCCACAAGAGCTTCGGCCACATGCTCTTCTCCAGCTGAGCGGCCGACACCACAACGAAGCCCCCGGCCGTACGAGACGGCCAGGGGCTTGTCGGTGTGTGGACGATACTGGGATTGAACCAGTGACCTCTTCCGTGTCAGGGAAGCGCTCTCCCGCTGAGCTAATCGTCCTCGGGACCACGGTCATGACTCCACGGAGCCGATCGCGGGCACTGCGTGCGCGATACTGGGATTGAACCAGTGACCTCTTCCGTGTCAGGGAAGCGCTCTCCCGCTGAGCTAATCGCGCGGGGTGCGGACCTTCGAGAAGATCCAGGATCCGAAGATCCAGTGGACGATACTGGGATTGAACCAGTGACCTCTTCCGTGTCAGGGAAGCGCTCTCCCGCTGAGCTAATCGTCCTTGGAGGTGGAGACGGGATTTGAACCCGTGTAGACGGCTTTGCAGGCCGTTGCCTCGCCTCTCGGCCACTCCACCAGGAGTGTAGGGGACCGGGAGGATCCCCTCATTCCTTCGAGCGGACGACGAGGCTCGAACTCGCGACCTCAACCTTGGCAAGGTTGCGCTCTACCAACTGAGCTACGTCCGCTTGTCGTTTCGGTCCGCTTGCGCGGCCCGGCGACGTGATGAACTCTAGCGGATTCCCGGGCCAGTACAAAAACACGTTTGTGCAGCGTGCTGCGCTGCACCTGGTCACGGACGCGACCGGACCACCTGGAAGGACACGGCCGGGCCACCTGCGGGACACCCGCCATAGACTCGACAACGTGCTCGACCTCCCACCTCTCGCCCGCTTCGGTGATCGCGTCGCGACCGGACTGCTCGACGTCACCAGCGACCCCGCGGCCCTCGACTCCACCGGTTTCTGGGCTGTCGTCGCCGACTTCGAGGGCCGTCTGACCTGCGCGCGGTTCGCGGACGTACGGGAGGAGCCGGTGCCCGCGCCCGTGCCGGGCGCATGGCGCGGCCCGGCCCTCGGCGACTGGACGTCGTCCCTCGATCGCGCCTCGTACACGGAAGGAGTGCGCCGGATACGGCGGCACATCGCGGCCGGCGAGGTCTACCAGGCGAACCTCTGCCGCGTCCTGTCCGCGCCCGTCGCCCCGGACGCCGACCCCGACGCGCTCACGGCGCTGCTGGCCCGCGGCAACCCGGCGCCGTATGCCGGAACGATCCGGCTGCCCGGGCACGGAGTGGAGACGGCGACCGCGTCTCCCGAACTCTTCCTGCGCCGCGCGGGCCGGATCGTCGAGTCCGGCCCGATCAAGGGCACCGGCCGCACCGAGGCCGACCTGCTGGAGAAGGACTACGCCGAGAACGTGATGATCGTGGACCTGGTCCGCAACGACCTCGGCCGGGTCTGTGCGTCGGGCACGGTGACCGTCCCCGATCTCTGCGCGGTGGAGAAGCATCCGGGGCTCGTCCATCTGGTGTCCACCGTGCGCGGCGAACTGCGCGACGGTGCCGGCTGGCCCGAGCTGCTCGCCGCCGCCTTCCCGCCCGGCTCGGTCACCGGCGCGCCCAAGTCCAGCGCCCTGCGGATCATCGACGCGCTGGAGACGGCGCCCCGGGGGCCGTACTGCGGAGGCATCGGCTGGGTCGACGCCGACCGGGGAACCGGTGAGCTGGCCGTCGGCATCCGCACCTTCTGGTTCGACCGGGCCGAGGGTGTGCTGCGGTTCGGCACCGGTGCCGGGATCACCTGGGGATCGGACCCCGAGGGTGAATGGCGGGAGACCGAACTGAAGGCCGCCCGGCTGCTCGCGGTAGCGTCGGGGGCGTACGAGGTGAGTGGAGAGGGACTGCAATCGTGAAGATCTGGCTCGACGGCGGGCTCCAGGACGCCGAATCCGCCCGTGTCTCCGTCTTCGACCACGGGCTGACCGTGGGCGACGGCATCTTCGAGACGGTCAAGGTGGTCGAGGGCACGCCGTTCGCACTCACCCGCCATCTGGACCGGATGACCCGCTCGGCCCGTGGCCTGGGCCTGCCGGACCCCGACCTGGACGAGGTCCGCCGCGCCTGTGCCGCCGTGCTGGAGGCCGGCCCCATGCCGCTCGGCCGGCTGCGCATCACCTACACGGGAGGCCACGGTCCGCTCGGCTCCGACCGCGGCGAGCACGGCCCGACCCTGGTCGTCGCCGTCGGCGAGACCCGCCGCCGCCCCGACTCCACCGCCGTGATCACGGTCCCCTTCACCCGCAACGAGCGCGGCGCACTCACCGGCCTCAAGACCACCTCGTACGCCGAGAACGTCGTGGCCCTGGCCCGCGCCCACGAACAGGACGCCTCCGAGGCGCTGTTCGCCAACACCGTAGGACAGCTCTGCGAGGGCACCGGCTCGAACGTCTTCGTCGTCCTCGACGGCGAGATCCACACCCCGCCGGTCTCCTCCGGCTGCCTCGCCGGCATCACCCGCGCGTTGACGGTCGAGTGGACCGGCGCCGGCGAGACCGACCTGCCGCTGGACGTGCTGGAACGAGCCGAGGAGGTCTTCCTGACGTCCACGCTGCGGGACGTCCAGGCCGTCCACCGTGTCGACGGCCGCGAACTGCCGGGCGCCCCGGGCCCGGTGACGGCGAAGGCCATGCGGATCTTCGAGGAGCGGTCGGGCGACGACCTCGACCCGTAGAACGCCGGGACATTCGGCAGACCTGGGGGTCAGGACCGGGTAGAACACCCCTGATGACCACCACCCTGCGGCCCACCGAGCCGCTTCAGCGCGCGGCCGACGGAACGCTCTCCCGCCACTACCAGGTGTGCGTGAACAGCCGTCCCGTCGGCGCGGTACACCTCGGCACGTCAGCCGCCTTCGGCCACTCGGTGGCGCGGATCCTCGCACTGCGCATCGAGGAGCCGGACCGCCGGCGCGGGCGCGGCACGGTCGCCGCGCTCGCCGCCGAGGAGGTGGCGCGCGGCTGGGGCTGCCGGCAGATCGAGGCGGCCGTCCCCGGCGACGCCGAGGCGGCGCTCCGGCTCATCACGGCGCTCGGTTACGTCCCGCGAAACCGCGGCATGGAGAAGCACCTCGGCGACACCCCGCCCGAACTGCCCGCCGGCAGTCTCGCGCGGCCCATGACCGAGGCCGATTTCGCCGCATGGCTCGTGCACGAGTCGGAGCACTACGCGCGCACCTGGATCGAGCGGGGGGTCCCCGAGGCTCAGGCGTACGCCAAGGCGCGTGACGACCACGACCGGCTCCTGCCGGACGGAGTGGCCACGGACGACATGCTGTTCAGCGTCCTGGAACACGACAGGACGCGGGTGGGCACCCTGTGGGTGGCGCTGCAGGACGACAAGGCCTACGTCTTCGACGTGGAGACCGACGCGGCCCACCGCGGACGAGGACACGGCCGCACGCTGATGCTGCTCGCCGAGCGCCAGACGATCGCGGCCGGCCTGCACGTCCTCGGCCTCAACGTGTTCGCCGGGAACACCCCGGCCGAACGGCTCTACGAGTCACTCGGCTACGAGACGACCCGGCGCACCTTCTACAAGACCCTGCTCTGAGGGCCCGGGCGTCAGTCCTGCCCGGCCAGCAGCCGGTCCGCGATCTCCTCGACGCGCTCGCGCAGCCCCTCCTGGCTCTTGCCGCCGTCGAGGCGCTCGCCGCCGATGACGTAGGTGGGGGTGCCGGTCACGCCGATCGCCTTGCCCTCGGCCTGGTCGGCGTCGACGATCAGGATGTGCCGGCCGTCGATCAGCGCGGTGTCGAACTCCTCGGCGTCCAGGCCGAGTTCCCGCGCCACCTCGACCAGGAAGGCTTCCCCTTCACGGTCCAGTTCCTCGACCCGGGCCAGCACCGCCTCGACGTACTTCCACCCCTGCCCCTGCTCGGCGGCCTCCTCGGCGGCCTGCGCGGCGGCGAAGGAGTGCTTGTGCTTCTCCAGCGGGAAGTGCCGCAGCCGCAGTTCGAGCCGGTCGCCGTAACGGGCGCGCAGGGCGCGCAGATCGTCCAGGGCACTGCGGCAGTCCGGGCACTGCAGTTCGCACCAGACGTCGAGGACGGGCGCGGGGCGGGCGGTGGAGTCGTTCATGGGGCCAGTCTTCCAGCACCGGCGCACCGGACCCAATCGGCTCGGGGCCCTCATGCGTGCACCTGCGGAGGAGCCGACCCGGAGATGTCCCTGATGTCCGGGCGGGGCATGGCCTGGCGGGGTTCGGGAGGTGCAGGATGGAGGAGGCGACGCGCACCGCCCGCCCGAGGCTGCCTGGAGGACCGGATGATTGCCGAGACCGTGTGTTCCGCCGTTGCCGCGGCCGGCCTGGGCATCGCCGCGGTGACGGCGTTCCGCAGGCGCTTCCTCACGGCCACCCGTATCGCGGCCTATGCGCTGGTCCCTCTCGGACTGGTGATGACCGGTGTCGTGGAGTGGGCCGCGGACACCGCCTTCAGCCCGGTGGCGTGGGCGGGCTTCGGCGTCCTCGGCGGTGCCTGGCTGCTGTTCGCGGCCACACGGGCCGTGGAGCGGCGACGCGGACGCGAGGGCCGCGCGGTGGCCACGGCGGGCCCGCACGACCCGGTGGCCCCGCAGGCCTCGGCGCCCTCCCTCGGCCCGGCATCCCGCCCGGCCCCCCAGACCCGCACCAAGCCGCAGGCCGCGCCCCGGGCGGACGCCGCGGACGACTTCAGCGACATCGAGGCCATCCTCAAGAAACACGGCATCTGACGCCCGTCATGGCGGTCTGAAACGACCCGACGCTCCGGGTGATCGGAAGCTGTCCGGCTCGCGCCACAGACGTGCAGGTGATCACGGATTTCGGCGAACTCGCGCACATCCGTGCGTCTTGATCGCGTGGGGGCCGCCACCTGCGTCATCATCGCCGCGAGATGCTGGACACGACACAGAGCGATGCCGCGCCGCCGAAGGACGAGCCGCGCGGGTGCCTCTTCGCCCTTTCCCAGCCACCGCTGATGATCTTCCTTGCGGTGATCGGGTGTCTGCTGCTCATGGCTGCGTTGCACGATCTGTTCCTGCTGTGAGCCGTACGCGCGGTCCCCGGCGCCACCCGCCGGGAACCGCGTCGGCATCGACACTGCGCTGATCGGCCCGGAGGCCGTGATCGCGGCCGGGCGTCAGCCCGCCGCCTCCTTCCGGCGCGCCCGGTAGGCGGCCACGTGAAGACGGTTGCCGCAGGTGCGGCTGTCGCAGTAGCGCCGCGAGCGGTTGCGGGAGAGATCGACGAAGGCGCGCCGGCAGTCGGGCGCCTCGCAGCGCCGCAGCCGCTCCTGCTCGCCCGCGACCACGAAGAAGGCCAGCGCCATCCCGCAGTCCGCCGCCAGGTGGTCGGCGACGGAGGCGCCGGGCGCGAAGTAGTGCACGTGCCAGTCGTAGCCGTCGTGATCCGTGAGGCGGGGCGTGGTGCCGGCGGCGGCGACCAGTTCGTTGATCATCCCCGCCGCGGCCCGGCAGTCCGGCGCCGCGAAGATCCCCGCGAAGCGGCCGCGGATCTTGCGCACCGCCGAGAGGTCGAGCTCCGAGAGGACCCGGACGTCGCTGATTTCGTGGTTTCGTACGAATTCCGCGAGCGCCGCGACATCCGGCAGCCCGTCCGGCGTCGTCTCGTCCTCCGGTGCGGTGTTCACCAGATCGACCACGGTGTCGAGCGCGCACCGGGTGTCGTGGGTGATCAGCACGTTTCGCTCCCTGGCCTGGTGGTCGGGCGGGCGCCCGCCGAT
This sequence comes from Streptomyces sp. NPDC052023, assembly GCF_044548465.1. NCBI lineage: Bacteria > Bacillati > Actinomycetota > Actinomycetes > Kitasatosporales > Streptomycetaceae > Streptomyces > Streptomyces sp. NPDC052023. The sequence goes on along the minus strand of NZ_JBIUBW010000017.1, from coordinate 169,475 downwards.
GCTGGCCGATGGTAGTGGCTCCGGGCCACCGCCCCACCGGCTCCGGAGGCACCGGGCCCGCGCCTGCTCGTTGAACGCGGCCGGGCGCGCCACGGTTCCCGACGGGCCAGGGGGGCGTCGCCGAGCGCCGGGGGAGCGGCTTCCACGCAGACCGGCGCCGCCTCCGCAGGATGTGCGGTGGCAGCGTCGCTGTGTGCCGTATGAGGTTGTCCTGGGCGCCATGGGGCCTGCCCGGAGGATCGTGCCGGAGACGGGCCCTGGCGGCTTCACGGTGACCGATCAGCGCCGTGGCCTGCTCCGGCCCGATCCGCCGGACAGGCCCGAGCCGTCTCCCCGAGTGGACGGCCGGGCAGCTTGGTGGGGGCCTCGACCTAGCTTTCCGCCAGGATGTGCGAGAGCTCCTGGTCGAGGTCGAAATGCCGGTGTTCCGTGCCGGGCGGCACGGCGGCGTCGGTTCGCTTCAGGAACGACTCCAGGGCCCGCGCCGGGGCCTCGAGCAGCGCTTCCCCCTCGGGGGAGCTCAGGGCGATGCAGACGACGCCCTGACCGTGGCTGCGCGACGGCCAGACACGGACGTCGCCGGTTCCTGTGGGCCGGTGAAGCCCCTCGGCGAGGAGGTCGCGGGCGAACACCCACTCGACGGTCTCCTCGGCTCCGGTGTGGAAGGTGGCGTGCACGGCGTAGGGGTCGGCCGTGTCGTACCGCAGGCCTGCGGGGACAGGCAGGGAGGACTCGCTCGACACAACGAGGCGCAGGTGCAGCTCGCAGCTGACCGTGGTGTTCATAAGCGCCAGGGCCTTTCGCTCAGTGTGCGCTCGGGGATTCGCACGTCGGCGAAATCGACATGCCACCTACGGTGCCGTTGTAAACCCCTCTGAGGGTTTTGCGTGTGTTTACGTAACTCTTCCGGCCGAGAACCTGTTCGTCCGATGCGCCCATTCCGGTGACCGGAATCGTTCGGGTAGGGTTTGGCCGTATGAATACGGGGAGTAGCAAGGCTGGCGAGGTTGCCGTGGCCGCCGACGAGACGGGGACGCATCGGGCGGAAGGTGAGCGTGCGCTCGGTTCCCGGGCGCCCGAGTTCATCAAGGCCCGGCGCCTGCTCCACGTGAGCTGGCAGGTGGGCGTCTTCCTCGTCGGTCTCGCGGTCGTGGTCACCGGCATCATCCTGCTGCCGCTGCCGGGTCCCGGCTGGGTGATCATCTTCGGCGGCATGGCGATCTGGGCGACCGAGTTCGTCTGGGCCCAGTTGGTGCTGCGCTGGACGAAGCGCAAGGTCACCGAGGCGGCACAGCGCGCACTCGATCCCAAGGTGCGTCGGCGCAACATCATCCTGACGTCGATCGGCTGCGTGGTCGTGGCCGCGATCGTGGGGTTCTACGTCTGGAAGTTCGGCTTCATGATGCCGTGGAAGATCAAGGACCAGTGATCCGCGGAGCGGGGTGCGGGGGCGGCCGACCGTGGTCACCCGCAGCCCCTGACATGGGGTAATGTTCTTCCTGCGCCCGGGCGATTAGCTCAGTGGGAGAGCGCTTCGTTCACACCGAAGAGGTCACTGGTTCGAACCCAGTATCGCCCACCCGGAACACGGCCCGTCTGCGAGACAGCAGGTGGGCCGTTGTCGTGTCCCGATGCCGCGGCGGCGTCGCCGGTTTCCGGAATTCCGTCGCGTTTCTCAGGAAGTACGACCGGCGGGGTGTTCTTCTCGACCTCTGGTTCAGGATCCACCGGATCCGACACAGCGTCACTCTTCATTGTCCTGAAGGCTTTTGAGAGGCACCGCCGCAATTGCCGAAGAGCGCCGCCGCACGGGCGGCGGCGCTTGTTCTGGAGTGTCGTCCAGGCCGCCAGGCACGCCATGAGTACGCGTACTCAGAACGTACTCGGACGGTGTACGGGAATGTCCCCTTACGGGCAGACTCGGTGCATGGACTGGACCCACTACCGCTTCCGCAGTCTGTGGTCACTGCCCGCCGCACCCGCCGCCGTGTACGGGGTGCTGGAGCGGCCCGAGGAGTACCCGCGCTGGTGGCGTCAGGTGCGCGAGGTCCAGCGGAAGGACACCACCACGGGCGTGATCCGGATCCGGTCGCTCCTCCCGTACGACATGACCTTCACCGCGCGCGAGGTGCGCCGGGATCCCGGGGCGGGGGTGCTGGAGATCGTGATGTCCGGCGACATCGAGGGCTGGGCGCGCTGGACGGTCACCGCTGCGGGCAGCGGGTGTCTCGCCCGCTACGACCAGGTGGTGGACGTGAACAAGCCGCTGCTGCGGCGGTTCGCCGTGCCGGGGAGGCCGGTCTTCCGTGTCAACCACCGGCTGATGATGCGGGCCGGACGGCGAGGACTGCTGGCGTACTTGGGCCGCGATCCCCAAGCGGTTTGAAGGAAGCGCCGGGGCACCTGTATTGTTCAGTGCGTTCCCGGGCGATTAGCTCAGTGGGAGAGCGCTTCGTTCACACCGAAGAGGTCACTGGTTCGAACCCAGTATCGCCCACCGGGAAGGCCGGTCCGCCATGGCGGACCGGCTTCTTTCATGTGCGCCGGGCGGTCAGGCCGCCGCCGCGAGCCCCGGCCGCAGGGGCCATGCCGGGTCCACCGCTTCCTCGTTGCCGGTGCGCGCGAACCACGCCTGCAGGCCACGCGCCTGCGCCGCGTGCCAGACCGCCTGCAAGGTGTGCAGCTCGGCCGGGGACAGGCGCTCCAGCCGGGACGCGAAACGGCGCCCTATGGCCCGCACCAGCTCGAGGGAGGCCATCGCGTCCGCCGCCGCGTCATGCGCGCCGTCGAGCGGGACGCCGTAGTGCTCGCACAGGTCGGTGAGCGTGCGGCGGCCCTTGCGATAGCGGTCCAGGTGCTTGTCCAGGACCCGCGGGTCCAGCACCAGCAGGGGCACCGACTCGAACCAGCGGCTCAGTGACGAAGCGCGGTGCCGGCGCAGCTCGCGGTCCAGCAGCGTCAGGTCGAACGGTGCGTTCATCACCACCAACGGCCTTCCGGTGCCCGCCTGTTCGGCGAGCTCGGTGGCTATCTCATGCATCACCGGTGCCGGCCAGCGGCCGTTGCGCGCCAGGTGATCCTCCGTCAGCCCGTGCACCGCCGTCGCCTCGGCGGGCACGGGCACGCCCGGGTTCACCAGCCAGTGGTGCATCCGGGGTCGCGTGCCAGGGGCGTCCTGGACGACGAGGGCGGCCGACACGATCCGGTCGGTCTCGACGTCCACGCCCGTTGTCTCTGTGTCGAATGCCGCCAGCGGGCCCTCGTACCAGCACGTCATACCTACACAACTCCTCGTTCACCCACGGCAGCTGACGCACCGTCTTCTGCCCGTTTGGTGATACCCGGGCTGTTTGCGCCGTACGCCGGTGGGAGACAACAGAAGTACGGGTCGGCGCAGTTCAGCGGCATGTCCCGCGGGCACGGCCCGGCGCGGGGAAATTCACTTTGCTTGGAAGGCTGCCGGCCATGGCGATAGCGCAGCCCGAGCGGGGCGGGCTGCTGCCCGAACGCACGGGCCCCCATCGCGGTTCACTCGCCACCACCGCCTGCATGGAGACACTGCAGGTGGGTTATCTGCACGCCGTCGCGGCCGCCGCCGGCTGCTCCCTGTCCCAGCCCTTTCCCGACAACGGCATCGACTGGCACGTCAGTCACAGCGCCCCCGGGCACACGGTCGACGACGAGGTCACCATCAAGGTGCAGCTCAAGGCCACGTACCAGATCGCACCCAAGCCGCCCGGGCGCTTCTTCTCCTTCACGCTCGACAACGACCACCTGGCGAAACTCGCCCGCACCCCGGTCTCGGTGCACAAGATCCTCGTCGTGATGCTCGTCCCGCGCTCGCAGGACGACTGGCTGCGCGCCAGCCACGACCGGCTCGACCTCAGGCACTGCTGTTACTGGGTCAACCTCGCCGGCCACCCCGTCACCGGCCGGCACCGGACCAACGTCCGCATACCGACCGCACGCATCTTCGACGACCGGGCGCTGTGCGAGATCATGACGCGGGTCGGGACGGGAGGCAGACCATGAGGCACCGTCCGCTCGACGAGCACCTGCGGCCCGTGCGGCCGCACCCGGAGACTCCCTGGGACCAGCCGCCCGAGCCCGGCCAGGTCGACCCCGCCGTGCTCGGCGCCCTGCTGCACCGGCACGGCTGGCAGCGGCGCGGCGGCGCCCCCGGGCGCTACGGCCGCTGGACACCACCTGGACCCGGCGCGTCCGGCACCAGCCTGCTCGTGCCGGAGAGCCGGGCCTTCCCCGACAGCGAGGACCTGCTCGGCGAGGCGCTGCTGGCCCTCTCCCGCAGCGCCATGCCGTCGGCGCGCGAGGTGCTCGTCGGGCTGAGCGTGCCCAGCGACGAGATCCGCTGGTGGCGTGACGTACCCGCCGGACCGGCGGGGGCGGCGCCCTGGGCCGTCGAGGAGCAGCTGCGCTCCGCCGCCCGCCAGACGCTGCTCGCCGGGGCGCTCGCCACACGCGCGCGTGCGGGCTACTACGGTGCCCGGCACAGGCGCGCCGCCGCCGTGATGCTGGAGAGCGTGCTGGTCGGCGCCGCGACCGGCGGCCGCGGCCTCACCGCCTTCGTCCCGGTCGACCCCGCCCGCCCGCTCGCCCTGCGCCTTCATCAGGCCCTCTACGCCGTCCGCGAGGCCATCGACTACCAGCGCGCCACCGACGGCATGGACGCCTTCGACGGGGCCGTGGAAGCCGGTGTGAGCCGCGAGCTGACCGAGGCCCTGGTCACCCTGGTCCGGGGCACGGAGGGGGCGCGCGTCGCCGTGGAGTGGGCGCCCGGCGCCGGTCCGCCCGAAGGCGGCGCCGCCCCCGGCGAAGCCGTCGAGTTCTCGCCGGGCGACCTGCCGGTGCTGCGCGAGGCCGGCGCCCGCTTTCTGCGCGAGGAGCCGTCCGTGCCGGTGCGGATCACCGGCGAGGTGGTCCGGATGCGCAGGTCGGAGCGGCGCGGGGAGGGGACGGTGCGGCTGCGGGTACTGGCCGGGGCCGAGATCCCGCACGTGCGGCTCACCCTGGACGAGGAGGACTACCGGATCGCCGGGCAGGCCCACCTCGTCGGGCTGCCGGTGCGGGTGCACGGGCGGCTGGAGAGCCGCGGCGGCTTCCGCAGGCTGACCGGCGCCTCCGGGGTCGTACCGGTGCAGGTGGACGAGGCGGAGCGGGACCGGCTGCTGAAGTCGTTGCAGGAGAACCTCGACTTCTTCGAGGAGGCGTGCGGCGGGGAATGATTTCGCCTGGGGTGGTCCGGGGTCGGTACGATCCCTTATTGCGCGCGCTCTCGGTACGGCGCCGCTTCCACCTTCAGTCAGGAGAGACCGGTGTCAGACGTCCGTGTGATCATCCAACGCGATTCCGAGCGGGAAGAGCGCACGGTGACGACGGGCACCACGGCGGCCGACCTCTTCGCCGGCGAGCGCTCCGTCATCGCGGCGCGCGTGGGCGGTGAGCTGAAGGACCTGACCTACGCACTCGGCGACGGCGACGAGGTCGAGGGCGTCGAGATCTCCTCCGAGGACGGCCTGAACATCCTGCGCCACTCCACCGCGCACGTCATGGCGCAGGCCGTGCAGGAGCTGTTCCCCGAGGCCAAGCTGGGCATCGGCCCGCCGGTCAAGGACGGCTTCTACTACGACTTCGACGTCGAGAAGCCGTTCACGCCCGAGGATCTCAAGGCCGTCGAGAAGAAGATGCAGGAGATCCAGAAGCGGGGGCAGAAGTTCTCGCGCCGGGTGGTGACCGACGAGGCCGCCCGCGAGGAGCTGGCCGACGAGCCGTACAAGCTGGAGCTGATCGGCCTCAAGGGCTCCGCGTCCAGCGACGACGGCGCGGACGTCGAGGTCGGCGCCGGTGAGCTGACGATCTACGACAACCTGGACGCCAAGACCGGCGAGCTGTGCTGGAAGGACCTCTGCCGTGGTCCGCACCTGCCCTCGACCCGCCTGATCCCGGCGTTCAAGCTGATGCGCAACGCGGCCGCCTACTGGCGCGGCAGCGAGAAGAACCCGATGCTCCAGCGGATCTACGGCACCGCCTGGCCGTCCAAGGACGAGCTGAAGGCCTACCTGGAGTTCCTCGCCGAGGCCGAGAAGCGGGACCACCGCAAGCTGGGCAGCGAGCTCGACCTGTTCTCCATCCCGGAGCAGATCGGCTCCGGCCTGGCCGTCTTCCACCCCAGGGGCGGCATCATCCGCCGGGTGATGGAGGACTACTCGCGGCGCCGCCACGAGGAGGAGGGCTACGAGTTCGTCTACACCCCGCACGCGACGAAGGGGAAGCTCTTCGAGACCTCGGGCCACCTGGACTGGTACGCCGAGGGCATGTACCCGCCCATGCAGCTCGACGAGGGCGTGGACTACTACCTCAAGCCCATGAACTGCCCGATGCACAACCTGGTCTTCGACGCACGCGGCCGGTCGTACCGCGAACTGCCGCTGCGGCTGTTCGAGTTCGGCACCGTCTACCGGTACGAGAAGTCCGGCGTCGTGCACGGCCTCACCCGCGCGCGCGGGTTCACACAGGACGACGCGCACATCTACTGCACCCGTGAGCAGATGTCCGAGGAGCTGGACAAGACGCTCACCTTCGTCCTCGGCCTGCTGCGCGACTACGGCCTGACCGACTTCTACCTGGAGCTGTCCACCAAGGACCCGGAGAAGTTCGTCGGCTCGGACGAGGCCTGGGAGGAGGCGACCGAGACGCTGCGCCAGGTCGCCGAGAAGCAGGGGCTGCCGCTGGTCCCGGACCCGGGTGGCGCCGCCTTCTACGGGCCGAAGATCTCCGTGCAGGCCAAGGACGCCATCGGTCGCACCTGGCAGATGTCGACCATCCAGCTCGACTTCAACCTGCCGGAGCGCTTCGACCTGGAGTACACCGCCGCGGACGGCTCCAAGCAGCGTCCCGTCATGATCCACCGGGCGCTGTTCGGCTCCATCGAGCGGTTCTTCGCGGTGCTCCTGGAGCACTACGCGGGTGCCTTCCCGGCCTGGCTCGCGCCCGTCCAGGCGATCGGCATCCCGATCGGCGACGCGCACGTCGAGTACCTGGCGAAGTTCGCCGCCGCGGCGAAGAAGAAGGGGCTGCGGGTCGAGGTGGACTCCTCGTCCGACCGGATGCAGAAGAAGATCAGGAACGCCCAGAAGCAGAAGGTGCCCTTCATGGTCATCGCGGGAGACGAGGACATGGCGAACGGCGCCGTCTCCTTCCGCTACCGCGACGGCTCCCAGGAGAACGGCATTCCCGTGGACGAGGCCATCGCCAAGATCGCGCAGGTCGTCGAGGAGCGTACGCAGGTCTGACGCACCCGGAAGGGCCCCGGGACGCTGCCGTCAGCCTCCTGGGGCCCTTCGTCGTGACGCGAGGGCCGGGGGGACGCTCGGTGTGGCGCCCCGGCCGGGCCTGGGTGGGTCGTGGTCCCTCCGCCCGGCTGGGCCTGAAGCGGGGCCCTCGTTCCTCCGCCCGGCTGGGTCCGGGGCGTGGGCCGTCCTCCCCCCCGCCCGGCCGGGATCTGGCGGGCGACCTCGTCCGCGGGCCCGGCTGAGTCCGGGACGTGAACCGTCGTCTCTCCGTCCGGCCGGGCCTGGAGGCCGTCCTCGTCCATCGGCGTGGCCGGCCCTCGGACAGCGGCCTCGTCCACCGGCCCGGCTGGGCCACGGGCCGTGCTCGGCGAGCCCCGGCGACACGCCGCGAATGGGCGAAGCCATATGCTGCCTTGCATGACGAGTGAGCCGGAGCAGCAGATCGGAGTGGGGACGCAGGACGCGTTCCAGCGCCTGTGGACGCCCCACCGGATGGCGTACATCCAGGGCGAGAACAAGCCCACCGGTCCGGGGGCCGACGACGGCTGCCCGTTCTGCTCGATCCCGGCGAAGTCCGACGAGGACGGGCTGGTCGTCCGGCGCGGCGCGCAGGTGTACGCGGTGCTGAACCTGTACCCGTACAACGGCGGCCACCTCATGGTCGTGCCCTACCGCCATGTCGCCGACTACACGGACCTCACCGAGCCCGAGACGGCGGAGCTGGCCGCGCTGACCAAGCAGGCGATGACGGCACTGCGCACCGCGTCGGGCGCCCAGGGCTTCAACATCGGCATGAATCAGGGCGCGGTCGCCGGCGCGGGCATCGCCGCCCATCTGCACCAGCACATCGTGCCGCGCTGGGGCGGTGACACGAACTTCATGCCGGTGGTGGGGCACACGCGCGTGCTGCCGCAGCTGCTGGCCGACACCAGGAAGATGCTGGCGGAGGCCTGGCCGACGGCGTGAGACCGCCGTCCGGTGGTGGTACGCCGCCTGCCTGGCATCCGTCCCACCACCGGGTCGCCTACGCGTCGTACAGGTCCGCCTTGCGGGGCGAGGGGTCCTGGACCGCCGTGCTGAGGAACGCCGAGCGGTTGCCGAACTTCTCGGTGTCCACCCCGTTCTCCTCGAGCACCCGGATCGCCGCCGAGTGGACCACGCGGAGCACCGGCGTGGCGGCACGCAGCGCGTCGTCGGCCATGAACCGGTGCCGCCAGGGCTTCGCGGCCCAGGCGTGCCGCAGACCGAAGGGCTCGGGCAGGACCAGCGAGCCGCCGAGCCAGTTCAGCAGCGGCGGGTACCAGGTCAGCGGCGCCCGGGCCGCCACGCGCACCACTTCGTCGGCGTCGACCAGCGGAAGCTTCACCGTCCGCGTCTCCCAGCGCTTGACCGACTTCTGCACCGCCTTCTCCTTCGCCGCCGGCTTGGAGGTGAAGAGCGGGTGCACCGGTCCCAGGGCGTGGCCGGTGACCTCGATGCGCAGGGTCTCGTAGAGCACGGTCACGGTGATCAGCATGGTGATCACGAGCTGACCGTCCCAGAGCGTCCACTGCACGCCCAGGTAGTGCCGGTCGCCGCTGCCGAACTGCTGCTTGTTGCAGATCTCCTGTATCGCGTGTGACTTGACCTGGTACGCCTCGACGTCCGTGCCCCCGGGCCGGGACACCGCCGTGGCGTTCTCACCGATCGGCGTCACGACCCAGTGCCGTATCGACGGCTTGGGGAAGCCGCCCGTGTTCAGCGGGCCGCGTTCCAGCATGCGCAGCTGGTCGTGGATGGACCGTACGACGTCCCAGCTGCGGAACGGGTGGATCTCCCGGCCGGGATCGGCCGGGGAGAGGTCCTCGGCGAGCTGCCAGCTGCCCCAGCGGGTGCCCATGCCGAGTATGCCCTTGGGCCCGGCGTAGAAGACGGAGTTGGACTGCTGCTCGGCGCTGAGCCGGGCGAGGGACTGGCGCAGCTGCTCGGCGGCGGTCTCGCCGGGGCTGCTGGGCACCGCCTCGGGCACCTTGGCGCCGACGCTGCTGCCCGACAGCAGGCTGTCCCAGCGCTCCCGCAGGTCCTTCGCGGTGCGCTCGCAGATCTGCTTGGCCCAGAACCAGCCGATCACCGGCATGACGACCGCCGCGCGTGCGTACCAGGCCCAGAAGCCGGTGAACGGCATCTGGACCAGGAAGATCACGGCCAGCGCCCCGACCGCGACGAGCAGCGTGGTGGCGAGCGTCGAGGCCCGCTTGTCCTCGCGCCGGGCGATGGTGGTGCGGATGGTGAACACCATCAGCCAGACCAGGAGCCCGGGCAGGAAGAGCAGACCGCACACGACCATGACGATCGACAGCAGGTTGTCGCGCTCCCGGCGGATGCGGTTGGCGGCGAGACAGTGCTCGACGACGACCTGCGGCTCCGCGCCGAAGGACTGGATCAGCGGTTCCCGGCCGGAGGCGAGCATGCGGTCCACCACCGCGCGGGAGAACGCCTCGCCGAGGTTGGGCCGGAAGATCTTCGCCCACTTCTGTCCGGGCTTCACCTTCGACTCGTGCCACTCGTTGTTGGCCTTGAGTATCTCCTCGACCCCGTTGTCCCGGTACGCCGCCGAGGCCAGCGCGTACGTGGCCGTCTGCCCCTCGTCGCCCGTGCGCGGCACCTGCGGCCCGAAGATGTCCGCGTAACCGCTGTCAACGGTCATTCCCGCCCCCGATCGCCGCCACTGTCGCTCTGCGGCCTTCCCGACTTCCGTGCTCCGCACACCTGTTGATCAGGCCATCAGCGTATCCCCCGGGCGCCGGCGTACGTCGGCGGACGGCCGAAGCCGTCCGCCGGCCCCGGGGCAACCGCTTCGCCCCGGCCGCGTGCGCGCGCCCCGAAACAACTGCGCGGTGCCGCGCGCCCCTTGTGCGCCTCCTAGGAAGCTTCCTGCTCCAGTTTCCGCAGCCGCTCGGCGACTTGGGCGGGCATCGGCTCGTGCCGCGCGTACTTCCGGCTGAACCGCGCGGTCCCGTGCGACAGCGAGCGCAGATCGACGGCGTACCGCCCGATCTCGATCTCCGGCACCTCGGCGCGCACGAGGGTGCGCCCGCCGGCGGTCTGCTCGGTGCCCAGCACCCGGCCGCGCCGCCCCGACAGGTCGCTCATCACGGTGCCCACGTAGTCGTCGCCGACCAGCACGCTGACCTCGGCCACCGGCTCCAGCAGATGGATCTTCGCGTCGGCCGCGGCCTCCCGCAGCGCGAGCGCGCCCGCGGTCTGGAACGCGGCGTCCGAGGAGTCCACCGAGTGCGCCTTGCCGTCCAGCAGGGTCACCCGCACGTCGACCAGCGAGTGCCCCGCGGCGACTCCCTTGGCCGCCTGCGCGCGGACGCCCTTCTCGACCGACGGGATGAACTGGCGCGGCACGGCCCCGCCGACGACCTTGTCGACGAACTCGATGCCCGAGCCGCCGGGCAGCGGCTCCACCTCTATCTCGCAGATGGCGTACTGCCCGTGGCCGCCCGACTGCTTCACATGCCGGCCGCGCCCGCCCGCCTTGGTCGCGAACGTCTCCCGCAGGGAGACCCTGTGCGGTACGACGTCGACCTGGACGCCGTACCGGCTGCGCAGCCGCTCCAGCGCGACGTCGGCATGCGCCTCGCCCAGGCACCACAGGACCACCTGGTGGGTGTCCTGGTTCTGCTCCAGCCGCATCGTCGGGTCCTCCGCGACCAGCCGGGCCAGGCCCTGGGACAGCTTGTCCTCGTCCGGTTTGCTGTGTGCCTGGATGGCGAGCGGCAGCAGCGGGTCGGGCATGTCCCAGGGCTCCATCAGGAGCGGGTCGTCCTTGGCGGAGAGGGTGTCGCCGGTCTCCGCGCGGTTCAGCTTCGCCACGCAGGCCAGGTCACCGGCGACGCAGTGCGACACGGGGCGCTGCTGTTTCCCGAACGGCGTGGACAGGGCGCCGACGCGCTCGTCGACGTCGTGGTCCTCGTGGCCCCGGTCGGTCAGCCCGTGCCCGGAGACATGCACGGTCTCGTCCGGTCGCAAGGTCCCGGAGAAGACCCGCACGAGTGAGACGCGGCCGACGTACGGGTCGGACGAGGTCCGCACGACCTCCGCGACCAGCGGTCCGTCCGGGTCGCAGAGATTCAGCTCGCGTGGATGGCCGTCGATCGTGGTGACCCGTGGCTGGTCGTGCTCCAGCGGGGTCGGGAAACCTCCGGTGACCAGCTCCAGCAGCTCGACCGTGCCGAGCCCCTGCCGGGCGCCGTCGGTCGCGGGGGCGGCGGCCAGAACGGGGAAGAACGACCCGCGCGCGACAGCCCGCTCCAGGTCCTGCACGAGCGTCTTGACGTCGATCTGCTCACCGCCGAGGTAGCGGTCCATGAGCGTCTCGTCCTCGCTCTCGGCGATGATGCCCTCGATCAGGCGGTTGCGGGCCTGCTCGATCAGCGGCAGCTGGTCCTCACCCGGCTCGGACTCCTTGCGCTCGCCCGAGGAGTAGTCGAACAGCTTCTGCGACAGCAGCCCGGTCAGGCCGGTCACGGGCGCGTGCCCGTCCGGTCCCTGCGGCCCGTGCAGCGGCAGGTACAGCGGCAGCACGGCGTCCGGGTCGTCGGCGCCGAAGGCCTCGGCGCAGATCCGTGTCATCTCCTCGAAGTCCGCCCGGGCGGCCTCCAGGTGCGTGACGACGATGGCGCGCGGCATGCCGACGGCCGCGCACTCCTCCCACACCATGCGGGTCGAGCCGTCCACGCCGTCCGAGGCGGAGACGACGAAAAGGGCCGCGTCCGCCGCTCGCAGACCGGCCCGCAGTTCCCCGACGAAGTCGGCGTATCCGGGGGTGTCGAGAAGGTTGACCTTGATGCCGTCCCACTCGACCGGTACCAGGGAGAGCTGCACCGAGCGCTGCTGCCGGTGCTCGATCTCGTCGTAGTCGGACACGGTGCCGCCGTCCTCCACGCGGCCCGCCCGGTTCACCGCTCCCGCGGTCAGCGCGAGAGCCTCCACCAGTGTCGTCTTTCCCGCTCCGGAGTGGCCGACCAGCACCACATTCCGTACGGACGTGGGGTGGTCGGCCGCCACTGCCCTGCCGGCGGCTCCGGGGTGTGCGTTGGTCTTGTCGCCCATGGATTCTGCCTCCCGTGCACGGTGAGGTCACTGTGGGCGCGGACACGCGGGACCCTCCTCCAGAGGGGAGACCCCCGGCTGGGCGGCTCCGGCGACGCCCGCGATTCTTCGAGCTTTCCACTCCCGTCACGGTGCGTCCATACGGAGGACGCGAAGGCGTCGGCCGGGGAGGGTTGCGGGCCGTCCGCCGGACCTCCCGAGAAGCCGTGGGTGCCGGGCGGCCACCCGCACGCGCGCGTGGCTACGATGGGCCAGCCGACGGCCAGCAGGGCCGCGCGGCGCAGCGACCCTCGGGAAGGCCATGCTGAACAAGTACGCGCGTGCATTCTTCACGCGTGTCCTCACACCGTTCGCCGCGTTTCTCATCCGCCGCGGCGTGAGCCCCGACACGGTCACGCTGATCGGCACCGCGGGTGTGATGGCGGGCGCGCTGGTCTTCTACCCCCAGGGCGAGTTCTTCTGGGGCACGGTCGTCATCACGCTGTTCGTCTTCTCCGACCTGGTCGACGGCAACATGGCCCGTCAGCTGGGACGCTCCAGCCGCTGGGGCGCCTTCCTGGACTCGACCCTGGACCGGGTCGCCGACGGCGCCATCTTCGGCGGCTTCGCCCTCTGGTACGCCGGTGGCGGCGACGACCTGGTGCTGTGCGCCGTCTCGATCTTCTGCCTGGCCAGTGGCCAGGTGGTGTCCTACACCAAGGCGCGTGGTGAGTCGATCGGCCTGCCGGTCGCGGTGAACGGACTCGTCGAGCGCGCCGAGCGCCTGGTGATCTCGCTGGTCGCGGCCGGGCTCGCGGGTCTGCACGCGTTCGGTGTGCCGGGCGTCCAGGTGCTGTTGCCGATCGCTCTGTGGCTGGTCGCCGTGGGCAGCGTGATCACGCTGATCCAGCGGGTCGTCACGGTCCGCTGCGAGTCCGCGGAGGCGGAGGCCGCGGACCGGGGGACCACCGGCAACGCCTCTCAGGGGAGGGAGGCGGCGAAATGAGCGCTCGGGACACGCTGACGGACGCCCTGTACGGCCTCGGCTGGAGCACGGTGAAGAGGCTGCCCGAGCCGATGGCCATGCGGCTCGGGAACACCGTGGCCGATCTGGCCTGGAGAAAGCGCGGCAAGGGGGTGCTGCGGCTGGAGAGCAACCTCGCGCGCGTGGTGCCCGACGCCTCCCCGCAGCGGCTCGCCGAGCTCTCGCGCGCGGGCATGCGCTCGTACCTGCGCTACTGGATGGAGTCCTTCCGGCTCCCGGCCTGGAGCGCCGAGCGGGTCGGGACCGGCTTCGAAGCCAAGGACCTGCACTTCCTGACCGACGGACTGGCCGCGGGCAAGGGCGTGGTGCTGGCGCTGCCGCACCTGGCCAACTGGGATCTGGCCGGCGCCTGGCTCACCACCCGGCTGGGCATCCCCTTCACCACGGTCGCCGAACGGCTGAAGCCGGAGACGCTGTACGACCGTTTCGTCGCCTACCGGGCCGGCCTCGGCATGGAGGTCCTGCCGCACACCGGCGGCTCCGCCTTCGGCGCCCTGGCCCGGCGGCTGCGTGACGGCGGCCTGGTCTGCCTGGTCGCCGACCGTGACCTGTCCGCCTCCGGGGTGGAGGTCAGCTTCTTCGGCGACACCGCCCGGATGCCTGCCGGGCCGGCGCTGCTGGCCCAGCAGACCGGGGCCCTGCTGATGCCGGTGACGCTCTGGTACGACGACTCACCGGTCATGCGGGGCCGCGTACATCCCCCGATCGAGGTACCGGAGTCAGGCACCCGGGCCGAGAAGACGTCTGTCATGACGCAGGCGCTGGCGGACGCCTTCGCCTCGGGGATCGCCGACCATCCGGAGGACTGGCACATGCTGCAGCGGTTGTGGCTCAAGGACCTCGACCCGGCGAAGGGCGGTCCGGCGGCCTCGGATCCCACGAAGGGGACGCCGTGAGGATCGGCATCGTCTGCCCGTACTCCTGGGACGTGCCGGGCGGCGTCCAGTTCCACATCCGGGATCTGGCCGAGTACTTCATCCGCCAAGGACACGAGGTCTCCGTCCTCGCCCCCGCCGACGACGACACCCCGCTCCCGCCGTACGTCGTCTCGGCCGGCCGCGCGGTCCCGGTGCCCTACAACGGCTCGGTGGCCCGGCTGAACTTCGGTTTCCTGTCGGCCGCGCGGGTCCGCCGCTGGCTGCACGACGGCGCCTTCGACGTGATCCACATCCACGAACCGGCGTCCCCGTCGCTCGGCCTGCTGGCCTGCTGGGCCGCGCAGGGCCCGATCGTCGCCACGTTCCACACCTCCAACCCCCGCTCCCGCGCGATGATCGCCGCGTACGCGATCCTGCAGGCGGCGCTGGAGAAGATCAGCGCCCGGATCGCGGTCAGCGAGTACGCCCGCCGCACGCTGGTCGAGCACCTCGGCGGGGACGCCGTGGTGATCCCCAACGGTGTGGACGTCGACTTCTTCGCGAAGGCCGAGCCCAACCCCGAATGGCAGGGCGACACCCTCGGCTTCGTGGGCCGGATCGACGAGCCCCGCAAGGGCCTGCCGGTGCTGATGCGGGCGCTGCCGCGCATCCTCGCCGAGCGGCCGCAGACACGGCTGCTGGTCGCGGGCCGCGGCGACGAGCGGCAGGCGGTGGAGTCGCTCCCCGCCGAGCTGCGCTCCCGGGTGGAGTTCCTCGGCATGGTGAGCGACGAGGACAAGGCCCGCTTCCTGCGCAGCGTCGACGTGTACGTGGCGCCGAACACCGGCGGCGAGAGCTTCGGGATCATCCTGGTCGAGGCGATGTCGGCCGGAGCACCCGTACTGGCCTCGGACCTGGACGCCTTCGCCCAGGTGCTCGACCAGGGCGCGGCGGGGGAACTGTTCGCCAACGAGGACGCGGACGCGCTGGCCGCGGCGGCGCTGCGGCTGCTGGGCGACCCCCGGCGCCGGAAGGAGCTGCGCGCGCGGGGCAGCGCGCACGTGCGCCGGTTCGACTGGTCGACGGTCGGCGCGGACATCCTGTCGGTCTACGAGACGGTCACCGACGGCACCACCGCGGTCGCCGCCGACGACCGCTCCGCGGGACTGTGGGGCCGGTTCGGGCTGGCCCGCGACTGACTGATCACGCACCGGTGACACCCCGGTAGCCTTGCCGCCCGTGACCCCAACCCTCATCTGGATCCTCGTCGCCCTCATCGCCGTCGGCGTGTACCTGAGCTGGACGGCGGGCCGCCTGGACCGGCTGCACGCCCGGATCGACGCCACCCGGGCCGCCCTCGACGCACAGCTGCTGCGCCGGGCCTCCGTGGCGCAGGAGGTGGCCACCTCCGGGGTGCTCGACCCGGCGGCCTCGATCGTCCTGTACGAGGCGGCGCACGCGGCCCGGCAGTCCGAGGAGGAGCACCGGGAGGTCGCCGAGAGCGAACTGAGCCAGGCCCTGCGCGCCGTCTTCGCCGACCCGCAGCAGGTCGAGGCGGTCCGGGAGGCACCCGGGGGAGAGTCCGCGGCCCGGGAGCTGACCGAGGCCGCACGACGGGTGCCGATGGCCCGGCGCTTCCACAACGACGCGGTGGGCGCCGCCCGCAGACTGCGGCAGCACCGCAAGGTGCGCTGGTTCCGGCTGGCCGGCCATGCTCCCTTCCCCATGGCCTTCGAGATGGACGACGAGCCACCGACGGCCCTGGCGGAGCGCGGCGCCTGAACCCCGGAGTGGCGGGAAAACGATCCACCGGCTTCCTATTGGCCCTTGCTGTGGACCGCACCCCTCCCGTTTCCTCGGTGTTTGCAGAAACCCTCTTTTCCCTTCAGTGAGGTCACCCGTGTCCAGCACGCTCTCCGAAAACCAGGCCCCCGCCACCGGCACCGCGCGCGTGAAGCGCGGCATGGCCGAGCAGCTCAAGGGCGGCGTGATCATGGACGTCGTCACGCCGGAGCAGGCGAAGATCGCCGAGGACGCGGGCGCCGTCGCCGTCATGGCCCTCGAGCGGGTCCCGGCCGACATCCGCAAGGACGGCGGGGTGGCCCGCATGTCCGACCCGGACATGATCGAGGGCATCATCGACGCCGTCTCCATCCCGGTGATGGCCAAGTCCCGCATCGGCCACTTCGTCGAGGCCCAGGTCCTGCAGTCCCTCGGGGTCGACTACATCGACGAGTCCGAGGTGCTCACCCCGGCCGACGAGGTCAACCACTCCGACAAGTGGGCCTTCACCACCCCGTTCGTCTGCGGCGCCACCAACCTCGGTGAGGCCCTGCGACGCATCGCCGAGGGCGCGGCCATGATCCGCTCCAAGGGCGAGGCCGGCACCGGCAACGTCGTGGAGGCGGTCCGCCACCTGCGCCAGATCAAGAACGAGATCGCGCGTCTGCGCGGCTACGACAACAACGAGCTGTACGCCGCCGCCAAGGAGCTGCGTGCCCCGTACGAGCTGGTCAAGGAGGTCGCCGAGCTCGGCAGGCTGCCGGTCGTGCTGTTCTCCGCCGGTGGCGTCGCCACCCCGGCCGACGCCGCGCTGATGCGCCAGCTCGGCGCCGAGGGCGTCTTCGTCGGCTCCGGCATCTTCAAGTCGGGCGATCCGGCCAAGCGCGCTGCCGCCATCGTCAAGGCGACCACCTTCTTCGACGACCCGAAGATCGTCGCCGACGCGTCCCGCAACCTGGGCGAGGCCATGGTCGGCATCAACTGCGACACCCTCCCCGAGGCCGAGCGCTACGCCAACCGCGGCTGGTAAGGCACTGCATCCCATGAGCAACACCCCCGTCATCGGTGTCCTGGCCCTCCAGGGCGACGTACGGGAGCACCTCATCGCCCTGGCCGCGGCCGACGCCGTGGCCAGGCCGGTCAGGCGCCCCGAAGAGCTCGGCGAGGTGGACGGCCTCGTCATCCCCGGTGGCGAGTCCACCACCATCTCCAAGCTGGCCCACCTGTTCGGCGTGATGGAGCCCCTCCGCGCGCGTGTGCGGGACGGTATGCCGGTCTACGGCACCTGCGCCGGCATGATCATGCTGGCGGACAAGATCCTCGACCCGCGCTCGGGCCAGGAGACCATCGGCGGCATCGACATGATCGTGCGCCGCAACGCCTTCGGGCGGCAGAACGAGTCCTTCGAGGCGGCGGTCGACGTCAAGGGCGTCACGGGAGATCCTGTGGAGGGCGTCTTCATCCGCGCCCCCTGGGTCGAGTCCGTTGGCGCCCGGGCCGAGGTGCTCGCCGAGCACGACGGCCACATCGTCGCTGTCCGCCAGGGCAACGCGCTCGCCACGTCGTTCCACCCGGAACTGACCGGCGACCACCGCGTGCACGGCCTGTTCGTCGAGATGGTGCGCGCGAACCGGACAGCGGGGTCCTTGTAGGATCTCTGGCGTTCGTTGCAGAGATGGGTTACGCGAAGGAGACAGGCAGATGTCCGGCCACTCTAAATGGGCCACGACGAAGCACAAGAAGGCCGTGATCGACGCCAAGCGCGGCAAGCTCTTCGCGAAGCTGATCAAGAACATCGAGGTCGCGGCGCGCATGGGCGGCGTCGACCTCGAAGGCAACCCGACGCTCTACGACGCCGTCCAGAAGGCCAAGAAGCAGTCGGTCCCGAACAAGAACATCGACTCCGCGATCAAGCGTGGCGGTGGTCTCGAGGCCGGCGGCGCCGACTACGAAACGATCATGTACGAGGGCTACGGCCCGAACGGTGTCGCGGTGCTCATCGAGTGCCTGACCGACAACCGCAACCGCGCCGCCTCCGACGTCCGCGTCGCCATGACCCGCAACGGCGGCTCCATGGCCGACCCGGGCTCGGTGTCGTACATGTTCAGCCGCAAGGGCGTCGTCATCGTGCCCAAGGGTGAGCTGACCGAGGACGACGTCCTCGGCGCCGTCCTGGACGCGGGTGCCGAGGAGGTCAACGACCTCGGTGAGTCCTTCGAGGTCATCAGCGAGGCCACCGACCTGGTCGCGGTCCGCACCGCCCTCCAGGACGCCGGGATCGACTACGACTCCGCCGACTCCAGCTTCGTGCCGTCCGTCCAGGTCGAGCTGGACGAGGAGGGCGCCAAGAAGATCTTCAAGCTGATCGACGCGCTGGAGGACAGCGACGACGTGCAGAACGTCTTCGCCAACTTCGACGTGAGCGACGAGATCATGGAGAAGGTCGACGCGTAACCACCGCCGCGGGCTCCAGCGTGCTCCACGGGCCGACGGGACACACCCGTCGGCCCGTCGCGTTGTCGGTGGCACCCGATAGCCTGCACAAACAGGAGATCGAAGGAGGGGCGGGTGCGCGTACTGGGTGTGGACCCGGGACTGACCCGGTGCGGTGTCGGCGTCGTGGAGGGGGTCCCCGGACGTCCGCTCACCATGCTCGGCGTCGGCGTCGTCCGCACGCCGGCGGACGCCGAGCTGGGGCAGCGTCTGGTCGCCGTCGAGCAGGGCGTCGAGCGGTGGCTCGACGAGCACCGGCCCGAATTCGTCGCCGTGGAGCGGGTGTTCAGCCAGCACAACGTGCGTACGGTGATGGGCACGGCCCAGGCCAGCGCCGTCGCCATGCTCTGCGCGGCCCGTCGCGGCATCCCGGTCGCCCTGCACACTCCCAGCGAGGTGAAGGCCGCCGTCACCGGCACCGGACGCGCCGGCAAGGCACAGGTGGGCGCCATGGTCACCCGGCTGCTGCGACTCGACGCACCGCCCAGACCGGCCGACGCCGCCGACGCCCTGGCACTGGCCATCTGCCACATCTGGCGCGCCCCCGCGCACAACCGCCTCCAGCAGGCCGTCGCCCAGCACACCGCAAGAGCAACCGCACCGAAAGGCCGCACGGCATGATCGCCTTCGTCAGTGGCACGGTCGCCGCACTCGCACCCGACGCCGCCGTGGTCGAGGTCGGCGGTGTGGGCATGGCCGTCCAGTGCACGCCCAACACGCTGTCCACGCTCCGCATGGGCCGGCCCGCCAAGCTGGCCACCTCTCTGGTCGTACGGGAGGACTCGCTCACCCTCTACGGCTTCGCGGACGACGACGAGCGGCAGGTCTTCGAACTGCTCCAGACCGCGAGCGGGGTCGGCCCCCGGCTCGCCCAGGCGATGCTCGCCGTGCACACGCCGGACGCCCTGCGCCGCGCCGTCGCGACCGGCGACGAGAAGGCGCTCACCGCCGTCCCCGGCATCGGCAAGAAGGGCGCCCAGAAGCTGCTGCTGGAGCTGAAGGACCGCCTGGGCGAGCCGATCGGCGCCCCTGCCGTCGGCGCCCCGGTCAGCACGGGCTGGCGCGACCAGCTGCACGCGGCCCTGATCGGCCTGGGTTACGCGACCCGTGAGGCCGACGAGGCGGTCGCCGCGGTCGCGCCGCAGGCGGAGGCCGCCGACGGCACGCCCCAGGTGGGGCAGTTGCTGAAGGCGGCCCTGCAGACGCTCAACAGAACACGATGACGCGGGGCGCCGCACACGGCCCGGAACGCGGGGCCCGTCCGGCAGATTCCGGTGTGCCCCGCCGCGTCCGGAAGCCAGACCCAGGCCGGCCGGGAGCCGCACGCCGGACCCGCCGGGACAGCCCGGGAAGCGGCCCCATTCCTCCGTACGTACCCTCCATGACCCGTCCGCTCGCCAACGCACCCGAGGCCCACGCACATGAACTGGGACGACCCGACCGACCCCGCCGACACCGAGCGGCTGGTGGGCCCTGCCGCCGACCGTGAGGACCAGGCCGTCGAGGCCGCGCTGCGCCCCAAGGACCTGGGCGAGTTCATCGGCCAGGAGAGGGTCCGCGAGCAGCTCGACCTGGTGCTGCGCGCCGCACGCGCGCGCGGCGCCACCGCCGACCATGTGCTGCTCTCCGGTGCTCCCGGCCTGGGCAAGACCACCCTCTCCATGATCATCGCGGCCGAGATGGGCGCCCCGATCCGGATCACCTCGGGCCCCGCCATCCAGCACGCCGGCGACCTCGCCGCGATCCTCTCCTCCCTCCAGGAGGGCGAGGTCCTCTTCCTCGACGAGATCCACCGCATGTCCCGGCCCGCCGAGGAGATGCTGTACATGGCGATGGAGGACTTCCGTGTCGACGTCATCGTCGGCAAAGGCCCCGGCGCCACCGCCATCCCCCTGGAGCTGCCCCCGTTCACGCTGGTCGGCGCCACCACGCGCGCGGGCCTGCTGCCGCCACCGCTGCGCGACCGCTTCGGCTTCACCGCGCACATGGAGTTCTACGAGCCCGCCGAACTGGAGCGGGTCATCCACCGCTCGGCGAACCTGCTGGACGTCGAGATCGACACCGACGGCGCCGCCGAGATCGCCGGCCGCTCCCGCGGCACGCCCCGGATCGCCAACCGGCTGCTGCGCCGCGTCCGCGACTACGCGCAGGTCAAGGCCGACGGGATCATCACGCGCGACATCGCCGGGGCGGCGCTGCAGGTCTACGAGGTCGACCCTCGGGGCCTGGACCGGCTCGACCGCTCCGTACTCGAAGCGCTGCTGAAGCTCTTCGGCGGCGGGCCGGTCGGTCTGTCCACGCTCGCCGTGGCGGTGGGGGAGGAGCGGGAGACCGTCGAAGAGGTCGCCGAGCCGTTCCTGGTACGGGAGGGCCTGCTGGCCCGGACCCCGCGCGGCCGGGTCGCGACGCCGGCGGCCTGGGCCCATCTCGGCCTCACCCCGCCTCGCCAGGGCGCGGCGGGAACCGGACAACAGGACCTGTTCGGGGCGTGACGGCGGGGGCATTGGCCCGAGCAGGAACCCCGGTGCCATGCTGAGCGTTGTTCCATGCGCGCGGACTCGCTTAGACTCCGCCGATGCCGCCTTCCTCGGCGGCTGACATACCCCCATCCAACAGGCCGCCCACCTGCGCGGTCGTGCGAAGGAAATCGCCCCGTGAATAGCCTCGTGACCCTCCTCCCGTTCATCGTGCTCATCGGGGCCATGATCCTGATGACCCGCTCGGCCAAGAAGAAGCAGCAGGCCGCCGTCGACATGCGGAACCAGATGCAGCCCGGTTCCGGGGTCCGCACCATCGGGGGCATGTACGCAACGGTCAAGGAGGTCAACGAGGACACGGTCCTCCTCGACGCCGGCCCGGGCGTCGACCTCCTCTTCGCCAAGAACTCGATCGGTGCCGTGCTCTCCGACGACGAGTACAACCGCATCGTGCACGGCATCGAGCACGACCTGAAGGCCGACGCGGACACCGTCCCCGACGACGCCTCCTCCCTCACCACGACCGACGAGCCCGTCGACGCCGCCCCCTCCGACGAGAAGTCCGTCGACCTCGGCAAGAAGGACGCGGACGAGGAGCCCGTCGACGCCGCCGAGGCGAAGCGTGACGAGGTGCCGAAGAAGACCGACGGCGACGCCGACGCGAAGTAGTCATGTCCCGGGAGCGCGCGGGCCGGGATCGCGTGCCCGGGACATTGCGCATCCCGCACGGGATCCCGACACCATGTCATGGCCGTCCGCCCGCTGACCCGGAGTGAGGCGGCCCGAGAGGGAGTACGAGAAGGTGGCAGCACCTAAAAAGGGCCGGAGCTCGAGCGCCCAGAGCAAGCCGTGGCGCTCGCTGGCCCTGATTCTGATCGCCCTCGTGGCGCTCACCGGGGGAATGTTCGTCTCCGGACACACCACTCCGCGTCTCGGCATCGACCTGGCCGGTGGTACGAGCATCACGCTCGGGGCCGTTGCCGAGGACGGCAACGAGGCCGCGATCAACCCGACCAACATGAACACCGCGGTCGAGATCATGGAGCGCCGCGTCAACGGTCTGGGCGTCTCCGAGGCCGAGGTCCAGACGCAGGGCGATCGCAACATCATCGTCAACATTCCCAAGGGCACCAACTCTCAGCAGGCCCGGGAACAGGTCGGCACCACCGCCAAGCTCTACTTCCGCCCGGTCCTGGCCACCGAGCCGTCCGGCGGCGACGCCCCTCAGACCCCCTCGCCCAGCGCCTCCCCGTCCGGCGGCTCGGACAAGGCCACCGACCCGGACAAGGCCACCGACCCGGCGAGCCCTTCGGCGTCGGACTCCGCGAGCCAGAGCGGGACCCCCTCGCCGAGCGCCACCACCCAGGGCCGCGCCGTCACGGACGCCCTGAAGAAGGCCCCCACCCCCTCGGCGTCCGGCTCCGGCTCACCGAGCCCCGCGCCGTCGGCCAGCGGCGGCACCAACGGCGACGACACCGCCAAGCTCCAGGCGGAGTACGCGGCGCTCGACTGCAGCAAGCAGTCGGTCCGCGCCAGCACCGGCGAAGGTGCCAAGCCCACCGAGTCCACCGTGGGATGCGGCGAGATCCAGGGCGTCTGGTACAAGTACCTGCTCGGCCCGGCCGGGGTCGACGGCATCGAGGTCGACGACGCCTCGGCGGTGTACGACACGCAGAGCGGCGCCGGCTGGAAAGTCCAGATGAAGTTCACGGACGCCGGTGCCAAGAAGTTCGCCGAGATCACCGGCAAGCTCGCGCAGAACCAGTCGCCGCAGAACCAGTTCGGCATCGTCCTCGACGGCGAGGTCGTCTCCAGCCCGTACGTCAACCAGTCGATCGGCGGCGGCAACGCCGAGATCTCCGGCAGCTTCACGCAGGAGGAGGCCCAGGGCCTCGCCAACATGCTGTCGTACGGCGCCCTGCCGCTGACCTTCCGCGAGGACAGCGTCACCACGGTGACCGCGGCGCTGGGCGGTGACCAGCTCCAGGCAGGTCTGATCGCCGGCGCGATCGGCCTCGCGCTGGTCGTGATCTACCTGCTGGTGTACTACCGCGGCCTGTCGTTCATCGCCATCCTGTCGCTGCTGGTCTCCGCGGCGCTCACGTACACGCTGATGTCGCTGCTCGGCCCGGCCATCGGCTTCGCGCTGAACCTGCCCGCCGTCTGCGGCGCGATCGTCGCCATCGGCATCACGGCGGACTCGTTCATCGTCTACTTCGAACGGGTCCGGGACGAGATCCGTGAGGGCCGCACGCTGCGTCCCGCCGTCGAGCGTGCCTGGCCGCGTGCCCGGCGCACCATCCTGGTCTCCGACTTCGTGTCGTTCCTGGCCGCCGCGGTGCTGTTCATCGTCACCGTCGGCAAGGTGCAGGGCTTCGCCTTCACGCTCGGCCTCACCACCCTGCTCGACGTCGTGGTCGTCTTCCTCTTCACCAAGCCCCTGCTGACGCTGATGGCTCGCCGGAAGTTCTTCGCGAGCGGTCACCCCTGGTCCGGCCTCGACCCCAAGCGCCTGGGCGCCCGGCCGCCGCTGCGCCGCACCCGCCGCCCCGCCGGCCCCGTCGAAACGAAGGAGGCCTGAGATGTCGAAGCTCGGCAACCTCGGCGCCCGACTGCACCGTGGCGAGGTCAGCTACGACTTCGTCGGCAACCGCAAGATCTGGTACGGCATCTCCATCCTGATCACCATCACGGCGATCGTCGGCCTGGCGGTGCGGGGCCTGAACATGGGCATCGAGTTCCAGGGCGGTGCCGTCTTCACGACCCCGAAGACGTCCGTCTCGGTCTCGCAGGCCGAGGAGTACGCGGAGGCGGCCTCCGGGCACGACGCGATCGTCCAGCAGCTCGGCAACGGCAGCCTCCGCATCCAGATCGCGGGCATCGACACCGGCCAGGCGGACCGGATCAACCAGGCGCTGGCCGACGACATGAAGGTCGACGCCGAGAAGATCAACGCGGAACTGGTCGGCCCCAGCTGGGGTGAGCAGATCGCCAACAAGGCCTGGCAGGGCCTCGGGATCTTCCTGGTCCTCGTGGTGATCTACCTGGCCATCGCCTTCGAGTGGCGGATGGCGGTCGCGGCGTTCGTCGCGCTGATCCACGACATCACCATCACGGTCGGCATCTACGCCCTCGTGGGCTTCGAGGTCACGCCGGGCACGGTGATCGGTCTGCTGACGATCCTCGGTTATTCGCTGTACGACACGGTGGTCGTCTTCGACAGCCTCAAGGAACAGACGAAGGACATCACCAAGCAGACGCGCTGGACCTACAGCGACATCGCCAACCGGTCGATCAACAGCACCCTGGTCCGCTCGATCAACACCACGGTGGTCGCGCTGCTGCCGGTGGCGGGCCTGCTGTTCATCGGTGGCGGTGTGCTCGGCGCCGGCATGCTCAACGACATCTCGCTCTCGCTGTTCGTCGGTCTCGCGGCGGGCGCGTACTCGTCGATCTTCATCGCCACGCCGCTCGTCGCCGACCTCAAGGAGCGCGAGCCGAAGCTGAAGGCGCTCCGCAAGCGGGTCCTGGCCAAGCGGGCACAGGGCGGTGACCAGGGCGAGACGCCGGCTGCCGGCAGCGCGGCCGAGCCGTTCGACGACGAGCCGGACGACGCCGCTCACGCGGTGGTCGGCCCGCGCGACCAGCCCGCGTCCCGCACCCGCGGCCGCGGCCGGCCCTCGGGGAAGCGCCGATGACCGACATCAGGGAGCTGCTGCTCAGCCGCATCCGTGATGTGGCCGACTACCCGGAGCCGGGCGTGATGTTCAAGGACATCACCCCGCTTCTGGCGGACCCGGCGGCGTTCACCGCGCTGACGGACGCACTGGCGGAGATCGCGGAGCGCAACGGTGCCACCAAGGTGGTCGGCCTGGAGGCCCGCGGGTTCATCCTGGGCGCCCCGGTGGCCGTCCGGGCCGGCGTCGGCTTCATCCCCGTACGCAAGGCGGGCAAGCTCCCCGGAGCGACGCTGCGCCAGGCGTACGACCTGGAGTACGGCTCGGCCGAGATCGAGGTGCACGCCGAGGACCTGACCGACGCGGACCGCGTCCTGGTGGTCGACGACGTCCTCGCGACCGGCGGCACGGCGGAGGCGTCCCTGGAGCTGATCCGCCGGGCCGGCGCCGAGGTCGCCGGCGTGGCGGTGCTGATGGAACTGGCCTTCCTGAACGGACGCACCCGTCTGGAACCGGCCCTCGCCGGGGCCCCGCTGGAGGCCCTGCTCACGGTCTGACGGGACCCCGCACCGGAGGCGCTCCTCATCCGAGGGGCGCCTCCGCCGCATTTCCCCCGCCGGAGCCTTCGCCGGCGTCCTCACCGGCCCGCCGCCCCCGCGAAAGCCGCAGGCAACGCGCATGCAAGCTGTGTGACACCGTTGACAGGGGGGCGGAGGAATCCGATGTCCGGGTCAGGCGTTCCCTGGGTACACGGCCCTCACATCGGCCTGAAGGCGATCCTGGAGCTCAGGATCGCTACCATGGGGTCTCCGGAGCCTGACCGGGGGACCCGGATCGCGCACGAGGAGCCCTCTTGCCAGACGAGGCCCAGCACCTGACCGCCGCCAAGCCCGAGCGCGCCTCGGAGCACGCGGCCCAGCCCGCGCAGCACACGAGGAACGACTCCCGCGGGTCGGTCGAGCACGCCCAGTCCGCGCCCGGCGCGAAGGCCGCCGAGCAGTCGCGTCCCAAGCCGGCACCTCCCGAGCGCCCCGCGTCCACCGCCCCGATCCGGCCCGCCGCGACGCCCCAGACGCCCCGCTCCGGCTCCTCCAACCGCGTCCGCGCCCGCCTGGCCCGTCTCGGCGTCCAGCGCGCCAATCCCTACAACCCGGTCCTGGAGCCCCTGCTGCGGATAGTCCGCAGCAACGACCCCAAGATCGAGACCTCGACGCTGCGCCAGATCGAGAAGGCCTACCAGGTCGCCGAGCGCTGGCACCGCGGCCAGAAGCGCAAGAGCGGCGACCCGTACATCACGCACCCGCTCGCGGTGACGACCATCCTCGCCGAGCTCGGCATGGACCCGGCCACCCTCATGGCGGGCCTGCTGCACGACACCGTCGAGGACACCGAGTACGGCCTGGAGGACCTGCGCCGTGACTTCGGCGACGTGGTCGCGCTGCTCGTCGACGGCGTCACCAAGCTGGACAAGGTCAAGTTCGGTGAGGCCGCGCAGGCCGAGACCGTGCGCAAGATGGTCGTCGCGATGGCCAAGGACCCGCGTGTCCTGGTCATCAAGCTCGCCGACCGCCTGCACAACATGCGCACCATGCGCTACCTCAAGCGCGAGAAGCAGGAGAAGAAGGCGCGCGAGACCCTGGAGATCTACGCGCCGCTCGCCCACCGCCTCGGCATGAACACCATCAAGTGGGAACTGGAGGACCTCGCCTTCGCGATCCTCTACCCCAAGATGTACGACGAGATCGTACGACTGGTGGCCGAGCGGGCACCGAAGCGTGACGAGTACCTGGCCATAGTGACCGACGAGGTCCAGCAGGACCTGCGCTCCGCCCGCATCAAGGCGACCGTCACCGGCCGCCCGAAGCATTACTACAGCGTCTACCAGAAGATGATCGTCCGCGGCCGTGACTTCGCGGAGATCTACGACCTGGTGGGCATCCGCGTCCTCGTGGACACCGTCCGCGACTGCTACGCGGCCCTCGGCACGGTGCACGCGCGATGGAACCCGGTCCCCGGCCGGTTCAAGGACTACATCGCGATGCCCAAGTTCAACATGTACCAGTCGCTGCACACCACGGTGATCGGCCCCAACGGCAAGCCGGTCGAACTGCAGATCCGCACGTTCGACATGCACCGCCGCGCCGAGTACGGCATCGCCGCGCACTGGAAGTACAAGCAGGAGGCCGTGGCCGGTGCCTCCAAGGTGCGTACCGACGTGCCCAAGGCGTCCGGCAAGGACAAGGACGCCATCAACGACATGGCGTGGCTGCGGCAGCTCCTCGACTGGCAGAAGGAGACCGAGGACCCGGGCGAGTTCCTGGAGTCGCTGCGCTTCGACCTCTCCCGCAACGAGGTCTTCGTCTTCACCCCCAAGGGCGACGTCATAGCGCTCCCCGCGGGTGCCACCCCCGTGGACTTCGCCTACGCCGTGCACACCGAGGTCGGCCACCGCACCATCGGGGCACGGGTCAACGGCCGTCTCGTCCCGCTCGAGTCCACCCTGGACAACGGCGACCTGGTGGAGGTCTTCACCTCCAAGGCGGCGGGCGCGGGTCCGTCCCGCGACTGGCTCGGCTTCGTGAAGTCGCCACGCGCGCGCAACAAGATCAGGGCGTGGTTCTCCAAGGAGCGCCGCGACGAGGCGATCGAGCAGGGCAAGGACGCCATCGTCCGCGCGATGCGCAAGCAGAACCTGCCGATCCAGCGCATCCTCACCGGCGACTCCCTGGTCACGCTCGCGCACGAGATGCGCTACCCGGACATCTCCGCGCTGTACGCGGCGATCGGCGAGGGCCACGTCTCCGCGCAGAACGTGGTGCAGAAGCTCGTCCAGGCCTTCGGCGGCGAGGAGGCGGCCACCGAGGAGATCGACGAGAGCGTGCCGCCGGCGCGCGGCCGCAGCCGCAAGCGCCGGTCCAGCGCCGACCCCGGAGTGGTCGTCAAGGGCGTCGACGACGTGTGGGTCAAGCTGGCCCGCTGCTGTACGCCCGTCCCCGGTGACCCGATCATCGGTTTCGTCACGCGCGGCAGTGGTGTATCGGTTCACCGCAGCGACTGTGTCAACGTGGAGTCACTGTCCCGCGAGCCCGAGCGCATCCTCGACGTCGAGTGGGCGCCCACCCAGTCCTCGGTCTTCCTGGTCGCCATCCAGGTCGAGGCCCTCGACCGCTCCCGGCTCCTCTCGGACGTCACACGCGTGCTGTCCGACCAGCACGTCAACATCCTCTCCGCGGCCGTCCAGACCTCCCGCGACCGTGTCGCCACCTCCCGCTTCACCTTCGAGATGGGCGACCCCAAGCACCTCGGGCACGTCCTGAAGGCGGTCAGGGGAGTCGAGGGCGTGTACGACGTGTACCGCGTGACATCGGCGCGCAGCCGGGCGTGAGCGGGCAAGACGTACGAGAAGGGGCCCCGTACCTCGGTACGGGGCCCCTTCTCGTCGTCTGCGCGCCGTGGGTCAGCCTGGGTCAGCCGCCGAACTCCTGCAGACCCTTCAGTGCCTGGTCCAGAAGCGCCTGGCGGCCCTCCAGCTCACGCTCCAGCTTGTCGGCCTTGGCGCTGTTGCCCTGGGCACGCGCCTGCTCGATCTGCTTCTGGAGCTTGTCCACAGCGGCCTGGAGCTGGCCCGTCAGACCCTCGGCACGCGCGCGTGCCTCCGGGTTCGTCCGGCGCCACTCCGCCTCCTCGGCCTCCTGGATGGCCCGCTCCACGGCGTGCATCCGGCCCTCGACCTTGGGCCGGGCGTCGCGCGGCACATGGCCGATGGCCTCCCAGCGCTCGTTGACCGAGCGGAAGGCGGCCCGCGCGGCCTTCAGGTCGGTCACCGGGAGGATCTTCTCGGCCTCCTCGGCCAGCTCCTCCTTGAGCTTGAGGTTCTCCGCCTGCTCCGCGTCCCGCTCGGCGAAGACCGAGCTGCGGGCGGCGAAGAAGACGTCCTGGGCGCCGCGGAAGCGGTTCCACAGGTCGTCCTCGTGCTCACGCTGGGCGCGGCCCGCCGCCTTCCACTCCGACATCAGCTCGCGGTAGCGCGCGGCCGTGGGACCCCAGTCCGTCGAGGCCGACAGCTGCTCGGCCTCGGCGACCAGCCGCTCCTTGGTCTTGCGGGCGTCCTCGCGCTGCGCGTCCAGCTGTGCGAAGTGCGCCTTGCGGCGCTTGGAGAACGCGGACCGGGCGTGCGAGAAGCGGTGCCACAGTTCGTCGTCCGACTTGCGGTCCAGCCGCGGCAGGCCCTTCCAGGTGTCCACCAGGGCCCGCAGCCGCTCACCGGCGGCCCGCCACTGGTCGGACTGGGCCAGCTCCTCCGCCTCGGCGACCAGCGCCTCCTTGGAGTGCCGGGCCTCGTCGGTCTGCCGCGCCCGCTGCGCCTTGCGCTCCTCGCGGCGCGCCTCGACGGTCTGCACGAGCTTGTCCAGCCGGCCCCGCAGCGCGTCCAGATCGCCGACCGCGTGGTGCGCGTCGACCTGCTCGCGCAGATGGTCGATGGCGGCCGTCGCGTCCTTCGCCGACAGGTCGGTGGTCTTCACTCGCTTCTCGAGGAGGCCGATCTCGACAACCAGGCCCTCGTACTTGCGCTCGAAGTAGGCCAACGCTTCCTCGGGGGAGCCGGCCTGCCAGGAACCGACGACCTGCTCGCCGTCGGCCGTACGCACGTACACGGTCCCCGTCTCGTCGACGCGGCCCCACGGGTCGCTGCTCACAGCGCCTCCTCCACATGATGCCTGCGGGGGCCTGAAGCTCCCCCGGGCATCGTCCACAGTTTCGTCACGGCCAACATAGGCGACCGGCGGGTTACCTGTCCGCATCCCGCGCGACCGAAATTTCGCAGTTGGGGCTCAGGATTTCGTGACGGTTGCCTTGTTCAGGACGACCGTCGCGTTGGGCGCACCGTCACCGGCCCCCGTGCTCTCACCCGCACCGGCGATCTTCTTCAGAACCGCCATACCGGGCTCGGAAACGGTACCGAACGGTGTGTAGTTGGGTGGCAACTGGCTGTCCTGGTAGACAAGGAAGAACTGGCTGCCGTTGGTGTTCGGGCCGGAGTTGGCCATCGCCACCGTGCCCGCCGGATAGACGTTGCCCTTCAGGCTCTTGTCCTTCAGGTTCTCGTCCGCGATCTGGTACCCGGGGCCACCGGTGCCGCTGGCCGTCGGGTCGCCGCACTGGAGCACGTAGATGCCGTTGGTGGTCAGCCGGTGGCACTTGGTGTGGTCGAAGTAGCCCTTTCCGGCCAGGAAGCTGAAGGAGTTGACGGTGTGCGGGGCCGCCGACGCCTTCAGGGCGATGTCTATGTCGCCGCAGGTCGTCGCGAGCTTCATGGTGTAGTCGGCCGACTTGTCGATGGACATCGCCGGCTCCTTCTTCCAGGTCTCCGACGTGGGCTTGCCGGCGGCCGGCTTGTCGCACGGGTCGGGTGCCTTCGACGGCGCCGCGCTCTCCGTGACCTCCGCGCCCGCGTTGGTCTTGCCGTCGTCCTTGAGTACGCCGGTCGTGTACAGCGCGAGGCTGCCGATCAGGACCACGCCGAGCGCCGAAGCGATCACGGCGTTGCGGGTGCGCGACTTGCGCCGGGCGTCGGTGCGCCGCTGCTGCTGCCGCAAGAACTTCTCCCGGGCGAGCTGACGCCGCCGCTGTTCCTGGCTGACCACCGGATCTACTCCTCATGCGTCTGGAACGTCGACCGGTACGCGTGCGTCTCGTGGGCCGACCGTCTGCGTGTGCCCCGTACCGTATATGGGTTCGCTGAGGAATCGGCAGCGCCGGTAGGCTCTTGACGTCAGGCGCAGCCGTCGCCGAGTCCGCCCGTATCTACACAACGAAGGACGATCGTGCTCATTGCCGGGTTCCCCGCCGGGGCCTGGGGGACGAACTGTTATCTCGTCGCCCCCGCCGCCGGTGAGGAGTGCGTGATCATCGACCCAGGCCACCAGGCGGCCCCCGGAGTCGAGGAAGCACTGAAGAAGCATCGGCTCAAGCCCGTCGCCGTCGTCCTCACCCATGGTCACATCGACCACGTGGCCTCGGTCGTCCCCGTCTGCGGAGCGCACGACGTACCGGCCTGGATCCACCCCGAGGACCGCTACATGATGAGCGACCCGGAGAAGGCCCTCGGCCGGTCGATCGGCATGCCGTTGCTGGGCGAGCTCACGGTGGGGGAGCCGGACGACGTGAAGGAGCTGGCCGACGGGGCCGCGCTGGAACTGGCGGGACTGGAGTTCTCGGTCGCGCACGCGCCGGGCCATACCAAGGGGTCGGTGACCTTCCGGATGCCCGAGGCCGCGGACGTGCCGTCCGTGTTCTTCTCCGGGGATCTGCTGTTCGCCGGCTCCATCGGACGCACCGACCTGCCCGGCGGTGACATGGCCGAGATGCTCGACTCGCTGGCCCGCGTGTGCCTGCCGCTCGACGACTCGACCGTGGTGCTGTCCGGCCACGGCCCCCAGACCACCATCGGCCAGGAGCGCGCCACCAACCCGTATCTGCGGCAGGTGGCCGCCGGCCAGGGAGTCCCCGGGACTCCCCGACGAGGAATGTGACGAGACTTTCCGTGAGCACCTTCAAGGCCCCCAAGGGCACCTACGACCTGATCCCGCCGGACAGCGCGAAGTACCTGGCCGTCCGGGAGGCGATCGCGGCCCCGCTGCGCAACTCCGGCTACGGCTACGTCGAGACGCCCGGCTTCGAGAACGTCGAGCTGTTCGCGCGCGGTGTCGGGGAGTCCACCGACATCGTCACCAAGGAGATGTACGCCTTCGAGACCAAGGGCGGT
Source organism: Streptomyces sp. NPDC052023 (assembly GCF_044548465.1). Classification (NCBI taxonomy): domain Bacteria; kingdom Bacillati; phylum Actinomycetota; class Actinomycetes; order Kitasatosporales; family Streptomycetaceae; genus Streptomyces; species Streptomyces sp. NPDC052023. Next base: position 137,989 of record NZ_JBIUBW010000017.1, on the reverse strand, counting down.
GACCAGCTCGCCCTGCGCCCCGAGGGCACGGCGTCGGTGCTGCGCGCCGCGCTGGAGGCCAACCTGCACAAGGCGGGCAACCTGCCGGTCAAGCTCTGGTACTCGGGCTCGTACTACCGCTACGAGCGCCCCCAGAAGGGCCGGTACCGCCACTTCTCCCAGGTCGGCGCCGAGGCGATCGGCGCGGAGGACCCCGCCCTGGACGCCGAGTTGATCATCCTGGCCGACCAGGCGTACCGCTCGCTGGGTCTGAGCGACTTCCGCATCCTGCTCAACAGCCTGGGCGACAAGGAGTGCCGCCCCGTCTACCGAGCCGCCCTCCAGGAGTTCCTGCGCGGCCTGGACCTCGACGAGGACACCCTGCGCCGCGCGGAGATCAACCCGCTGCGGGTGCTGGACGACAAGCGCGAGTCGGTGCAGAAGCAGCTCACGGGCGCCCCCCTGCTGCGCGACTACCTCTGCGACGCCTGCAAGGCGTACCACGAGGAGGTCCGTGAGCTGATCACCGCGGCGGGCGTCGGCTTCGAGGACGACCCGAAGCTGGTGCGCGGCCTGGACTACTACACGCGGACCACCTTCGAGTTCGTCCACGACGGCCTGGGCTCGCAGTCCGCGGTGGGCGGCGGCGGACGCTACGACGGCCTGTCGGAGATGATCGGCGGCCCCGCGCTGCCCTCCGTCGGCTGGGCCCTCGGCGTCGACCGCACGGTGCTCGCCCTGGAGGCGGAGGGCATCGAGCTCGAACTCCCCGCCGCCACCAGCGTGTTCGCGGTGCCGCTCGGCGAGGAGGCCCGCCGCGTGCTGTTCGCCAAGGTCACCGAGCTGCGCAAGCAGGGCGTCGCCGCGGACTTCTCCTACGGCGCCAAGGGCCTCAAGGGCGCCATGAAGAACGCCAACCGCAGCGGCGCCCGGTACACGATCGTGGCCGGCGAACGCGACCTCGCCGACGGCGTGGTCCAGCTCAAGGACATGGAGTCCGGTGAGCAGACGGCCGTCGGCGTGGGCGAGATCGTGGCCGAACTGGAAGCCCGGCTGGGCTGATCGCGCCGACGAGGGCGCCGGAGGTCCCGAGGGACGTCCGGCGCCCTCGCGCGTGTCCGGAACCGATCGGCGGGGCGTGGGTCCTTATGTGCAGCGAACGGTGACTTACGCGCGCGTGCGGCACAATGTCCCCTGCCGGAAGCAGGCCCTCTCAAGTGACGGAATCGGCGTGATGAGCAAGACGACAGTCAAGGACGTCTCCACCGAGCCGGAGCCGCGTGACGTGGCCGCCGGTCCGCACGCGGTCGGCGGCAGCCGGGCCTTCGCCCTGCTGCTGGTGATCACGGGCGCGGCAGGACTGCTCGCCGCGTGGGTCATCACGCTCGACAAGTTCAAGATCCTGGAGGCCAAGGCCCGGGGCGAGACGTTCACGCCGAGTTGCAGCCTCAACCCGATCGTCTCCTGCGGCAGCGTCATGGAGAGCGACCAGGCCGCCGTCTTCGGCTTCCCCAACCCGATGCTGGGCCTGGTCACCTACGGCATCGTGATCTGCGCCGGCATGAGCCTGCTCGCCCGCGCCCGCTTCCCGCGCTGGTACTGGCTCACCTTCAACGCGGGCACGCTCTTCGGCGTCGTCTTCTGCGCCTGGCTGATGTTCCAGTCGCTGTACCGGATCAACGCACTGTGCCTGTGGTGCTGCCTGGCCTGGGTCGCCACCATCGTCATGTTCTGGTACGTGACCTCGTTCAACATCCGCAACGGCTTCCTGCCGGCACCGGACGGTCTCAAGCGGTTCTTCGCCGAGTTCACCTGGGTGCTGCCGGTCACGCACATCGGCATCATCGGCATGCTGATCCTGACCCGCTGGGGCAGCCAGCTCTGGGCCTGAGCCCGGGGGCGGCGGCGTTGTCAGTGCCGTGATTTAGGGTTTCAGCGTGGAGCCCGACCTGTTCACCGCCGCCGCAGAAGAACGCCAGGAGAAGGACCCGACCGCGAGTCCCCTGGCGGTGCGCATGCGCCCGCGCACCCTTGACGAGGTGGTGGGCCAGCAGCACCTGCTGAAGCCCGGCTCACCCCTGCGCCGGCTGGTCGGCGAGGGCGCCGGGGGACCGGCGGGCCCGTCCTCGGTGATCCTCTGGGGGCCGCCCGGCACCGGCAAGACGACCCTGGCGTACGTCGTCTCCAAGGCGACCGACAAGCGGTTCGTGGAACTGTCCGCGATCACCGCCGGCGTCAAGGAGGTCCGCGCGGTCATCGACGGCGCCCGCCGCGCCTCCGGCGGTTTCGGCAAGGAGACCGTCCTCTTCCTGGACGAGATCCACCGCTTCAGCAAGGCCCAGCAGGACTCCCTCCTCCCGGCCGTGGAGAACCGCTGGGTCACGCTGATCGCGGCGACGACCGAAAACCCGTACTTCTCGGTGATCTCGCCCCTGCTCTCACGCTCCCTGCTGCTCACTCTCGAACCCCTCACCGACGACGACGTGCGCGGCCTGATCAGGCGCGCCCTCGCCGACGAACGCGGTCTCGCCGGCGCCGTCACCCTCCCCGAGGACACCGAGGCCCACCTCCTGCGGATCGCCGGCGGCGACGCCCGCCGCGCCCTGACCGCCCTGGAGGCCGCCGCCGGAGCCGCCCTCGACAAGGGGGAGACCGAGGTCGGCCTGACGACGCTGGAAGAGACCGTCGACCGCGCCGCCGTGAAGTACGACCGTGACGGCGATCAGCACTACGACGTGGCCAGCGCCCTCATCAAGTCGATCCGCGGCTCCGACGTCGATGCCGCGCTGCACTATCTGGCCCGGATGATCGAGGCCGGCGAGGACCCCCGCTTCATCGCCCGCCGTCTGATGATCTCCGCCAGCGAGGACATCGGCCTCGCCGACCCGGGCGCCCTGCCGCTGGCGGTCGCGGCCGCCCAGGCCGTCGCCATGATCGGGTTCCCCGAGGCGGCCCTCACCCTCAGCCACGCCACCATCGCCCTCGCCCTGGCGCCGAAGTCCAACGCCGCGACGACCGCGATCGGCGCCGCCCTGGACGACGTACGCAAGGGGCACGCGGGGACGGTGCCCGCGCATCTGCGGGACTCCCACTACAGGGGGGCGGGCAAGCTCGGCCACGGGCAGGGGTACGTGTACCCGCACGACCTGCCCGAGGGCATCGCCGAGCAGCAGTACGCGCCGGACGCCCTGAAGGACCGGGAGTACTACACACCGACCCGGCACGGCGCCGAGGCGCGGTACGCGGACGCCGTCGAGTGGACCAGGAAGCACCTCGGTCGTAAGCCGTCCTGAGCACCCTGTAGAATCCCCCCAGTGCTGAGTCCCGTGCTGTCAGAGCGGGACAGCCAGTCGGAGATCCAGTCCCTCGTGGACTGACTCCAGGAGCGTCGCGCACCGTCGAATGGTGTCGCGGGCAGCCCACCACCACCCGTCGCGGACGGGAGCGGTCGGTGGGCCGTTCGTGTGCTGCACGTATGTGCCCAGACCAGGGGAGCGGCTGCCCGGCAGGTCCGTCTGCGGACCTGGTGGGATTCCCCGGCTGCGGATGCGACCTCCCTCACTGCTGACAAGCCGGAAAACTAGGAAAGAGACACAGACAGTGGCGAACCAGTCCCGCCCCAAGGTCAAGAAGTCGCGTGCGCTCGGCATCGCGCTGACCCCGAAGGCCGTCAAGTACTTCGAGGCCCGCCCCTACCCGCCGGGTGAGCACGGCCGTGGCCGCAAGCAGAACTCGGACTACAAGGTCCGTCTGCTCGAAAAGCAGCGTCTGCGCGCGCAGTACGACGTGTCCGAGCGTCAGCTCGTCCGCGCCTACGAGCGTGCCTCCAAGGTTCAGGGCAAGACCGGTGAGGCCCTGATCATCGAGCTGGAGCGTCGTCTCGACGCCCTGGTCCTGCGTTCGGGCATCGCCCGCACGATCTACCAGGCCCGTCAGATGGTCGTCCACGGCCACATCGAGGTCAACGGCCAGAAGGTCGACAAGCCGTCGTTCCGCGTCCGTCCCGACGACGTCGTGATGGTCCGCGAGCGCAGCCGCGAGAAGACCCTCTTCTCCATCGCCCGTGAGGGCGGCTTCGCCCCCGACGGCGAGATCCCGCGCTACCTCCAGGTGAACCTCAAGGCCCTGGCGTTCCGCCTGGACCGTGAGCCGAACCGCAAGGAGATCCCGGTGATCTGCGACGAGCAGCTCGTCGTCGAGTACTACGCCCGCTGACCCGGACGTAGCTCACCTGCGCATCAGCCCGTCGTCTCCCCGCCCTTGCGGGTGGGGGAGGCGGCGGGCTTTCGCATGCGAGCGGCGCCCCGGCCCTGCCGCACCGGCCCGCGCGGCTCCGGCAGCGCCGCCACCGGCCCCGGCCGGCCGAGCGCCAGCCCCACCGCCTCCTCCCGGCCGAGCCGCGCACCCTGGCGCACGCAGGCCTCGTACCGCTCGTCGCCGAGCAGCTGCCGGGCCGTCGCCTCGCACAGCTCGTGCGGGGTGTTGTAGTACGCCGAGCCGAACAGCGGCAGGCCGACCGACGGCCACATCCCCTGGGCCGCCCCTTGGAGCACCGCGGCCTCGGCAGGGTCGCCGTCCGCCGTGGTCACCAGCGCGAGCAGCTCGATCGCCAGCACCGAGCCGAGCAGGTCGTGGAAGGCGTGGGCGCCGGTCAGGCAGTCGGTGAGCAGCTCGCGGGCCCGCGCCGGGTCGCCCTCGGCCCAGGCGGCGTACGCCAGGACGAACAGCGCGTAGCCGCGGGCCCAGCGCTCGCCGTGGTCCTCGCACACCCGGCGCACGTCGTCGCACAGCTTCACCGCGTCCGCCAGATCGCCCTGGAACGCCCGCGCCATCGCCAGCTCGACCTGCGCCATCAGGACGTTGCTGTTGAGCTCGCCGATCTTCTGGTAGCGGTCCAGCGCCGAGCGCAGCAGCGTTTCTGCGCGCGGCAGGTCGTCCGTGACCAGCGCCAGACAGCCGGTGCGATGCTCGGCGTAGGCCAGCGCGGTGGCGTTCCCGGACCGCTCCGCCTCCTCCCCGCACTCCTGGAGCGCGGCAAGGGCCGGCACCGGGTCCCCCTGGAGGACGGCGACGTAGCCGAGCACCCACAGGGCCTTCAGCCGGGACTGCTCATTGCCCGAGTCGAGCCGAAGGCCCCGTTCCAGCCAGTGCCGCCCCTCCGACAGCCGCCCGCAGCCCGCCCAGCAGAACCACAGCGAGCCCGCGAGGTACTGGCCCAGATGGGCCTCCTCCGGTTCCGTCAGGCAGTAGTCCAGGGCGGAGCGCAGATTCGGCAGTTCCACGTCGATGCGCGCCGCCACCTCGCCCTGGCGCGGCGAGAACCAGTCCAGCTCGCACCAGGTCGCGAGGCCCACGTACCAGTCGCGGTGCCGCCGCCGCAGCCGGCCCGCGTCCCCGGCCGCCGCGAGCCACTGCGCCCCGTACGCCCGGACCGTGTCCAGCATCCGGTAGCGCAGCCCGGCCGGGGTGTCCTCGCGGGTCACCACGGACTGCGCGATCAGTTCGGTCAGCACGTCGAGGACGTCGTCGGCGTCCAGTCCGCCGCCGCTGCACACGTACTCGGCGGCCTCCAGGTCGAACGCGCCGGCGAACACCGACAGCCGCGCCCACAGCAGCCGCTCCCCGGGTGTGCACAGCTCGTGGCTCCAGCCGATCGCCGTGCGCAGCGTCTGATGCCGGTGCGGTGCCTCCCGCCCCCCGCCGGTCAGCAGCCGGAACCGGTCGTCGAGCCGGTCCAGCAACTGCCCGGGGGACAGTGCCCGCAGCCGTCCCGCCGCCAGCTCGATCGCCAGCGGGATCCCGTCCAGCCGCCGGCACACCTCCCGCACGGCCCGCTCGTCGTCGCACGCCGCCCCGTGCTGGGCGGCGCGGTCCGCGAACAGCTCGACCGCCTCCGCCTCCCCGAGCGGCGCCAGCGGGAACTGCCGCTCGCCCGCCACGCCCAGCGGTCGGCGCCCCACCGCCAGCACGCGCACCCCCGGCGCCCGCCGCAGCAGCTCCGTCACCAGTGCGCCGCACGCTTCCACCAGATGCTCGAACCCGTCGAGAAGCAGCAGGAGTTGCCGCTCGGCGAGATGGCCGAGGAGCGTCTCGCGCGGCAGCCGTGTGGTGTGGTCGGTCAGCCCCAGCGCCTCCACGACCGCGTAGTCCACCAACTCCGGATCGCTCACCGGCTCCAGATCCACGCGCCACACCCCGTCCGGCGGCGCGCACCGGGCGGCCGCCCGCGCCGCGAGCCGGGACTTGCCCACCCCGCCGGTCCCCGTCACGGTCACCAGCCGGGAGGCGTCCAGCGCCCGGACCAGCCCGGTGAGTTCGGCCGTCCGGCCCACGAACGCGTCCAGCTCCAGAGGAAGATTGCCGAGGGCGGGGCCGCCGTCGCGCTGAGGGGGTCGCATGGGACACGGAGCGTACTGAGCCGTGTTCAGTCCGTACAATCGCTTCCCGCAACTCCGCCCGGCCCGCGCCGTAATCCGGTACGGAGCGCAAGCCCCGGCGCGATAGGCTCGGTGCACGACTTTTTCGATGTTCAGGCACGTTTAGGGAGCGGGTGCGCAGTGTCCGGTGGAGAGGTGGCCGGCATCCTGGTGGCCGTCTTCTGGGCGATCCTGGTCTCCTTCCTCGCCGTGGCTCTGGCGAGGCTGGCCCAGACGCTCAGGGCGACCACCAAGCTGGTGGCGGACGTGACCGACCAGGCAGTGCCGCTGCTGGCGGACGCCTCCTCGGCGGTGCGCTCCGCGCAGACCCAGATCGACCGGGTCGACGCGATCGCCACGGACGTCCAGGAGGTCACGTCGAACGCGTCCGCGCTCTCCACGACCGTCGCCTCCACCTTCGGCGGCCCGCTGGTCAAGGTCGCCGCCTTCGGATACGGCGTGCGCCGGGCGCTCGGCGGCCGCAAGGAGGACGTGCCCGCCAAGTCGTCCAGGCGTACCGTGATCGTGGGCCGTACCGTCCCGGCCGCACGGCGGGCCAAGCGGAAGAAGGACTGAGACCTAGCGATGTTCCGCCGTACGTTCTGGTTCACCACGGGCGTCGCCGCCGGCGTGTGGGCCACCACCAAGGTCAACCGCAAGCTCAAGCAGCTCACCCCCGAGAGCCTCGCCGCGACGGCGACCAACAAGGCGATCGAGGCGGGCCACCGGCTCAAGGACCGGGCGGTGGGCTTCGCCCTCGACGTCCGGGCCAACATGGCCCAGCGGGAGGCCGAGCTGGAGGACGCGCTGGGCCTGCACGCGGACCCGGAACTGCCCCCCGCGCGGCGTCACGCCGTCATCGAGAACCGCAACAAGCCGAAGACGTACGTCATCGACAACACGACGTACACGTACAACCGGAATGAGGACCACTGATGGAGTCGGCTGAGATCCGCCGCCGCTGGCTGAGCTTCTTCGAGGAGCGCGGGCACACCGTCGTCCCTTCGGCGTCGCTCATCGCGGACGACCCGACTCTGCTCCTCGTCCCCGCCGGCATGGTGCCCTTCAAGCCCTACTTCCTGGGCGAGGTCAAGCCGCCGTACCCGCGTGCCACCAGCGTGCAGAAGTGCGTGCGCACGCCGGACATCGAGGAGGTCGGCAAGACCACCCGGCACGGCACGTTCTTCCAGATGTGCGGCAACTTCTCCTTCGGCGACTACTTCAAGGAAGGCGCCATCAAGTACGCCTGGGAGCTGCTCACCAGCCCCCAGGACAAGGGTGGTTACGGCCTGGAGCCGGAGAAGCTCTGGATCACCGTCTACAAGGACGACGACGAGGCCGAGCGCATCTGGCACGAGGTCGTCGGCGTTCCGAAGGAGCGTATCCAGCGCCTCGGCATGAAGGACAACTACTGGTCCATGGGCGTCCCGGGCCCCTGCGGCCCCTGTTCCGAGATCAACTACGACCGCGGCCCCGAGTTCGGCGCCGAGGGCGGCCCCGCCGTCAACGACGAGCGGTACGTGGAGATCTGGAACCTCGTCTTCATGCAGTACGAGCGTGGCGAGGGCATCGGCAAGGACAACTTCGAGATCCTCGGCGAACTGCCCAGCAAGAACATCGACACGGGCCTCGGCCTCGAGCGGCTCGCCATGATTCTGCAGGGCGTGCAGAACATGTACGAGATCGACACCTCCATGGCCGTCATCAAGAAGGCCACCGAGCTGACCGGCGTCGCCTACGGCGACGCCCACGACTCGGACGTCTCGCTGCGCGTGGTCACCGACCACATGCGCACGTCCGTGATGCTCATCGGTGACGGCGTCACCCCCGGCAACGAGGGCCGCGGCTACGTGCTGCGCCGCATCATGCGCCGCGCCATCCGCAACATGCGCCTGCTCGGCGCCACCGGCCCGGTCGTCAAGGACCTGATCGACACGGTCATCGCGATGATGGGCCAGCAGTACCCGGAGCTGATCACCGACCGCGAGCGTATCGAGAAGGTCGCCGTCGCCGAGGAGAACGCCTTCCTCAAGACGCTGAAGGCCGGCACCAACATCCTCGACACCGCCGTCACCGAGACCAAGCAGTCCGGCGGCACCGTCCTCGCCGGCGACAAGGCGTTCCTGCTCCACGACACCTGGGGCTTCCCGATCGACCTCACCCTGGAGATGGCCGCCGAACAGGGCCTTTCCGTGGACGAGGACGGCTTCCGGCGCCTGATGAAGGAGCAGCGGGAGCGCGCCAAGGCGGACGCCCAGGCCAAGAAGACCGGCCACGCCGACGTCGGCGCCTACCGGGAGATCGCCGACAGCGCCGGTGCGACCGACTTCATCGGCTACACCGACACCGAGGGCGAGACCACGATCGTCGGCATCCTCGTCGACGGTGCCTCCTCTCCGGCCGCCACCGAGGGCGACGAGGTCGAGATCGTCCTGGACCGCACCCCGTTCTACGCCGAGGGCGGCGGTCAGATCGGCGACACCGGCCGCATCAAGGTGGACAACGGCGCCGTGATCGAGGTCCGGGACTGCCAGAAGCCGGTGCCCGGCGTGTACGTGCACAAGGGCGTCGTCCAGGTCGGCGAGGTCACCGTGGGCGCCAAGGCCCACGCCACCATCGACAGCCGCCGCCGCACGGCCATCGCCCGCGCCCACTCGGCCACCCACCTCACCCACCAGGCCCTGCGCGACGCCCTCGGCCCGACGGCCGCCCAGGCGGGTTCCGAGAACCAGCCCGGCCGCTTCCGCTTCGACTTCGGCTCGCCGTCCGCCGTCCCGACGGCCGTGATGACCGACGTCGAGCAGAAGATCAACGAGGTACTCACCCGCGACCTCGACGTGCACGCCGAGGTCATGGGCATCGACGAGGCCAAGAAGCAGGGCGCCATCGCCGAGTTCGGCGAGAAGTACGGCGAGCGGGTCCGCGTCGTGACGATCGGCGACTTCTCCAAGGAGCTGTGCGGCGGCACGCACGTGCACAACACCGCCCAGCTGGGCCTGGTGAAGCTGCTCGGCGAGTCCTCCATCGGCTCGGGCGTGCGCCGTATCGAGGCACTGGTCGGCATGGACGCCTACAACTTCCTCGCCCGTGAGCACACGGTCGTCGCCCAGCTCCAGGAGCTGGTCAAGGGCCGTCCGGAGGAGCTTCCGGAGAAGGTCTCCGCCATGCTCGGCAAGCTGAAGGACGCCGAGAAGGAGATCGAGAAGTTCCGCGCCGAGAAGGTGCTCCAGGCCGCCGCCGGTCTCGCCGAGTCCGCCAAGGACGTACGCGGTGTGGCGCTCGTCACCGGTCAGGTCCCGGACGGCACCACCGCCGACGACCTGCGCAAGCTCGTGCTCGACGTGCGTGGCCGCATCCAGGGTGGCCGGGCCGCTGTGGTGGCCCTGTTCACGACGGTGGGCGGCAAGCCGCTGACGGTCATCGCCACCAACGAGGCCGCCCGCGAGCGCGGGCTGAAGGCCGGTGACCTGGTCCGTACGGCCGCCAAGACCCTCGGTGGCGGCGGAGGCGGCAAGCCGGACGTCGCCCAGGGCGGTGGCCAGAACCCGGCCGCCATCGGCGACGCCGTCGACGCCGTCGAGCGGCTCGTGGCGGACACGGCCAAGTAAGGGTCTGGTGGAGATGCGCAGAGGACGTCGTCTCGCGATCGACGTCGGGGACGCCCGCATCGGGGTCGCCTCGTGCGACCCCGACGGGATCCTCGCCACGCCGGTCGAGACGGTCCCCGGGCGGGACGTTCCCGCAGCTCACCGCCGGCTGAGGCAGCTCGTCGAGGAGTACGAACCGATCGAGGTCGTCGTCGGTCTCCCGCGTTCCCTGAAGGGGGGCGAGGGGCCCGCGGCGGTCAAGGTCCGCAGCTTCGCACAGGAGCTGGCCAAGGGCATCGCCCCGGTGCCGGTCCGGCTGGTGGACGAGCGGATGACGACGGTGACCGCGGGACAGAGCCTCCGCGCCAGCGGCAAGAACTCCAAGAAGGGCCGCACCGTCATCGATCAGGCCGCCGCGGTCATCATCCTGCAGCAGGCCCTGGAATCCGAACGGGTGTCAGGTAATACGCCCGGTGAGAGCGTCGAAGTGGTCATCTGATCGCGATACGGTAACGTTCCGCGCGATGCGGCGGCATTCGAACAGCCGCCGCACAGCAAGAGGCGGGACGGGAGCCGAGCCCGGAAGCCACGCGACCGCCGCCTCGCGGCTCTAGGGGATCGATGACTGAGTATGGCCGGGGCCAAGGCTCCGAACCGTGGCATCCGGAGGACCCGTTGTACGGGGACGGCGGATGGGGAGGACAGCAGGCCCGCGCGGGTCAGCAGTCCCCCTACGGCGGCCAGCCGCAGCACTATCCAGAGCAGCCGCAGCAGCCGCAGCAGCAGCAGCCGCAGTACGGCGACTGGGGCACCGGCGAGCACCCCGGTTACGGTCAGGCGCAGCAGCAGTACCAGCAGCAGTACCAGCAGCAGTACGACCAGCAGCAGTACGCCGCCCAGGGGCAGCAGCAGTACGCCGCCCAGCAGCAGTACGACACGGGCACCTGGGCCACCGGCGCACAGCCGCACCTGCCGTACGCCGCCGACCCCACCGACCCCGTCTACCCCCAGCAGGCGGCGGCCTACGGCGGTGAGCAGCCGGACTTCTACGGCACGCCCGACGCCTACCCGCCGCCCGAGCCGCCCAGCCGGCGTCGCGCGGAACCCGAGCCGAAGACCGACTGGGATCCCGGACCCGACCAGGGCGAGCACGCCTTCTTCGCGGGCGGGGACGATGACGACGACGAGCCGGGGGACCGGCCCGGGCGTGGTGAGCGGCGGGGCAGGGGCGGCAAGAAGAAGAGCCGCAACGGATGTGCCTGTCTCGTGGTGGCCCTGGTGTTCGGCGGAGGTCTGGCCGGTGTCACCTACTTCGGCTACCAGTTCTACCAGGATCGTTTCGGCGCGGCCCCGGACTACGCGGGCGAGGGCACGAGCGAGCAGGTCACCGTCGAGATCCCCAAGGGCGCGAGCGGAGCGGAGATCGGCCGCCGCCTGAAGGAGGCCGGCGTCATCAAGAGCGTCGACGCCTTCGTGGCCGCGCAGTCGCAGAACTCCGAGGGCGGCTCGATCCAGGCGGGCGCCTATCTGCTGAAGAAGCAGATGTCGGCGGCGAGCGCCGTCGAGATGATGCTCGACCCGAAGAGCCAGAACAACGTCATGGTCACCCCGGGTCAGCGCAACGTGGCCGTGTACAACGCCATCGACGAGAAGCTCGGCCTGGAGTCCGGCACCACCGAGGACGTCGCCGAGAAGCAGTACAAGAAACTCGGCCTGCCCGGCTGGGCGAACAACGACCCCGACATCAAGGACCCGCTGGAGGGCTTCCTCTTCCCGGGCACCTATCCCGCGGCGAAGGGCATGAAGCCCGAGGCGGTCCTCAAGGAGATGGTCACGCAGGCCAACCGCCAGTACGGCCAGTACGACCTCGCCGCCAAGGCCAAGGCGCTGGACCTGGAGAACCCGCTGCAGGTCATCTCGGTCGCCAGCCTCGTCCAGGCCGAGGGCAAGACGGAGGACGACTTCCGCAAGATGGCCGAGGTGGTCTACAACCGCCTGTCGCCCGACAACACGGAGACCTACCAGCTCCTCCAGTTCGACTCGTCCTTCAACTATCTGAAGGGCGAGAGCAACATCGACATCAGCGAAGCCGAGATCAACAGCAACCAGGACCCGTACAACACCTACACCCAGAAGGGCCTGCCGCCCGGACCGATCGGAAACCCCGGTGCGGACGCGCTGAAGGCGGCGCTGAACCCGACCGACGAGGGCTGGCTGTACTTCGTGGCGACCGACGGCCGCAACAGGACCGAGTTCGCCCGCACGCACGACGAATTCCTGGAGCTCAAGGACAAGTTCAATGAAAGCTCGGGCAACTGAGGCCCGTCGGGCCGCCGTGCTCGGTTCACCCATCGCCCACTCCCTGTCCCCGGTGCTGCACCGGACGGCATACCGGGAACTGGGGCTGACGGGCTGGACGTACGACCGCTTCGAGGTCGACGAGGAAGGGCTGCCGGGCTTCATGGCGCAGCTCGGCCCCGAGTGGGCCGGGCTGTCGCTGACCATGCCGCTGAAGCGGGCCGTGATCCCGCTGCTGGACGAGGTCAGTGACACCGCCGCCTCGGTCGAGGCGGTCAACACGGTCGTCCTCACCGGCGACGGCCGCCGCGTCGGCGACAACACCGACATCCCGGGCATGGTCGCGGCCCTGCGCGAGCACGGCATCGAGCAGGCCGGCTCGGCCGCGATCCTCGGCGCCGGCGCCACCGCGTCCTCGGCGCTGGCCGCGCTGGCCCGGATCTGCACAGGCGAGGTCGTGGCCTACGTGCGCAGCGCGGGCCGGGCCGCGGAGATGCGGGAGTGGGGAGAGCGGCTGGAGGTCGAGGTCCGGATCGCGGACTGGGCCGACGCCGCCGAGGCGCTGCACCACCCGCTGGTCGTCGCGACCACGCCCGCCGGTACCACGGACGCGCTCGCCGCCGCCGTGCCCGAGCGGCCCGCGACACTCTTCGACGTGCTGTACGACCCGTGGCCCACGACGCTGGCCGCGCGCTGGTCGGCGTACGGCGGGGCCGTCGTCAGCGGGCTCGACCTGCTGGTCCACCAGGCCGTGCTCCAGGTGGAGCAGGTGACGGGCCGCGCGCCCGCGCCGCTGGACGCGATGCGCAAGGCCGGCGAGCAGGCCCTCGCCGGTCGCTGACGTCCCGGCGCCCGCCCATGTCCCGCGCCCTCGTCCTGACACAGTACGTCCGCCTGCTGGACCGGCGGGCTGGCCGGCGGTCCGGACGTGGGAGGATCGAACGTGGCGGGCCAGGGCCGCGCACCCGGGTCGCGCCACCCGCTACGCGAGCAGACGCGTACGCAGGTCAGTACCGGGCGCGAGCACAGAGGAGCACCGTTGAGCAGGTTGCGCTGGCTGACCGCGGGGGAGTCCCACGGTCCCGCACTCGTCGCGACGCTGGAGGGCCTTCCCGCCGGCGTGCCGATCACCACGGAGATGGTGGCGGACCACCTGGCGAGGCGTCGGCTCGGCTATGGACGCGGTGCGCGCATGAAGTTCGAGCAGGACCAGGTCACCTTCCTCGGCGGTGTCCGGCACGGACTGACCCTCGGCTCACCGGTCGCCGTCATGGTCGGCAACACCGAGTGGCCGAAGTGGGAGAAGGTCATGGCGGCCGATCCCGTGGACCCGGACGAGCTGGCGGCGCTGGCCCGCAACGCGCCGCTGACGCGCCCCCGGCCCGGTCACGCCGACCTCGCCGGCATGCAGAAGTACGGCTTCGACGAGGCGCGTCCGATCCTGGAGCGGGCGTCGGCCCGGGAGACCGCGGCCCGCGTGGCGCTGGGCGCGGTCGCGCGGTCGTATCTGAAGGAGACCGCCGGCATCGAGATCGTCAGCCATGTCGTGGAGCTCGCGGCGGCGAAGGCCCCCTACGGCGTCTACCCGACACCGGCCGACGTCGAGAGGCTCGACGCCGACCCGGTGCGTTGCCTCGACGCCGACGCGTCGAAGGCGATGGTCGCGGAGATCGACCAGGCCCACAAGGACGGCGACACGCTCGGCGGAGTCGTCGAGGTGCTGGCCTACGGCGTGCCGGTGGGCCTCGGCTCGCACGTGCACTGGGACCGCAGGCTGGACGCCCGGCTGGCCGCTGCCCTGATGGGCATCCAGGCGATCAAGGGCGTCGAGGTCGGCGACGGCTTCGAGCTGGCGCGCGTGCCGGGCTCGAAGGCGCACGACGAGATCGTCACCACCGATGACGGCATCCGCCGTGCCACCGGCCGCTCCGGCGGCACCGAGGGCGGCCTGACCACGGGTGAGCTGCTGCGGGTGCGCGCGGCGATGAAGCCGATCGCGACCGTTCCACGGGCGCTGCAGACGGTCGACGTGGTCACCGGTGAGGCCGCCCAGGCCCACCACCAGCGCTCCGACGTGTGCGCGGTCCCGGCCGCCGGCATCGTCGCCGAGGCGATGGTCGCGCTCGTCCTCGCGGACGCGGTGGCGGAGAAGTTCGGCGGCGACAGCGTGACCGAGACCGCTCGCAACGTGCGGGCCTACCTCGACCACCTGGCGATCCGGTGAGCGGGCCGCTGGCCGTGCTGGTCGGCCCCATGGGGGTCGGCAAGTCCACCGTGGGTCACCTGCTGGCCGAGCGGCTCGGCGTCGCCTTCCGGGACACGGACGAGGACATCGTGACCGAGCAGGAACGCGCCATCGCCGACATCTTCGTCGAGGACGGCGAGGCCGCCTTCCGCACCCTGGAGAAGCAGGCGGTGCGCACCGCGCTCGCCGAGCACACGGGTGTGCTGGCGCTGGGCGGCGGAGCCGTCCTCGACGCAGGCACCCGGGAGCTGCTCGCCGGGCACCAGGTCGTCTACCTGTCGATGGACGTCGATGAGGCGGCCCGGCGGACCGGCCTGAACACGGCCCGGCCGCTGCTGGCCATCAACCCGCGCAAGCAGTGGCGGGAGCTGATGGAGGCCCGGCGGCACCTGTACGAGGAGGTGGCACGCTCGGTCGTGGCCACCGACGGCCGTACGCCCGAAGAGGTCACCCAAGAGGTGCTGAACGCCCTGGAGTTGAAGGAAGCATGAGCGAGTCAGTGACGCGGATCCAGGTCGGCGGCACCGCGGGCAGTGAGCCGTACGAGGTCCTGGTCGGCCGTCAGCTGCTCGGGGAACTCGGCGGTCTGGTCGGCGACCGTGCCAAGCGGGTCGCGGTCATCCACCCCGAGGCGCTTGCCGAGACGGGTGAGGCGCTGCGCACCGACCTGGCCGAACAGGGCTACGAGGCGATCGCCATCCAGGTGCCCAACGCGGAGGAGGCCAAGACGGCCGAGGTCGCCGCGTACTGCTGGAAGGCGCTCGGTCAGTCCGGCTTCACCCGCACCGACGTGGTCGTGGGTGTCGGCGGCGGCGCGACCACCGACCTCGCCGGCTTCGTGGCCGCGACCTGGCTGCGCGGGGTGCGCTGGATCGCGATTCCCACCACCGTCCTGGCCATGGTCGACGCGGCCGTCGGCGGCAAGACCGGCATCAACACGGCCGAGGGCAAGAACCTGGTGGGCGCCTTCCACCCGCCCGTCGGCGTCCTCTGCGACCTCGCCGCGCTGGACTCCCTCGCGGTCAACGACTACGTCTCCGGACTGGCCGAGGTCATCAAGGCGGGCTTCATCGCCGACCCGGCGATCCTGGAGCTCATCGAGTCCGACCCCCAGGCGGCGCGCACGCCGGCCGGCCCGCACACCGCCGAGCTCATCGAGCGGTCGATCAGGGTCAAGGCCGAGGTGGTCTCCTCCGACCTCAAGGAGTCGGGTCTGCGGGAGATCCTCAACTACGGCCACACTCTCGGCCACGCCATCGAGAAGAACGAGCGCTACCAGTGGCGGCACGGTGCCGCGGTCTCCGTCGGGATGCACTTCGCCGCCGAACTCGGCCGTCTGGCGGGCCGGTTGGACGACGCCACGGCCGACCGCCACCGCACGATCCTGGAGTCGGTCGGGCTGCCGCTGCACTACCGCTACGACCAGTGGCCCAAGCTGCTGCAGACGATGAAGGTCGACAAGAAGTCCCGCGGCGACCTGCTGCGCTTCATCGTCCTGGACGGCCTGGCCAAGCCGACGGTGCTGGAGGGACCTGACCCGGCGATGCTGCTGGCGGCGTACGGCGAGGTCGGTCAGTAGAAGTCGGTCAGGAGAACCGGCGGGCGGTCCGGTACATCCCGCCGGGTCCCTTCCGTCCGATTCTCCTTGTCCGGACGGGCACTTCGGGCCGTCCCCCGCCGTTCACCAAAGGACGGCGGGGGGCGGTACCGTTCGGTAGCGAGCGGGGTCAGCGCCCCGCCGCCAGCGCCAATTGCCTGTACGAGACGGAGTGGCACCGGATGCAGCACGCAGTGGGGTCTCCGCTGCCGCCGCCCCACCAGCCGGGGCACGGACCGGCCGCCGGCTGGTCGCCGGCCGCACAACACCCGGGTGCGGGTCCTCACCCCCAGGGGACCGAGCCCGTCCCGCAGGGCTCCGTCCCCGCGCCCCCGCCTCCCGGCTTCACCGGCCCCCCGCCGACCGCTCCGCACCAGCCCCCGATGGCCCCGCCGCCCCCGGACACCACCGGCCACGTTCAGCTGCCCCCCGGCGGACCGGTGACGATGCCCGCCGCGCCGGCCGCCACCAGCGCGCCCGACGCGGGTACCACCACTCTCGCGGTGCTGCTCATCGGGCCGGCGGGCGCGGGCAAGACCAGCGTGGCGAAGTACTGGGCCGACCACCGCAGGGTGCCCACGGCCCACATCAGCCTCGACGACGTACGTGAATGGGTCCGTTCGGGCTTCGCCGACCCCCAGTCCGGCTGGAACGACAACTCCGAGGCGCAGTACCGCCTGGCCCGCCGCACCTGCGGCTTCGCCGCGCGCAACTTCCTGGCCAACGGCATCTCCTGCATCCTCGATGACGCGGTCTTCCCGGACCGGCCCGTCGTGGGCCTGGGCGGCTGGAAACGCCATGTGGGCCCCGGCCTCCTGCCCGTCGTCCTCCTCCCCGGCCTCGACATCGTCCTGGAACGCAACGCGGAACGCTCGGGCAACCGCCGCCTCACCGACGAGGAGGTGGCCCGCATCCACGGCCGTATGGCCGGCTGGTACGGCTCGGGCCTCCCGATCATCGACAACTCCCAACTGGACGTCCCCGGCACGGCCCGGGTCCTGGACGAGGTCCTCTCCCGCGCCATAGCAAGCCCACCCACGTGGTGACACCTCCATAGGACCTCGAAGACGCCCCCGCCTTGGGGCTGCCGAGGCGGGGGCCGAGGCTGCCTGCGACGGGGCGGGGGCCTGCGTGGCACGCGGCGCCCGGCCTTGAGGGCCTTGGTGACGCGGGGGCGAGGTATCGCTCTGAAGGGGCGGGGAACGGCGCGGCAGGCCCCCACCGGCCGGTAGCCGCCGACGGACAGCTCCCCGTCCCTCGGTGGGGGGCTTGGTGACGCGGGGGCGAGGTATCGCTCTGAAGGGGCGGGGAACGGCGCGGCAGGCCCCCACCGGCCGGTAGCCGCCGACGGACAGCTCCCCGCCCATCCATCGGCGCCCGGCCTCGGACCGAGTGACGCGGCCGCATACCGCCCACTCGGCCTCCCCGAGCGGCGTGACCGCACCGAAGCTCTTACGCTCGGCACATGTCAGAGGTGTACGCGACCCGCCGGACCCGGCTACGGGAGCGCTGCAACGCGGGCGGCAGCGCGGCGGCGCTGATCTCCCGGCCCGCCAACGTGCGCTACCTCGCGGGCGCGGCCCCCCACGGTGCCGTACTGCTGCTGGGCAAGCGCGAGGACCTGCTGGTCGGGGCCGGTCCGCCGGACGACCGCCCCACCGAGGGCCGCCTGGACGAGACCCTGGGCCTGCACACGGTGCCCGCCACCGGCGCCGACCCCGCCGTCGCCGCCGCGGACCTCGCCACGGCCCAGGGCGCCGACTCCCTCGCCGTCGAGGAACACCACCTCACCGTCGCCCGTCACCGGGCCATCGGCTCGGCCGCCCCCGCCCTCCGCCTCGCCGATCTCGGCAACGCGGTCGAACAGCTCAGAGTCGTCAAGGACGAGGAGGAGATCTCCTGCCTCCGCATCGGCGCCGAAATCGCCGACCAGGCCCTCGGTGAGCTTCTGGAGTCCATCCTGGTGGGCCGCACCGAACGCCACCTCGCCCTGGAACTCGAACGCCGCCTCGTCGACCACGGTGCCGACGGGCCCGCGTTCCCCACGTCCGTCGCCACCGGCGCGAACTCCGGCAGACGGGGCCACCGCCCCACCGACCGCCGCGTCGAGGAGGGTGACTTCCTCTCCGTGTGCCTGGGCGCCACCTACCGCGGCTACCGCTGCGAGATCGGCCGTACCTTCGTCATCGGCACCTCGCCCGCGGACTGGCAGATCGAGCTGTACGACCTGGTTTTCGCCGCTCAGCGGGCCGGCCGCGAAATGCTCGCCCCCGGCGCCGCCTACCGCGACGTGGACCGCGCGGCGCGCCACGTGCTGGACTCGGCCGGGTACGGACAGGGCCTCCCGGAGCTCATCGGGCACGGAGTGGGACTGGAAATCGACGAGGACCCTCAGCTGGCCCCCACGGCCATGGGTAAACTGGACGCTTGCGTGCCGGTCACCGTCGAACCGGGGGTCCACCTCCCGGGCCGGGGCGGTGTCCGGATCGATGACACGCTCGTCGTACGCCCCGAGGCGGACGGCGGACCCGAGCTACTCACCATCACGACCAAGGAGCTGCTCGCGCTCTAGCCTCAGAGCTGTCGCGCCTGCCCCGGGGTCGTCCACGTACGTCCAGGAGATTGAAGCAACCGTGGCTTCCACGAACGACCTCAAGAACGGCATGGTGCTGAAGCTCGATGGCGGCCAGCTCTGGTCCGTCGTCGAGTTCCAGCACGTCAAGCCCGGCAAGGGCCCGGCCTTCGTGCGCACCAAGCTCAAGAACGTGCTCTCGGGCAAGGTCGTCGACAAGACCTTCAACGCCGGCGTGAAGGTCGAGACGGCCACCGTCGACAAGCGCGACATGCAGTTCTCCTACATGGACGGCGACTACTTCGTCTTCATGGACATGGAGACCTACGACCAGCTGATGGTCGACCGCAAGGCCGTCGGCGACGCCGCCAACTTCCTGATCGAGGGCTTCACCGCCACCGTCGCGCAGCACGAGGGCGAGGTGCTCTTCGTCGAGCTGCCGGCCGCCGTCGAGCTCGTCGTCCAGGAGACCGAGCCCGGCGTGCAGGGCGACCGCTCCACCGGCGGCACCAAGCCCGCCACCCTGGAGACCGGCCACCAGATCCAGGTCCCGCTCTTCATCACCACCGGTGAGAAGATCAAGGTCGACACCCGCACCAGCGACTACCTCGGCCGGGTGAACAGCTAACCGTGGCTGCCCGCAACACGGCCCGCAAGCGCGCCTTCCAGATCCTCTTCGAGGGCGACCAGCGCGGCGCCGACGTCCTGACGGTCCTCGCGGACTGGATCCGGCACTCGCGGACCGACACCCGGCAGCCGCCGGTGAGCGAGTACACGATGCAGCTCGTCGAGGGCTACGCGGAGCACGCGACGCGCATCGACGAGCTGATCGCCCAGTACTCGGTCGGCTGGACGCTCGACCGGATG
Source organism: Streptomyces sp. NPDC052023 (assembly GCF_044548465.1). NCBI lineage: Bacteria > Bacillati > Actinomycetota > Actinomycetes > Kitasatosporales > Streptomycetaceae > Streptomyces > Streptomyces sp. NPDC052023. The sequence continues at coordinate 118,428 of NZ_JBIUBW010000017.1, read as the reverse complement.
CCGGTCGTCGACCGCAACCTCCTGCGGCTCGGCGCGTACGAGCTGATCTGGGTCGACGAGACCCCGGACGCGGTCGTGCTGGACGAGATGGTGCAGCTGGCCAAGGAGTTCTCGACGGACGAGTCGCCGTCGTTCGTCAACGGGCTGCTGGGCCGGCTCAAGGACCTCAAGCCCTCGCTGCGGCGCACCGACGGGGACTGAGACACCACGGAACGCCGTAGGGCCGCAGCGCATGCTGCGGCCCTACGGCGTTCTCATGTCACCGGGGCTCCACGGATACGTCCGGGACCCGTGAGGCGCGCAGAAAGCCGCCGGGGTGGCCGGAACCATGAAGTTCCGGCCACCCCGGCGGCACGTTTCTGCTGAAGCGGCCGGGGCGCTCAGCCCTCCTCGTGCGAGGCCACCGCGCGACGCGCGTCCGCGTCCAGCACACCCCAGCTGATCAGCTGCTCGGTGAGGACCGAGGGCGACTGGTCGTAGATGACGGCGAGGGTGCGCAGGTCGTCCTGGCGGATCGACAGCACCTTGCCGTTGTAGTCACCGCGCTGCGACTGGATCGTCGCCGCGTACCGCTGGAGGGGGCCCGCCTTCTCGGCCGGCACGGTGGCCAGCCGCTCCAGGTCCAGGACCAGCTTGGGCGGCGGCTCGGCGGCGCCACCGGGGGTCGTACCCGGAAGCAGTTCCTGCACGGGAACGCCGTAGAAGTCCGCCAGCTCGGCAAGGCGCTGCACGGTCACGGCGCGGTCGCCGCGCTCGTACGACCCGACCACCACCGCTTTCCAGCGCCCCTGGGACTTCTCCTCGACACCGTGGAGGGAAAGGCCCTGCTGGGTGCGGATGGCCCGGAGCTTGGCCCCGAGCTGTTTGGCGTATTCGCTGGACATATGGCTCCCCGGACACTGTGTCGACGCGACAGGTGTGGTTCCGTGCCGCGCGGCTGGTAACTCACTGTGAGGTTACGCAGCGTTACTCTCCTGCGTCAAGCCGAATGGTCCGCACCGACTCTTCCGTGGTATCGACAGTCGACTAGGCCAAACGGGTGATCCGGTAACCCTGTGGGGGGTGATCCGGGGTGTCGCCACGGCCTGCTACGGTGGATGGCGCAATCCCGACGTCCTTTAAGGTCCGTCCCGTGAGGCGGAGAAGGAGGTCCGTTTCGTATGGACACGCAAGAGTCCGATGCGCGGCCCGTGCTCGAAGGCCCCGACATCGCGCGGGTGCTGACCCGCATCGCCCACGAGATCGTCGAGCGCGCCAAGGGCGCCGACGACGTGGTGCTCCTCGGCATTCCGACCCGGGGCGTCCACCTCGCCCAGCGGCTCACCGCCAAGCTGGAAGAGATCACCGAGCGCAAAGTCCCGTGCGGTTCGCTGGACATCACGATGTACCGCGACGACCTGCGCATGCACCCGCCGCGCGCACTGGCCCGCACCGACATCCCCGGTGACGGTATCGACGGCAAGCTGGTCGTCCTCGTCGACGACGTCCTCTTCTCCGGCCGCACCATCCGCGCCGCCCTCGACGCCCTGAACGACATCGGGCGCCCCCGCGCGGTCCAGCTCGCGGTCCTCGTCGACCGGGGCCACCGCGAACTGCCCATCCGTGCCGACTACGTCGGCAAGAACCTCCCCACGTCGCTGCGGGAGACGGTCAAGGTCCACCTCGCCGAGGAGGACGGTCGCGACACCGTGCTGCTCGGTGTGAAGCAGACCGCCCAGTAGCAACCGCGGGCGTACGGCGGTAGCCGTGCGCCGGCTCGGCACGCCCCCGCGTGTGCACGGTTGCCCGAATTCTCCCGAATGAACTGTCTTACGGAGCCTGAAAGATGCAGCGCCATCTCATCTCGGCCGCCGACCTCACCCGCGACGACGCCGTCCTCGTCCTCGACACCGCCGAGGAGATGTCCCGGGTCGCCGACCGGCCGATCAAGAAACTGCCGACCCTGCGCGGCCGCACCGTGGTGAACCTCTTCTTCGAGGACTCCACCCGCACCCGGATCTCCTTCGAGGCCGCCGAGAAGCGCCTGTCGGCGGACGTCATCAACTTCTCCGCCAAGGGGTCCTCGGTCTCCAAGGGCGAGTCCCTGAAGGACACCGCCCAGACCCTGGAGGCGATGGGCGTCGACGCGGTCGTCATCCGGCACGGCGCGTCCGGCGCCCCGTACCGGCTGGCCAACTCCGGCTGGATCGACGCGGCCGTCATCAACGCCGGCGACGGCACCCACCAACACCCCACCCAGGCACTGCTCGACGCGTTCACCATGCGCCGCCGCCTGCTCGGCCGGGACGCCGGGCTCGGCCACGACCTGGCCGGCAAGCGCGTCACGATCGTCGGCGACATCCTGCACAGCCGGGTCGCCCGCTCCAACGTCGACCTGCTGCACACCCTCGGCGCCGAGGTCACCCTCGTCGCCCCGCCCACCCTGCTGCCGGTCGGCATCGGGACCTGGCCCTGCGAGGTCTCCTACGACCTCGACAGCACGCTGCCCAAGTCCGACGCGGTGATGATGCTGCGCGTGCAGCGCGAGCGCATGAACGCCGCGTTCTTCCCGACCGAGCGCGAGTACTCGCGGCGCTACGGACTGGACGGCGACCGGATGGCGAAGATGCCCGAGCACGCCATCGTGATGCACCCCGGCCCGATGGTCCGGGGCATGGAGATCACCGCCCAGGTCGCCGACTCCGGCCGCTGCACCGCCATCGAGCAGGTCGCAAACGGAGTCTCCATCCGGATGGCCGTCCTGTATCTGCTGCTCGGTGGAAACGAACCCGCCACCACCACCCGTACCGAGGAGAAGTAAGACAGATGAGCAAGATCCTGATCCGTGGTGCGAAGGTGCTCGGCGGCGAGCCGCAGGACGTGCTGATCGACGGCGCGGTGATCGCCGAGGTGGGCGCCGGTCTGGTGGCCGAGGGTGCCGAGGTCGTGGAGGCCGCCGGCAAGGTGCTGCTGCCGGGCCTGGTGGACCTGCACACCCATCTGCGCGAGCCCGGCCGTGAGGACTCCGAGACGGTGCTGACCGGCACGCGCGCGGCCGCGTCCGGCGGCTACACGGCCGTGTTCGCCATGGCCAACACCTTCCCCGTGGCCGACACCGCCGGTGTCGTCGAGCAGGTCTGGCGGCTGGGCCGGGAGCACGGCTACTGCGACGTGCAGCCGATCGGCGCCGTCACCGTCGGGCTGGAGGGCAGGAAGCTCGCCGAGCTGGGCGCCATGCACGAGTCGGCGGCCGGCGTCACCGTCTTCTCCGACGACGGCAAGTGCGTCGACGACGCGGTGATCATGCGCCGGGCGCTGGAGTACGTGAAGGCCTTCGACGGGGTCGTCGCCCAGCACGCGCAGGAGCCGCGGCTGACCGAGGGCGCCCAGATGAACGAGGGCGTCGTCTCCGCCGAGCTGGGCCTCGGCGGCTGGCCCGCGGTGGCCGAGGAGTCGATCATCGCCCGGGACGTCCTGCTCGCGGAGCACGTGGGCTCCCGGGTGCACATCTGCCACCTGTCGACCGCCGGGTCCGTGGAGATCGTGCGCTGGGCCAAGTCCCGCGGCATCCGGGTCACCGCCGAGGTCACCCCGCACCACCTCCTGCTCACCGACGAGCTGGTACGGACGTACAACCCGGTGTTCAAGGTGAACCCGCCGCTGCGCACCGAGCGGGACGTGCTGGCGCTGCGCGAGGCGCTCGCGGACGGCACGATCGACATCGTCGCCACCGACCACGCCCCGCACCCCCACGAGGACAAGGACTGCGAGTGGGCGGCCGCCGCGATGGGGATGGTCGGCCTGGAGACCGCGTTGTCGGTGGTCCAGGAGACCATGGTCGACACGGGGCTGTTCGGCTGGGCCGACGTGGCGGACCGGATGTCCTTCGCGCCGGCCCGGATCGGCCGGGCCACAGGGCATGGACGGCCCGTCTCGGCAGGTGAGCCCGCCAACCTCACCCTCGTCGACACGGCATACCGTGGGCCCGTGGACCCCGCGGGCTTCGCCTCGCGCAGCCGCAACACCCCGTACGAGGGTCGTGAGCTGCCGGGCCGTGTCACGCACACGTGGCTCCGGGGCAAGGCCACGCTCGTCGACGGGAAGCTCACGTGACACCTGTAACCCTGCTCGCCGCCGGTAAGGAATCGGCGGAAGTGACCGACTGGGCCGCGCGTATCGGCTGGGTCGTCGGCCTCGCCCTGTTCGTCGCGCTCGTCTACTGGCTGATGCGTGAGGGCTGGAAGTGGCGCGGCACGCTCCAGAGCGACCTGCCGGAGCTGCCCGGCGCGCCGGACGAGCCCGGCGCGGCGAAACTGACGATGACCGGCCGCTACCACGGCTCCACCACAGCCGGTCAGTGGCTGGACCGCATCGTGGCGCACGGCCTGGGCACCCGCAGCCGGGCCGAGCTCACGCTGTCGGACGCGGGTCTTGACGTCGTGCGCCCCGGGGCGAGCGACTTCTTCGTCCCGGCGGCGGCGCTGCGCGAGGCCCGGCTGGACAAGGGCATCGCCGGCAAGGTCCTCACCGAGGGCGGCCTGCTGGTCGTGACCTGGGCGCACGGCGAGCGGCTGATCGACTCCGGGTTCCGCTCCGACCACGCGGCCGAGCACAACGAGTGGGTCGACGCAATCAACTCCATGATCACCACCAGCACCACGGAAGGCGCCGAACGATGACGACCTCCACAGGGGGAACCAAGAAGGTCCCCGCCGTACTCGTCCTGGAGGACGGCCGGATCTTCCGGGGCCGGGCCTACGGGGCCGTGGGGGAGACCTTCGGCGAGGCCGTCTTCTCCACCGGCATGACCGGCTACCAGGAGACCCTCACCGACCCGTCGTACCACCGCCAGGTCGTCGTGATGACCGCCCCGCACGTCGGCAACACCGGCGTCAACGACGAGGACCCCGAGTCGAAGAAGATCTGGGTCGCGGGCTACGTCGTGCGTGACCCCGCGCGCGTGCCCTCCAGCTGGCGCTCCCGCCGCTCGCTGGACGAGGAGCTGCGCCGGCAGGGCGTGGTCGGCATCTCCGGCATCGACACCCGCGCGCTCACCCGGCACCTGCGGGAGCGCGGCGCCATGCGCGTCGGCATCTTCTCCGGCAACGCGCTGCCCGACGAGGGCAGCATGCTCGCCGAGGTGCGCCAGGCGCCCGAGATGAAGGGCGCCGACCTCGCCGCCGAGGTCGCCACCGCCGAGCCGTACGTCGTCCCCGCGATCGGCGAGAAGAAGTTCACCGTCGCCGCCGTCGACCTCGGCATCAAGGGCATGACCCCGCACCGGATGGCGGAGCGCGGCATCGAGGTGCACGTGCTCCCCGCCACGGCGAGCGTCGAGGACGTCTACGCCGTGAACCCCGACGGCGTGTTCTTCTCCAACGGACCGGGCGACCCGGCCACCGCCGACCACCCCGTCTCCGTCATGCGGGGCGTCCTGGAGCGCGGCACGCCGCTGTTCGGCATCTGCTTCGGCAACCAGATCCTCGGCCGCGCCCTCGGCTTCGGCACCTACAAGCTGAAGTACGGCCACCGCGGCATCAACCAGCCGGTGCAGGACCGCACGACCGGCAAGGTCGAGGTCACCGCGCACAACCACGGATTCGCCGTCGACGCCCCGCTCGACAAGGTCTCCGAGACCCCCTACGGCCGCGCCGAGGTCTCCCACGTCTGCCTCAACGACAACGTGGTGGAGGGCCTCCAGCTTCTCGACAAGCCGGCCTTCAGCGTCCAGTACCACCCCGAAGCGGCAGCGGGTCCGCACGACGCCGCCTACCTGTTCGACCGCTTCGTGAAGCTCATGGAGGGCCAGCGTGCCTAAGCGCACCGATATCCAGTCCGTCCTGGTCATCGGCTCCGGCCCGATCGTCATCGGCCAGGCCGCCGAGTTCGACTACTCCGGCACCCAGGCGTGCCGCGTCCTGAAGTCCGAGGGCCTGCGGGTCATCCTCGTGAACTCCAACCCGGCGACGATCATGACCGACCCGGAGATCGCCGACGCCACCTACGTCGAGCCGATCACCCCGGAATTCGTCGAGAAGATCATCGCCAAGGAGCAGCCCGACGCGCTCCTGCCCACCCTGGGCGGCCAGACGGCGCTCAACACGGCGATCTCGCTGCACGAGAACGGCGTGCTGGAGAAGTACGGCGTCGAGCTGATCGGCGCCAACGTGACGGCGATCCACAAGGGCGAGGACCGCGAGCAGTTCAAGGCGGTCGTCGAGGAGGTCCGCAAGAAGACCGGCCACGGCGAGTCCGCGCGGTCCTACATCTGCCACTCCATGGACGACGTCCTCAAGGGCGTCGAGGAGCTCGGCGGCTACCCGGTCGTCGTGCGCCCCTCCTTCACCATGGGCGGCGCCGGCTCCGGCTTCGCGCACGACGAGGAGGAGCTGCGCCGTATCGCGGGCCAGGGCCTGACGCTCTCTCCGACCACCGAGGTGCTCCTGGAGGAGTCCATCCTCGGCTGGAAGGAGTACGAGCTGGAGCTGATGCGCGACAGACACGACAACGTCGTGGTCGTCTGCTCCATCGAGAACTTCGACCCGATGGGTGTGCACACCGGCGACTCGATCACCGTGGCGCCCGCGATGACGCTCACCGACCGCGAGTACCAGACCCTGCGGGACATCGGCATCGCCGTGATCCGCGAGGTCGGCGTCGACACCGGCGGCTGCAACATCCAGTTCGCGGTGAACCCGGCCGACGGCCGGGTCATCGTCATCGAGATGAACCCCCGGGTGTCGCGGTCGTCCGCGCTGGCCTCCAAGGCGACCGGCTTCCCGATCGCGAAGATCGCCGCCAAGCTCGCCGTCGGCTACACCCTCGACGAGATCCCCAACGACATCACCCAGGAGACCCCGGCGTCCTTCGAGCCGACCCTGGACTACGTCGTCGTCAAGGCACCCCGCTTCGCCTTCGAGAAGTTCCCGCAGGCCGACTCCACGCTGACCACCACCATGAAGTCGGTCGGCGAGGCCATGGCCATCGGCCGCAACTTCACCGAGGCCTTCCAGAAGGCGCTGCGCTCGCTGGAGAAGAAGGGCAGCCAGTTCACCTTCGTCGGCGAGCCCGGCGACAAGGCCGAGCTGCTGCGCGAGTCCGTGCGCCCGACGGACGGCCGGATCAACACGGTCATGCAGGCCATCCGTGCCGGCGCCACGCCCGAGGAGATCTTCGAGTACACGAAGATCGACCCGTGGTTCGTCGACCAGCTCTTCCTGATCAAGGAGATCGCCGACGAGCTGGCCGAGGCGCCCGGGCTGACCGCCGAGCTGCTCGGCGAGGCCAAGCGGCACGGCTTCTCCGACACCCAGATCGGCGAGATCCGCGGCCTGCGCGAGGACGTCGTCCGCGAGGTGCGGCACGCGCTCGGCGTCCGCCCGGTCTACAAGACGGTCGACACCTGCGCCGCCGAGTTCGCCGCCAGGACGCCGTACTTCTACTCCTCCTACGACGAGGAGAGCGAGGTGGCGCCGCGCGAGAAGCCCGCGGTGATCATCCTGGGCTCCGGCCCCAACCGCATCGGCCAGGGCATCGAGTTCGACTACTCCTGTGTGCACGCCTCCTTCGCGCTGAGCGAGGCCGGGTTCGAGACCGTGATGGTCAACTGCAACCCGGAGACCGTCTCCACCGACTACGACACCTCCGACCGGCTGTACTTCGAGCCGCTCACGCTGGAGGACGTGCTGGAGATCGTGCACGCCGAGCAGCAGGCCGGTCCGGTCGCCGGCGTGGTGGTACAGCTCGGCGGCCAGACCCCGCTGGGGCTGTCGCAGGCGCTGAAGGACAACGGCGTGCCGATCGTCGGCACGTCCCCGGAGGCCATCCACGCCGCCGAGGACCGCGGCGCCTTCGGCCAGGTCCTGCAGGAGGCCGGCCTGCCGGCCCCCAAGCACGGCACGGCCACCACCTTCGCCGAGGCCAAGACCATCGCCGACGAGATCGGCTACCCGGTGCTCGTACGGCCGTCGTACGTCCTCGGCGGCCGCGGCATGGAGATCGTCTACGACGAGACCCGGCTGTCGTCCTACATCGCCGAGTCCACCGAGATCAGCCCCTCCCGGCCGGTGCTCGTGGACCGGTTCCTCGACGACGCGATCGAGATCGACGTCGATGCCCTCTACGACGGCGAGGAGCTCTACCTCGGCGGCGTCATGGAGCACATCGAGGAGGCCGGCATCCACTCCGGCGACTCGGCGTGCGCCCTGCCCCCGATCACGCTCGGCGGCTTCGACATCAAGCGACTGCGCACCTCGACGGAGGCGATCGCCAAGGGCGTCGGCGTCCGCGGCCTGATCAACATCCAGTTCGCCATGGCGGGCGACATCCTCTACGTCCTGGAGGCCAACCCGCGCGCGTCCCGCACGGTCCCCTTCACCTCGAAGGCGACCGCGGTGCCGCTGGCCAAGGCCGCCGCCCGGATCTCGCTGGGCGCGACCATCGCCGAGCTGCGCGCCGAGGGCCTGCTGCCCGCGCACGGGGACGGCGGGGAACTGCCGCTGGACGCGCCGATCTCCGTCAAGGAGGCCGTGATGCCCTGGACCCGCTTCCGTGACACCTCGGGCCGCGGCGTGGACACCGTCCTCGGCCCGGAGATGCGCTCCACCGGCGAGGTCATGGGGATCGACTCCGTCTTCGGCACGGCGTACGCCAAGTCGCAGGCCGGCGCCTACGGCCCGCTGCCGACCAAGGGCCGCGCCTTCATCTCGGTCGCCAACCGCGACAAGCGCTCGATGATCTTCCCGGCGCGTGAGCTGGTCGCGCACGGCTTCGAGCTGCTCGCCACCTCCGGCACGGCCGAGGTGCTCAAGCGCAACGGCATCCACGCCACCGTCGTGCGCAAGCAGTCCGAGGGCACCGGCCCGAACGGTGAGAAGACCATCGTCCAGCTGATCCACGACGGCGAGGTCGACCTCATCGTCAACACCCCGTACGGCACCGGCGGCCGCCTCGACGGCTACGACATCCGTACGGCGGCCGTGGCGCGGTCCGTGCCCTGCCTGACGACCGTCCAGGCGCTCGCCGCAGCAGTCCAGGGCATCGACGCGCTCAACCACGGGGACGTGGGCGTCCGATCGCTCCAGGAACACGCGGAAGTCCTGACCGCGGCCCGCGACTAGCAGCCCCGAGGGGGACACCGGAAACGGTGTCCCCCTCTTCGCGAGGACGGCACGTCTTCGCACATGCCTTCGTGAGGACACATGTACAAGATCTTCTTCAGTCTCGTCTTCCGGCGCATGGACGCCGAGCAGGCGCACCACCTCGCCTTCCGCTGGATCCGCCTCGCCGTCCGCGTCCCCGTGCTGCGGACCTTCGTGGCGGCCGTGCTGGCCCCCCGCTACAAGGAACTGCGCACCGAGGCCCTCGGACTGCGCATGCACGGCCCCTTCGGACTCGCCGCGGGCTTCGACAAGAACGCCGTCGCCATCGACGGCATGTCGATGCTGGGCTTCGACCACGTCGAGATCGGCACCGTGACGGGGGAGGCGCAGCCCGGCAACCCCAGGAAGCGGCTCTTCCGGCTGGTGCCGGACCGCGCGCTGATCAACCGCATGGGCTTCAACAACGACGGCTCGCTCGCTGTCGCCGCCCGCCTCGCCTCGCGGGAGCCGGTCTTCAGGACGGTCGTCGGCGTCAACATCGGCAAGACCAAGGTGGTCCCCGAGGCCGAGGCCGTCCTGGACTACGTGAAGTCGGCCGAGCGGCTGGCGCCGTACGCCGACTACCTGGTCGTGAACGTCTCCTCACCCAACACGCCGGGGCTGCGCGACCTGCAGGCCGTCGACCACCTGCGGCCCCTGCTGACCGCGGTCCGTGAGGCGGCCGACCGCATGGTCACCTCCCGGCGTGTCCCCCTCCTGGTGAAGATCGCGCCCGACCTGGCCGACGAGGACGTCGACGCCGTCGCCGACCTCGCAGTCGAGCTGGGCCTGGACGGGATCATCGCCACCAACACCACCATCGCGCGCGGGGGGCTGGGCCTGACATCCGAAGCCTCGCTGGTCGGGGAGGCCGGCGGACTCTCCGGTGCCCCGCTGAAGGAACGTTCCCTGCAGGTGCTGCGCCGTCTGTACGCGCGCGTGGGGGACCGCATCACCCTCGTGGGCGTCGGCGGCATCGAGAACGCCGAGGACGCCTGGCAGCGCATCCTGGCCGGCGCCACCCTCGTGCAGGGCTACAGCGCCTTCATCTACCAGGGGCCCTTCTGGGCCCGCGCGATCCACAAGGGCCTCGCCGCACGCCTGCGCACGAGCCCCTACGCCACCCTCGCCGACGCCGTCGGCGCCGATGTGAGGAAGGCCACATGAGCCTGGAACCCTTTGGTGCGCGGCTGCGCCGCGCCATGGACGAGCGCGGCCCGCTCTGCGTCGGCATCGACCCGCACGCCGCCCTGCTCGCCGACTGGGGCCTGAACGACGACGTCGCCGGTCTGGAGCGGTTCAGCCGCACGGTCGTCGAGGCCATGGCCGACCGGGTCGCCGTCCTCAAGCCGCAGAGCGCGTTCTTCGAGCGCTTCGGCTCCCGTGGCGTCGCGGTGCTGGAGACGGCCGTCGAAGAGGCGCGGGCGGCCGGCGCGCTGGTCGTCATGGACGCCAAGCGCGGCGACATCGGCTCCACCATGGCCGCGTACGCCGAGTCCTTCCTGCACAAGGACTCCCCGCTGTTCTCCGACGCGCTGACCGTCTCGCCGTACCTCGGCTACGGGGCGCTGAAGCCGGCCGTGGAACTGGCCCGGGAGAACGGCACGGGCCTGTTCGTGCTGGCGCTGACCTCCAATCCCGAGGGCGCGGAGGTCCAGCACGCCGTGCGTGCCGACGGGCGCACCGTGGGCGCGACGGTGCTGGCGCACCTGGCCGCCGAGAACGCGGGGGAGGAGCCGATGGGCTCCTTCGGCGCGGTCGTCGGCGCCACACTCGGTGACCTCTCGTCGTACGACCTGTGCATCGGCGGTCCCCTGCTCGCTCCCGGTATCGGTGCCCAGGGGGCCACCCCGGCGGACCTGCCCGGGGTCTTCGGCACCGCCGTGCGCAACGTCGTGCCGAACGTCAGCCGGGGTGTGCTGCGCCACGGTCCCGACGTGGTCGCGCTGCGTACCGCGGCGGACCGCTTCGCGGAGGAGATCCGGGCCGCGGTGACAGCGGCCTGAGGGCCCCGACCAGGGGTTCGTGGACGGCTTGAGGCTGGATACAGCCTCAAATCCAGGGCAGTATGTCTGAAATATCCCGTCCTGACAGAGGCTGACCAGGACTTTTCCGCTGTTCTCGCTGACTCTGGCGGACTTGACCGCTAGTCTCCGACGTGTGGGGGCGCCTCCCACGCCCCCAAGGCAGTGGGGGAAGCGGGCGAGCGTGTTGCTCGTGGCTCCCCAGGTGTGGGGCGACTAGGTTCCTCACCGGTCCGTATCCGACAGTTCGACATCCGAGGTGACGTAGGCGTGGCTCTTCCGCCCCTTACCCCCGAACAGCGCGCAGCCGCGCTCGAAAAGGCCGCCGCGGCTCGCCGGGAGCGGGCCGAGGTCAAGAATCGACTCAAGCACTCCGGCGCCTCCCTTCACGAGGTCATCAAGCAGGGTCAGGAGAACGACGTCATCGGCAAGATGAAGGTCTCCGCCCTCCTTGAGTCCCTGCCGGGCGTGGGCAAGGTCCGCGCCAAGCAGATCATGGAGCGACTCGGCATCTCCGAGAGCCGCCGCGTGCGTGGTCTCGGTTCCAACCAGATCGCCTCCCTCGAGCGCGAGTTCGGCAGCACCGGTTCCTGACTCCCCCCGGACCCCGGGACTGGTCCCGGGCACCCCGGGATTGCTGGAATAATCGCTGCATGAGTGAACGTCCGCGGCTGACCGTGCTCTCCGGACCCTCCGGGGTCGGCAAGAGCACGGTCGTCGCCCATATGCGCAAGGAACACCCCGAGGTCTGGCTCTCGGTGTCGGCGACGACCCGCAGGCCACGCCCCGGCGAGCAGCCCGGAGTCCACTACTTCTTCGTCACCGACGAGGAGATGGACAAGCTGATCGCCAACGGCGAGCTGCTGGAGTGGGCCGAGTTCGCCGGCAACCGCTACGGCACGCCGCGCGCGGCCGTGCTGGAGCGGCTGGAGAAGGGTGAGCCCGTCCTGCTGGAGATCGACCTCCAGGGTGCCCGGCAGGTGCGGGAGTCCATGCCCGAGGCCCAGCTGGTGTTCCTCGCTCCGCCCTCCTGGGAGGAGCTGGTGCGCAGACTCACCGGCCGGGGCACCGAGCCGCCCGAGGTGATCGAGCGCCGTCTGGCGGCCGCGAAGGTCGAGCTGGCGGCGGAGCCGGAGTTCGACGAGACCCTGGTCAACACCTCCGTCGAGGACGTGGCGCGTGAGCTGCTAGCCTTGATGGACGTTGTGTGATCGTGATTGATCATGCATCCTGAATCTTTCCCATCCATCGGAAGGTAGAGCGTGTCCTCTTCCATCTCCGCGCCCGAGGGCATCATCAACCCGCCGATCGACGAGCTCCTCGAGGCCACCGACTCGAAGTACAGCCTCGTGATCTACGCGGCCAAGCGGGCCCGCCAGATCAACGCGTACTACTCGCAGCTCGGCGAGGGCCTCCTCGAGTACGTCGGTCCGCTCGTCGACACCCACGTCCACGAGAAGCCGCTCTCGATCGCCCTGCGTGAGATCAACGCGGGACTGCTGACGTCCGAGGCCGTCGAGGGCCCGGCGCAGTAATATTTCCTGCTTGCGGCAGACTTATCCACAGGCCCGGCGGCGCGTCCGCCGGGCCTGTGGTGTGTCATAGACGCGTACGCGGTACAGGTCGAGTCCGGGGAGAGACGGTGGACAAGCCGAAGGTCGTGCTGGGGGTCAGCGGTGGCATCGCCGCGTACAAGGCCTGCGAGCTGCTGCGGCGGCTGACGGAGTCGGGCCACGACGTGCGCGTCGTCCCCACCGCGTCAGCGCTGCACTTCGTCGGTGCCGCGACCTGGTCCGCGCTCTCCGGCCACCCCGTCTCGACGGAGGTCTGGAACGACGTCCACGAGGTGCCGCACGTCCGCATCGGCCAGCACGCCGACCTGGTGGTCGTCGCCCCGGCCACCGCAGACATGCTCGCCAAGGCCGCCCACGGCATCGCCGACGACCTGCTGACGAACACCCTGCTCACCGCCCGCTGCCCGGTCGTCTTCGCCCCCGCGATGCACACCGAGATGTGGGAGCACCCCGCCACCCAGGAGAACGTGGCGACCCTGCGGCGCCGGGGCGCGGTCGTCGTCGAGCCCGCCGTCGGCCGTCTCACCGGCGTCGACACGGGCAAGGGCCGGCTGCCCGACCCGGGTGAGATCTTCGAGGTCTGCCGCCGCGTGCTCGCCCGCGGCGCCGCCGAGCCGGACCTCGGGGGCCGCCACGTCGTCGTCAGCGCCGGAGGCACCCGCGAGCCGCTCGACCCGGTCCGCTTCCTCGGCAACCGCTCCTCCGGCAAGCAGGGCTACGCCCTCGCGCGCACCGCCGCGGCCAGGGGCGCCCGCGTCACGCTGGTCGCCGCCAACACGACCGGGCTGCCCGACCCGGCGGGCGTCGACGTCGTCCAGGTCGGCACGGCCGTGCAGCTGCGCGAGGCGGTGCTGAAGGCGGCCGCGGACGCCGACGCGGTCGTCATGGCCGCGGCCGTCGCCGACTTCCGCCCGGCGACGTACGCGGCCGGGAAGATCAAGAAGCAGGACGGCCAGGACCCGGAACCCGTCGTGCTCGTGCGCAATCCCGACATCCTCGCGGAGCTCTCGGCCGACCGCGCCCGCCCGGGGCAGGTGGTCGTCGGTTTCGCCGCCGAGACCGACGACGTCCTCGCCAACGGCCGCAGGAAGCTGGAGCGCAAGGGCTGCGATCTGCTCGTGGTGAACGAAGTGGGCGAGCGCAAGACGTTCGGCTCGGAGCAGAACGAGGCGGTGGTGCTGGGCGCCGACGGCAGCGAGACTCCGGTGCCGTACGGGCCCAAGGAAGCGCTGGCCGACGTGGTGTGGGATCTCGTCGCGGGGCGGCTCGGGTAGCCCCCGCGCGGCTCGCGGAAGGCCCGTTCCGCGCCCCCCGAATGCGTCCATCGAGGGCGTGGCGCCCCTGGCCAACATCGCCGCGCAGCGGGCAGAATGCCCGTGCCGCAGGTCACAGAGCTCCCGAGAGGCGAGACGGTGGCCCCGCGGCGAAGAGCGACCGATAAACTGTGCCTCGGACGTCGGCGGGCGCAGCCCCCGTCCCGTCCACCAATGATCAGCCAGCAGCCGCTGCAACCCCAGGGAGCGTTGTGTCCCGTCGCCTGTTCACCTCGGAGTCCGTGACCGAGGGTCACCCCGACAAGATCGCTGACCAGATCAGCGACACCATTCTCGACGCGCTTCTGCGCGAGGACCCGACGTCCCGGGTCGCCGTCGAAACCCTGATCACCACCGGTCTGGTGCACGTGGCCGGTGAGGTCACCACCAAGGCTTACGCGCCGATCCCGCAGCTGGTCCGGGACAAGATCCTGGACATCGGCTACGACTCCTCGAAGAAGGGCTTCGACGGCGCTTCCTGCGGTGTCTCGGTCTCGATCGGCGCGCAGTCCCCGGACATCGCGCAGGGTGTGGACACGGCGTACGAGAGCCGGGTCGAGGGCGACGAGGACGAGCTGGACCGGCAGGGCGCCGGTGACCAGGGCCTGATGTTCGGCTACGCCTCGGACGAGACGCCGACCCTGATGCCGCTGCCGATCTTCCTGGCGCACCGCCTGTCGAAGCGGCTCTCCGACGTGCGCAAGAACGGCACGATCCCCTACCTGCGCCCGGACGGCAAGACGCAGGTCACCATCGAGTACGACGGCGACAAGGCCGTCCGCCTCGACACGGTCGTCGTCTCCTCGCAGCACGCGAGCGACATCGACCTGGAGTCGCTGCTCGCGCCCGACATCCGGGAGTTCGTCGTGGAGCCGGAGCTCAAGGCGCTCCTCGAGGACGGCATCAAGCTCGACACCGAGGGCTACCGCCTGCTGGTCAACCCCACCGGCCGCTTCGAGATCGGTGGCCCGATGGGTGACGCCGGCCTGACCGGCCGCAAGATCATCATCGACACCTACGGCGGCATGGCCCGCCACGGCGGCGGCGCCTTCTCCGGCAAGGACCCGTCCAAGGTCGACCGCTCGGCGGCGTACGCGATGCGCTGGGTCGCCAAGAACGTGGTCGCCGCGGGTCTCGCCTCCCGCTGCGAGGTCCAGGTGGCGTACGCCATCGGCAAGGCGGAGCCGGTCGGTCTGTTCGTCGAGACCTTCGGCACCCACAAGGTCGAGCCCGAGAAGATCGAGAAGGCGATCGAGGAGGTCTTCGACCTCCGTCCGGCCGCCATCATCCGCGACCTCGACCTGCTCCGCCCGATCTACGCCCAGACCGCGGCGTACGGCCACTTCGGCCGTGAGCTTCCCGACTTCACCTGGGAGCGCACGGACCGCGTGGACGCGCTGCGCGCGGCCGCGGGGCTGTAGGTCCCGGCAGGTCCTCTTCGCCCGGCGCGAGGCCCGGTTCCCTTCGGGGGGCCGGGCCTCGTGTGCTGTGCGAGCGGACCTCGGGCCGGTGCCGGTTGTCAGTGGTGTTTGGTAAGAATGCAAGCGTGAGCAGCGAGAACGGCCGGGGGGACGGCGGCGCGGAGGGCGCGCCGCCGGAGCAGCTCGCGTTCATCCGGGAGAGCGTGCGCCAGGCCAGGACCCCCCGGGCCAAGCCCCGTACCTGGCGTGGGGCCGCGCTGGCCGAGCAGCTGCCCGTCGCGCGGGTGCTCGTGGACAAGGGCGTGCTCCATCTCGACCGCTACTTCGACTACGCCGTGCCCGAGGAGCTCGACGCCGACGCACAGCCCGGCGTGCGGGTGCGGGTGCGGTTCGGGGCCGGACGGCATCGCGTGCGGGAAGGGCGCCGTGAGGGCGGAGGCCTGATCGACGGGTTCCTCGTCGAGCGGCTGGCCGAGTCGGACTACTCGGGGCCGCTGGCGGCGCTGGCGCAGGTGGTGTCGCCGGAGCCGGTGCTGAGCGAGGAGCTGCTGGGACTGGCCCGGGCGGTCGCCGACCGGTACGCCGGGAGCCTCGCCGATGTGCTGCAGCTCGCCGTGCCGCCGCGCAGCGCCCGGGCCGAGCAGCGGCCGTCGCCCGCTCCGCTGTCGCCGCCCGCGGCACCGGACGCGGGGTCCTGGGCACGCTACGGGAACGGGGCGGCGTTCCTGGACGCGCTGGCCTCCGGCGGCGCTCCACGGGCCGTGTGGAACGCCCTGCCCGGCCCCGGATGGAGCGCCGAACTGGCCCGCGCCGTCGCGGCGACACTGGCTTCAGGACGCGGTGCACTGGTTGTCGTACCGGATGGACGGACGGCCTCCCGGGTCGACGCGGAGTTGACGGCTCTCCTGGGTGAGGGGCGGCACGCGCTGTTGACGGCCGACGCGGGTCCGGAGAAGCGGTACCGGGAGTGGCTCGCCGTGCGGCGCGGGGCGGTACGGGCCGTGGTGGGGACGCGCGCCGCGATGTTCGCGCCGGTGCACGACCTCGGGCTGGTCGCCGTCTGGGACGACGGGGACGACAGCCACAGCGAGCAGCACGCACCGCAGCCGCATGCGAGGGACGTGCTGCTGCTGCGCGCCGCCCAGGACAAGTGCGCGTTCCTGCTGGGTGGTTGGAGCTGCACCGTGGAGGCCGCGCAGCTGGTGGAGAGCGGCTGGGCGCGACCGCTGGTCGCCGTGCGGGAGCAGGTCCGGGCCGCCGCTCCGCTGGTCAGGACCGTGGGGGACCAGGATCTGGCGCGGGACGAGGCGGCGCGGGCCGCCCGGCTGCCGACCCTCGCCTGGCAGGTGGTCCGGGACGGGCTGCGGCACGGGCCCGTGCTGGTCCAGGTGCCGCGGCGCGGGTATGTGCCCAGGATGGCGTGCGCGCAGTGCCGGGCGCCCGCGCGGTGCCGGCACTGTGCCGGGCCACTGGAAGCGCGCGACGCGGGCGCGCTGCGCTGCGGCTGGTGCGCGCGCGAGGAGGACTCGTGGCACTGCCCGCAGTGCGGGGCGTTCCGGCTGCGGGCGCAGGTCGTGGGCGCCCGGCGGACCGCCGAGGAGCTGGGGCGGGCGTTTCCCGCCGTGCCGGTGCGGACCTCCGGACGGGAGCACGTGCTGGACACGGTGCCGGGGGCACCCGCACTGGTGGTGAGCACGCCGGGGGCCGAGCCCGTCGCCGAGGGCGGGTACGCGGCGGCGCTGCTGCTCGACGGCTGGGCGATGCTCGGGCGGCCCGATCTGCGGGCCGGTGAGGACGCGCTGCGGCGCTGGATCGCGGCCTCGGCGCTGGTCCGGCCGCAGGGCGACGGCGGCACCGTGGTCGTCGTCGCGGAACCGACGTTGCGGCCGGTGCAGGCGCTGGTGCGGTGGGATCCCGTGGGGCATGCGGTACGGGAGCTGGCCGAGCGGGCCGAGCTGGGGTTCCCGCCGGTGTCGCGGATGGCGGCCGTGTCGGGGCCGCCGGACGCGGTGGCCGAATTCCTGGAGATGGTCGAACTGCCTTCGGAGGCAGAGGTGTTGGGGCCCGTGCCGCTGCCCGTCACGCCGGTCGCGGCAGCTGGACGCTCACGGCGGGCCGGGGCGCCGCCCGCCGGGGAGCATTGGGTGCGGGCGCTGGTCCGGGTGCCGCCGGGGCGGGGCGCCGCTCTGGCGGCCGCGCTGAAGGCCGCGCAGGCGGCCCGGACGGCGCGGGGGAGCGGGGCGGCGGTGTGGGTGCGGATCGATCCGCCCGACATCGGGTGAGGGGCTGTGCGTCCGGCGAACATCGGGTGAGGGGCTGTGCGTCCGGCGAACATCGGGTGAGGGGCTGTGCGTTCCGGCGGGCATCGGCGCAGGGGCTGTGCTCAACGGGCCCAGCGGGTAGGCGCAGTACGCGGGTGAACCGGCGTGCGCGTAGGCGCTGGAGCGGTTGCGCGGTGGGGCCGGGCCCGGGTTTCCAAATGACTCCGGCAGATCCCGGCAGATTCCCGCTGGACTCCCGCAGATTCCCGCTGGACCCCGGCAGATCCCGGTCGTGTTCGCGCCGGAGGCCTGGGGCGGCGCCGGGGCCGCTGCCGCGCTCCCGCGCACCGGAGAGATGAGGTCCTGGCCCCGGACACGGCTGCCCTCCCGGGCGTCTCCGGGAGGGCGGGTCCGGCAGCCGTGGGGTGGGTCAGCCGTTGCGGGGGCCGGGGAAGGCGGTCGGCCTGACCTCGTCGCGGAGCGCCGGGCTGCCGGCGGTCGGCTGGGTCGGCATGGAGCGCGCCGCGGGGACCGTCGGGACCGTGGGGAGGCCGGCGCCCACGTTGACCGCGCGGGTCGCGGCCGGTTCCGTGCTCCGCTCGGCCTCGGCGGCGGCCTGTGCGGTCGCGCGGCGTGAGCCGTAGCGGCGGTGCACCGCCTGCTTGGTGACGCCGAGGGCGGAGCCCACCGCGTCCCAGGAGAAGCCGAGCGAACGGTCGAAGTCGACCGCGGCCGTGACCAGGGTCTCGACGCTGTCCCGCAGCTCCTGGGCGAGACGGACCGTCGGGGCGGGGGCGCGTCCGTAGACGACGAAGCCCGTGGAGGGGCCGGAGCGGCGCGGGCGGTAGACGTTGCCCAGCTGCGCGGTGAGTGTGCGCAGTGCGTCCACCTGCCGGCGGACCCGCTCGATGTCCCGCACCAGCAAGTGCAGGCTGGCCCGAGCCTGGGCGTCGTGGGTTGCGTGGTCGGCCATGAACAAGCCTCTCGAACCGGCGTTGAGGAGAAAGGATCGGGCCGCTGGGGCGGCCCGTTGGTCAACTCTTTCTTGACCAACGCGTTCGGGGGCCGGGGGTCACGGTGTGGGGGCGCGGGGGCATATGCGCGCGCCGTTCCGCGGGTGGTGCGCTGCGGGCTCCCGCCCACCCGTACACCGACCCCGTGGTCCGGGGGGACGAGGCCGAGCGGGCAATCGTCGGGCCGCGCAATAGACTTGTGCGTTGCCCTGCCCCACCCAGCCGAGAGGCCCGTGTCCGCACATGAAGCTCGTCTTCGCCGGTACCCCCGAGGTCGCTGTTCCCGCTCTGGACGCCCTGCTCGACTCCGGGCGGCACGAGGTGGTCGCCGTCGTCACGCGGCCGGACGCGCCGGCCGGGCGGGGGCGCAGGCTGGTCGCGTCGCCCGTGGCGGAGCGGGCGGAGGAGGCCGGCATCGAGGTGCTGAAGCCGGCCAGGCCCCGCGAGCCGGAGTTCCTGGAGCGGCTGCGCGAGATCGGCCCCGACTGCTGCCCCGTCGTGGCGTACGGCGCGCTGCTGCCCCGGGTCGCCCTCGACATCCCCGTCCACGGCTGGGTCAACCTGCACTTCTCCCTGCTGCCCGCCTGGCGCGGCGCCGCTCCCGTGCAGCACTCGATCATGTCCGGCGACGAGATCACGGGCGCCTCCACCTTCCTCATCGAGGAGGGCCTCGACTCGGGGCCCGTCTACGGCACCGTGACCGAGACGATCCGCCCCACCGACACCAGCGGCGACCTGCTGACCCGGCTCGCCTTCGCCGGCGCCGGACTGCTCGCCGCGACCATGGACGGCATCGCGGACGGCTCCTTGAAGGCCGTACCGCAGCCCGCGGACGGGGTGACTGTCGCACCGAAGATCACCGTCGAGGACGCCCGGGTCGACTGGGCGACGCCCGCCCTGCGCGTCGACCGGGTGGTGCGCGGCTGCACCCCGGCGCCCGGCGCCTGGACCACCTTCCGGGGGGAGCGCCTCAAGCTCGTGCAGGTCGCGCCGGTGCCCGACCGGACGGACCTCGTCCCCGGTCAGCTGTCCGTGGGCAAGAACAACGTGTACGCGGGCACCGGCTCGCACGCCGTCGAACTGCTGTGGGTGCAGGCCCAGGGCAAGAAGCCGATGCGGGCCGCCGACTGGGCGCGCGGGGTGCGGATCGCGGACGGGGAGACGCTCGGGGGCTGAGCCGCTGCCCGGGGCCGTCCGGCGTACGCTGGGTGCACACCGCACCACAGAAATCCGGAGCACCTTTACGTGAGCGACACCTCCCGTCGGCCCCGCAAACCCGGCAAGCCCTATCGTCGGCCCAAGAAGGATCCCGTACGCATCCTCGCCTTCGAGGCGCTGCGGGCCGTCGACGAGCGGGACGCCTACGCCAACCTGGTGCTGCCGCCGCTGCTGCGGAAGGCGCGCGAGGGCGGGGAGTTCGACGGGCGGGACGCGGCGCTGGCGACCGAGCTGGTGTACGGGACGCTGCGGCGGCAGGGGACGTACGACGCCGTGATCGCGGAGTGTGTCGACCGGCCGCTCCGGGAGGTCGATCCGCCCGTCCTGGACGTGCTGAGCCTCGGTGCGCATCAGCTGCTCGGGACGCGGATCCCCTCGCACGCGGCCGTCTCCGCCACCGTGGAGCTGGCCCGGGTCGTGCTCGGCGACGGGCGGGCCAAGTTCGTGAACGCCGTGCTGCGCAAGGTGGCGCAGCACGACCTCGACGGCTGGCTGGAGCGGGTCGCGCCGCCCTACGACGAGGATCCCGAGGACCATCTCGCCGTCGTGCACTCGCATCCGCGCTGGGTGGTCTCCGCGCTGTGGGACTCGCTCGGCGGTGGCCGGGCCGGCATCGAGGAACTGCTGGCGGCCGACAACGAGCGGCCGGAGGTGACGCTGGTCGCGCGTCCGGGGCGGGCCACGGCCGACGAGTTGCTGCGCGAGGGCGCCGCGGTGCCCGGACGCTGGTCGCCGTATGCCGTGCGGCTCACCGAGGGCGGCGAGCCCGGGTCGATCGAGGCCGTGCGGGACGGCCGGGCCGGCGTGCAGGACGAGGGGAGCCAGCTGGTCGCGCTGGCGCTCGCGAACGCCTCGCTCGACGGGCCGGACGAGAAGTGGCTCGACGGATGTGCCGGCCCCGGCGGCAAGGCGGCGCTGCTCGCGGCCCTCGCCGCCGAGCGGGGCGCCTCGCTGCTCGCCTCGGAGAAGCAGCCGCACCGGGCCGGACTGGTGGCCAAGGCGCTCGCCGGAAACCCCGGCCCGTACCAGGTGATCGCCGCCGACGGGACCCGGCCGCCGTGGCGGCCCGGCTCGTTCGACCGGGTGCTGATGGACGTGCCGTGCACGGGTCTCGGCGCGCTGCGCCGGCGGCCGGAGGCCCGGTGGCGGCGCCGGCCCGACGACCTCGACGGGTTCGCCCCGTTGCAGCGGGGGCTGCTGAGGACGGCGCTGGAATCCGTGCGGGTCGGCGGTGTCGTCGGGTACGCCACCTGCTCACCGCATCTGGCGGAGACGCGGGCCGTGGTCGCGGACGTGCTGAAGCAGTTCCCGCGGACGGAGCTGGTCGACGCCCGTCCGCTGCTGCCGGGCGTACCGGACCTCGGGGACGGACCGGACGTCCAGCTGTGGCCGCACCGGCACGGGACGGATGCGATGTATCTGGCGGTCGTGCGGCGGACGGGCTGACGCCGAGGCGTCCGGGCGGAACATCCGAAGAGCGTCCGATATCCCGACCGACGCGAACAACCGTGCAGGGACATGGCACGCTTAGGTCATGGCCGCGCAGATCAACCCGAGCATCCTGTCCGCCGACTTCGCCCGTCTCGCCGACGAGGCGCGGGCGGTCGAAGGGGCCGACTGGCTCCACGTCGACGTCATGGACAACCATTTCGTCCCGAACCTCACGCTCGGCGTGCCGATCGTGGAGTCGCTGGCCCGTGCGACGGACACCCCGCTGGACTGCCATCTGATGATCGAGGCCCCCGACCGGTGGGCCCCGCAGTACGTGGAGGCGGGCGCTTCCTCGGTCACCTTCCACGTCGAGGCGGCCGCCGCGCCGGTACGGCTGGCCCGGGAGATCCGGGCCAAGGGCGCCCGGGCGTCGATGGCGCTGAAGCCGGCCACGCCCATCGAGCCGTACGAGGATCTGCTGCCCGAGCTTGACATGCTGCTGATCATGACGGTCGAGCCGGGCTTCGGCGGGCAGGCGTTTCTCGACATCATGCTGCCGAAGATCCGCCGCACCCGTGAACTGATCGCGAAGCACGGTCTGGAGCTGTGGCTCCAGGTCGACGGCGGGGTCTCGGACGCGACCATCGAGCGCTGCGCGGAAGCGGGCGCCGATGTGTTCGTGGCCGGGTCCGCCGTGTACGGGGCCGACGACCCGGCCGCCGCGGTGCGGGCCCTGCGCGCCAAGGCGGAGGCCGCGACGAAGCACGCGGCATGGGCGTGCGACCACTGAGCCACGGTTACGTGAACGGCGCCCGTCGGGCGCCGAGCAGGGCTGATCAAGCGCGCCGTATCTGCAAGGATGAACGGCGAATCCAGAGTGTGAACAGCAGTGAGGAGATCGCCGTGTCGGGTATGTCGGCGGGCCGGTCAGCCATGCGGATGGGAC
Organism: Streptomyces sp. NPDC052023; assembly: GCF_044548465.1. Classification (NCBI taxonomy): domain Bacteria; kingdom Bacillati; phylum Actinomycetota; class Actinomycetes; order Kitasatosporales; family Streptomycetaceae; genus Streptomyces; species Streptomyces sp. NPDC052023. Next base: position 96,108 of record NZ_JBIUBW010000017.1, on the reverse strand, counting down.
CCGCAGAGCTGGTGCAGGCGGCGGCCATGGCCCGCCGCTTCTACCTCGAGGGCAAGTCCAAGATCCAGATCGCGGAGGAGTTCGGCGTCAGCCGCTTCAAGGTGGCCCGGGTCCTGGAGACCGCCCTCGAACGGGATCTCGTACGTATCGAGATCCGTGTGCCCGCCGAGCTGGACGCCGAGCGCTCGGACGCGCTGCGCGCCCGCTACGGCCTCAGGCACGCCGTCGTGGTCGAGTCCCCGGCCGAGGCCGAGGAGACCCCCGACCCCGAGAACCTGGGCGAGGTGGCCGCGGACCTGCTGGGCGAGCTGGTCAACGAGGGTGATGTGCTCGGGCTGGCCTGGGGCCGGTCCACGATCCACATGGCCGCCGCCCTCGGCAAGCTGCCGCCCTGCACGGTCGTGCAGCTGACGGGCGTGTACGACGCCGGGACCGCCGAGCGCGGCTCCGTCGAGGCCGTCCGCCGGGCCGCCCAGGTCTCCGGCGGCGACGCCCACCCCATCTACGCGCCGATGCTCCTGCCGGACGCCGCCACCGCGGCCGCGCTGCGTCATCAGACCGGGATCGCCCGGGCCTTCGAGTACTTCGACAAGGTCACGGTCGCCTGCGTCTCCATCGGGTCCTGGGAGCCCGGCATCTCCACGGTGCACGACATGCTCAGTGACGAGGAGCGCTCCCACTACGCCTCCCTCGGTGTCGCCGCCGAGATGTCTGCGCACCTGTTCGACGCCGACGGCCGCCGGGTCGGACGGGACCTGGGCGAGCGGTGCATCACTGTCAAGGCCGACCAGCTCCGCCGTATCCCCGAGGTCGTCGCGATCGCGGGTGGGCAGCGCAAGGCGGCAGCCATCGACGCGGTGCTGCGGTCGGGGCTCGTCACCAGCCTGGTCACGGACACCTCCGCGGCCGACTGTCTGATGACGGCCGGGCCGACGCCGCGGCCGGCGCTGAACCGGGCCGATCCGGACGGCCCCTGACGGAATGCCGGACGGGAGGAGCCGCGGTGCGCCGCCGCCATGGCTCGTCCCGTCCGCGACGACGATGGGTGCTGAGATGACGGATCACGTGGTCACCCTCGACCTCGACGGCGTCAGGGACAAGGCGGCCCTGATGGACCGCTGCGCCCGGGCGCTCCAGTTGCCCGACTGGTTCGGCCGCAACTGGGACGCGCTCGCCGACAGCCTCTCCGACCAGGGCGTCTGGCCCGGCGCCGCCGCCGGGAAGGGGCTGCTGGTCGTCGTGCGGAACTGGCGGCCGTACGCCGACGCGCGGCCGGCGGAGTGGGAGACCGCCCAGCAGGTGTTCGCCCAGGCCGCGGACGCCGCACCGGGCCTGACCGTGGCCCTCGCTCTTGGAGGATCCTCCTAAAGATCCCCTGACCTGCCTGGATGAAGTCACCGGGCATCGCATTCCGGCCGACATGGGACAATGAAGTACGTGCTCTTCTCCCCTGGCTGACCTGTCCGGGGGCCACCTCTGATCGACTGGGATGTGCAGCACGTGCGTTTCCTCAACGACATCCAGCCCTCGTACGACCTGACGTACGACGACGTGTTCATGGTGCCGAGCCGCAGCGCGGTCGGCTCCCGTCAGGGCGTGGACCTCAGCTCCCCGGACGGCACGGGCACCACGATTCCGCTCGTCGTCGCCAACATGACCGCCATCGCCGGCCGCCGCATGGCCGAGACCATGGCCCGGCGCGGCGGACTCGTGGTCATCCCGCAGGACATCCCGATCGACGTCGTCACCGAGGTCGTCTCCTGGGTGAAGAGCCGCCACCTGGTCCTCGACACCCCCATCGTGCTGGCCCCGCACCAGACCGTCGCCGACGCGCTCGCCCTGCTGCCCAAGCGGGCGCACAACGCCGGTGTCGTGGTCGACGAGAACCACCGTCCCATCGGTGTCGTCACCGACCGGGACCTCACCGGCGTCGACCGCTTCACCCAGCTCGAAGTGGTCATGTCCAAGGACGAGTTGCTGCTGCTCGACGCCGGCATGGACCCGCGCGAGGCGTTCAACACCCTCGACCACCACAACCGGCGCTACGCCCCCGCCGTCGACGCCGACGGCAAGCTCGCCGGCATCCTCACCCGAAACGGCGCGCTGCGCGCGACGCTGTACACCCCGGCCGTCGACGCGAACGGCAAGCTGCGCATCGCCGCCGCCGTCGGCATCAACGGCGACGTCGCGGGCAAGGCCAAGCAGCTGCTCGACGCGGGCGTGGACACGCTCGTCATCGACACCGCGCACGGCCATCAGGAATCGATGATCAGCGCCATCAAGGTGGTGCGCGGCCTCGACCCGCAGGTGCCGATCGTGGCGGGCAACATCGTCTCGGCCGAGGGCGTGCGCGACCTGATCGAGGCGGGCGCCGACATCGTGAAGGTCGGTGTCGGCCCGGGCGCCATGTGCACCACGCGGATGATGACCGGCGTCGGCCGGCCGCAGTTCTCGGCCGTGCTGGAGTGCGCCGCCGAGGCGAAGAAGTACGGCAAGCACGTGTGGGCGGACGGCGGTGTCCGGCACCCGCGTGACGTCGCGATGGCGCTGGCCGCCGGCGCGTCCAACGTGATGATCGGCTCCTGGTTCGCGGGCACCTACGAGTCCCCGGGCGACCTCCACCAGGACGCGAGCGGCCGCTTCTACAAGGAGTCCTTCGGCATGGCGTCCGCGCGTGCCGTGGCCAACCGGACCTCCGAGGAGTCGGCCTACGACCGCGCCCGCAAGGGCCTGTTCGAGGAGGGCATCTCCACCTCCCGCATGTTCCTCGACCCGACCCGCCCGGGTGTCGAGGACCTGATCGACTCGATCATCGCGGGCGTCCGCTCCTCCTGCACCTACGCAGGCGCCGCCTCCCTGGAGGAGTTCGCCGAGAAGGCCGTCGTCGGTATCCAGAGCGCCGCCGGTTACGCCGAGGGCAAGCCGCTGCACGCCAGCTGGAGCTGACCCAACTTCCTTCCGTACGGCCCCCGTTGTCCTGCCCGCCGGGAAATCGGGGGCCGTCGGCGTGTCCGGGTACCTCCCGTCCGCCCATGGAGCTCACCCTCGGGCACGCCGAGATGCGCTGGACCGGCTGCGCGGCGCCCGAAGTCGCCGCCGGCTGCCGGGAGATCGGGGCCGGCGGTCCGGCCGGAAGAACTCCGTGCGCGCGGCATCGGCGCGGCGCTGGTCCGCGCCGTCGGGGACCTGGCACGGGGCCCTGAGCGAGCCTTCGTGCAACGGTTCGCAGCCGCTGTGCAACGAACGCCCATCCCGCCCCGAGGAACGCAATGATCTTGCGGGTATACGCAAGGTTGCTGCATTACACCGGCAACGTACCTGCTCATAGGCTGTCGCCTCGTACGTGGCGTGGCGGGGACCCCGCTCGGTGGGTCCCCTGTCTCAAGGGGATGCCGCCGGTCCCCGTCGGCCTGACCGGCAGCAACAAAGGAGCCAGCGCGTGCTCGACCAAGGCGCACCCCCGCAGCACAGCAGCCAGACCGACCCCACGTCCCCCGGGGTCGGCGCGCGCCTGTTGCGCCGCAAGCCCGTGGAACGCCTGGTCGCGGAGGGCGGCCAGGGTGAGGGAGGTTCGCTGCGGCGCTCCCTCGGACTGTGGCAGCTCACCATGATCAGCATCGGTGCCACCCTCGGCACCGGCATCTTCGTGGTGCTCGGCGACGCCGTTCCGGAGGCCGGACCGGCGGTCACCCTGGCGTTTGTGATCGCGGGTCTGACGGCCCTGTTCTCGGCCCTGTCGTACGCCGAGCTCGCGGGCAGCATCCCGGTGGCGGGTTCCTCCTACTCGTACGCTTACGCAACGATGGGTGAACTCGTCGCCTGGGTCTGCGGCTGGTGCCTGGTCCTGGAGTACGGCGTGTCGGTCGCGGCCGTGGCGGTCGGCTGGGGCGAGTACCTCAACGAGCTGCTCGACGGGACCATCGGCGTCACCATTCCCTCGGCGCTGTCCTCCGCGCCGGGCGAGGGCGGGATCATCAACCTGCCCGCGCTGATCGTCGTCCTGCTGGCGATGGTGTTCCTGCTCGGCGGCGTGCGTGAGTCCGCCCGCGCCAACACGATCATGGTCGCGGTGAAGATCGCCGCGCTGGTGTTCTTCTGCGCCGTCGGCTTCATGGGCTTCAAGTCCGGCAACTACGCCGACTTCATGCCGCTCGGCATGGCGGGCGTCAGCGCCGCCGGCGCCACGCTGTTCTTCTCCTACATCGGCTTCGACGCCGCTTCCACCGCCGGTGAGGAGGCCAAGAACCCCAAGAAGGACCTGCCCCGCGCGATCATGCTCTCGCTGATCATCGTCACCGCGCTGTACGTGCTCGTCGCGGCAGTCGCCGTCGGCGCCTGGAACTGGACCAAGTTCGAGGGCTCCGACGCCTCCCTTGCCGCGATCATGAACGACGTCAGCGGCCAGAGCTTCTGGGGCACCCTGCTCGCCCTCGGCGCCGTCATCTCCATCGCGAGCGTCGTCCTCACCGTGCTCTACGGCCAGACCCGCATCCTCTTCGCGATGTCCCGCGACGGCCTGGTGCCCAAGGCGCTCGGCAAGGTCCACCCGAAGACCGGCGCGCCCCGCCTCAACACGGTCGTCGTGTCGCTGTTCTGCGGTGTGCTCGCCGCCATGATCCCGCTCGGCAAGCTCGTCGACGCCACCAGCATCGGCACCCTGTTCGCCTTCGCGCTGGTCAACATCGCGGTGATCGTGCTGCGCTACAAGCGGCCGGAGCTGGAGCGCACCTTCAAGGTGCCGTTCGGGCCGGTGCTGCCCGTTGTGGGCTTCGCCTTCTGCGCGTACAACATGTTCAGCCTCGACACCGTGACCTGGGTGGTCTTCGGGTGCTGGATGGCCGCCGGTCTCGTGTTCTACTTCCTGTACGGCTACCGCCGTTCCCGTCTCGCCGTACCCGAAGTGAAGTGAACCACCCGCAGTGCTGAACGATCTCGACGAACGCATCGTGCACGCCCTCGCCGAGGACGCCCGCCGCTCCTACGCGGACATCGGGCAGCTCGTCGGCCTGTCCGCGCCCGCCGTCAAGCGGCGCGTGGACAGGCTGCGCGCCACCGGCGCCATCACCGGCTTCACCGTCCGGGTCGACCCCTCGGCGCTCGGGTGGGAGACCGAGGGGTTCGTCGAGATCTACTGCCGCCGCAACACCTCGCCGGAGATCATCCAGCGGGGCCTCGAGCGCTACCAGGAGGTCGTGGCCGCGTCGACCGTCACCGGCGACGCGGACGCGGTCGCGCAGGTCTTCGCCTCCGACATGCGGCACTTCGAGCGGGTCCTGGAGCGGATCGCGGGGGAGCCGTTCGTGGAGCGGACCCGGTCCGTGCTCGTGCTCTCGCCGCTGCTGCGGCGCTTTTCCTCGGGATCGCCCACCTGATTGCGCCCAGGGGTCTAGCATCGGCCGCATGACGTGGCGACATTGACCTTCACCGGCCCCTGAGCCCGGCGTCCGGCGCCTGACCCGGACGCTGTACGGCTATGCCTTCCTGGACGACTTCGTCCTGCTGTACCCGGTCTACGCCCTGCTCTTCGGCGACAACGGACTGTCCCTCGGGCAGATCTCCTCCCTCTTCGCCCTGTGGTCGGTCACCGGCGTGCTCCTGGAGGTGCCCTCCGGCGCCTGGGCCGACGCCGTCTCCCGCCGGCTGCTGCTGTGGCTCGGCCCGCTGCTGACCGCCGCCGGCTTCGCCCTGTGGGTGCTCGTCCCGTCGTACGGGGCGTTCGCACTCGGCTTCGTCCTCTGGGGCGCCGGCGGGGCACTCGGCTCCGGCGCGCTGGAGGCGCTGGTGTACGAGGAACTGGACCGGCACGGCGCCGCCGGCAGCTATGCCCGCGTCACGGGCCGGGCGCGTGCCGTCGGCCTGGTGGCCGTGATGGCGGCCATGGGGCTCGCCGGGCCCGTGGTCGCGCTGGGCGGCTATCCGCTGGTCGGGGCGGCGAGTGTGCTGACCTGTCTGCTGACGGCGGCCGTGGCGACCCGTTTTCCGGAGCACCGGGACGCGGCGGCCGGGAGCGACGGCTGGTTCGCCGCCCTGCGGGCCGCCGGGCGCCCCGAACGGCCGGTCACCGCCGCCTTGCTGCTCGTCGCCGCTGTCGGCTCGGTGTGGGGCGCCCTCGACGAGTACACCCCGCTGCTGGTCCGGGACACCGGTGTGCCGGACTGGGCGGGTCCCTACCTGCTGCTGCTGATCTGGGCGGGAGCCACCGCGGGCAGTCTGCTCGCCGGCCCGGCCGAGCGTCTCGGCACGTACGGCTTCGCCGGTCTGCTCGCCGGTTCCGCGCTGGCCCTCGCCGCGGGCGCCCTCGCCCGGTCGCCGGCCGGCCTGGCCCTGGTGGCTCTCGCGTTCGGAGGTTTCCAGCTGGCGAACGTACTGGCCGACGCCACGCTCCAGCGGCGGATCGACGACGGCGCGCGGGCCACCGTCACCTCGATCGCGGGGCTGGGCACCGAGCTGGCCACGGTCGCGGTGTTCGGCGCCTACGCGGCGGTCGGCTCGGCGACCGGGCACAGCACCGCCTTCGCGGTGTTCGCGGTGCCCTACCTGGTGACCGCTGCGGCGATGGCGGTGGCCCGGCGCGGGCGTGCGCGGTCCTAGAGAGGCGGCTGCCAGGGCACCACGGTGAAGTCACCGGTGCGGTGCCGGACCCTCGGGCCCCTGTCCGTGGCCGTCGCCGGCTGTGGCCGAGCCGGTCGTGGCGACCCGCGTCGTGCACGGTGATGCCGACCCGCCCCCCTTCGCCCGGGCAGGTCGGACGCCAGTGGCTCCGCCCGAAGACGCCGGTGGCCCGCAGCGGATCGCGCCTGTCCTTCGCGGCCGGATGCGCGTCGAAGGAGCACGTGATGTCGTCGCCGGCCGGCGGAGGAGCTTGGCGCTGCCGGTGAGGGCGACCGCCTCGCGCCGCAGCGGCGCGGACGTGGCGGCGGTCCTTCGGGGGTTGCCGCTGAGCGGTCGTGGTGGAAGTCGGTCGGGGGTGCTGCCGTGCGGCCGTGGTGGGGGACGCCGCGGGCCGCCGTCCGGCGTCGGGCTCGGGTCGGTCCTCCCCGGAGGTGCTCGCCGCGGTGCGCAAGTACCGCCGTGCCCGGCAGAGCACTGCATGTACGTCGCTGCATGGTGGTCCTTTCCGCAGGTGAACCGGACAGTTGACCACCTCTCCCTGCGGCTCGCCCGCGCCACATCGGGCACAGGGCTGAGCCGCCGCTCCGCCACCCGGCGGGGGCCCGGCCCGGCCATCACCACCCGGCCGCGCAACGAATCGCCGTGTGCCGGGGAAGGGACGCAACAATCCGTCCGGCAGCGCGCAACGGCTCCTTCTTGTCCGGCCGAGCCCGCCGCCCGTACCGTCTACGTGGCCCCCACATCCATTCGTCCCGGTGAGGAACACGCATGCGCACCGCCCTGCTCCAGAGCTCCGGCCGGCCCGGCTCGACCGCCGAGAACCTGAAGGTCCTCGACGAGGCCGCGGGCCGTGCCGCCGCCGCCGGTGCGGGGCTGCTGGTCGCGCCGGAGATGTTCCTCACCGGCTACGCGATCGGCGACGACATCGCCCGTCTCGCCGAGCCCGCCGACGGCGACGCCACCGACACGATCGCCGAGATCGCCTCGCGGCACGGCCTCGCCGTCGCGTACGGATACCCGGAGCGGTCGGGGGACGCGGTCTTCAACTCCGCCCAGCTGATCTCCGCCGAGGGCACGCGCCTGGCCAACTACCGCAAGACCCACCTCTTCGGCTGCTTCGAGCGTGACCACTTCACGGCGGGCGAGCAGCCGGTCGTCCAGGCCGATCTCGACGGGCTGCGGGTCGGGCTCATGATCTGCTACGACGTGGAGTTCCCGGAGAACGTCCGCGCTCACGCTCTCGCCGGCACCGACCTGCTGCTGGTGCCGACCGCGCAGATGCACCCGTTCCAGTTCGTCGCCGAGTCGCTGGTGCCGGTGCGGGCCTTCGAGAACCAGATGTACGTGGCGTACGTCAACCGGGTCGGCCAGGAGGGGGAGTTCGAGTTCGTGGGGCTGTCCACCCTCGCCGGGCCGGACGGATTCGCCCGCACCCGTGCCGGACGCGGTGAGGAACTCGTCCTCGCCGAGGTGGACGCCGCCTTCCTCAACGCCTCCCGCGAGGCCAACCCGTATCTGAAGGACCGCCGCCCCGGCCTCTACGGGTCCCTGGTCTGACGCCCCGCCCCCAGCCCCCTGATCTTCCGTTTCGCGCAAGGAGTCCGTACCCCATGACGTCCACGGTGCCCAACGCCGTCGAGCACGCCGACGAGCAGCAGCCGCCGATCACCATGTTCGGCCCGGACTTCCCCTACGCGTACGACGACTTCCTCGCCCACCCGGCGGGCCTCGGGCAGGTTCCGGCGACCGAGCACGGCGCCGAGGTCGCGGTCATCGGCGGTGGCCTGTCCGGCATCGTGGCGGCGTACGAGCTGATGAAGATGGGCCTCAGGCCCGTCGTCTACGAGGCCGACCAGATCGGCGGCCGGCTGCGCACGGTCGGCTTCGACGGCTGCGACCCGGCGCTGACCGCCGAGATGGGCGCGATGCGCTTCCCGCCGTCCTCCACCGCCCTCCAGCACTACATCGACCTCGTCGGTCTGCAGACGCGCCCCTTCCCCAACCCGCTGGCCGAGGGCACCCCGTCGACCGTCGTCGACCTCAAGGGCGAGTCCCACTACGCCGAGACCGTCGACGACCTGCCGCAGGTCTACCGTGACGTGGCCGAGGCGTGGAACAGGTGTCTCGAAGAGGGCGCCGACTTCTCCGACATGAACCGGGCGATGCGCGAGCGGGACGTTCCGCGCATCCGCGAGATCTGGGCCCAGCTCGTCGAGAAGCTCGACAACCAGACCTTCTACGGCTTCCTGTGCGACTCCGAGGCCTTCAAGTCCTTCCGGCACCGGGAGATCTTCGGCCAGGTCGGCTTCGGCACGGGCGGCTGGGACACCGACTTCCCCAACTCCATCCTGGAGATCCTGCGCGTCGTCTACACCGAGGCCGACGACCACCACCGTGGGATCGTGGGCGGCTCGCAGCAGCTGCCGCTGCGGCTGTGGGAGCGCGAGCCGGAGAAGATCGTGCACTGGCCGTACGGCACCTCGCTGGCATCGCTGCACGAGGGCGGCGAGCCCCGCCCGGCCGTGACGCGGCTGCACCGCACCGCGGGCAACAACATCACCGTGACCGACGCGAACGGCGACATCCGCACCTACCGTGCGGCGATCTTCACCGCCCAGTCCTGGATGCTGCTGTCCAAGATCCAGTGCGACGACTCGCTCTTCCCGATCGACCACTGGACGGCCATCGAGCGCACCCACTACATGGAGTCGTCCAAGCTCTTCGTGCCCGTGGACCGGCCGTTCTGGCTGGACAAGGACGAGGAGACCGGGCGTGACGTCATGTCGATGACGCTCACCGACCGGATGACCCGCGGCACCTACCTGCTGGACGACGGCCCCGACAGGCCGGCCGTGATCTGCCTGTCGTACACCTGGTGCGACGACAGCCTGAAGTGGCTGCCGCTGTCCGCGAACGAGCGGATGGAGGTCATGCTGAAGTCGCTCGGCGAGATCTACCCGAAGGTCGACATCAGGAAGCACATCATCGGCAACCCGGTGACCGTCTCCTGGGAGAACGAGCCCTACTTCATGGGCGCGTTCAAGGCCAACCTGCCCGGCCACTACCGCTACCAGCGGCGCCTGTTCACGCACTTCATGCAGGACCGGCTGCCCGAGGACAAGCGGGGCGTCTTCCTCGCCGGTGACGACATCTCCTGGACGGCGGGGTGGGCCGAGGGCGCCGTCCAGACCGCGCTGAACGCGGTCTGGGGCGTCATGCACCACTTCGGTGGGGCGACGGACGCGGCCAACCCCGGCCCCGGCGACCTCTACGACGAGATCGCGCCGGTGGAACTCCCCGAGGACTGACGGGCGTCAGACGCCGGCCGCGCGGGCCTGCTCGTACACCCGCGCGGCCAGGTCCTTGAGCTCCTCGCCGTCCCTCGGCGTGCCCTGGAGGTCCAGCAGGACCTCCTCCAGGCCGATCCCGGCGTACGGCACCAGGTCCTCGACGATCTGCTCGACGCTGCCCTGGAAGGGCTGCCGGCCCGAGCCCTCGTACGCCTTGGCCGAGTACTCGGCGTTCACCCGCAGCACCGTCCGGATCGGCTCCGTGCGCCCGCGCTCCTCGGCCAGTTCCCGCAGCCGGCTCCACTGTGCGGCGACGGCCTCGGGGGCCGTGCCCACCGGCAGCCAGCCGTCGGCGTGGTCGACGAGCCGGCGCTGTGCCTTGGGGCTGCTCCCGGCCAGCAGGACCGGGATCGGCCGGACGGGCTTCGGGCCGACCAGGGCAGGCGCGATCTTCGTGATCCGCCCGTCGTGCGCGACGGGGTCCGGACCCCAGACCGCCCGGCACACGGCGAGCAGCTCGTCCAGGACCTTGCCGCGCTCCTCGAACGGCCGGACCGACGCCGCCGCGTACTCGTCGTGGGACCAGCCGGTGCCGAAGCCCGCGACCACCCGGCCGCCGCTCGCCGCGTCCAGGCTCGCCAGTGCCTTGGCCAGCTGGAACGGCACATGCAGCGGGGCCACCAGCACACTGCTGCCGAGCTCCGCCCGCTCGGTGGCCGCGGCGGCCAGCGTGAGCGTCACCAGGGGGTCCGCGACGTGGCGGTAGCTGTCCGGCCAGGGCAGGCCCTCGATCCCGTACAGACCCTGGGTGGCGGGCTCGGGGAACAGGGCGCGTTCGAAGACCCACAAGCTGTCGTATCCGATGCGCTCGGCCTCGCGTGCCACGCCGGGCACGTCCCTGCCGAGGTCGTACTGCCGCATCTGGGGGAGGCCGAGGCCGAGCCGGATCGCCATACGTGTGCTCCTTCGCAGTAGGGTGCCTGACAGTCAACGCACAACGGGCGCACGGGAGTTCCGCGGGTGCCGGCCGGGAGGGCCGGGGCCGCCGTGGCGTCAGCCGGGAAGCGGTGTGAGCAGCATGCGACCCGCGAAGCCCACCGCGGCGTCCAGGCGCTCGGTGAACTCCGCGGCGAGGTCGGGCAGCCGGCGCAGCGCCCACAGGGCCCGCGCGGCCGACCAGGTGGCGTCCCGGGCGCGTTCCAGGCTCCACGCGCCGAGCAGATGGGTGAGCGGGTCGGCGATCTGGAGCAGATCGGGACCCGGCATCAGGTCTTCGCGGATGCGCTCCTCCAGCGTCACGAGGAGATCGCCCACGCGGTCGAACTCGTCCTCCAGCTCGGCCGGATCGCAGTCGAGGGTACGGCAGGTGTCCACGACGGCGAGCGCCAGATCGTGCCCGATGTGCGCGTTGATGCCCGAGAGCGCGAACTGCAGCGGCCGCACGCCGGGATGGCGGCGGAACTGGAGCAGGGGCCGCCAGCAGGCCGGTGGACGCCCGTCCGCCGTGACCGCGTCGACGGCCGCCAGATAGCGCTCGGCGAACCGCACGTCCAGGGTCGCGGCGGCACGGGCGTCGGCGAAGGCCCCGGTGTCGATCCGATGGTCGACGGCCTCGGTGACGGCCAGGTAGACACGGTTGAAGACCGCCACCCCGTCCCGTGCGGGCAGGGCCGCGTCCAGCGCGCGCATCCGGGAGACGACCGCGTCCACGGGGGTGGTGAACTCTTCCAACTGCGTCATGAGGGCAGCGTCCCAGCCCTCGGCCGGCCGGCGTGGCGGCGAGCCCGGCGTTTCCCCGGAACGGGCGAACGCGGCTGCCCTCGTGGGGGAGAGCACGAAGGGGGAGCGGCACGGTGTCCGGCTCACGTGTCCGGCGTCCGGCGTCCGGCGCACCGACAAGGAGACGGCCTTCGTACGCCTACGACTTGGCGTCGTCGTAGCCGGAGGTGCCCTCGTCCAGCAGGGGCCGCTGGGTCTTGAGGTGGGCCGGGGCGAACGCCCGCAGCGCGTGGTAGCCGATGATCACGACGAGTGTGCCCAGGGCGATGCCGCTGAGCGAGAACGTCTCGGTGAACTCCATCGAGACGTTGCCGACGCCGATGATGATGCCCGCCGCGGCCGGTACGAGGTTGAGCGGGTTGCGCAGGTCCACCTTGGCGGTGATCCAGATCTGGGCACCGAGCAGGCCGATCATGCCGTACAGGATGACGGTGATGCCGCCGAGGACCCCGCCCGGGATCGCGGCCACCACCGCGCCGAACTTCGGGCACAGACCGAACAGCAGGGCGAAACCGGCTGCGGCCCAGTAGGCGGCCGTGGAGTAGACGCGGGTCGCGGCCATCACGCCGATGTTCTCGGAGTACGTCGTGTTGGGCGGGCCGCCGACCGCGGTGGACAGCATCGAGCCGACGCCGTCGGCGGCGATCGCCGTGCCGAGCTTGTCGTCGAGCGGGTCGCCGGTCATCTCGCCGACCGCCTTGACGTGCCCGGCGTTCTCCGCGACCAGCGCGATCACCACCGGCAGCGCGACCAGCACGGCCGACCACTCGAAGGCCGGTCCGTGGAAGGCGGGCAGCCCGATCCAGTCGGCGCCGGCGACGCCGGAGAGGTCCAGGCGCCAGTGGTCGGTGACCTTGCCGCTCGCGTCGACGGAGTGGATCCGGCCGAAGACGAGGTCGAAGAGCCAGGAGATGCCGTAGCCGAAGATCAGGCCGAGGAAGATCGCGATCCGGGACCAGAAGCCACGCAGACAGACGACGGCCAGACCGGTGAAGGCCATCACCAGCAGGGCCGTCCACTGGTCCTGCGGCCAGTACGTGGTCGCCGTGACGGGAGCCAGGTTGAAGCCGATCAGCATCACGACGGCGCCGGTCACGATCGGCGGCATCGTCGCGTGGATGATCCGGGCGCCGAAGCGCTGCACGGCGAGTCCCACGACGAACAGCGCGGCACCGACCACGAGCACCGCGCCGGTCACGGTGGCGCTCGTACCGCCCTGGGCCCGGATCACCGCCGCGACGCCCACGAAGGACAGGGAGCAGCCGAGGTAGCTGGGCACCCTGCCACGGGTGGCGAGCAGGAAGACGACGGTGGCGACGCCCGACATCATGATCGCGAGGTTGGGGTCCAGGCCCATCAGGACCGGCGCCACGAAGGAGGCCCCGAACATCGCCACCACGTGCTGGGCGCCGAGCCCCACGGTGCGCGGCCAGGACAGCCGTTCGTCGGGCCGGACCACCGCCCCGGGGGCCGGGGTGCGTCCGTCGCCGTGCAGTTTCCAGCGGACGCCGAGATCCATGGCAGGTGTCGCTTTCGTCGTACGTGCAGTGCCGGACCATTGTCAGGGCCGGTCGCGGGTGCTCCGTACCGGCGGGCGCCCGGTCACGACCTTGGGGCGGTCCCGGTCTCCGGAGCGCAGCACACCGGCGAAGACGGCGAGACCCGAGGACAGGAAGGTCACCAGCGCGAACGAGACCACCAGGCTGGTCGCCTGCGCCAGCGTGCCGATCGCGCTCGGGGCGATCAGGCCCGACGTGTACGTGATGGTGGCGACGCCCGCGATGGCCTGGCTCGGGTTCGGGCCGCTGCGGCCGGCCGCCGCGAAGCACAGCGGGACGACCACGGCGATGCCCAGACCCATCAGCGCGAAGCCGGACATGGCGAGCGCCGGGTGGTCCGCGAGGACGATCAGCAGACCGCCGAGGGTGGCGAGGACGCCGCCGGCGCGGACCGTGCGGACCGAGCCGTAGCGGTCGACCACCTTGTCGCCCGCGATCCTGGCGAGCGCCATGGTGAGGGTGAAGCCGGTGGTGCAGGCCGCGGCGAGACCGGCGGACGTGCCCAGCTCGTCCTCCAGGTAGATCGCCGACCAGTCGAGGCTCGCCCCCTCGGCGAACACGGCGCAGAACCCGACCGCGCCGATCAGCAACGCCGACCTCGGGGGCAGGGCGAAGCGCGGCGGGGGCTCCTCGTCCTCGGCGGGCTGGAGGTCCAGCACCCAGGTGCAGGCGACCAGGCCCAGCAGGGTGAGGCAGGCGGCGGCCAGCGCGTGGTGCAGCCGGGCGTCCGTGCCGAGGTGCGCGGCGAGCGTGCCGCCTGCGGAGCCGATCAGGGCGCCGGCGCTCCACATGCCGTGCAGCCCGGACATGATGGAGCGGCCGAGGCGGTTCTCGATCTCGACGCCGAGCGCGTTCATCGCGACGTCCGCCATGCCGGCCGTGGCGCCGAAGGTGAACAGGGCCAGGCAGAGCGCGAGCAGGCCGGGCGCGAGGGACGGCAGGGTCAGCGACAGCGTCCACAGGGCGAGCAGTCCGCGCAGGGCGGTACGGGCGCCGAAGCGATGGCTGATCCGGCCCGCGAGCGGCATCGCGAGCGAGGCGCCGAGGGCGGGGAAGGCGAGCGCGAGGCCGAGCTGGCCGGGGCTCACCCCGGCGTGGTCCTGGATCCAGGGGACCCGGGTGGCGAACGAGCCGGTGACCGCGCCGTGCACGGCGAACACGGCGGCCACGGCGTACCGGGCGCGTATCACCTCTCGGTGCTGGTGGATCACGTCTTTCATCTTCCCGCCCCTTGCCACGTCTCGGCCGACCGCGTCCGGCGGTAAATTATCAGGGACCCTGCCTGATAGATAGTGGGCGAGACGCGACAGGCGCATCTGGAAGGATCCCGGCATGCCCGCATCCCCGAGCACCGCGCGAGCCATCAACGACCGGCTCGCCCTGCGGCTGTTGCAGCAGGAAGGGCCGTTGACGGCCGGGCAGCTGAAGCAGCTGACCGGCCTGTCCCGGCCGACCGTCGCCGACCTCGTCGAACGCCTCTCCGCCGCCGGCCTGATCGAGGTGGCAGGCGAGGCCGGCGAGCAGCGGCGCGGCCCCAACGCCAAGCTGTACGGCATCGTCGCCGGCCGTGCCTATCTGGCCGCGCTCGACGTCCGCACGGAAGGGGTCTCCGTGATCGTGTCCGACCTGCTCGGCCGGGTGCTCGCGGAGGCGTCCGTGCCGATCGGCGACGACACGGGCACCGGGCCGGCGGTGGACCAGGCGGTCGCGCTGGTCGAGCGGGCGGCGAAGGAGGCCGGGGCCATGGAGGCGCCCCCGCGCGAGGGCGTTCGGGCGTGGGGGAGGCTGCACACCGTCGGCATCGGCGCGCCCGGTCTGATCGACCCGGCCACCGGGGAACTCCGCGACTCCTCCGGCCTGCCCGCCTGGCACCGGCGCCTCGTCGCGGCTCTCCAGGAACGTCTGCCGCAGGCCCGGGTCATCGTCGAGAACGAGACCAATCTCGCGGCGCTGGCCGAGCAGCGGGAGGGTGCCGCCCGGGACCGGGACACATTCGTGCTGCTGTGGCTGGGGCAGGGCACGGGGGCCGCGGTGGTGCTGAACGGATCGCTGCGGCGCGGGGCGTCCGGAGGCACCGGGGAGATCGGCTTCCTGCCGGTGCCGGGGACGGGCGGGCTGCCGTCGGCGACTGACTGCGCGGGCGGCTTCCACTCGCTGGCGGCGGCAGGGGCGATCGTGGCGCTGGCGGGGGAATGCGGGATGCGCGTGCGGGCCGAAGGCGGCGGAGCCGAGGCCGCGGAGGTGGTGCGCGGGGCCGTCGCCCTCGCGGCCGGAACTCCCGGAGCCGATGCCGACGCCGCCGCCCGGTTCCTCGACGCCCTCGCCGATCGGCTCGCCCTCGGTGCGGCCTCCGTCGTCGCCGTGCTGGACCCCGGGTGCGTGGTGCTCGGCGGGGAGGTGGGGCAGGCAGGTGGTGAGATGCTCGCCGGCTTGGTGGACGGCCGGGTGCGGCGGATGTCGCCGCTGGCCACGGAGGTGCGCGCCGGTGTGCTGGGCGGCGGCGCCGTCCTGCGCGGGGCGCTGCTGACGGCGCGGGACCGGGCCCAGGACGAGTTGTTCGCACCTCCTGGGAGGTAGGCCGGTCAGGCCCTGGGGCGCCGGTCAGGCCACCTGAGGCACGCCCTCCGGTCGTGGCCCCGGTTTCACGCCCTGCGGCCGCCCTCGATGCGCACCGCGACGTACTCCTCGAACGTGCCCTTGCCCACGGCCTGCTCCGGCGCCAGATGACCGCCGTCGCGGAAGGCCCGGTACGTCCGGCCCCACAGCGGCACGTTCACGAGGCGCCGGGGGTGGCCCGTGGCCCTGAGATAGGTGCGGGCCAGCGACTCGAACGTCCGTATCTCCGGGCCGCCCATGTCCTCGACCCGCCCGGCGGGCCCACCCGACGCCAGCTCCGCGAGCCGCGACGCGACCTCGGTGACCTCGATGGGCTGGTCCTTCAGCCCGGCCGGCAGCAGCATGACCGGCGGCCTGGACAGGGTGTCGAACAGGCGGACGAGCAGGTCGTGGAACTGCGTGGCGCGCAGCACGGTCCAGCCCAGGCCGGACTCCTCGATCAGCCGCTCCACCGCCAGCTTGGTCTTGTAGTAGCCGAAGGGCACCCGGTCGACCCCGACGATCGAGATGTAGACCACGTGGCCCACCCCGGCCCGCCGTGCCGCCGCGGTCAGATGTGCCGCCGCCTCCTCGTCGCCGCCGCCCGGAGCGCTCGCGCAGTGCACGATCGTGTCCACACCGGCGACAGCCATGTCGAGCACGGTGCCGCCCTGGCGCAGATCGACGGCGTACGGCTGGGCGTGCCGGCTGAGCACCCGCACGTCGTGCCCGTCCGCGTGCAGCCGCTCGGTGAGGACCCGGCCGAGGGTTCCGGTACCGCCGGTCACCAGGATCGTGGTCATGGTGTTCAGCCCCTTCGGACGCCGTGCGCTCCGGGGCGGAGCGCCCTTCGCCGGCGGGGGCCGAGTAGCCCTCCTGGAACGCGGCAACCGCGGGACGGCTGCTCACGGACGCGCCGGCGCACGTCGTACGAGTTCCAGCTTGTCCGGATTCGGCCCGGCTCGCAGTTCGGTGGCCGGCCCCGTGCGGAGCGAAGCCCGCGCCGCGCGAGGCCGGGGCCTTGCGGAGCGCGGGCGTTCCTGGGGAGACCCGGCGGCGGGCAAGGGCCGTCGTCACCGCCGCCGGGCCCGTTCCGAGCGGGGTCAGCAGCTGCCGAGGTCCTGCCAGACCCCCCACTCACCTGTGGTGCCGGGCTCCTCGCCCCTCGTCCACCACTTGGCCTTCCACGAGTGCCCACGATGGGCCACCGTGCTACCTCCGCCGTACTCGGTCATGGCGTTCCAGGCCGGAGCCGTGCACTGCCCGGTGCCGCCCGTCGGGCTCGCCGTCGGGGAGGGGGTCCCCGTGGGGGAGGGCGTCGGCGTGGGAGTCCCCGCCCCGGGCTCCACCAAAGTCGTCCCGCGCGCCAGATCCCCGGCCAGCGCGTACGTCTTCCCGCCGAACGTCACCGTCCAGTTCGACGGCGTCGACACCGGCAGGTAGTACACGAAGTCCAGCTCCACCGAGGCGCCCGGCGCCAGCGTCTGCCAGCCGGGGAGCTTCAGCGAGACCCGGTGGTGGTCACCCTTGAGGCCGCCGGTGTTCGGCCCGGTGTGGTCACTGCGGATCACCGAAGTGCCCCAGCCCGACTGGTCCTTGGCGTTGCCGGGGGCCGAGGTGCCGTAGTCGAACCGGAACTCCGTACCCCCGGGCAGTGCCGTGCTCGTCCGGTTCGTGATCTTCAGCTTGGGGCTGATCGGGTAGTTGGAGTCGCCGAGCGGGAACTGCCCGAACTCCACGTCGATGTTCAGCGCCTCGGCCGGCAGCTCGATCGTCGACCGCTTCGCGCCGTACGGCGAGGCGGACTTGAACCTCTCGTACATCGCGGACGTCAGCGTCGACCCCGGCTCGTACTGCCCCTTGGCCGCGTTCCACCCGTAGTCGCCGGCCAGCTCCCAGATCATCGTGCCGCCGATGCCCCGGTCGACCACGTAGTCCGCCTTGGCGCGCACGGACTGCTCGTCCTCCGTGGACAGGAAGACCTTCTTCTCGGCGTTCCACAGCCAGGGCGCGACCAGCGTGGCGTCGTACTTCCGGGCGTACGTCCCGGTCAGCGTCGTGCCGGCCGGGAAGCCGTACCGCGTGACGTAGTCGCCGACGATGCCCTTCTCCAGGTTCTTGGCGTGCCACATCGGGTTGGAACCGGCCGGCGACTCCTTGCCGTTGTCGTCCTTGTCGTGCCACAGGTTGTCGATGCCGACCGCGCCGTCCCCGCACTTGGCGAGACCCGAACCGGCCGGGCAGCTCGTGGCGGGAGCCCTGCCCCACAGGCCGTCGGCGCCGCCGGTGACGTTCTTGAACCCCCGGGTGTAGTAGGGGAGACCGATGTTGATCCGCCCGGCAGGCATCGAGCCGCGGAAGTAGTGGTACGCCCAGTCGGTGTTCAGATATCCGATGCCGCCGTACTGGGAGGTGGAATAGACGCCCGCCGCCGCGAGTTCCGCGTCCTTCCCGTCGTCGAAGAGGGAGGCGTTCGGACCGACGTACTCGTTCCAGGCGCCGTGCAGGTCGTACGACATGATGTTGACGTAGTCCAGGTACTTCTGGACCTGGAAGGTCTCCATGCCGCGCAGCAGATATCCGGAGGAGGGCGCCGCCACCGTCAGCAGATAGTGCCGGCCGTCCGCCGCGCCGGCCCGGTCGAGCTTCTCCCGCAGGGTCTTCATCAGGGCCGCGTAGCCCTTGACCAGACCGGCCCGGCGGGCGTTGGCGACGGGCCAGTCGAGCGGGTGGCCCGCGTCCTTCATGGTCGTCGGGTACTCGTAGTCGATGTCGACGCCGTTGAAGCCGTACTTCCTGAGGAAGTCGACCGCGGAATTCGCGAAGGTGTCGATGCCGGCCTGGTTGACCGAGCCGTCGGCGTTCGTGGCCATCGAGTAGAAGCCGCCGGAGCCGACCCGTGTGCCGTTGTCGTCGAAATAGCCGCCGGTCTCCGCCCAGCCGCCGACCGAGATCAGCGTCTTGACGTCCGGGTGCTGTTTCTTGAACTTGCTCAGCAGGTTGAAGTGCCCCTTGTAGGGGAGAGCCGGGTCCATCTCGGCACCGGCCACGCCCGGCCAGGACATTCCGGTCGCCGGATTGGC
The DNA here is from genome assembly GCF_044548465.1 of Streptomyces sp. NPDC052023. Lineage (NCBI taxonomy): Bacteria > Bacillati > Actinomycetota > Actinomycetes > Kitasatosporales > Streptomycetaceae > Streptomyces > Streptomyces sp. NPDC052023. The sequence goes on along the minus strand of NZ_JBIUBW010000017.1, from coordinate 77,190 downwards.
GGTTCCGTCCGTGCCGACGGAGATCTTGTTGCCGGAGCCGACGTGCGCGAAGGCGTAGTTGATGTGGGTGATCTTGTCCCACGGGATGTCCGACGCCAGATAGGCGGGCGTGCCGTCCTTTCCGGTGCGCCAGCCGGTGAAGTAGCCGATCACCCGGCGCTGGTGGTCGGCACCCATCTTCTCCCGGCCCGCAGTGTCGTAGACCGAGCAGTACGGGACGTTCACGCCGGGGGTCCGGTACAGCCCGTCGGGGCGGCAGGACTCCTGGTCGGCCGCATGCGAGACGGTGGCCGGAAGGCTCGCGAGGACCAGCCCGGCGACGGCCCCGGCGGCGGCGAGCAGGGCGGGTCTGGATCTGAGACGTGAGGGCGACAGCACGATCGGTTCCTCTCCACGGAGTTGCGCAGACCCTAGAGAGGACTAGACCATTGCGTCAATAGGTCTGTACCAATTGGAAAGGGTGCTCGGCGCACGGGAGTTGGGGTGGGCCTCGGCCCGTCCGGGATGTCCAGCGACAGGGCCTGTGAGCCACCCCACATCGCTCGCCCGTATGGACGCCGATCGGGCGTGGCACACTGGCCGTGTACCAGTAGCAGCGCACTCCGGGGTCGGTGAAAGTCCGAACCGGCGGTTACAGTCCGCGACCCGGTCGCCTCCAGCGGCCGGTTGACCAGGTGAAATTCCTGGACCGACGGTTAAAGTCCGGATGGGAGGCAGTGCGCGGCGAGCGGGCATTCGTGCGCGCCGCCGACCGTGATCGTCCCCTGCGGGACGAGTCCGTCCGGCGTCGTCCCCGGTGTCCTCGCTCGTGATTCTGTCGTCTCGACAGCCCCGGAGTCCGTGCCCGAAGAGGCAGGAGGACCCGGGAAGTGTTCACCGGAATCGTCGAAGAGCTGGGCGAGGTCACCGCCGTCGAGAACCTCGGCGACGCCTCCCGCTTCCGGCTCCGTGGCCCCGTCGTCACCGAGGGGGCACAGCACGGCGACTCCATCGCCGTCAACGGCGTGTGCCTCACCGTCGTGGAGCACGAAGGCGACGAGTTCACCGCCGACGTCATGGCCGAGACCCTCAAGCGTTCCAGCCTGGGCGTCCTCACCGTCGGCTCCCGCGTCAACCTCGAACGTCCCACCGCCGTGGGCGCCCGCCTGGGCGGCCACATCGTGCAGGGCCACGTCGACGGCACCGGGACCGTCCTGGAGCGCACCCCCTCCGAGCACTGGGAGATCATCAAGATCTCCCTCCCCGCGGACCTCGCGCGCTACGTCGTCGAGAAGGGCTCCATCACCGTCGACGGCATCAGCCTCACCGTCGTCGACGCCGGCGCCGACCACTTCACGGTCAGCCTGATCCCCACCACCCTCGCGCTGACCACCCTCGGCCTCAAGCAGCCCGGCGACCCGGTCAACCTCGAGGTCGACGTGATCGCCAAGTACGTGGAGCGGCTGCTCGCCGGTCAGGGAGGCACCCGGTGAACTGGCTCAACTCCGAGGCGTTCACGCTCTTCGGCCAGCACATCAAGTGGTCGGACATGATCGGCAACCTGATCGGCCTGATCGCCCTGGCTCTCGGCTGGCGCCGGTCGATCTGGACCTGGCCCGCCCAGTTCCTCTCCGGCCTCATCCTCTTCGCCGCCTTCGCCACCGCCCACCTCGCCGGCAGCGCGGGCAAGCAGATCGTCGTCATGCTCGTCGCCGGCTACGGCTTCTGGCAGTGGAACCGCGGCCGGCAGCAGGCGCAGGACGGCTCCATCGCCATCCGGTTCGCCACCTGGCGCGAGCGCGGTGCGCTGCTCGGCGCCGCGGCGCTCGGCACCCTCGCCGTCGGCGGCCTGTTCACCGCGTACCCGTCCCTGTCCTGGGACCCCTGGCCGGACGCCTACATCTTCGTCGGCACCGTCGTCGCCATGTACGCCCAGGCGCGCGGCATGGTCGAGTTCTGGTTCGCCTGGCTGCTCGTCGACCTGGTCGGCGTGCCCCTGAACTTCGCCAACGGCTTCGCCTTCTCCGGCTTCGTCTACGTCATCTACGGCGCACTCGTCCTGTGGGGCCTGCGCGACTGGTGGCTGCGCTCCCGCAAGGACGCGCGGCCCGTCCTGGAAGGAGCACCGGCATGACCGCGGCCACCGTCCTCTACGACACCGAAGACTTCGACCTCACCCTCGACCCGGTCGAGCAGGCCGTCGCCGACATCGCCGCCGGCCGCCCGGTCGTGGTCGTCGACGACGAGGACCGCGAGAACGAGGGCGATCTCGTCATCGCCGCCGAGAAGGCCACCCCGGAGATCGTCGCCTTCATGATGAGCGAGTGCCGCGGCCTGATCTGCGCCCCCATGGAGGCCGAGGAACTGGACCGGCTGCGCCTGCCGCAGATGGTCGAGGACAACACGGAGTCGATGAAGACGGCGTTCACCGTCTCCGTGGACGCCTCCGCCGCCCACGGCGTGAGCACCGGCATCTCGGCCTCCGACCGGGCCACCACGCTGCGGCTGCTCGCGAGCGGCACCGCCGAGCCCACCGATCTCGTACGGCCCGGCCACATCTTCCCGCTGCGTGCCAGGTCCGGAGGCGTCCTCACCCGCAACGGCCACACCGAGGCCGCCGTCGACCTCGCCCGCCTGGCGGGCCTGCGCCCGGCCGGCGCCATCGTCGAGATCGCCGGCGAGGACGGCCGGATGCTGCGCCTGCCCGAACTGGTCCCGTTCGCCCGCAAGCACGGCCTGACGATCATCTCCATCGAGGACCTGATCGCCTACCGCCGCAGCTCCGAGCCCACCGTCCGCCGCGAGGCCGAGACCCGGCTCCCCACCGCGCACGGCACCTTCACGGCGTACGGCTACCGCTCCACCGTCGACGGCGTCGAGCACGTCGCCCTGGTGCAGGGCGACCTCGGCGACGGCGCGGACGTCCTGGTGCGCGTGCACTCCGAATGCCTCACCGGCGATGTCTTCCACTCCCTGCGCTGCGACTGCGGTCCCCAGCTGGAGACCTCCCTGGAGCGCATCAACGCCGAGGGCCGGGGCGTGGTGGTCTACCTGCGGGGGCACGAGGGCCGCGGCATCGGCCTGCTGTCCAAGCTGCGCGCGTACGAACTCCAGGAGCGCGGCCGGGACACCCTCGACGCCAACCTGGAGCTCGGCCTGCCCGCCGACGCCCGTGACTACGCGGCCGGCGCGCAGATCCTCGCCGACCTCGGCGTGCGCAGCGTGCGGCTGATGACCAACAACCCCGAGAAGACCGACGCGCTCGTCCGGCACGGCATCGCGGTCACCGAGCGCGAGCCGATGCCCGTACAGGCGGGCGAGCACAACCTCCGCTACCTGCGCACCAAGCGGGACCGGATGGGCCACGACCTGCCCTGGCTGGACACGCCCGCCGTGACCACCTGCGGCAACCAGTAAGAGAAGAACCGAGGAGAAACGTGAGCGGCAAGGGCGCACCGGAACTGTCCGTACGCAATGTGGGTGACCTGCGGGTCGCCGTCGTCGCGGCGCAATGGCACGAAAAGGTGATGGACGGTCTGGTGGACGGGGCGCTGCGCGCCCTGCACGATCTGGGCATCGACGAACCGACCCTGCTGCGGGTCCCCGGCAGCTGGGAGCTCCCGGTCGTCGCCAAGGTCCTCGCGGGCCGCGGCTACGACGCGGTGGTCGCCCTGGGCGTGGTGATCCGCGGCGGCACCCCGCACTTCGACTACGTGTGCCAGGGCGTGACGCAGGGCCTCACCCAGGTGTCCGTCGACACCGGCGTCCCCGTCGGCTTCGGCGTCCTCACCTGCGACACCGAGGAGCAGGCCCTGGACCGGGCCGGCCTGGAGGGCTCCAGCGAGGACAAGGGGCACGAGGCCGTGACGGCGGCGGTGGCGACCGCGGCTACGCTGCGTTCAGTATCTGAACCCTGGCGTTAGGTCGCGGGGCAGAACACGTAGAGTGGGCGGCACCATGTCCAAGAAGACGTTCGAGGAGCTCTTCACCGAGCTCCAGCACAAGGCCGCCCACGGCGATCCCGCCACTTCCCGCACCGCGGAGCTGGTCGACAAGGGCGTCCATGCCATCGGCAAGAAGGTCGTCGAGGAGGCCGCCGAGGTCTGGATGGCCGCCGAGTACGAGGGCAAGGAGGCGGCCGCCGAGGAGATCTCGCAGCTGCTGTACCACGTCCAGGTGATGATGGTCGCCCGCGGGATCTCCCTCGACGACGTCTACGCCCACCTCTGAGCACCAGCCCCCACCGCACCCACCGCACGAACGAAGGAAGCCGACCTCATGCTGCGCATCGCCGTCCCCAACAAGGGTTCCCTCTCCGGCCCTGCGGCGGACATGCTGCATGAGGCCGGCTACCAGCAGCGCCGCGAGGCCAAGGAGCTGCGGATCGTCGACCCGGTCAACGACGTGGAGTTCTTCTACCTCCGCCCCCGGGACATCGCGATCTACGTCGCCTCCGGACAGCTCGACATCGGCATCACCGGCCGTGACCTGCTGATCGACTCCGGCGCGGACGCCGAGGAGATCCTGCCGCTCGGCTTCGCCCGTTCCACCTTCCGCTACGCCACCAAGCCGGGCATCATCGGCGGCCTGGCGGACCTGAAGGGCAAGACGGTCGCCACCTCCTACGAGGGCATCGTCGCCCGCCACCTCGCCGACAACGGCATCGACGCCTCCGTCGTCCACCTCGACGGCGCCGTCGAGACGGCCATCCAGCTCGGCGTGGCGCAGGTCATCGCGGACGTCGTCGAGACCGGCACCAGCCTGCGCAACGCGGGCCTGGAGGTCGTCGGCGAGCCGATCATGAAGTCCGAGGCCGTCGTCATCCGCCGTACCGGCGCGGACGGCGAGGAGCCCAAGGTGCAGCAGTTCCTGCGCCGCCTCCAGGGCGTCCTGGTGGCACGGACGTACGTGATGATGGACTACGACTGCCGCGTGGAGCAGCTGGAGAAGGCCGTCGCGCTCACCCCCGGCCTGGAGTCGCCGACCATCTCGCCGCTGCACAACGAGGGCTGGGTCGCCGTGCGCGCCATGGTGCCCGCCAAGGACGCCCAGGGGATCATGGACGACCTGTACGACATCGGCGCCCGGGCCATCCTGACCACCGCCATCCACGCCTGCCGCCTCTGAGGACACCGCACCGCATGTCGGACCTGCCCACGCTGCCCGTCACCTTCCGGCCGGGCCGCACCCGCGCCGTTCTGCTCACCGCGGCCGTCACGACCTTCGTCGTCGTGTCGACGATCGCGCTGCTGCTGGACCGGCTCGGCCCCGGAGAGCGGATCAGCTTCATCTTCACGGCCGCCCTGCTGGCGGGCGTGGCGCTGATGCTGGCCCGCCCGAAGGTCGTCGCCGACGAGAGGGGTGTCACCGTGGTGAACTTCGCCAGCACGCGCCGCCTCGAGTGGGCGCAGATCGTGCAGGTGCATCTGCGGGTCGGCGACCCGTGGGTGTTCCTGGACCTCAGCGACGGCACCAGCCTGCCCGCGATCGGCATCCAGCCCGGTATCGCCAAGGCCCAGGCCATCGCCGACGCGCGGGCGCTGCGGGCGCTGGTCGAGGCCCGCTCCGGTGAACATCGGGCCTGACGCGGCGCCGTTCACCCTGCCGTGCCGGCCGGTGTCTTGATTAATCTGTTGGCGGAGGCGTTTTCCGTGACGCCTCCGCCCCTGTTGTGCCGGCCCGGCGCACAGGGGCTCCTGCGACCCGAGGAGTGACCCTCTCCGGCGATGGACGGATCGTCCTGCAGTACCTGCGCCGCCCCCTGCCGACATAGCGCGGAGGCGGCGGCATCATGACCCTCCCCTTGCTGCTTCTGGCAGCCGCATTCCTGCTCATCCTCGCCAACGGCTTCTTCGTCGCGGCCGAGTTCGGCCTTGTGACGGTCGACCGCCCGGACGCCGAGAAGGCCGCCGCCGAGGGCGACCGACGCGCCCACCGGGTGGTCGAGTCGCTGAAGGAGCTGTCGTTCCAGCTCTCCGGCACCCAGCTCGGCATCACCATCACCTCCCTGGTCGTCGGCATGCTCGCCGAACCGGCCCTCGCCGCGCTGCTGGACGGCCCCCTCACGGCCGTCGGCATCCCCGGCGGCGCGGTGTCCGGGGTGGCCGTCGCCGTCGGCATGCTGCTGGCCTCGGCCGTGCAGATGGTGGTCGGGGAGCTCGTCCCCAAGAACTGGGCGGTCTCCCGTCCCATGCAGGTCGCGCGCTTCGTCGCCGGCCCGCAGCATCTGTTCGCACGCGTGTTCAGGCCGGTGATCGCCGCTCTGAACGCCGTCGCCAACCGTCTGGTCCGCGCCCTCGGCGTCGAGCCCACCGAGGAGCTGGCCTCCGCCCGCACCCCCGGCGAGCTCGTCTCCCTGGCCCGGCACTCGGCACGCGCCGGGGCCCTGGAACAGGACACCGCGGACCTCTTCGTGCGCACCCTCTCGCTCGGCGAGCTGACCGCGCAGCACGTGATGACCCCGCGGGTGAAGGTGAGCGCACTGCAGTCCTCGGCGACCGCCGCGGACGTGGTCAACCTCACCCGGGCCACCGGTCTGTCCCGCTTCCCGGTCTACCGCGAGCGGATCGACGAGGTCGTCGGCATGGTCCACCTCAAGGACGCGCTCGCCGTCTCCGCGCCGGAGCGGCTGCGCACCCCCGTCGGCCGGATCGCCAAGTCGCCGCTGCTGGTCCCCGAGACGCTGCCGGTACAGCCGCTGCTCGCCCGGTTGCGCAGCGAGCAGCCCATCGCGGTCGTCGTCGACGAGTACGGCGGCACGGCCGGAGTGGTCACGCTGGAGGACATCGTCGAGGAGCTCGTCGGCGAGGTCCGTGACGAGCACGACGGGCACGACCTGCCGGAACTGGCCTGCGCACCGCCGGAGGACGGCCGCCCGGCCTGGGACGCCGACGGCAGCTGCCGGGTCGACGTCCTGCGGCGCATAGGCCTCGACGTGCCCGAGGGGCCGTACGAGACGGTCGCCGGCCTGGTGGCCGACCTGCTCGGCCGTATCCCGGCCGTCGGCGACCGCGCCGAACTGCCCGGCTGGCGGCTGGCCGTGCGCCAGGTCGGGCACTACCGCGCCGAGCGGGTCCGCCTCGTGCGCACCGCCCCGGTGCTGGAGGCGGTGCGATGAGCGCGCTCCAACTGCTCTTCGCGGCGCTGCTCGTGCTCGCCAACGGCTTCTTCGTCGGCGCCGAGTTCGCGCTGGTCTCGGTCCGCCGCAGTCAGATCGAACCGCTCGGCACGACCCGGGCCCGCCAGGTGCTGTACGGCCTGGAGCGGCTGCCGCAGATGATGGCCGCGGCCCAGTTCGGCATCACCGTCTGCTCGCTGACCCTGGGCGCGGTCGCCGAGCCGACGGTGGCGCATCTGCTGGAACCCGTGTTCGCGTGGGTCCACCTGCCGCACGCGGTGATCCACCCGCTGGGGTTCGTCATCGCGCTGGCGACCGTCGTCTTCTTCCACCTCGTCATCGGCGAGATGGTCCCGAAGAACCTGGCGATGGCGGCTCCGGAGAAGGCCGCGCTGTGGCTCAGCCCCGGCCTGGTCGCCTTCGCCCGTGTCTGCCGGCCGATCACGGTCGCCCTCGGCGCCTGCGCCCAGGGTGTGCTGCGGCTCTTCCGGGTCGAGCCCAAGGACGAGGTCGAGGCGGTCTTCACCAGCGAGCAGCTCAACCGGCTCGTGGAGGACGCCGGTCAGGCCGGCCTGCTCGGCCCCGAGGAGGCCGAACGCCTGGAGGACGCGCTGGAGCTGGGCTCCCGCCCGGTCACCGACGTGCTTCTGCGGCGCGAGTCGCTGGTCACGGTCAGCCCCTCGGTCACACCCGGCCGGATCATCGAGCTGACCGCGCGCACCGGGTACTCCCGCTTCCCGGTGGCCGCGGAGACCGGGGCCTTCATGGGGTACCTGCACGTGAAGGACGTCCTCGACCTGGAGGAGTCGGAGCGAGCCGTTCCGCAGCATCTGTGGCGGCCCATGACGACACTGCGGTCCGAGCTGCCCCTGGACGACGCGCTCACCGTCATGCGCCGGGCCGCGACACACCTGGCACAGGTGGCGGACGGCTCCGGGCGGGTGCTGGGGCTGGTCGCCCTGGAGGACGTACTGGAGCTGCTGGTCGGTGAGGTGAGGGATCCGGCGCACCGGGAGCTGCCGGCCGCCCCGGCCGTGGCCGAGCCCCGCTCGGGCGAGGAGGTGCTGGCGGGCTGATCCGGCCCGCGCGCCGAAGCCGGGCCGCGGGATCCGTCACATGCCCGACGGGTCCTGCGGCCCCCGGCCCGAGAACACCTCGCCGTACGCCTGCATCAGGTCCGGCAGGCGCAGTGTCGACAGGTCCTCACGCGACAGGATCCCCGGGCAGGTCGACAACCGCAGATCCCGGTAGGCACAGCTCTTCTCGTACAGCGTCCGCAGGAACCGCCCGTTGCCCAGCTCGTCGATCCACCCCTGGTCGACGACGTGCCCCGCGATGGACCGCAGCTCGTCCAGCGACTCCTCGTCCCACGCGTCCCCGTTCTCGGCGGCCAGCACCTCTCCGATCGCGGTGAGTTCGAGGGGGCGGTACGAGGGGAAGTCGACGCGGGTCGTGAAACGGGAGGAGAGCCCGGGGTTGGCGGCGAGAAGCCGGTCCATGCCCTCCGGGTAACCGGCCAGGATCACCACCAGGTGGTCGCGGTTGTCCTCGGCCCGCTTCAGCAGCACCTGGAGCGCCTCGTCGCCGTAGGCGTCGCCCTTGCCGTAGCCCGAGTTGGACAGCGAGTACGCCTCGTCGACGAAGAGCACGCCGCCGAGCGCCGAGTCGATCAGCTCGTTGGCCTTCACGGCGGTCTGCCCGAGGTACTCGCCGACCAGGTCGGCCCGCTGTGCCTCCACGAGGTGGTCACCGCCGAGCAGCCCGAGGGCGTAGAAGACCCGGCCGAGGATGCGGGCGACCGTGGTCTTGCCGGTGCCGGAAGGACCGGAGAAGACGAAGTGCCGCTTGGGCGGCTGCACCGGCAGGCCCTGACCGGCTCGCAGCCGGGCCATGTTCAACTGTGCGGACAGGGCCTTGACCTGCCGTTTCACCGGCTCCAGACCCACCATGCGCTCCAGCTCTGCGAGCGCCTCCTCAAGTAACCCGGGGTCGGTGGGTCCGGCGGGCAGCGGCTGGGTGGGTACGACGGTCTTTTCCCGTACCGCCGGATCGATGACCGACGGCGGGGGACCGGCGGGTGGTGCGGGGTCCGGGAGTCTCAGGTCCCGCCCCTCGCTGCCGAACAGCGGATCGAGCATGTCGGGGCCGTCGACGGCGTCCTGCCCGGCGCCGGTGAGCGTGATCGAGGCGAGGTCCGCCGAGTCGTCGTAGCCGTCGCCCTCGGCGATCGCCGCGAGCCGGGCGGAGGTGTCCATGAAGGCGGGGTCGACGCGGTGCACCGCCCGGTACAGGGGGAGCGCGGCGGCGGAGCGGCCGGTGCCCTCGTGGGCGCGGGCGAGCCAGTAGCGCAGCTCCTTGCGCTGGGGCTGTTCGCTGCGGCAGCGCATCAGGGCCGCCGACAGCAGGGGCTCGGCCTGCCCGTACATCTCCAGGCGGACCCGGGCCATACCGCCGAAGAGGCCGGCCTCGATGCCGAGCAGCGGGTCGTCGAGCAGCGGGTCGGTGTGCCGTACCAACTGCTCCCAGTCCTTGACCAGATAGGCGCGGCAGGCGTGCAGGAACCGCACGTGGGGGTCGGTGTCCATCGGGGGCAGGCCCGCGAGGGCGCGGTCCAGCTCGGGCACATGGCGGCCGTCCAGCCAGTGCGAGGCGTGCGCGAGCAGCAGGTCGCGCGGGCTCTCCAGCACGGGCTGCACCCACCAGCCCAGCCAGTACCAGGAGTTGAGCGTGCGCCGGTGCCGGGTGCGCTGTTCACCGAAGCGGTCACGGTGCCGGAACATCCTCAGCAGTGCGGTCGTGGTGTCCACCCGCAGCGCGTGTAACCCGAGCCAGCCGTCGGCCATCCCGGGGTCCAGCCGCACCGCGGCCCGGAACTCCTCTTCCGCCTGCGGATACGCGCCCATGGTGTACGCGTCCACGCCGCGCAGCCAGGCCAGGTCGGCCGGGGCCTCGGGGCCCTGCGTGGCGAAGTCCATCCCGTCCCCCCACAAACCATGCCCCCGCTGGTTCGCCGCCGGGCCGTCGCCCGTCGGCCGACCGATGTCGAACCGCTGTGCTGCGGACCGGAGTTGCCGGTGGTGCGCGGAGTCGTCCACAGGTCGCACCAAGGGCATCGTACCGTCGGGTCGGTGCCCGCCGTAGGGTGCGGCGAGGGGGCTTCCCTCGAGGTGTGAGCAGAAGGGGCGCCCCGCGCATGGTGACCGAGGGTGAGCGGATCGCGCCTCGGAGCGCTCGCCGGAAGTGAATGCGGGCAGAACGAAGCCCCCGATCACGGGGGAACAACCGGGGGCTTCGCGTCTGTCGGCGACCGCGTTCGGCCGCTCATTGAGAACGTAAGTCCTGTACGGCCCCCCGGTCAAGCCGAGTTGGGGCAGTCGGCCAAGTTCAGCCGCAAGGGTCTTCACAAGTTCAGCACATTGCGGACGGCCCATCACCGTGTGTCACATTCCGGTCCGGACCAGGTGATCCCCCAGGCCCCGGCAGCACCTCGTACCCCGTGGGCACCGGGCGCACCAGCAAGTCGGCGAAGGGGCGTGAGGGGTCCTCGGCGAAATGCCGCCGTTCCGCGGGGACCCACCCGGCCCAGAACTCCCGCTGTTCCTCCCCGTCCCGCAACTGTCCCCGCGCCCATGCGTCCTCGTGCGGAAACTCCAGCCACAGCAGATGCGCCAGATGGGGTCGCAGGGCGCGCCGACCCGCACCGACGCCCTCGACGAGGATCACGGGCGCGGGCGGCAGCGGGCGAGGGGGTCCGAACGCTCGCGCCCGCCAGTCGTAGGGGGTGTAGTGCGCGGTCTCGCCCCGGCCGAGGGGCTCGACCACCTGGCCGATCAGGCGCTCGGTCCAGGCGAACAGCGCGTCGTGGCTGGCGATGTCGTCGAGGTGCAGCACGGGTGCGCCACCCAGCGCGTCCGCCAACTGCCCGCAGAACGTGGACTTTCCGGAGCCCGCGTGCCCGTCGACGCCGATCAGGCGGACGGGGCCGCAGGACGGGGGCAGGCCGCGCAGCAGGCGGGCGAGTCCGGGCAGCGCGGTGGCCGGGGCGAGGCGGTACGAAGGCGGCACGCCCCCCATCATCTCCCGGCGCATGCCAGTGGTCCCGACCAATATTGCCGGGCGTGGCATGCCCCGAAGTGCTGGCAGTGGCGGCCTCCTGCGGCCATAGTTGGCGCACACATCCGTGCACTGGACCTGCCCCGACTCGGACCCTGGGAGTCATCCCCCCATGAGCAGAGCCGAACAGCCGTCCCGCAGAGCCCTCCTGGCCGCCGCGGTCGCCGCCGCCGTCGCAGGCGGCGCGGGCCCCGCGACGGCCGCCCCCTCCGCCCCTGCCGAGGACCCGGTGACGGCCGACCCCGCCAAGGCGCCGGCCCGCCCGGTCGGCAACCGCTTCTGGACGACGTACGCCGACTGGCGCGACGGCTCCGTCCAGGGCGCCCGTGCCGTCGCCGGAACCCGCCCGGGCGTGGTGGTGGCCACACCGGCCGGCACCACGAGCTACCCGGATCCGCACACCGGCACGACCTCCACCTGGGAGTACGCGACCTGGACCTCCCCGGTCCACCACCTCGCCGTCCCCGCGACGGAGGTGATCGCCTCCTGGAACGCGCACACGCCGGCCGGCACCTGGATCCAGGTGGACCTGCGCGGCACCTACTCCGACGGCACGGACACGCCCTGGTACGTCATGGGCCGCTGGGCGGCCGGTGACCAGGACATCAGGCGCACCTCGGTGGACGACCAGACCGACGGCAGAAGCACGATCTGGACGGACACCTTCTCCGTCGACGACCCGGCGTCCGGCCTGCGCCTGGCCTCGTACCGGCTGCGGCTGACGCTCTACCGCAAGCCCGGCACCCGGCTCACCCCCACCGTCTGGCGGGTCGGCGCGATGGGCTCCGACGTCCCGGACCGCTTCACGGTCCCGGCGTCCGAGCCTCGCCTGGCCAAGGAACTGGTCGTGCCGAGGTACTCGCAGGAGATTCACAAGGGGCAGTACCCGGAGTACGACAACGGCGGCGAGGCCTGGTGCAGCCCCACCTCCTCGCAGATGATCGTCGAGTACTGGGGCGGCCGGCTCAGCAAGGAGCAGCTGTCCTGGGTGAACCCGGACTTCGCCGATCCGCAGGTGTGCCACGCGGCCCGGTACACCTACGACTACCAGTACGCCGGCTGCGGCAACTGGCCCTTCAACGCCGCCTACGCCTCGACCTTCCCGTCCCTTCAGGGCGTGGTCACCCGGCTCGGCTCGCTCACCGACCTGGAGGTGCTGATCGCGGCCGGCATCCCGGCCATAACGTCCCAGTCGTTCCTGGAGAAGGAGCTGACCGGCGCGGGCTACGGTACCTCCGGCCATCTGATGACCGTGATCGGCTTCACCGCCGACGGCGACGTGATCGCGAACGACCCGGCGTCGCCGAGCAACCAGGCGGTGCGGCGCGTCTACGACCGGCGTGAGTGGGAGAACATCTGGCTCCGCACCAAGCGCTACAACGCCTCCGGCAACGTCGTCTCCGGCACCGGTGGCGTCTGCTACCTGTACTTCCCGGCGCGGCCGACGGTCCGCCAGCGACTGGCGCTCGCGGCGGTCGGCGTGCGCTGAGATCCGGCGGGGGACGGCCGCCCACCCGCTCCGACGGCCCCCGGCTCCGCGCCGGGGGCCGTCGGCATGTGACCAACGTCTCCGTCGCAAAAGCCGCCGGCGGTGGCAAGGTGGACAGATCGGTGGGGGAGTCCCCTGTACGCACGACACCAGCGAGAGATCATGACCGCACAGTCAGCCACTGCCGCCCGCGTCCGTACCGGTGGCCCCCAGGACGACGGCCCCAAGATCGTCGAACACGTCATGGGCTGGACCCTCGTCGTGGTGCTCGCGATGCTCCTGACGCAGGTGGGACTGCTGTGACCTGACCGCGGGGCCAACCTGCCATACTGCGCATGTCCCGCCGCCCGTTGGAACCGGGGTCGAAATTGAATATCAGCCAACAGCGCGACGCAGCCCGGCCCCGGGCGCGCGGCACCGAGCGTTCGGCGGCACGCCGCGCCGAACTCATCGCCATCGGCCGGAGATTGTTCGCCGACACGTCCTACGACGCGCTCTCGATGGACGACATCGCCCGGCAGGCCCATGTCGCCAAGGGGCTGATCTACTACTACTTCCGGTCCAAGCGGGGCTACTACCTGGCGATCGTCCAGGACTCGGTGGCCGACCTGGTCACGTTCGCGGCCGGCGGCCTCGAACTGCCCCCCGTGGACCGGGTGCACCGCACGATCGACGGCTACCTCCGCTACGCCGAGCACAACCATGCCGCGTACCGCACGATCGTCAGCGGCGGTGTGGGTTTCGACACCGAGGTGCACGCGATCCGGGACGGGGTGCGTGAGGCGATGGTGTCGACCATCGCCGAGGGGGCGTACGGGCGAGGGGAGATCGCCCCACTCGCGCGGATGGGCCTGCTCACCTGGGTGTGCGGGGTCGAGGGTGCCACCCTCGACTGGATCGGCCGCCCCGGGCTGTCCCGCGACACCATGCGCGAGCTGCTGGTCAGGACCTTGGGCGGCGCCATGCGGGCGATCGAGGAACTGGACCCGTCGTACCCGGCCCCGGAGCCGGCCCGCCGGAACCTGTAGGACATGGGGCGGAGGTCCGTCCGGACTTCCGCCCCTCCTGGCGTCCGCCGCTACTTGATCGCCTTGATCAGCTCACCGTTCGCGGTGTCCCCGCTCAGCTCCCAGAAGAAGGTGCCGCCCAGACCCTGCTGGTTCTTGTAGGTCATCTTGGTCGCGATGGTCGCCGGGGTGTCGTAACTCCACCAGTTGCTGCCGCACTTGGCGTACGCGGTACCGGCCACCGTGCCGTTCGCCGGACACCTGGTCTTCAGCACCTTGTAGTCCTCGATCCCCGGCTCGTACGTCCCCGCCGCCGGCCCGGTCGCCGTGCCGCCGGGTGCCGACTGGGTGACGCCGGTCCAGCCGCGGCCGTAGAAGCCGATGCCGAGGAGCAGCTTGGAGGACGGGATGCCGAGCCCCTTGAGCTTGGCGATGGTCGCCGAGCTGTGCAGGTTCGGCTTCGGGATACCGGTGTACGAGGTCAGTGGCGAGTGCGGCGCGGTCGGTCCCGTCGCGTCCCAGGCGCCGAAGAAGTCGTACGTCATCGGGTTGTACCAGTCGACGTACTGCGCCGCCCCCGCGTAGTCGGCCGCGTCGATCTTGCCGCCGGGGGTGGCGTCGGCGGTGATCGCCGCGGTGACCAGGTTGCCGGAGCCGAACTTGGCCCGGACGGCGGACATGAGGTTCTTGAACGCCGCCCGGCCGCTGGTGTCGCAGGTGGCGCCGCAGGCGTTCGGGTACTCCCAGTCGATGTCGATGCCGTCGAAGACGTCCGCCCACTTGGAGTTCTCGACCAGGTCGTAGCAGGACTGGGCGAACGCGGCCGGGTTGCGGGCGGCCTCGGTGAATCCGGCCGACCAGGTCCAGCCGCCGAACGACCAGAGGATCTTGAGGTCGGGGTGCTTCTTCTTCAGCTTGCGCAGCTGGTTGAAGTTGCCGCGCAGCGGCTGGTCCCAGGTGTCCGCGACACCGTCCACCGCCTCGGCGGCGGTGTGGGCGCGGTCGGTGGCGGCGTAGGCGTCACCCATCGCGCACTTGCCGCCGGTGACGTTGCCGAAGGCGTAGTTGATGTGGGTGAGCTTGGCGCCGGAGCCGGAGGTCTCGATGTTCTTGACGAGGTACTTGCGGTCGTAGGTGCCCCATTCGGTGAAGTAGCCGACGACTTTGGAGCCGGCGGCCGTCTCCCCGGCCGGGGCGGCGGTGGCGGTGCCGACACCGGTGAGGAGCCCGGCGCCGAGGGCGGCGGAACAGGCGGCGGCGACAAGCGCCCGGAACCGGACGCGGGGACTGAGGCGAAGGTGCATCGGGTGTCTCCTCGTGGGGGAGAGGGGGACTGCCGATTGGCATGAACGCGATGAGGCGCTGGTGATCCGTCACAGTAGGAGGACTAGACCAGTTGGGTCAATGGTGCGGACCAATCTCCCGCGTCGGGGAATTCCTGAAGTAAGCGGTCGTTAACCGGTGACGTGATGTCCCTGATCGGGCATACTCACAGCGCGCAGCCGCTGGTCAGCAGCTTTCGTGACCCGGGAGTACGAGCATCGGCCGCATCAGTGAGACCCGGCGGAGCCGCCCACCCATGGCGTACGTCCGCCGCAGCGCCCGAAAGGGAGGAGAGCGTCGCCATGCCCGACCGCGCCCCGCAGCAGGTGGACCGGCTACTGCCCACGGACGAGGCCCGGGATCTGATCTCGCTCGTCCGCGACATCGCGCAGCGCGAGATCGCCCCGCGCGCGGCCGAGGAGGAGGACGCCGGACGCTTCCCGCGCGACGTCTTCACCCTGCTCTCGCAGTCAGGGCTGCTCGGCCTGCCCTACGACTCCGAGTACGGCGGCGGCGACCAGCCCTACGAGGTCTACCTCCAGGTACTCGAAGAGCTCGCCATGGCCCGGCTGACGGTCGGCCTCGGCGTCAGCGTGCACACCCTCGCCTCCTACGCCCTCGCCGCCTACGGCACCAAGGAGCAGCAGGTCGAGCACCTGCCCGCGCTCCTCGGCGGCGGCCTGCTGGGCGCGTACTGCCTGTCCGAGCCCGCCTCCGGCTCCGACGCGGCCTCCCTGCGGACCAAGGCCGTCCGGGACGGCGACGACTGGGTCATCACCGGCACCAAGGCGTGGATCACGCATGGCGGTGTCGCCGACTTCTACACCGTCATGGCCCGCACCGGCGAGGACGGCCCGCGCGGGATCACCGCCTTCCTGGTGCCCGGCGACGCCGAGGGGCTGAGCGCGGCGGCGCCCGAGAAGAAGATGGGCATGAAGGGCTCGCCCACCGCCCAGGTCCACCTCGACGGCGTGCGTGTCCCCGACGCCCGGCGGCTCGGCGAGGAGGGGCAGGGCTTCGCCATCGCTCTGTCCTCGCTCGACTCCGGACGGCTCGGCATCGCGGCCTGCGCGATCGGCGTGGCGCAGGCGGCGCTCGACGAGGCCGTCGCGTACGCCACCGAGCGCAAACAGTTCGGACGGCCCATCGCCGACTTCCAGGGGCTGCGCTTCATGCTCGCCGACATGGCGACGCAGATCGAGGCCGGCCGTGCCCTGTACCTCGCGGCGGCGCGGCTGCGTGACGCCGGCCGGCCCTTCGCCCGGCAGGCGGCCATGGCGAAGCTGCACTGCACCGACACCGCCATGAAGGTCACCACGGACGCCGTCCAGATCCTGGGCGGCTACGGATACACCGCCGACTTCCCGGCCGAGCGCTACATGCGCGAGGCGAAGGTCCTCCAGATCGTCGAGGGCACCAATCAGATCCAGCGCATGGTCATCGCCCGTCATCTAGCGGGTCCGGAGACGCGCTGAACTGACCCGGCCTGACCAGGGGCGCCGCCAGCCGGATCCATTCCGGGTCGTGGTGCCCCGGCAGGGTGCGGCCACGGTGGGCCCAGGTGCGCATCAGGTCGCGGTAGATGGGCGGGTCGGGGAGCGGCTGCGGCTGGGGCGGCGGCGGGATCGGAGTCTGCGTCGGGCGCGGGGCGTGCGGAAGCGATTCTGCGTACCGGGGAGCGAAAACGCGGTACTGACTCCCGGTCGTGGACGTGGTAGGGGTCGGGGTCATACCCGGGCAACGCGACGGTATGCGGACAGGTCACCCGGCTGGGTAATCGAGCGTGGGTTCGTCGCCCGTTCCGGTCGTTCCGGCCGGCCGGGTCGCTCAGGCCTCCGCCCGAGGGTGTCCGTGAACCGCTCCCCGAGCCGTCCTGTTCCGTGTCTGGCCGCCGGCAATCCCCTGACGTACCGTCAACTGCACTGTGTCCAGGGAGGTTTGCCGTGGCCGACGACCGTCCGGTACCGCTCGACGACTACCCGGTGCACCAGGTGCCCCTGTCGATGAAGCATGTCGCGACGGGGGACCGGAACGCCTACGACCGCAGCATCTTCCATGTCCTCGACCACGAGGGCCGCGCCCTGCTGATCGCCGGGCTCGGGGTGTACCCCAACACCGGGGTGATCGACGCGTACGCCACCCTGCGCATCGGCGACACGCTGCACGCCGTACGCGCGTCCGACGCCCTGGGCGACGACCGGATGCGCCTGGCGGTCGGCCCGCTGCGCACCCACGTCGAGCACCCGCTGCGGGAGTACGTGCTGAGCTGCGCCGCCGATCCGGACGACCCGGGCGGACTGTCGTACGAGATCCACTGGTCGGCGGACTTCCCCGCCCTCTGGGAACCGCACCACCAGCAGCGGCGAGGTGGCCGGCTCACGCTGGAGGGGAAGCGGTTCGTGCAGGCGGGCCGCTGCGTCGGCTGGATCCGGGCCGGCGGTCGGGAGATCCGGCTCACCGCGGGCCGGTGGACGGGCACCCGCGACCGCAGCTGGGGAGTGCGGCCGATCCCCGGTGAGGACGGCGGGCGGTTCGCCGAGGAGTACCCGGCCGAGGGGTTCCACTGGGTCTGGTGCCCGGTCCGCTTCGACGACCGGTTCCTGATGGTGATCGTGCAGGAGGACGCCGACGGGTACCGGACCCTGAACGACGCCACCGTTGTGCACCCCGGCCGCCGGGACCACCAACTCGGCTGGCCCCGGCCGGAGATCACCTATCGCTCCGGCACCCGGCACCCCGAGCACGCCCTGATCCACCTCGGTGACCCGCACAAGCCGCTTGAGCTGGAGGTGGAGATCCTCACCTCGTCCCCGCTCGCCGTGGGCGCCGGCTACCCGCCCGCCGGCGACTGGCAGCACGGCACCTGGCGCGGCCGCGACTGGACCGACCGCCGCGCCTACGACCTCGCCGACCCGGCCGCACAGCCGCTCGCCGCGTACGGCGTCACCGACCACGCGGCCCGCTTCCGGCTGGACGGCGAGGTGGGGCACGGCCTCTTCGAGCACGGCTCGTTCGGCCGGCACGACCCGAGCGGGTTCACCGGGTTGGACTCCGTCGCGCCGTAGCGTCCGCGTCCCCGGACGGGAGGAACTCATGACACCTCGCCCCCGCACCACCACCCGGGACCCGGAGGACCTCGCCCGCCGCCTCACCGCCTGGCTGGACGCCCGGCTGCCCGGCGCCAGGGCGGTCGGCATCACGGTCCCCGTGTCGAACGGCATGTCCAGCGAGACCCTGCTCTTCGACATCGAGCACCCCGAACCGCCGCTGCGTGCCTGCGTGTTGCGGCTCGCGGCGGACCCGGCGGCGTACACCGTCTTCCCGGTCTACGACCTGGCCCGTCAGTACCGCACCCTGCGCCTGGTGGCCGAGCACACCGACGTCCCGGTGCCCCACGCGCTGTGGCTCGAGGAGGACCCCGATCCGCTCGGCGCGCCCTTCTTCGTGATGGAGCGCGTCGCGGGGCGCGTCCCGCCCGACGTCATGCCGTACACCTACGAGGGCAACTGGCTGCACGCCGCGAGCGACGCCGAACGTGAGCGCCTGGAGGCCGCCACGGTCGGGCTGCTGGCCCGGCTGCACGATCAAGTGCCGCTCGGCGAGATCGAGTTCCTCGCCCTTCCGGGTGAGGGTGACGCGCTGCGCCGGCACGTCGGGGCGCAACGCGCCTACTACGAATGGGTCGTCGACGGGCTCGCCCGCTCACCGCTCATCGAGGCCGCGTTCGGCCGGCTGGCGCAGCTGTGGCCGAGCGATCCCGGCACACCCGTGCTGAACTGGGGTGACGCCCGGATCGGAAACGTCCTCTACGACGGCTTCGACCCCGTGGCCGTCCTCGACTGGGAGATGGCAGCCCCGGCCCCGCGCGAGGTGGACCTCGGCTGGACCGTCTACCTGCACCGGTTCTTCCATGATCTCACGGTCGCGTCGGGGCAACGCGGGCTGCCGGACTTCCTGCGCCGGGACCGGATCGAGGCGCGCTACGCCCGACTCACCGGTCACACACCTCAGGACATGGACTTCTACACGCTGTACGCAGCCCTGCGGCACGCGATCGTGATGCTGCGCATCGCCTACCGTCAGGTCCACTTCGGAGAAGTCGCCGCCCCGGCGGACCCGGACACACTGATCCTGCACCACGGCAGCCTGCGGGCCATGGTGCAGGGCAGCTACTGGGGTTGAGACCGGGCGCGGTGGATCAGGCGGCGTGACGCCGCATGACAGGGACCCGCATGGGGCGCGAGCCAGGGCCGCCGACATGGGAGAAGGGCTGCGTCCGCCAGTCCAGCCCCTGAGGGAGCGTCAGCAGCAGGGCGGTGTCCTGCTCCTGGGGCTCGACGGACTCGTCCGCGGGGCGCGCGTCGTCGGCGCGCCGGCCCGTTCCGGCGCAGACCGTGAGTCCGAACGGGTTCCACGGTGAGGCGCACAGCGCGTGCTCCGGGAGGACGTCCTCGTCCGCGAGCAGGGCGATCGGCTGTGCGCAGTCCGGGCAGATCACCCGGTACATCTCGAAGGTGTCGTACGCGTCGAGTTCGTCGGCTTCCTCGGCGCCGAAGGCGTCGGGTTCGACACCCTCCGGCGTGGGCTCGACGACCGGCTGCTGACGCTTGGGCGCGGTACGACCAGGGCGCTTAAGACTCTGCATGGGATTCTCCCCCTCGGGCTGGGCCGTGAAGGCGCTGCGGCCTCGACCACAGCAAGCACTTCCCAACCGCTCTCGGGGGTAATCACGACTTCATTACGGAGGCCGTTCGAAGCCTGTGGCGTTCGTCACATGCCGCTCGCAGATGCCGTGCGTGGCGCATTTGTCCCCCGAGTGGCTCACCGGCCGGCCACCGGGGACATCACGAACCGGGTATGACCTGCGCCGCTGAGGTATCCCCTGAGGTCAGGCGCACTGTAGGTTCTTGCGCCATGGAGGAGCTGGACCGACAGATCGTGCAGCTGCTCGTCAAGGACGGGCGGATGAGTTACACCGACCTGGGCAAGGCCACCGGGCTGTCCACGTCGGCCGTGCACCAGCGGGTGCGCCGGCTGGAGCAGCGCGGCGTCATCCGCGGGTACGCCGCGGTCGTCGACCCGGAGGCGGTCGGGCTGCCGATGACCGCCTTCATCTCGGTCAAACCGTTCGATCCCAGCGCCCCCGACGACATCGCGGACCGGCTCGCCGACGTGCCCGAGATCGAGGCCTGCCACAGTGTCGCCGGCGACGAGAACTACATCCTCAAGGTGCGGGTCGCCACGCCGCACGAGCTGGAGGAACTGCTGGCGCGGGTGCGGTCGCTGGCGGGGGTCTCGACGCGGACGACCGTCGTACTGTCCACGCCGTACGAGTCGCGGCCGCCCCGGATCTGAGCCGCCCCCCGTCTCGTACCCGGTGATCCCGGGGCACCTGTGTGCACCGGGCATCGCATGAGGCGAGAGACTGTCTGCCATGAGTGAACGCACCGCCCCGGCCCAGACCGTCCTGCTCCGCCGCGGAGAGGTCCACAGTCCCGCCGACCCGTTCGCGACCGCGATGGTCGTCGAGCGCGGCCAGGTCGCCTGGGTCGGCTCCGAGGGCGCCGCCGACGCCTTCGCGGACGGTGTGGACGAGGTGGTCGACCTCGACGGCGCCCTGGTCACCCCGGCGTTCACCGACGCCCACGTGCACACCACCTCCACGGGCCTGGCCCTGACCGGCCTCGATCTGTCCGGCGCCGGCTCCCTGGACGAGGCGCTGGCCCGGGTGCGGGACTTCGCCGCCCGCCGCCCCCACGACCGCGTTCTGCTCGGGCACGGCTGGGACGCCGCACGCTGGCCCGGTGGCCGCCCGCCGACGCGCGCCGAACTCGACGCGGCCACCGGCAACCGCCCCGTGTACCTCAGCCGCATCGACGTCCACTCGGCGGTCGTCAGCACGGCCCTGCTCGACCTGGTGCCCGGACTGGGCCGGCCGGACGACGCCCCCCTCACCCGCGACGCCCATCACGCCGTACGCGCCGCCGCGTTCGCGGCCGTGACGCCCGCCCAGCGATCCGAGGCCCAGCGCGCCGCCCTCGCGCACGCCGCCTCCCTCGGCATCGGCTCGGTCCACGAGTGCGCCGGCCCGGACATCTCCTGCGAGGACGACTTCACCGGCCTGCTGCGGCTCGCCGCCGAGGAGCCGGGGCCGCGCGTCGTCGGCTACTGGGCCGAGCGCGACGTCGACAAGGCGCGTGAGCTGGGCGCGCTGGGCGCCGCCGGGGACCTGTTCGTCGACGGCGCCCTCGGCTCGCACACCGCCTGCCTGCACGAGCCGTACGCCGACGCGGGCCACACCGGCACCGCCTACCTGGACGCCGACGCCGTCGCCGCGCACGTGGTCGCCTGCACCGAGGCAGGCCTCCAGGCGGGCTTCCACGCCATCGGCGACGCCGCCGCGACCACCGTCGTCGAGGGTGTGCGGGCCGCCGCCGAGAAGCTCGGCCTCGCCCGGGTCCGCGCCGCCCGCCACCGCGTCGAACACGCCGAGATGCTCACCCCCGAGACCGTCGCCGCCTTCGCCGAACTCGGCCTCACCGCCTCCGTCCAGCCCGCCTTCGACACGCTGTGGGGCGGCACGGACGGCATGTACGCCCAGCGCCTCGGAGTGGAACGCGCCCGCCTGCTCAACCCCTTCGCGGCGATGCTGCGCGCGGGTGTACCGCTGGCGCTCGGCTCCGACAGCCCGGTCACCCCCCTGGACCCGTGGGGCACGGTCCGCGCCGCGGCCTTCCACCGCACGCCCGAGCACCGGGTCTCCGTCCGCGCCGCCTTCACGGCGCACACGCGGGGCGGCTGGCGGGCGATCGGACGGGACGACGCCGGCGTCCTGGTGCCGGGCGCGCCCGCGGACTACGCCGTGTGGCGCACCGGCGAACTCGTCGTGCAGGCGCCCGACGACCGGGTCGCCCGCTGGTCGACCGACCCGCGCTCCGGCACGCCCGGGCTGCCCGACCTGAGCCCCGGCTCCGACCTGCCGGTCTGCCTGCGCACCGTCGTGGGCGGCCGGACCGTGTTCGTGGGGCCGAGCGAGTGATCTCCCGGGGTGGCGCGACGCAGATCGGCGCACCGAACCGTGTCTCACGACCTGCGTATCCACCGGGCCGACCCGTGCTCGGCGCGAAGACCCGCAGGTCATACGGCTATTGACAGGCGGCGGCCCGGGGCGGGTAGGTTCGGCCGAGTCCACCACGGGACGCCCGACCGGGCATCGTCCGCACACTCGTCGCGGCGCCGCTGGGTCAGGGACGGTGTACCGCACCGGGGCACCGTCACTGGGAGCCAGGCACAGCGACCGCGCCACGGCGGGGGATCGTTCCGGCCAGGTCGGCACGGTGTGACCCGGATGGGGCCCGGGCGCTCAGTAGACAACGGCTTCAGGTCGATCCGCAGCCAGCGGGTCCCAGGTCGGCCCGAAGGGCGCCGGGCTCCCATCCGCAGGCATCCGACCCGCACTCACCCCTCGCCCCTCACCGCCCGGCTGCGGCGGGCCCGCCTTCGAGGCCGAAGAGCCATCCTTACCCCACGCCGGCGGAACCGACGCCACCATACGATCGTCCTATCGCGTCGGTGCAGGCGGCGGCCACTATGGTGGACCTCTGCGGACTGACTTGAAGGGGCAGCAGTGAACGACGGCGAGGGGAACCGCGCGGCAGAGGCCCAGGGGAGGCGCTTCGGCCCGCTCGGCACGGCCTTGGTGATCATTCCGACCTACAACGAGGCGGAGAACATCAAGACCATCGTCGGCCGGGTGCGGGAGGCGGTTCCCGAGGCCCACGTGCTCGTGGCCGACGACAACAGCCCCGACGGCACCGGCAAGATCGCGGACGAGCTGGCCACCGGTGACGAGCAGGTCCATGTGCTGCACCGCAAGGGCAAGGAGGGCCTCGGGGCCGCCTACCTCGCGGGCTTCCGCTGGGGCATGGAGCACGATTTCGGCGTACTGATCGAGATGGACGCCGACGGCTCCCACCAGCCCGAGGAACTGCCCCGGCTGCTGACCGCGCTCAAGGGCGCCGACCTGGTGCTCGGTTCCCGCTGGGTGCCCGGCGGCCGGGTCGTCAACTGGCCCAGGTCGCGGGAGTTCATCTCCCGTGGTGGCAGCCTGTACTCGCGGGTGCTGCTGGACGTCCCGATCCGGGACGTGACCGGCGGCTACCGCGCCTTCCGCCGCGAGACCCTGGAAGGCCTGGGCCTCGCGGACGTCGCCTCGCAGGGCTACTGCTTCCAGGTCGACCTCGCCCGCCGCGCCGTCAAGGCCGGGTACCACGTCGTCGAGGTCCCGATCACCTTCGTGGAACGCGAACTCGGGGACTCCAAGATGAGCCGCGACATCCTGGTCGAGGCGCTGTGGCGCGTCACGACGTGGGGTGTGGGCGAGCGCGTCACCAAGCTGATGGGCAAGGGCGGGCCAGGGCCGTCGCGGTCCTAGCTCGGTCGCGGGCCGCCCGCTTATCCCGCGCTGAACGGGTGCCAGGCACACTGGGGGCATGACGACTGGCGCAACGAACCCTCCTCACTCCGCACGGCCCCGGCGGTCGCGGCTGCGTACGTTTCTGCCGCTGGGCATCGCCGCGTGGCTGGTGCTGGAGATCTGGCTGCTGACCGTGGTCGCGGGCGCGGCGAGCGGGTTCATGGTGTTCCTGCTGCTGGTCACCGGGTTGGTGCTGGGCGGGGTGGTCATCAAGCGGGCGGGACGGCGCGCCTTCCAGAATCTGAACGAGGCGCTGCAGCGCGGCGTGCCGCCGTCGAGCGGCGGTGGCAGCGGCCTGATGATGCTGGGCGGCCTGCTGCTGATGCTGCCGGGCCTGATCTCGGACGCGGCCGGCCTGCTCCTGCTGCTTCCGCCGGTCCAGAAGGCCGTCGGCCGCTACGCCGAGCGCACCGTGGACCGCAAGCTCCGGGGCGCGACACCCGGTAGCTTCGGCGACGCCTTTCAGCAGGCCCGCATTCACCGCCCGGACGGCAAGGTCGTGCAGGGTGAGGTCATCAGGGAGGAGCGGTGCGATGCTCCCCAGGAGCCGCGCCCGCCGCTGAACCGCTGAGAAGCGTTGCGCCGGTGGCAACACCGGCCGAGGTCAGGCGCCTACCGTCCGGAACGCGTGGGTCCGATCACGTCGGCCGGGATCACGTCGGCGGGCAGGAACGCCTGGGTCCGGCTGACCGGCCGATTCCGGCGGGACTTCGCTTCACCCACGCGCGCACGGAAGCCCACGGCCACCTGCGCTCACCGACGGCCACGGACACTGCGACCGTCACCCATGGCCGCAGGCTCCCCCGGTCACCACCGATGGCCGGGCACCCGGAAGTCACCACCGATGGCCGAGGGCACCTGCGGGAAGTGGGAACGACCGCGGGCGCCGTACGCACACTCACGTACGGCGCCCGCGGTCGATTTGGGGTGCGTTGGAAAACCCCGCCGAAGCCGCGCGGGATCTACGCGGACTTGCGGCTGTCTCGGGGGTGCACCGCGATGTTCATGGCGCCGGAGCGCAGAACGGCGAGACGCTCTTCGAGGACCTCTTCGAGCTCCTCACGTGTGCGCCGCTCCATCAGCATGTCCCAATGCGTACGCGCCGGCTTGGCCTTCTTCTCCTCCGGGCCGTCGCCATCCACGAGGAGTGCCTGGGCCCCGCAGACCTTGCACTCCCACTCCGGCGGGATCTCCGCCTCGACCGAGAAGGGCATCTCGAACCGGTGCCCCTTCTCGCATGCGTACTCCACGGCCTGGCGCGGAGCCAGGTCGATGCCGCGGTCCGTCTCGTAGCTGGTCACCACGAGGCGCGTGCCGCGAAGAGCTCGCTCACTCATGAATCGTGCCTCCCGGGCTTGTCGCCCACAGGACAGGTGTCGCTGTCGTCGTCATCCGGTCAACGTCCGGTCGGCGGTAAAGATTCCCGTTCGGAAGCCCGTTCCGGGTCATGCGTCGCCGTCGTAGCCGCCCATGTTGTACCCACCAGCGCCCGGTTTGTCACATCTGATAGCAGATGTCACCCAGCGTTTCGGCATCTTTGACGCGCAGTAACGGTACGCCTGGCAGGCCAAACGCGTACACTACAGCCCTTTCGCCTTGAGTGCTAAATCCGTTCGGGGAGTGGGTTCCCCGCATCCGCGACGGCACGCCGCACCGGCACTCGCGCCAGCAGTACGAAACCGATCACGAAGAACGCCACCAGCGAGATGATGGCGTCCCGGTAGCTCCCGGTCAGCTGATAGGTGAGCCCGAACAGCAACGGCCCCAGCCAGCTCATCCCACGGTCGCTCAATTCGTACGCCGAGAAGTACTCCGCCTCCTTGCCCGGCGGGACCAGGTGGGAGAAGAGCGAGCGGGACAGGGCCTGGCTGCCGCCGAGGACCAGCCCGATGCCGGCCGCGAGGACGAAGAACCACACCGGCGCGCCGGCGGGCAGGAAGTACCCGGCGGCCAGGATCACCGTCCAGGCGACCAGCGAGCCGAGGATCGTGCGCTTCGCGCCGTACCGCCGGGCGAGCCGGCCCAGCGCCAGCGCGCCGAACACCGCGAGGACCTGGACCAGCAGGACCGCGCCGATCAGCGTCGACTGCTCCAGACCCAGCTCCTTGGAGCCGTACACCGACGCCTGGGTGATCACTGTCTGGATGCCGTCGTTGTAGACGAGGTACGCCAGCAGGAAGTACAGGGTGAGCGGATGGCGGCGCATGTCGCGGACCGTCGCCGCGAGCTGCCGCCATCCGGTGACCGCTCTCTCGCGCGCGGGGGAGCGGCGGTCGCGCAGACGCCGCAGCGGAATCAGTGCGAAGGCGCCCCACCACAGGCCTGCCGAGGCAAGGCAGATGCGCACGGCCATGCCCTCCGTGAGCCCGAAGCTGTCGTGGGCGAGGTACAGGACCAGGTTGAGGACCAGGACCAGCGCGCCCGCCGCGTACCCGAAGGCCCACCCGCGCGAGGAGACCGCGTCGCGCTCCTCGGGTGGGGCGATCTGCGGCAGATAGGAGTTGTAGAGCATCATCGCCACGGACTGCGCGGCGTTCGCGACGACCAGCAGGACGCCGCCGAGCAGATACCGGTCGCCGTCCAGCAGGAACATGCCCGCGGTGGCCCCGGCACCGACGTAGGCGGCGGCGCCCAGGAGGGGCTTCTTGCGGCCGGTGCGGTCGGCGGCGGCGCCCACCAGGGGCATGACCAGCACGGCCACGATCACCGACAGGGACACCGAGTACGCGAAGAAGGAACCGGCGCGCACCGGGATGCCCAGCGGATGCACGAAGCCGTCCGCGTCCGCGGCCGACTCGGCCACCGACGTCAGATAGGGGCCCAGGAAGACGGTGAGCACGCTCGTCGAGTAGACGGAGCAGGCCCAGTCGTAGAAGTACCAGCCGCGCTGCTCGCGCCGCCGTCCGGCCGCGTCGTCGGCCGCCGGTGTCCGCACGGTGTCGGTGCCCACCCGTGCCCTCGCCTCCCCGTGAAGTGCCCGTGCGCGTGCGCCGCCCGGGGCGTCAGACCCAGACGCCCCGGTCCTCCATGACCTTGCGCAACGTGTCGATGTGATCGGTCATGATGCCATCGACGCCGAGGTCCAGGAGCCGGTGCATGTGGTCCGCCTCGTTGATGGTCCACACGTGCACCTGCAGGCCGCGCGCGTGGGCGGTGCGCACGAACCGGTGGTCCACGACCCGGATGCCCGATTGCGTCTCGGGCACCTGGGCGGCGACGGCGGAGCGGCGCACCATGGCCGGCACGCCCCAGGAGCGCAGTCGGAGGTTGAGCACCCCACGGGTGCCGTACGACGTCGCCAGGCGCGGCCCGGCCAGGCGCTGGGCACGCACGACGCGGGCCTCGGAGAACGAGCCGACGCAGACCCGGTCCCAGGCGTCGGTGCGGCCGATCAGCTCCAGGAAGGGGTGGAGGGCCGACTCGGCCTTCAGGTCGACGTTCCAGCGCACCTCGGGGAAGGTCTCCAGCAGTTCCTCGAAGAGCGGCACCGGCTCGCTGCCCGCGACCCGTGCCTGGCGCACGTCGTCCCAGGGCAGGTCGGCGATCCGCCCGGCCCCGTCGGTCACCCGGTCCAGCGTCGCGTCGTGGAACGCGACGATCCGCCCGTCCCGCGTGACGTGGACGTCGGTCTCGATGTACCGGTACCCCATCTCCACCGCGCGCCGGAACTGAAGCGTGGTGTTCTCGAGGCCGTCCGCGGCGCCGCCCCGGTGGGCGAAGGCGATCGGGCCGGGGTGGTCGAGGTAGGGATGACGTATGTGCGTGCTCACGGACGCAGTATGGCGCGCCGGGGTTGACCGATGGCAACGCCGGTGCTGCCGCAGGATGCCGAGGGGGCGGCGAACGCGTCAGCGCCGGTCGCGACGCGTCGGCGTGGCCGCGTTGGGAGGGCCCCCTGTTGGTGCCAGTGGCCTGGCGCGTGGCACCCTGTGACGGGGAGAACAATGCCACTCGGGGCCGATTCGGGGAAGGTGGACTGATCGTCATGGGGCAGTGGACCTCGGCGGTGGGTGCGGCGCAGCTGGCCCGGCAGCTCCAGTCGCAGCAGGACCGTCCGGCGGGCCCGGGTTCGCGCCGGCCGCCCGCCTATCGCGCGCTCGCCGACGGCATCCGGCTGCTGGTGCTGGAAGGGCGCGTGCCCGTGGCGGCGCGGCTGCCCGCGGAACGGGAGCTCGCGCTCGCCCTGTCCGTCAGCCGCACGACGGTCGCCGCCGCCTACGAGGCGCTTCGTGCCGAAGGGTTCCTGGAGTCCCGGCGCGGCGCGGGGAGCTGGACCGCCGTCCCGGCCGGGAACCCGCTCCCCGCGCGCGGGCTGGAGCCGCTGCCGCCCGAGGCTCTCGGGTCGATGATCGACCTCGGCTGTGCGGCGCTGCCCGCCCCCGAACCCTGGCTGACCCGCGCCGTCCAGGGCGCCCTGGGGGAGCTCCAGCCGTACGCGCACACGCACGGCGACTATCCGGCCGGGCTGCCCGCGCTGCGTTCGATGCTCGCCGAGCGCTACACCGCGCGCGGGATCCCCACCATGCCGGAGCAGATCATGGTGACGACCGGTGCGATGGGCGCCATCGACGCCATCTGCCACCTCTTCGCGGGCCGGGGCGAGCGCGTCGCGGTCGAGTCGCCGTCCTACGCCAACATCCTGCAGTTGATGCGCGAGGCGGGCGCCCGGCTGGTGCCCGTGGCGATGGCCGAGGGGCTCGGCGGGTGGGACATGGACCGCTGGCGGCAGGTCCTGCGGAACGCCGCGCCGCGTATCGCCTACGTCGTCGCCGACTTCCACAACCCGACCGGCGCGCTCGTCGACGAGGACCAGCGCCGGCACCTGGTGGAGGCGTCCCGGTCGGCGGGCACCGTGATCGTCGCCGACGAGACGATGAACGAGCTGTGGGTGGACCCCGACGTGGAGATGCCTCGCCCGGTGTGCGCCTTCGACCCGGCCGGGTCCACCGTCATCACGGTCGGCTCCGCCAGCAAGGCCTTCTGGGCCGGGATGCGCATCGGCTGGGTGCGGGCCGCGCCCGACGTCATCCGCAGCCTGGTCGCCGCACGCGCGTACGCCGATCTGGGCACGCCGGTGCTGGAGCAGCTCGCCGTGCACTGGCTGTTCGGCACCGGCGGATGGGAGCAGGCCGTGGACCTGCGGCGTGGGCAGGCGCGCGACAACCGGGACGCGCTGGTGGCCGCGGTGCGGCGGGAACTGCCCGACTGGGAGTTCGAGGTGCCGCGGGGCGGGCTCACGCTGTGGGTACGGACCGGCGGACTGTCGGGTTCGCGCCTCGCCGAGGCGGGGGAGCGGGTCGGCGTACGCGTGCCGTCCGGCCCGCGTTTCGGCGTGGACGGCGCCTTCGAGGGCTATGTGCGACTGCCCTTCACCGTGGGTGGCGCGGTGGCGGAGGAGGCGGCGGTACGACTGGCCGCGGCGGCACGGCTGGTACGCAGCGGCGGGACGGTGGGGGCGGAGGCACCGCGGACGTTCGTGGCGTAGCGCCGGGCGGAGGCGGGCTGTGGGGCGTGGCCGGTGGCCGCGTGTGTGTGGGCGGGTCCGTGCGCGCTGTCCGGTGCGGTCGAGGGCCGCGCGCCTGGGCGGCAGTGGCGGCTCTCCTGAGCTGCGTGCGGGTGCGGCAGTGGGGTGTGCTCGCGACCGGCGTGCGGGTGCGGGCCGGCGGTGTGACTCCTCCGTGCTGCCGGCGCCGGATTCAGGAACTCTCCGCCACTGCCGCCGCCTCCGCCGGCACCGGCTCGGGCTCGGGTGCCGCCGGGACCGGGTCCGGCTTCGCGTCCGCCGGGGTCGTGCGGGGCGGAAGCAGGTCCAGTACCGCCTGACGGTGCGCGTCGCTCGTCGCGTCGTCGTACGGGTCCGGGGTCGCCGGGACCTGCAGGCGCAGGACCGGGCCCGTGCCCAGGCGGGCGTAGCCGCGGCCGGCGGGGACGTGCGCGACCGGGGTGGTGTGCGGGGGCGCGCCCAGGATCGTCGTGAGCTGCTCCCTGGTGGCGGGGCCGAGGACCACCCGCGCGCGGGTGTGCTGCCGCACCGGGTCGCTCAGGGCGTCCAGGCTGTCGAACTGTTCGGCGACGACCACGGTGACGTTGGCGGCTCGGCCGTGCCGGAGCGGTACCTGGAGCAACGACTGGGGGTCCTTGTGGCCGTCGGCGGCGGCCACCAGGGCGAGCGCCGCCGGGCGGTCCAGCAGGATCCACAGCGGCCGCTTCGTGTCGTCCGGCGCCGGGTGGCCCGCCTGACGCGCGCGGTTGACAGCGATCAGCCGGCGTTCGGTCTCGGTCGCGGCCCACTCCAGGCTCGCCAGTGCCCCGGTCAGCGCGCACTCGACGGCGAGGACACCGTCCCGGCCGATCAGGCAGGCGTACTCGCCGGTGCCGCCGCCCTCGACGACGAGGACGTCGCCGCGCTGCAGGGCCTGGAGCGCCACGGAGCGCAGCAGGGTCGAGGTGCCGCTGCCCGGCTGCCCGGTGACCAGCAGGTGGGGTTCGGTGGAGCGGATCCCGGTACGCCACACCACCGGGGGCATGTCGCGCCGCTCCTCGCCGTGGACCAGCGGCAGCGTGCGCTGGACCTCGCTCGCGTCGGTGAAGCCGAGGACCGTCTCGCCGGGTGCCGTCACGAACCGCTGGGCGGCGATGTCTGTGGGTAGCGGCGCGAGGACCGTGACCGTGAGCTGGTTGCCCTCCTCGTCCCACATGAAGTGGTACTCGCGGTCACGGCCCGCCTTGGCCGTCAGCAGATGCTCGACACGCGCGCGTGCCTCCGGCTCGCTGTCCGGAAAGTACGCCGGATACCCGACCACCAGGTGTGAGATCCGGCCGGCGCCGTCGAACTCGTACTCCGGGAAGGTCTTCTCCCAGTCCCCGCCGTGGGCGTACAGGGGTGCCGGGTCCTCGGCGACGGAGAAGAACGGGACCAGAGCCTCGTACAGCGACTGCAGGCGCTGCGTCTGGGCCTCGTCCGGCCCCTCGGGGGCCGGGGGCGTCCGGTCGCGGCCCTGCCAGGCTGCCGCCGCCATCAGGGCGACGGCGGCGAGCAGCGGCCCGTACGGTGCGAGCGCCACGGCGAGGATCACCGAGGCCACCAGGAACAGCAGATGGCCACGCTTGTCCTTGGGCGTCTCGGCCCACTTGCGCCGCCCGGCCGCCGCCAGCCGGCGCAACCCCCGGGTGATGGTGATCAGCGGGTGCAGGACGTCGGTGGCGCTGTCGGCCGCCGTCCTGGCCAGCTCCCGGGTCCGGGCCAGCTGCGCGCCGCCGTTGCTCAGAATGCGGGGAAGAGGGCGCCGGGCCACTGCTGTCTCCTGGAGGTGCGTGCGGGCGGGGTGGTGGGTCCGGGGCGGGCGGGGGGTCAGAACTTGATGCCCCCCAGGAGACCCGCCAGGCTCTCGCCGCCCGCCTTGATGCTCGGGGCGATGGCCGTGCTCGCGAGGTAGAAGCCGAACAGGGCCGCGATGCAGGCGTGGGACGCCTTGAGTCCGTCCTTGCGGAAGAAGATGAAGACGACGATGCCGAGCAGGACGACGCCTGAGATGGACAGAATCATGAGGTCTCCTGGTGTCGAGGGGGACAGTCACCATGAGTACTTCCCTGTTCACAGGATGTATCTATACGATAAAAGGTGCAACTGGGTGAAATGTGGTCGATATCGTCCGTACGGCGGAGCTGTGGCGGTCCGGGGCGCTGGGAGCTTGCGCCCGGCGGGTGCATTGGTGATCTTTGCCTCGGGCGTGGCCCGTCATGTCGCCGCACAGCCAGTACGCTGGCGATTCACCCATAGGGCCCAGCAGTGCGGTTAGCTGTAGTTCGTACGCGTACGTAGTGAGAGGCGGTCCGGCCGATGACCGAAGCCCCCGACCCCGAGGTCGTGGAGCTCGCGACCAAGATCTTCGATCTGGCCCGGCAGGGGCAGACCGAGGCGCTCGTGGCGTACGTCGACGCGGGCGTTCCGGTCAACCTCACCAACGACCGCGGCGACTCCCTCGTGATGCTCGCCGCCTACCACGGGCATGCCGGGACGGTGCGCGAGCTGCTCGCCCGCGGCGCCGAGGCGGACCGCGTCAACGACCGGGGGCAGACGCCCCTCGCCGGGGCGGTCTTCAAGGGCGAGCAGGAAGTGATCAAGGCCCTGCTGGACGGCGGCGCCGATCCGGCCGCGGGCACCCCGTCGGCCGTCGACACCGCCCGGATGTTCGGCAAGGCGGAGCTGCTGGAACTGTTCGGCGCACGCTGAGACACCACCCCCGGCCAGGCAGGACAGGCCTCCTGGCCGGGCAGGACACGGAAAACGGGGGAGGCGGTACCTGGCCGCCGGAAATATCGGTCGCGGCATCGAGAAGCGCCGGGTCATCATGACGTCGTGGTTCACGGACGTGAGGGCTGGGCAGGTGTTGCCGCACCGCGCGGGCCGTGACGCGGCCCGCATGGGCCACCGACGAGAGGCAGAGGAAGATGGTCTACAGCAAGCAGAAGACGGCGGGCGCCCCGACGTGTTGTCACGCGGCCAGGTAGAGCACGTTTCCCGGTTGCGTCGACGCTTGATGTGAGGCTGTTTCCCATGTTCGATCCGGTCATAGCGCCCAGCGGTACGCTGCTCGGCCTGCTTCAGCGGGGCCGCGGCGACGGCACGCTGCACGCGCTCACCGCCCCCCGTCCCGAGGCGCTCGCGGCGCTGAACCACTGTGTGCTGCGCGACCCCCGCCGCGACTGGCAGGTGGAGAACCGCTCGCTGTACTACGCCCGCCTCTACCTCGACCTGAACGGCGAGCTGGACGCGATCGAGGCGCATCTCTTCGCCCCCGAGGACGTCCTCGACGACGACGAGTCCCGCACCGGACTCGCCCTCTCCGTCCTCGGCCACCTCGCGTCCTACGGCAGGCACGACGCGCTCGCCCTGCTGCGCAGGTACGCCGCCCAGGGGTCCAACTGGGCCTGGGCCCTGGACGAGCTGGCCCTGCGCGACGACGATGCCGGGCTGCGCACCCTGGCCGTCCCCGTGCTGGCCCGCTTCCCTGCGGACGCCGAGGGCGAGGCCGAGCTGGCCGCCGCCGTGCGCGACGCCTTCGAGCCGCGGCCCTGGCGGCTGTGGGCCGACGATCCGCGCGCGGCGATCGGCGCGCGCGTGCGTGCCGCCCAGGAGACCGGCTGCTTCGACCGCTGGCAGCGGCAGATGCGGCCGGGTGGGCCCCGCCCGGGGTGGAGCGTGCAGGCCGTGTTCGAGTGGGCCCAGCAGGGCGTCGAACGCGGCGTCGCGCTGCACGTCCCGGCCGCCCGCTGTCTCACGGCAGTCGCCGGCCCCGAGGACCGGCCCGAGATCGTCCGCGCCGCCCAGGACGGCACCGAAGGCGCCCGCTGCACCGCGCTGCGCTACCTCGCCGACGGCAACGATCCCGAGGCGCTCGACCTGATCGAGGCGGCCGTGGTCACCGGCACGCCGCCCGTCGTGGAGGCAGCCGTCGAGGCCTTCGAGCGGATGCGCAGTGTGGCCGCCGTCGACCGGGCGCGCGGCTGGGCACGCCGCCCCGATCCGCTGGGCGCCGCCGCCGGACGCGTGCTCGCCTGCCGGGGCGGCGCCAAGGACAGCGACCTGGTCCTCGGCGCGATCCGGGAGGCCGTGCGGGGCGAAGGGCCCGACGCGCCGACCCTGTGGACGCTCGTGGACGGCGCGGGACGCCTCGGCATCGGCTGTGCCGCACCGGTTTTGCGCCATGTCTACCGCGAGACCGGCTCGTCCCATCTGCGGGGCAGGGCCGCCCGTGCGCTCGCCGCCACCGACCCCTCATTCCCCTCAGGTTTCGGCGTCGAATGCCTCTGGGACTGCGAGGAGACCACCCGGGAGCTCGCCGCCCGGCACGCCGAGACCGGAGACACCCGCGTCGTCGAGCAACTGCGCAGGCTCGCCTCCGACCCCGCCGAGGAGGCGGAGGTCCAGACCGCGGTACGCAGCCGGATCGGCCCCGAAGCCATGTGAACGCCACCCTCCCCCCTCGCGGGGTGACAGGGAGCCGGACCGCCCTCCGGGTGAACGGCAGTCGACCCGGAGGTCAGGAGCGTGTGGCCGCGGGCTGACGCGCTCGGGTGCGCAGCGCAACGCTCATGGATCGTTCCCCGTTCGGAAAGATCGACGTTGACGCGGCCACGTCCAGCGTGGCGACAACAGCCCTATGCGTGTCGTCATCGTGACCGAATCCTTTCCCCCCGATGTGAACGGCGTGGCCCACTGCGCGCTCCAGACCGCCCGACACCTCGTCGATCGCGGTCACGCTCCCATCGTCGTCGCCCCGGCCCCCGCGCCCGGGAACAAGGCGGACGCCCTCGCGCCCTGCCCCGTCGTCCACATCCCGTCCCTCCCGCTCCCCGGCTACCCCCAGGTCCGGGTCGCCCTGCCCAGCCGGCGCCTGGCCGCCGCGCTGATCTCGCACCAGCCCGACATCGTGCACCTCGCCAGCCCCTTCATCCTCGGCGTCCGCGGCATGGCCGCGGCGGCCCGGCTCGGCGTGCCCGCCGTCGCCATCTACCAGACCGACCTCGCCGGATACGCCCGCACCTACGTGGGCGCCGGTGAGGCCGCGGCCTGGCGGCGCATCCGCTCCGTGCACTCCGCCGCCGACCGCACCCTCGCGCCCTCCAGCGCCTCCCAGGGCGACCTGGAGACCCACGGCGTCCCCCGGGTGCACCTGTGGCAGCGCGGTGTCGACACCGCCCGCTTCCGCCCCGAACTGCGGGACGAGGCACTGCGCCGCGAACTCGCCCCGAACGGCGAGCTGATCGTCGGCTATGTCGGGCGGCTCGCGCCCGAGAAGCACGTCGAGCTGCTCTCCGGGGTCTGCGGGCTGCCCGGCGTGCGCGTGGTCGTCGTCGGCGACGGACCGAGCCAGCCCGGCCTGGCCGAGGCGCTGCCCGGGGCGGTCTTCCTGGGCCGCCGTACCGGTGACGACCTCGCCCGGATCTTCGCCTCGCTGGACGTCTTCGCCCACACCGGGCCTTTCGAGACCTTCTGCCAGACCGTGCAGGAGGCCATGGCCAGCGGTGTCCCCGTGGTCGCGCCCGCCGCCGGCGGCCCGAAGGACCTGGTCGACCACGGGCGCACCGGGATCCTGGTGCCCCCGCGCGACGCGGACGCCCTCCGGGACGCCGTGGCCGCCCTGGCCGCCGACCCGGCGCTGCGCACGTCCTTCGGGACCACCGCCCGCGCCACCGTCGAGGGCCGCACCTGGGCGGCCATCGGCGACCAGCTGATCGAGCACTACGAAGCCGTCCTCGACGCGCGCAAGCCGGCGGTGGCGGCATGAACACGTCCCTGCGCATCGTCCGGCTGGCGAACTTCGTCGCCCCCGCGTCCGGCGGCCTGCGCACCGCGCTGCGGGAGCTGGGCAAGGGCTTCAAGCTCGCGGGCCACGACCCGGTCCTGATCGTGCCGGGCGAGAGGTACAGCGACCGGGACACCGAGCAGGGCCGGGTGATCACCCTGCCCGGACCGGTGCTGCCCGGCACCGGCGGCTACCGCGTTCTCCTCGACAAGCGCCGCGTCGCAGCCCTCCTGGAGCAGCTCGGCCCGGACCGCCTGGAGGTCTCGGACCGTACGACGCTCAGGTGGACCGGCAAGTGGGCGCGGCGTGCCCGGGTGCCCGCCGTGATGGTCTCCCACGAGACCGCCGACGGCGTCCTGCGCACCTGGGGCCTGTCGGAGAACGTCTCGCGGCGCGCCGCCGACGCCCTCAACGTCCGCACGGCCCACACCTACTCCAAGGTCGTGTGCACCACCGAGTTCGCCGAGCGGGAGTTCATCCGGATCGGCGCCCGCAACGTCGTTCGGGCGCCCCTGGGCGTCGACCTGATGAACCGGCGCCCCACCCTGCGCGACGCGGCACTGCGCGACACCCACGCGCGGGCGGACGAGAAGCTGCTCGTGATGTGCTCGCGGCTGTCCGTCGAGAAGCGGCCCGGCACCGCCCTGGACGCCCTGGAGTCGCTGCGCCAGCGCGGTGTGCGCGCGGTGCTCGTGGTGGCAGGCAACGGGCCGCTGCGCCCGGGCCTGGAGAAGCGGGCCCAGGAGCGCGACCTGCCGGTGACCTTCCTCGGGCACGTCGCCGACCGCAGCCTGCTCGGCGCGCTCCAGGCCACCGCGGACGTGTGCCTGGCTCCCGGGCCGGCGGAGACGTTCGGACTCGCCGCGCTGGAGGCCATGGCCTGCGGCACGCCCGTGGTGGCGAGCGCCTCCTCCGCGCTGCCCGAGGTCATCGGGTCCGCCGGTGCCACCGCGGCGGACAACGGGGACGCCTTCGCCGACGCCGTGGAGATGCTGCTCGACCGGCCCGAGCGGGAGCGCCGTGAGACGGCACGCGCGCGTGCGGAGTGCTTCGGCTGGGGTACCGCGGTGGACGCCTTCCTCGCCGCGCACGACGCCGCGGTGCCCGAGCGCCCCTTCGCCCGTGCGGAGGGCGCGGCATGAGAGCCGTCCGTTACGTCGCCCTCGGGGACTCGCTGACCGAGGGGGTCGGCGATCCCGTGGGGAATGGGTGGCGCGGCTGGGCCGCGCTGCTCGCCGGCGGCCTGTCCGAGCCGCCCGCCGATTTCACCAACCTCGCGGTCAGCGGGGCGCAGACCCGCGACGTGCTGGAGACCCAGCTGCCCGCCGCACTGGACCTGCGGCCGGACGTCGCGTCCGTCCTCGTCGGCGTCAACGACACGCTGCGCCGCACCTTCGACATCCACCACATCACCGAGCGCCTCGACAAGGTCTACGCGGCCTTCACCCGGCAGGGCACGGCCGTCCTGACCGCCTGCCTGCCCGACCCCGGCACGATGCTGGGACTGCCCGGGGTGCTGGCCAACCCGCTGGCCCGGCGGCAGCGCGCGGTGAACACCGTCGTCCACGCGCTCTCCGAGCGGTACGGGGCGGTGCATCTGCACGCGGCCGAGGGGGACTGGGTGGGCGACCGGGCCATGTGGTCCTCGGACCGGCTGCACCCGGGGGAGCGGGGGCACCGGCAGCTGGCCGTCCGGTTCCACGGGCTGCTGGCGGACGCCGGGATCGCCACGGGCGACGCGCCCGCCGCCGAGCCCGAGTTCCCGCCGCCCACCAAGTCGGCCAGCCTGCTGTGGCTCGCCACGGCGGGCACCGCCTGGGTGCTGCGGCGGTGCAACGATCTGCTGCCTCAGCTGCTGCGACTGGCCGCCGTCGAGATGCGGCACCGCGCGCGCGGCACCTGCGCCCGGCTCGATCTGCGGTCGGCGACCGCGGTGTCGATGGCGCTGGCGGCGCTGTCGGCTCCGGAAGCGCGGCCGGGACACCGTCCCGAGCCCGGGAAACTCGTCCTGCCCGATGGGCTCTCGATGCCGGGCCAGCGGACGGGGCCGGACCAGCGGGCGGTCGTGAACCAGCGGGCGGTCGTGAACCAGCGGGCGGCGACCGAGCAGCGGCCGGCGCCGGGCCGGCGACCGGGGGCCGAGCAGACGCCGCCGCCAGGACAGCGGGCCGTCGCGGAACAGCGCGCGGTGACGGAGCAGCGGTCCGTCGCGGAGCAGCGGCCGGTCGCCGAGCCGCAGCCGGAGCCGGAGGCGGCGTAGGGCCGGACTCCCACGGGTGTCACGGTGTGTCAGCGACGGCGTACCGCCACGAAGCGCACCGGTGTGCCCGGCACCGCCTGTGCGGCCGCCGGGAGGTCGGCCGTGCGGACCACCGCGACGACGGGGTAGCCGCCGGTCGTCGGGTGGTCGGCGAGGAAGACGACCGGCCGGCCGTCGGGCGGGACCTGGACCGCGCCCAGGACCATGCCCTCACTGGGGAGTTCGCCCGGACGGGCCCGCTCCAGGGCGGGCCCTTCCGTGCGCAGCCCGATGCGGTTGCTCGCGGCGGACACCCGGTACGCGCGCGACGTGAACATTCGTACGGCCTCCCGCGTGAACCAGTCGTCGCGGGGACCGAGCGTCACCCGTAGCACCAGCTCCGCCGGCGGCGCCGGCTGCGGAGCGACGTCCACGCGCGTGTGGGGGCGGCTCATCCGCCCCAGGGGGAGTACCGCGCCGTTCGTGAGGGGCGGCGGGCCGAGCCCCGACAGCAGGTCCGTGGAGCGGCTGCCGAGCACCGGCTCGACGGCGATGCCGCCGGAGACCGCCACGTAGCCGCGAACCCCGCGCACCGCCGCGCCGACGTCCAGGACAGCGCCCGCGGGCACCCGCACCGGCGCGCCCCACGCGACCGGCCGCCCGTCCACCGTGACCCGGCAGGGCGCGCCCGTGACCGCCACGGTGACCGTGGAACGCGGCCGGACGGCGCAGCCGTCGAGGGTCGTCTCCACAACGGCCGCCTCGGGCGGATTGCCGGCCAGCCGGTTCGCGAGAGCCGCCGCGGGCGCGTCCAGGGCCCCGGAGCGCGGCACGCCGAGGTGGGCGTGACCGGGGCGGCCCAGGTCCTGCACGGTGGTGAGCGCCCCGGCCCGTACGACGGCGAGCGCGCGGTCCGTCATCGGTGCCCCACCGGACCCTGGTGACCGGCGCGCACCGGGACGAACCGCACGCGCGTGCCCGGAGCCAGCAGGGCGGCCGGCACGCGCGCGTGGTCCCACAGCACCGCGTCCGTGCTGCCGATCAGCTGCCAGCCTCCCGGAGACGTGTGCGGGTACACGCCCGTGTAGGGGCCGGCCAGCGCCACGGCACCCGCTGGGACGGCGGTGCGCGGTGTCGGGCGGCGCGGGACCTCGTAGCGCGGCGGCAGACCGGTCAGGTAGCCGAAGCCGGGGGCGAAACCGCAGAAGGCGACCCGGAACTCGGTCCCGGCGTGAATGCGCGCCACCTCCCGTTCGCTCACCCCCCACAGGGCGGCCACGTCCGCGAGGTCGGGGCCGTCGTAGCGCACCGGGAGTTCGACGGCCTTCCCCGCACGCGGGGGAGCGGGGGGCACGTCGGCGGCCGTCAGCTCGGATGCCAGGCGGAGCGCGTCGGTCAGGCCGTCGAGGAGGACGGTACGGGCCGCGGGCACGATGTCGCGGACCATGAGCGACCCCTCGGCGCGGCGGCGCAGCAACTCCGCGTGCAGAGCCTGCGCCTGGTCGCCGGAGGAGACCTCCACGAGCAGGCCGTCGTCGCCGACCGGCAGCACCCTCATGCGAAGGCCTCCACCCGGACACCGGCCTCTTCGAGCTGCCGGCGCACCCGCCGGGCCAGCTCCACCGCGCCGGGAGTGTCCCCGTGCAGGCACAGGGACCGCGCGCGTATCCCGATGCGGGCCCCGGAGTGGGCGACGACCGTCCCGGAACGGGCCAGGCCCACCGAC
The DNA here is from genome assembly GCF_044548465.1 of Streptomyces sp. NPDC052023. Taxonomy (NCBI): domain Bacteria; kingdom Bacillati; phylum Actinomycetota; class Actinomycetes; order Kitasatosporales; family Streptomycetaceae; genus Streptomyces; species Streptomyces sp. NPDC052023. The sequence goes on along the minus strand of NZ_JBIUBW010000017.1, from coordinate 38,412 downwards.
CGTGCCACGACGGCCTCGGGATCGGTCACCACGGCGCCCTCCAGGCCTCGCGGCACAAGGGTGCCCTCGTCGGTGTACGCGCGGTCCGCGAACGCCTCCGGGACCGCCGGGAGTCCCGCCTTGCCGGCGAGCGCCAGCAGCCGCGAGCCGGGCAGCCCCAGCACGGGCAGCGAGCCGTCCGCGAGGAGCACGCCGTCGACCACCGCACCGGCCTGCTCCTCGTCGTGCACCACGCGGTTGTAGAGGGCGCCGTGCGGCTTGACGTACGCCACCCGGGCCCCGGCCGCGCGGGCGAACACCTCCAGGGCACCGATCTGGTAGGCCACCTCGGCCGCCAGCTCGGCGGGCGGCACGTCCATCGCGCGCCGCCCGAACCCGGCCAGGTCGCGGTAGGAGACCTGAGCGCCGATCGTCACCCCGCGCGCGGCTGCCAGCTCGCACACCCGCCGCATGGTGGCCGCGTCCCCGGCGTGGAAGCCGCAGGCCACGTTGGCGCTGGAGACGACGGACAGCAGCTGCTCGTCGTCGGTCAGCCGCCAGCGGCCGAAGCCCTCGCCGAGGTCGGCGTTCAGATCGATCGCGGTCATGGGGTCCCCTTGGCTGCTCAGGCCACGCGGTACTGGTCGTCGCGGGCGTCGGTGAGGAACATCTGGCCCGGTGCGTGGGTGAGGGCGAACGGCGGGCGGGAGGCCATCACCGCCGCCTGCGGAGTCACCCCGCAGGCCCAGAACACCGGGATGTCGTCCGGATCGGCGGTCACCGGATCGCCGAAGTCGGGCCGGTCGAGGTCGTCGATGCCGAGCGCCGACGGGTCACCGCAGTGCACGGGGCTGCCGTGCACCGCCGGGAGCAGACTGCTCTCCCGGATCGCCGCCCCCAGCCGCGAGGGCGGCACCGGGCGCATGGACACCACCATGGGCCCGCTCAGACGCCCCGCCGGACGGCACTGACGACTCGTCACGTACATCGGCACGTTCCGTCCCTGCTCGACATGGCGCAGCGGCACCCCCGCTGCGGACAGTGCCCACTCGAAGGTGAAGCTGCACCCGATCAGGAACGACACCAAGTCGTCCCGCCAGTGCGCGAGGACGTCCGTCGGTTCGTCCACCAATGCGCCGTCCTGCCAGACCCGGTAGCGCGGGAGGTCGGTGCGCAGATCCGCGCCGGCCGCGAGCACGGTCGTCCAGGAACCGGCGTCCGTGACGTCCAGGACCGGGCACGGCTTGGGATTGCGCTGGCAGAACAGCAGCATGTCCCAAGCCCATTCGGCGGGCACCGCGATCAGGTTGACCTGGGTGTGGCCGGCGGCGACCCCGGCCGTGGGGCCGGTCAGTCCCGCGCGGAAGCGGGTCCGGGCCGCTTCCGGGGTCCACGCGCGCGCGTGCTCGTCCACGAGGGTCAGGGGGCGGTCGTCGGCGCGCTTCACACCAGCTCCTTGCCACGCGTCTCGGGCAGCCCCAGCAGCGCCAGCGCCGCGAGTCCGTAGCCGATCGCACCGAAGACCAGCGCGCCGCCCACACCCCAACTGTCCGCCAAGAAACCGACGGTGGTGGGGAAGACCGCGCCGACGGCCCGGCCGGTGTTGTAGGTGAAGCCCTGCCCCGTGCCGCGCACGGCGGTCGGGTACAGCTCGCTGAGGAACGAGCCGAAGCCGCTGAAGATCGCCGACATGCAGAACCCGAGCGGGAACCCCAGTACGAGCACGAGGGTGTTGGCGCCGCCGGGGATGTTCGCGTACGCCAGGATGCAGACCGCCGACAGAAGGGCGAACAGCCAGATGTTACGCCGCCGGCCCAGCTTGTCGGTGAGGTAGCCGCCCGTGAGATAGCCGGCGAAGGCGCCGGAGATCAGGAAGGTCAGATAGCCGCCGGTGCCCACCACGGACAGGTCGCGCTCCGTCTTGAGGTACGTCGGCACCCAGGTCGCCAGCGTGTAGTAGCCCCCCTGGACGCCGGTCGAGAGCAGCACGGCGAAGAACGTGGTGCGCAGCAGGCCCGGCGTGTCGGCCGTGCCTCGCTTGAAGATGGCCGCGAATGACCCTTTTTGCGGGCTTTTCTCCCGTGCGGCAGTCGCCCCAGGAGCGTCGTGGACGCGACGCCGCATCCAGATGACCAGCAGCGCCGGCAGCGCGCCGGTCCAGAACATCACGCGCCAGGCCAGGCCCTCGTCGAGGAACGAGAAGACCAGCGTGTAGACGATCGCGGCCAGGGCCCAGCCGACGGCCCAGGAACTCTGGATCACGCCGAGCGTGCGTCCCCGGTGCCTGGCGCTCGCGTACTCGGCGACCAGGATCGCGCCGACCGCCCACTCGCCGCCGAAGCCCAGGCCCTGCAAGGCCCTGAAGACCAGCAGTGTCTCGTAGTTGGGCGCGAAGCCGCAGGCCACCGTGAAGACGGCATACGTGACGACCGTGATCATCAGCGCCTTGACCCGGCCGATCCGGTCGGCCAGTACGCCCGCGAGGGCGCCGCCGATCGCGGACACGACGAGCGTGACGGTGGTGAACAGGCCCGTCTGACCGCTGTCCAGGCCGAAGTACGCGGCCAGGGCGACCATGCTCAGCGGGAGGGTGAAGTAGTCGTACGAGTCCAGCGCGTAGCCGCCGAAGGCACCGGCGAAGGCGCGGCGGCCACGCGGACCGAGTGCGCGCAGCCAGCCGAACGCGCCGTCGCCGTCGTTCCGTTCACTCTTTTCCGGGCGGGCGTCGGTGGTCGGGGCCTGCGGTGGAGGGGTCGTGCTCATGGGCACCTCGCAGAGGGGGGACGGAGGGTGCTTGCGGACTGAGCCGTGCCGTGCGGAAGCGTGGCGGCGCCGCCGCCGTGAGGGAGGGGGCGGCGCCGTTCGTAGCAACGTAGAGGATCGTTCAACGATCCCTCAATACTCGTGTTGTTTCGTTCTGGTATCTGCGATTGAATTCCGGGCATGGCAGAGCAGCTGACGGGACTGGCCGGCGACCGGGCCCTCCTGGGGCGCACCAGCACCGCCGAGCGTGTGTCGGACATCCTCAGGAGCCGTATCGCCGAGGGCTATTTCCCGCCCGGCGCCCGGCTGTCCGAGGACAGCATCGGCGGGGCGCTCGGCGTCTCCCGCAACACCCTGCGCGAGGCCTTCCGGCTGCTCACCCATGAACGTCTGCTGGTGCACGAGCTGAACCGGGGCGTCTTCGTCCGGGTCCTGGCCGTGGAGGACGTCGAGGACATCTACCGCACCCGCCGTCTGGTCGAGTGCGCCGTCGTCCGGGGGCTCGGTGAGCCGCCCTACGCGCTCGACGGGCTCGCGTCGGCCGTGACGGAAGGGCAGCGGGCGGCGGTCGAGCATGACTGGAAAGGCCTGGGTACGGCCAACATCCACTTCCACCGCGAGCTGGTCGCCCTCGCCGCCAGCGAGCGCACCGACGAGCTGATGCGCAGCGTCTTCGCCGAACTGCGGCTCGCCTTCCACGTCGTCGACGACCCGCGGCGGCTGCACGAGCCCTACCTCACCCGCAACCGGCAGATCCTGCAGGCCCTTCAGGCGGGTGACAGGCGCGAGGCGGAGCGCCTGCTGGAGGTGTACCTCGACGACTCCCTGAAGCGGGTCGTGGAGGTCTACCGGAGGCGGGTGGGCGACGACACCCAGGACGTCTCCCGCGGTCCCGCGTGACCGTCGTGACGCCGGGCGGCATCTGCGTCGTTTGGGCTGTTGTCAGACCGAGGACCTAATCTGTGCACCGTGACTTCGCCTGCATCGACGGACAGCGTTCCGCCCCAGTTCAGCGCGGGGCCGCGCCCAGCCCTGGGCCCGGCCGCCGACGAGGGACTGGCGCGGCGGCTGCGCGCGCTCGCCTGCACCGCGCCGCTGCACGACCTCGACGCGCGCAAGGCCAACCTCGCGGGTGAGTACTCGGTCTACGGCATGGCGGAGGTCGCCCTCGCCGCGATCGACCTCGTCACGCTGAACATGGACTTCGACACAGGCGCCGACCACGACCAGGTGGTGGCCCGGCTCGTCCCGCGCATCGCGGCGCAGGCGCCGCGGCGGCCGGCCGCCGAGCATGAGCGAGTCGCGCGCTGGGTCCTGGAGAACCTCATCAACGTCGGCAGCGTGGACCGCGGATTCCGTACGGTTTACGGCACCTTCGCACCCGATGGGGCATATGTCCGGCGGGACTACGACTTCAAGCTGATCGAGGAGGTGCCAGGGCCCGGCGGCAGCGTCTACCTCCGCACGACCGACGAGGCGGTGAACGTCCTCGTCGGCGCCCTGGACACCGATGTCACCAGCGCCCAGATCGCGGCCGAGGTCAAGCTGGAGGTGCTGATCAACCGCGGCCGGCTGGCCGATGCGCAACTGGCCGCCGAGCAGGCGCGGTACCGCACCGTGCAGTACTCGGAGACGCTCCGCCGCGCCCTGGAGGCGACCAGGCGCAACGTCCGCGCCGTCGACTGGCTCAGCACCGTGCCCGACATGATCGCCGAGGCACTCGACCACGTAGCCGACCGGTACCGGCACGAGAACGCGATCCTGACCAACATCCGCAGGGCCCGGGACGAGTCGGAGGACCCCGAGCACAAGCGGCGGGCCGCCGAGCTGGTCGACATCGTCAAGGACTGCATCCGGCGGCACACCCAGTTGCAGTCGCGACTGCTGGAGGCCGGGCCCCTGTTCCGCGCCGAGCAGGACCGCCAGGCCTTCGCGACGCCGATGTCCACGGCGGGCATCGACCTGTACGGGCACCTGGTCGCGCCGGTGCTGCCGCTGCCGCTGGAGCAGGCGATCCGTGTCACCGACGCCTTCTTCGCGAAGGGCACAGGCCTGCGCAAGCCGGTGACCGTCCGGGTCGGGGACCTGGTCGACATACTCCTGACGCCGCCGGTGGAGCGCGAGCACCTCGGGGTGGAGATGCCGGAGCCCGACCTGATCGCCACACCGGACGACAGCCGGTTCAGCGAGGACCAACTGGCCGCGGCGAACGCGCTGCTGGACCTTCCGGCGGACGCGCCGAGACGCTTGTCGGGGCTCCTGGCCCAGGCCCGCCGGACCGATCCCGAGCTGCCGTACCTGGTGGCGCTGATGGCGGTCCACGCGGCCAGCCCGCCGGTCGGGACGGCGTATCGGCAGGGCGAGCAGAAGCTGCTGTTCTCCGTGGACGACGGGACGGAGCTGGACGATCCCGAGTTCGGCGGGGCCGACCTGATCGTCGGCACGGCCCTGCTGGACGCCGCGGGGATGACGGCGGACCGGACGGAGGCCGCGTGATGACCATTGAGGAGTTGCAATCGTGAGCGAGCACGTGGAGCCGGAGGGCGCGGGGACGGCGGTGAGCGCCGGCGTCACGCCAGCCGACGCCGCCGACGCGGCGCGGCTCGTCGCCTTCGGGCTGCAGCCGAAGCTGCTGCCCGCGCGCGACCAGGAGTACGCCGACCTGCTGCGGCGGTATCGCGAGCACCCGGCGTTCGCGCGGCTCGCGGACGCCGTGGCCACCGGGCTGGGCCTGGTCGTACTGGAGGTGTCCGCGCGTGCGGGGATGGCCGTGACCGCCGCCGAGGACTCCGTGTTCGCCGTGCGGATGGGCGACTACGCGCGCCGTACGGCAGCCGACTCCGGCGACCGGTTCCTGCACGGACTCGCGCATCTGGCCGTCGCCGCGATGGCGTTCCCGCGCCCCGAGGACCTCGCCGACGACGGCTACATCGGCCGTGTGACGGTCAACGGTGTCGACGCCTTCGTACGGCAGGCCTGCCGGCGGCTGGAGGAGCGGGCCGCGGAGCAGGGGGAGAACACCGACCCCGCGACCGACGCGCCCAGCCTGGAGGCCGCCTGGCGTATCTGGGTGAGACGCAGCGCCACCGGTGCCACCAAGGACGCACGGCGCCTCGCGGGGTCCACGACCGGCATCGTCGGCAAGGCCGTGGCCTTCCTCACCGACTCCGGCTTCCTGCAGCGGACGGGCGACGACAACGGCGGTACCTACCGCACGACCGCCCGCTACCAGCTCCAGGTGCGGGACATGGCCGGAAGCGCTGCCATGGCCGAGCTGCTGGAGCTGGGGGTCGTCCCGGTGACCGACGGCACGCCGACGCTGCTGCCCCCGGAAGAGGGCGACGACCTGGACCTGGTGGCCGATGCCGGACTGCCGTTCCACTCGGCCTGAGCCTCCGCGCCGCGCCTGATCCTCCGCGCCGCCGACTGATCCTCCGCGCCGCGCCTGAACTTCCTGATCTGCCGAAGACTTATCTGCCGAAGACTTACGAGAGTCCGCCATGTACGAGCTGTCCCGGGTCCGCCTCTACTCCATCGGGCCCGCCGGTGCGCGCTACGCCGACACCGTGCTTGACCTGCGCGGTGTCGGCGAACCCGTGCCCGACCCCGCGCCGACGCAGGCGGAGTTCTTCGAGGAGGAGCCGGTCGGCCCGCCGCGCCGTCCCGCGCCCGCCGGGGTGCTGTTCCTGGAGAACGGTGGCGGCAAGTCCGTGCTGCTCAAGCTGATCTTCTCGGTGATGTTGCCGGGGCACCGGAACACGCTGGGCGGCGCCAGCTCCGGTGTGCTGCGCAAGTTCCTGCTCGCGGACGACTGCGGGCATGTCGCGCTGGAGTGGCAGCACGTCCTGACCGGCGAGTGCGTCGTCGTCGGCAAGGTGAGCGAGTGGCGCGGGCGTCAGGTCTCCAACGACCCTCGGAAGTTCGCCGAGGCCTGGTACTCCTTCCGGCCCGGACCGGGGCTCACCCTGGACAACCTGCCCGTCGCCGAGGCCACCGCCGTACGGCCCTCCGTGGAGGGCCAGTCGGGCGCGCAGGGACGGCGGCGCACCATGAAGGGGTTCCGGGACGCGCTCACCGACGCCGGGAAGGCGTATCCACACCTCGAAGTGCACTGGGAGGAGATCCACGAGCGCTGGACCGAGCACCTCGGAGACCTCGGCCTCGACCCCGAACTCTTCCGCTACCAGCGGGAGATGAACGCCGACGAGGGCGAGGCAGCCGGTCTCTTCGCGGTGAAGAAGGACTCCGACTTCACCGACCTGCTGCTGCGCGCGGTCACCGACACCCGCGACACCGACGGCCTCGCCGACCTGGTCAGCGGCTTCGGGAACAAGCTCGGGCGGCGGGCCGAACTGATCGCCGAGCGGGACTTCACCGCGGGGTCGGTCGATCTGCTCGGGCGGATCGTGGAGGCAGCCGAGACCCGCACACGCGCGCGGGACATCCACGCCGGTGCCGAGCGGCGGACGCGCACGCTGGCCCGGCGCCTCTCCGCGCGCGGCGCCCAGGAGCGGGTCCGGGCCGCCGACCTCGCCCAGCGGGTCACGGCCGCCGCCTACGCCGTCACCCACGCCGAGTCCGCGCGCGACCGCAGCGCCCTGATCGCCGCCGAACTCGCCTACCGGCACGCGTCCCTGGCACTGGCCGCGGCCGAGAAGTCGGCGGCCGCGCAGAAACGTGAGCTCGCCGACGCGCGCACCCTGCACTCGGCCTGGCAGGCCGCCGAGGCCGTGCTGCGCCACCGCGCCGCCGCCGACCGGGTCGCGCGCGTGGCCGCCGCGATCCAGGAGGCAGAACGCGACGCGGCTCCCGCGCTCGCCGCGCGGACCAGGGCAGCCGTGGACCTCGTACGGGCCCTGCACACCGCGGCCCAGAGCGCCGAGGCGCTCGCGAACGAGGAGGAGGAGCGCTCCGCCGCACTCCAGGAGGTCAGCGACCGCGCGTACCGGGACTCCACCACCGCCGCCACCGAGGCGCAGCGCGCCCGCAGCGAGGTGGGGCACCTCCGGCAGCGCCTGACCGAGGTCGAGCAGGAGACCGCCGAGGCGGTGCGCGCGGGCTGGCTCGACGACAGCGCTCCCGACGCCGACCCGGCCCGTGCCGCCCTCGCCGCCAGCGACGCGGAGAAATCTGCGGTGGCCGCCTGGGACACGGCACGGGAGGCGTCCCGCCGGGCGAGCGAGCACGCGCGGGAGGCGGCGTCCGCAGAGTCGCGTGCCGAGCTGACGGCGGCCCGCGCGGCGGATGCGGCGACCGCGGCGGAGCGGGCCTACGAGGGTGAGTGGCGCACCGCCGAGGCCCTGGCGGCGGAGGAACGGCTCGCGGAGCTGCTCAGCCTGCCCCTCACGTCCGGCGGCGCGGCGTCGTCCGGCGGCGCGGCGTCCGGTGGCGTGCCCGCGCCGCGAGCGGGTGCCGACGGCGCGACGGGAGCCGGGTCCGGGCGACCCGGCTCCGGCGAGCCGGCGCCCGCCGACGCGTCGGAGCCGGCCGAGGACACGGACGGGCGAGCGGCGGGCACGGACCCGGCCTCCCGGGCGTCCCACCCGCGCCACGGCACCCCCAGGACCCCGCGCCCTGTCGCCGAAGGTGCTCTCACCCCCGAGGAACTCGACCGGTTCGCCGACGCGTTGCGCGAACTGCTCGACGACACCGTGTTCTCGGCCGAGCGCCAGCTCTTCGAGCTGCGCACCGCCGCCGCCGACGACGCCCGCATCCTGGGCGCGCTCGGCGACGGAGGGTTGCTGCCGCCCGGCCCGGACGTGCTGGCGACCGTGGAGTTCCTCGGCGAGCACGGCATCCCGGCCCTGCCCGGCTGGCGCTACCTCGCGCAGGCCGTCGACCCCGCCGACCACGCGCGCGTGCTGGCCGCCCGGCCCGAGCTTGTGGACGGTGTGATCATCACGGACCCGGCCTCGCACGTCCGCGCGCGGGAAGCGCTCGGCGATGCCGCGCTGCTGCCCCGCTCCGCCGTGGCGGTCGGCACGGCGGCCGCCCTGCTCGCGCCCACCCCGGCCCCCGGCACATCGAGCGACGGCGACGTCTTCCTCGTACCGCCGAACCCCGCCATGCACGACGAGCATGCCGCCGACGAGGAGCGGCGGGCGTTGCGCGCGCGGGCGACCGAGCGCGACGAGGAGATCCGCGCGCTCGCGGCCCGGCTCGGCAAGGACCGCGAACTGGCCGCACGGCTCGCGTCCTGGCGTACGGGCTGCCCGGCCGGGCGGTTGGTGGAGCTGACGCGGGCGGCGCGCGAGGCGCGGGCCTTCGCCGAGGAGACCGAGGCCGAGCTGGCCGAGGCACGTGCCACACGGGCCGAGACCGAGGAGGCCGCCACGGAAGCCGCACAGGTACGCGAGGAGCGGCAGGAGGCCGCGCAGAAGGCCCGGCGCTCCGCCGACGCCCTCGCGGGGCTCGCCTTCCGGTTGCGCGAACGGGCCGGCTGGCAGGTCAAGCTGCGCGAACTCACCGACGAGGCCGCCGAGTCCGAGGCTCTCGCACAGACCTGCCTGGAGCGGGCCCGCGCCGCCGACGAGGACCGGCGTGCCGCCCAGCGGGCCGCCGACGACACCCGCCGCACCGCGCGTGCGCTGCGCGCCGAGCGCTCCGAGATCGCCGGCGCACCCGACGACGTACCCGAGGACGACGCGGACGCGCCCAAGGCTGCCCTGCCCGCTCTGCGTGAGGCGTACCGGGCGGCGTCCCAGGTGTACGAGAAGGTCGGCGTCGGCGCCGATCTGCGGGCCGAACAGGCGCGGGCGGAGAGCGACGAGAGCGCGGCGCGCGCGGAGCTGGACCGGCTGAGCAACAAGGTCCGCACACGCGCGGAACAGCTGCTTCAGTCCCCCGACGGTTCCGACGGGCCGTCCCGGCAGGCCGCCGCCGCGCGCGCGGAGGAGCTGGTCCAGCTTCTGGAGACCCGGATGTCCAGCGCGAGCGAGCAGCTCGGCCGGCTGCGCGGCGAGGCCGAACGGCACGCTCCCGCAGAGGGCGAGGCGCACACCGAGCTGCCCGGTGACCTCCAGCCGCGCGACGCCGAGCACGCACAGACACTGCTGCGTACGGCCACTGGCGAACTCGCCTCCCGCGCCGAGGCGCTGACCCAGGCCCGGGAGGCGCACACCGAGCTGCTCGACGCGCACCGTGCGGCGGAGGACGCGGCGAGCGGCTTCGACGAGATCGCCGCGCTGCTGCGGGACCTGCTGCGCGAGCACGCCGGTGACGAGGAGCAGGACGCGCCGGAGCCCTATCCGGGCGGCCTGGAGGACGCCCGGCAGTCCGCCGCCGAGGCCCGCCGCTCGCTGCGCGGCTGCGCCGGCGACCTGTCCGCCGCCGAGGCCGCCGTGCGCGAGGCGAGCGACATCCTCGTCCGGCACGCCAACTCCACCCGCTACGAGCAGGTACGCACGCCCGCCCGCCAGCAGATCCGCGAGCTGCCCGCCTCCGCACTGCCCGAACACGCGCAGAAGTGGGCCGGCGCCTTCGCGCCCCGGCTGAGGGTCCTCACCGACGAACTGGAGCAGCTGGAGCGCAACCGGGACTCGATCGTGGACCGGCTGCGCGGGCTGGTCGAGTCGGCGCTGGCCACCCTGCGGTCCGCGCAGCGGCTGTCACGGCTGCCCGAAGGACTCGGCGAGTGGTCGGGGCAGGAGTTCCTGCGGATCCGCTTCGAGGAGCCCGACCAGGCCACCCTCACCGAGCGTCTCGGCGAGGTCGTCGACGAGGCGACCCGGGCCGCCGTCAAGAAGAACTCCGACCTGCGCCGCGACGGTATGTCCCTGCTACTGCGAGGCGTGGCCGCCGCCCTCCAGCCCAAGGGCGTCGCCGTCGAGATCCTCAAGCCGGACGCCGTGCTGCGTGCGGAGCGCGTACCCGTCGGGCAGATGGGCGACGTGTTCTCCGGCGGCCAGCTGCTCACCGCGGCCATCGCCCTGTACTGCACGATGGCCGCGCTGCGCTCCAACGACCGGGGCCGGGCCAGGCACCGGCACGCCGGCACCCTCTTCCTCGACAACCCGATCGGCCGCGCCAACGCCACGTACCTGCTGGAACTCCAGCGAGCTGTCTCGGACGCCCTGGGCGTGCAGCTGCTGTACACCACCGGCCTGTTCGACACGACGGCGCTGGCCGAGTTCCCGCTGGTCATCCGCCTGCGCAACGACGCCGACCTGCGGGCGGGCCTGAAGTACATCAGCGTCGAGGAACACCTCCGGCCGGGGCTGCCGCAACAGCCCCGTTCCGGCGAGACGGTGCACAGCGAGATCACGGCGACGCGGATGTTCAAGAGGCCCGTCTAGCCGGCCGAACCTGCGCCCGGGTCGTTGCTGTCGAGAATGCGCAGGTTCACCGGCGCGAGTGCCGTGGACGCCGGGGCGTGGCCAGTTTCCGTACGTCGTCGCCCCGGACGTCACTCGGCCCCGCCCCCAGCACGGACAGGGCGACCGACGGACCCATGGCGAGCCGGGCGGCCACGACGCGCCCGCGGTGCCGTGTCGCCGACGATGAGTAGTCGAACTCATGCCTCCGTCAGTCGGCGGTGGGAGCCGTGGCCGGAGCGGCGGGCGCGCTCTCCAGACGGTGTTCGGCCAGAACGCCCGTGCGGTGCCGCTGGACGAACCAGTAGTAGGCGAAGCCGCCGCCCGCGATGACCGCGACGAACAGCACGGCACCCCATTGGAGATACCAGTGGAAGGGCGCCGAGGCGTTGTAGACCGAGGCCCGCGGCCAGATCAGGTTGACGGTCATGGCGGCGCCCCACAGCACGGCGGCGATGTTGACCGGCAGGCCCCAGCGGCCCAGCGAGAAACGGCCCTCGGCGGGCTGCCACCTGCCGCGCAGCCGGGCCACCAGCATGGGCACGGTGACGCCGAGATAGGCGAGGTAGATCATGACGATGCCAATGCTGGTGACGACGGTGAAGATCTGCGGCTGGCGGATGTTGACCACCAGGATCGCCAGCGCCAGGACCCCGATGACCACGGCCGGCAGCACGGGCGTCCGGAACCGCGGACTCACCCGCGCCAGCAGCGCGGACGCGGGCAGGTTGTTGTCCCGGGCCATCGCGAACGCCAGCCGGATCGCCGCCGTGTGCACGGCCAGCGCGCACACGGTCACCGCGATCAGCACGCACCACAGCATCGCCTTGCCGGCCGTCGGGCCGAGCACGTCGAGCACGATGTACTGGAGGCCCTGGGTCGACAACTTGTCCCCGTTCAGCGCCGAGACGCTCATCAGCGCGAGGAGCAGCACGAGCCCGCCCAGCGCGAAGGACGCGACGATCGCCCTGATGATGGCCCGCGGCGCGTTGCGGGACGGGTCCAGGGACTCCTCGCCGAGCGAGGCGGCCGTGTCGAAGCCGTACATGACGTACGCCGACGCCAGCGACGCCACCAGGAACGCTCCCAGGTAACCGGCCGAGTGACCCGACCCCGTACCGGCCGTCTCCAGCACGACCTGCGGGCCACGCGTGATGTTCACCGCCAGCAGCACGATCAGTACGACGGTGGCGATCAGCTCGATGAACACGCCCGCCGTGGTGATCCTCGCCATCAGCTTGACGCCGAAGGCGTTCACCACGGTGGTGAACAGGATCAGCACCGCGGCCAGGATCACCGCGTTGGTCGCCACGTCGTAGGTGCCGGTGCCGTCCCCCACGAACTGGAAGGCCGAGGAGATCTGCGGAAGCGTCAGCTGATACGCCAGGGCGACGGCCGCGATCGACACGATCGAGGCGACCAGCATCATCCAGCCCGCGAGCCAGCCCAGATGCGGATTGCCTATCCTCTTCGACCAGTTGTAGACCGAGCCCGCGACCGGGTAGCGGGCGGCCAGCTCCGCGAAGCACAGGGCCACCATGAACTGACCGGCGAAGACCAGCGGCCATGACCACCAGTAGGCGGGGCCGCCGCTGCCGTATCCGAAGTAGAACAGCTGGAAGGTGCCGGTCAGGATCGAGATGTAGCTGATCCCGGCGGCGAAGGTGTGGAAGTTGCCGAGGGTGCGCTTGAGTTCGGGGCGGTAGCCGAACTCGGTGAGTTCGGCGTCGTCCTGATGATCCGGGTCGACGGGTTTCTGCGTCGTCGTCATCGGCGGACTCCTGGTGGCCTTGGGGACGAGGGAGGCAGGCTAGGGGGTGAACAGCCCTGTGGCGAGGGTGCGGTGTGGCACTTGCGTGGTCTCACCATTGCCGGTGACGCGCTCGCCGGCGAGGACCGGCCCCGAGCCCACGGCGTGATCAGGGTGCGGACCCCGCCGCTGATTGCGGCATGTCTGGGCTGAGCAGTGCGGGCGCCGATGTGGCGGCGCGGCCGGCCTGCAGCAGGTGGGTGCAGCCACCGGCGAGACCAGTCAGCGGTCCCTGGCCACCGTCGTCAGCGGGGCTGGCATGCGCCGCGACGGCACCTCGTCGGCGGGACCGGCCGGACCTGAAGCCGCGCCAGCGGGGGACCGGCCTGGGCTCGGAGCCGTCGTCAGCGGGGCCGGCCCGGCCTCGAAGCCACCGCCAGCGGGCAGGCCTGGGCCTCGGCGGCACCCTCGTCGGCACGACCGGAGTGCCGCGATCGCCCCCTCGCGGCGCCACCGGCATGCGCCGCGGAGGCAGCCTTGCCGGAGCGGCCGGCCCGCACCGCAGTGCGCCCTCACCGGCATGACCGGCCCGCGCCGCACGGGGCCGTCAACCGCACGACCGGCCCGCGCTGCACGGCGCTGTCACCGGCACGACCGGCCCGCGCCCCCACGGAGCCGTAAACGGCGTCGCACCCACCACGACCGCACCGCGCCGACGTCGTGCGCAGCGGCATCGGCGCCCCCCAACACGGCACGCCAGCCACGACCGGGACGCCGATACGGTGCGCGCTGTCGAGGGCGACCCCGAGGTGCCGACGGGGAGTGGACTCCTCGCGTTCTACGAGCGACAAGGACGCACGACCGCCGTTCTCGCAGTGAACCGTGCGCGGCCGTTCATGGGGCCCGGCGTGAACGGGACCGCGGGGCCGGCGGGGAGAGCGCGGCGTCCTCACAGAGCCCCGGCACCCGCAAGGCCGACCAGCTGTCCCGGTCGGCCTTGCCGACCTGACCCGACCTGCCGATCCGATGGCTCAGGGGTGCGACAACTGCCCAGCGCCACCCCGCCCGTGTATCCGCTCCTGCGTCCGCTCGGCTGCCCGTGCCTGGCGCCTGGCCCGGCGGCGTTCGCGCCGCAGCGCCCGTGCCGTGCTGCTCGGCATCGACACCACCCCGTTGCGCTGATTCCAGACCTGACGTGTGACCCACACGTCGAGCACACTCCACGTGGCCGCGACGGTGCTGGCGATGCTGCTGAGCACCATCGGAAACGCGAGCCAGGAGCCGGCGAGGGTGCACAGGAAAGCCACCATCGCCTGTATCAGCGTCACGGCGACGATGAGCACCGCTCGCACGGCCGCCGTCCGCACCGGGTCCGGCAGCCGACGCCGCTTGGCGGGCTCCTCGATCCACAAGGGCCGGTAACCGGGCCGCCCTTGAGAGGTGCTCCCCTCCGAGGGCCGGGCCGCGCTCGCGTATGCCGCCGTTCCCCCGGTCCCGGCCTGCCCTCCGCGCTGCTCTGTCTGCTCCGTCGTCAGGTCCCTCTCCAGCACCGCCGGTCCGCCCGTCCGAATATCGTGATCCGGTGCCTCGGCGCCCCGCTGCGCCGTCACTTGTGCGACTGAACCCTTCGCGGGTGCCCCTTGCCGCTCCGCCGTGCCCATCACCGTGTCACTCCCCACCGCCAGCAGACCCATTGCCCCGGTCCGAAGACCCGACTCCCCATTGGCTGCCCGGCTTGCGCTGTTTTACGCCGCCCGGGTACAGGACGCGGCTCCTGTGGCCGATTCCGCCCCCATTTCCTGTAGAGAAGGACGAACGGTGCGCCTCGAAGATTCCCAACGCACGAAAAATTCCGGCCAAACACCCAGACTTGCCGATCGGATCCCGCTTCACCGGGGGCGCTGGATCGGGGGCGGCAATCTCCTGCAATGAACGGACAACTCCCCCTGCCCGGCAGGCGCCCGGAAGCTTGCCCTCCGGAACCGTCTTCGAGTTACGGGTGCGTCGGTAGTAGGCTCGCGCCGTTTGTTGACGCACATGTGTACCCCCTGCCGGTGGGGGGTCGAGCTGGGGGAGGCCATGCGCTTTCGCGGGAAGTCCATCCGCCGGAAGATCGTGGCGCTGCTTCTCGTGCCGTTGCTGGCCCTGAGCGCGATCTGGGCGTTCGCCACGGTACTCACGGGCCGCGAGGCGGCACAGCTGTTCAGCGCTGCGTCGGTCGTCGAGAAGATCGGCTATCCGGCCGAGGACACCGTCCGGGTCCTTCAGCAGGAACGACGCCAGACCCTGGTCTATCTCGCCGACCCGCGAGCCTCCGACGGGCTCGCCGCGCTCCGACGCAGCCGCGCCGCCACCGACGCAGCCGTCGCCACGGTTCGCAGGAACGCCGCCGATGCGGAGGTGCGTGACGACCTCGGGGAGACCATGGGCGAGCGGCTGACCGCCGTCCTGGACGCGTTCGACGGCATCGAGTCCCTGCGTCAGAGCGTGGAGGACGGCACGGTCAACCGCTCCCAGGCCCTCGACCTCTACAACCGCCTGGTCGACCCGTGTTTCGTCCTCCTCGGCGACCTCCACGTCGTCGACAACGTGGAGATGGACACTCAGTACCGCGCGCTCGTCAACGTGGTCCGGGCCCGTGAGCTTCTCTCCCGTGAGGACGCCCTCCTCGGCTCCTCCCTGGTCGTCGGCAAGCTCTCCCGCGCCGAGATGCGTGACATCTCCGACCTCGTGGCTCAGCGGAACGTCCTCTACGACGCCAGCCTGCCGATGCTGCCCAGCTCGGAACGCGAGCGGTACGAGCGCTTCTGGAAGAACGCCGCCACCACGCCACTGCGCGTGGCCGAGGAGTCCGCGGTGGCCTCGTCCTCGGGTGACGCAGGCGGCGTCTCGGCGCAGACGTGGGACACCACGGCCGGGAACGTGCTCGACGAACTCGGACACCTCGACGACGAGGCGGCAGACCGCTACCAGGACCGCGTCCGCCCGATCGCCACCGGCATCATCGTCAAGGCGGTGGTGGCCGGTGTCCTCGGCCTGGTCGCCGTGCTGCTCTCGCTCATCGTTTCCATACGCATCGGCCGGGAACTCATACGCGACCTGCGCCAGCTTCGTCTCGAAGCCCACGAGGCCTCCGGCGTCCGGCTCCCCAGCGTGATGCGCCGCCTGTCCGTGGGTGAGCAGGTCGATGTGGAGACCGAGGTCCCGCGCTTGGAGTTCGACAGGAACGAGATCGGCGAGGTCGGCCAGGCTCTCAACACCCTGCAGCGCGCCGCCGTCGAAGCCGCCGTCAAGCAGGCCGAACTCCGTGCCGGCGTGTCCGAGGTCTTCGTGAACCTCGCTCGCCGTAGCCAGGTGCTCCTGCACAAGCAGCTCACCCTGCTCGACACGATGGAGCGCCGGACCGAGGACACCGAGGAACTCGCCGACCTCTTCCGACTCGACCACCTCACGACGCGTATGCGGCGGCACGCCGAGGGCCTGGTGATTCTCTCCGGCGCCGCGCCCTCCCGGCAGTGGCGCAAGCCCGTCCAGCTGATGGACGTCGTCCGGGCCGCCGTCGCCGAGGTCGAGGACTACGAACGCATCGAGGTCCGCCGCCTGCCCCGCATCGCTGTCACCGGCCCGGCGGTCGCCGACCTCACCCACCTCGTGGCCGAACTCCTGGAGAACGCCACCGTGTTCTCCCCGCCGCACACGGCAGTCCAGGTCCTGGGCGAGCGCGTGGCCAACGGCTTCACCCTGGAGATCCACGACCGAGGTCTCGGCATGGCGGCCGAGGCCCTGCTGGACGCCAACCTCCGGCTTGCCGAGACCCCGGAGTTCGAGCTGTCCGACACCGACCGGCTCGGGCTCTTCGTGGTCAGCCGACTCGCCCAGCGGCAGAACGTCCGGGTCTCGCTGCAGCCCTCCCCGTACGGCGGCACCACGGCCGTCGTCTTCATCCCCGACTCGCTGCTGACGGACGAGGTACCGGACACCAACGGCGTCGGCTTCCGTCTGGACCGTCCGCGCCCCTCCAGGGAGTCCGAGCTCGAGGAGAGCCGCAGGACGGCGCTCTCCCAGGCGCCGGTTCAACTGCCCGGACTGCCTGCCGCGTTGCTGGATGGGCCGGTCGAGTTGGAGGGCCCCGTAGACCTTGACGTCATCGGCGACTTCCCGGGCGCACTCGACGGTGAGGAGAGCGAACGCGGGGGCCTGTTCCGCCCGCGCCGCGGCCTCACCCCTGCCGACGGGGACATGGCGTCCAGGTCCGAGGCCCGTGGCATACCTGAGCGCACCGAGGTCGACGATCATGTCAACCCCCCGGTGCCACTGCCCCGGCGCCGCGCACCCAAGCTGGTCAGCTCGCACGGTCGGCCGGTCACCGAGCAGCGCTTCCGGCGCCCGGAAGCAGACGAGGAGCACGCGACCGGCCCCGGCCCGCGGCGCCCCGAGCAGGACCGCACCCCGCCCCTGCCGACCCGCCGCCGTGGCGGCTCATCCCTCGGCCGTGCCGCAGGATCCGCCGGCCACCTCGGCGACCCGGAGGAGTCCGCGAAGCGCGACACCGGCGAGCCCTTCGAGGGCCCAGCCACGATCCTGGGTGGCAGTTCCAAGGCGCCTGACCTGTCCGACCCACGGGACCCGTCGGAGGCCAGGGACGCCTCTGCGACAAGGGGTTCCGTAGAGGCGACGGGTTCCGCGGAGGCGACGGGTTCCGCGGAGGCGACGGGTTCCGCGGAGGCGACGGCCTTCCGGGGGCGGCCCAGCCCCCTCCCCGACGACACCGCCACCCGCACCCCGGCAGCCGGGCGCAGTCCCCAGGGGGCCGAATCCGCGCTACGCCGGATCAGCGATGCCGGCGAGCCACAGGACCATGGTCCCGGCCAGGACGGCACCCCAGGGCGCCCGAGCCCCGGCGAGCCCGGGTCCGAGGCGGCAGGCAGTGGCGCCCTGCCCCGCCGCGTCCGCCAGGCCAACCTGGCGCCCCAGCTGAAGCAGGACCCGGGCCGCCGTACCGAGGACCGGGCGGCGCCCGTGGAACGGGACGCCGACGAGGTCCGCAGCCGTATGGCCTCGCTCCAGCGCGGCTGGCAGCGCGGCCGCCAGGAGAACGCCGCGGGGGACGACGCCCCGCGCGGCACAGCACCACAGGGAACGACAAAGGGGGACGGTCGATGACCGCACCGAAGGCGACCGGCCACACCGCGAACGGTAAGTCCGGCGAGCTCAACTGGCTCCTCGACGACCTGGTGGACCGCGTCGCGAGCATTCGCAAGGCCGTCGTACTCTCCGGCGACGGTCTGGCGACGGGAGTCTCCAAGGACCTCACCCGGGAGGACGGCGAGCATCTGGCCGCCGTCGCCTCCGGGTTCCACAGCCTCGCCAAGGGCGTGGGCCGGCACTTCGAGGCGGGCAGCGTCCGCCAGACGGTCGTGGAACTGGACGATGCCTTCCTGTTCGTCACGGCCGCCGGTGACGGCAGCTGCCTCGCCGTTCTGTCCGATGCCGACTCGGACGTCGGCCAGGTCGCCTACGAGATGACGCTCCTCGTGAAGCGGGTCGGCGTGCATCTCGGCACTGCTCCGCGCACCGATCTGCCCTCGGGCGGGTAGTGGGATGGCATGAGCGCAGACGGTCAGGCAAGAAGCCACTGGTTCGACGACGAAGCAGGACCGGTCGTCCGTCCTTACGCCATGACGCGGGGCCGCACCAGCCATGCGGCCCAGCACCGCCTCGACCTGATCGCGGTGGTCGTCACGGAGCCCCATGTGGACGACCCGGAGACGGACACGACCCTGTCCCCCGAACACGTGGACATAGTCGAGATGTGCCGTGACATGCCGCAGTCGGTCGCCGAACTCGCAGCCGGGCTGGACCTGCCCATCGGTGTGGTGCGGGTACTCGTAGGAGACCTGACGGACGCGGAACTCGTTCATGTGACACGGCCGGTGCCTCCGGCCGAGCTGCCGGACGAGAGTGTCCTGCGCGACGTCATCAACGGCCTCCGGGCGCTGTGACCAGCGCGGAAGCGAGGTGGAGACGTGACAGGCTGGCAGTTCTGGGTCGACCGGGGCGGCACCTTCACCGACATCGTCGCGCGGCGCCCGGACGGACGGCTGATGATCCACAAGCTGCTGTCCGACAATCCGGCACGGTACTCCGACGCGGCCGTCGCCGGCGTACGCGAACTCCTCTCCGGCTCCGGGGACGCCATCGAAGCGGTGCGCATGGGGACCACGGTCGCCACCAACGCGCTCCTGGAGCGCAAGGGCGAGCGAACACTTCTCGTGATCACACGCGGCTTCCGTGACGCCCTGCGGATCGCCTACCAGAACCGCCCGCGGATCTTCGCCCGCCGCATCGAGCTTCCCGAGCTGCTCTACGAACGGGTCGTCGAGGTCGACGAGCGCATCGCCCCCGACGGCACCGTACGGACCGCGCCCGACCTGGAGGCCCTCGCCGAGCCCCTCCGCCGGGCCTACGACGACGGAATCCGCGCCGTCGCCGTGGTCTGCATGCACAGCCACCTGCACCCCGCCCACGAGCAGGCGATCGGGGAGCTGGCCGATCGCATCGGCTTCCCCCAGATCTCGCTGTCCAGCGAGGTCAGCCCCCTGATGAAACTCGTCCCGCGCGGAGACACCGCCGTCGTCGACGCCTACCTGTCGCCGGTGCTGCGCCGCTACGTACGGCACGTCGCCGACGAGCTCGAAGGCGTCCGGCTCATGTTCATGCAATCCAACGGAGGCCTTGCCGAAGCGGGGCAGTTCCGCGGCAAGGACGCCATCCTGTCGGGGCCGGCGGGCGGCATCGTCGGCATGGCGCGCATGTCGCAGCTGGCCGGCTTCGACCGCGTCATCGGCTTCGACATGGGCGGCACCTCCACCGACGTGTCCCACTTCGCCGGGGCCTACGAACGCGTCTTCACCACTCAGATCGCCGGTGTACGGCTGCGTGCGCCCATGCTGGACATCCACACCGTCGCGGCCGGCGGCGGCTCGATCCTCCACTTCGACGGCTCCCGCTACCGCGTAGGGCCGGACTCTGCGGGCGCGGACCCCGGCCCCGCCTGCTACCGCGCGGGCGGCCCCCTCGCCGTCACCGACGCCAACGTCATGCTCGGCCGCATCCCACCCGATCACTTCCCCCACGTGTTCGGCACCGACGGCGACCAGCCCCTCGACGCGCCCTTCGTCCGCGAGCGCTTCGCCGACCTCGCGCGCGAGATCCGCGAGCGGACCGGCGACGACCGCACGCCCGAGCAGGTCGCCGAGGGCTACCTGCAGATCGCCGTCGCCAACATCGCCAACGCCGTCAAACGGATCTCCGTGCAGAAGGGCCATGACGTCACCCGCTACGCCCTGACCACCTTCGGCGGTGCGGGCGGGCAGCACGCGTGCATGGTGGCCGACCTGTTGGGCATCCGCACCGTCCTGGTACCTCCCATGGCCGGTGTGCTCTCCGCGCTCGGCATCGGGCTCGCCGACACGACCGCCATGCGGGAACAGTCCGTCGAAGCACCATTGGAAGCCGCCTCCATGCCCGGCGTCACCAAGACGGCCGACGACCTGGAGTCCGCGGCGCGCGCCGAACTCCTCGCCGAGGACATCCCCGAGGACCGCATCGAGGTCACCCGGCGCGCCCAGCTCCGCTACGACGGCACCGATACGACGCTCACCGTCGAACTCACCGGGCCCGACACCATGAAGCAGGCCTTCGAGGCATGTCATCGCGCCACGTACTCCTTCACCCTGGACCGCCCGGTCGTCGTCGAAGCCCTCTCCGTGGAAGCCACCGGCATCACCGAACCCCCCGATCTCTCCGCTCTCGCTCCCTACGAGGCCGCCCGCGCGGGCCGCCCCGCCGCCCCTCACACCGTCCGCCTCCACAGCGGCGGCGCCTGGCGCGACGTACCCCTTCACCGCCGCGAGGACCTGCCCCCGGGCGACGCCGTCACCGGGCCCGCGATCATCACCGAGGCCGGCGCGACGACCGTCGTGGACGACGGCTGGCGGGCCGCGGCGACCGACGACGGGCATCTGGTCATGGAACGCGCGGCGATTACAGAGAGTTCCGAACTGGACACGAAAGCTGATCCGGTTCGCCTCGAGGTCTTCAACAACCTGTTCATGTCCATCGCCGAGCAGATGGGCGCCCGCCTCGAATCCACGGCGCAGTCCGTCAACATCAAGGAACGCCTGGACTTCTCCTGCGCCCTGTTCGACCCGGACGGAAACCTCGTGGCCAATGCCCCACACATCCCCGTCCACCTGGGATCCATGGGGACCAGCGTCAAAGAGGTCATCCGGCGGCGGGGCACCGGCATGCGGCCGGGGGACACCTACGCCGTCAACGACCCGTACCACGGCGGCACCCATCTCCCCGATGTCACCGTGATCACCCCGGTCTTCGACACCGGAAAGCCGCCGGACACGGAGGGTGACCAGATCCTTTTCTATGTCGCTTCCCGCGGCCATCACGCGGAGATCGGTGGCATCGCCCCGGGCTCCATGCCCGCGGGCAGCCGCACCATCGAGCAGGAGGGCGTCCTCTTCGACAACTGGCTGCTCGTCGAGAACGGCCGCTTCCGGGAGGAGGAGACGCACCGTCTGCTCACCGAGGCGCCTCACCCTTCGCGCAACCCCACGACCAACCTCGCCGACCTGCGTGCCCAGATCGCCGCCAACCACAAGGGCGTCGAGGAAGTCACCAGGATGATGGAGGACTTCGGCCTCGATGTCGTCCAGGCGTACATGCGGCACGTCCAGGACAACGCGGAGGAAGCGGTGCGCCGCGTCATCGACGCCCTCGACGACGGTGAGTACGCCTACGACACCGACTCGGGCGCCGTGATTCGCGTACGCGTGCGCGTGGACCGCGGAAACCGCTCCGCCACGGTGGACTTCACCGGTACGTCACCGCAGCTGGACAGCAACTTCAATGCGCCGTACTCGGTGGTCAACGCGGCCGTCCTGTACGTCTTCCGCACGCTGGTCGACGACGACATCCCCCTCAACGACGGCTGCCTGCGCCCGATCCGCATCATCGTGCCGTCGGGCTCGATGCTCTCGCCCGCGCCGCCCGCCGCCGTCGTCGCCGGCAACGTGGAGACCTCCCAGGCCATCACCGGCGCCCTCTACGCCGCGCTCGGGGTGCAGGCGGAGGGCTCCGGAACGATGAACAACGTCACCTTCGGCAACGAGCGCCACCAGTACTACGAGACCCTGGCCTCCGGATCCGGAGCGGGCGACGGCTTCCCCGGCGCGAGCGTCGTGCAGACCCACATGACCAATTCCCGGTTGACCGACCCCGAGGTCCTGGAGTGGCGCCTGCCCGTCCAGCTGGAGGAGTTCGCGGTCCGGCGGGGCAGCGGCGGTGCGGGGCGGTGGCGCGGCGGGGACGGCGCCGTCCGCCGAATCCGGTTCCACGAGCCGATGACCGTCTCCACGCTCTCCCAGCACCGCAGGGTTCCCCCGTACGGCATGGCAGGCGGCGAGCCCGGTGCCCTGGGCGCCAACCGCGTCGAGCGCGCGGACGGCACGATCACCACACTCGGCGGCAGCGACGCCACGGACGTCGGACCCGGCGACGTGCTCGTCATCGAGACCCCCGGCGGCGGAGGCTACGGGCCACCGCCCCCCGACCCCCATCAAGCAGGAGAAGAGATCGATGATCTTCGGGCGATCTGAGCGCGGCAAGCCCCCGGTCGAGCCCGTCACGCTCAAGATCCTGGTGGCCGGCGGCTTCGGGGTGGGCAAGACCACCCTCGTCGGCGCGGTCAGCGAGATCCGGCCGCTACGCACCGAGGAACTGCTCACCGAAGCCGGGCGTCCGGTCGACGACACCAGCGGCGTGGAAGGCAAGCTCACCACGACGGTGGCCATGGACTTCGGCCGCATCACACTGCGCGAGGACCTCGTCCTCTACCTCTTCGGCACACCCGGTCAGCAGCGGTTCTGGTTCATGTGGGACGAGCTCTCCGAGGGCGCGCTCGGCGCCGTCGTACTCGCCGACACCCGCAGGCTGGAGGACTGTTTCGCCGCCGTCGACTACTTCGAGCGGCGCTCCATACCGTTCGTCGTCGGCGTCAACTGCTTCGAAGGCGCGGACCGTTATCCGGTGGAGGACGTACGGCAGGCCCTCGACCTGGACGAAGGCGTGCCCCTGGTGCTGTGCGACGCCCGTGACCGGGAGTCGGTCAAGGACGTCCTGATCGGCGTCGTCCAGCACGCCATGGCTCTGGCGGCGGAGCGCCGCCAGGCCGTGGCGACCTGACGGACGCGCGCGGCCCGTACCCCCGCCGACCGGGGTACGGGCCGCTGCCCATGGATGCGGCGGCACCCACCCACGCGCGCGTGCCTAGCTGTCGCCGTCCTCCAACCAGCCGAAGCTCTTCTCCACCGCCTTGCGCCAGTTGTGGTACTCGCGATCACGCACCGACGCCTCCATGGCCGGCGTCCACTCCGCGTCCTTCTGCCAGTGCGCCTTGAGCTCGTCGAGGTCGTTCCACACGCCCGTCGCGAGCCCGGCCGCGTAGGCCGCGCCCAGACACGTCGTCTCGGACACCTTGGGGCGGATCACGGGCACGCCGAGGACGTCTGCCTGGTGCTGCATCAGGAGGTTGTTCTTCGTCATGCCGCCGTCCACCTTCAGGGTGCTGATGTGCACGCCCGAGTCCTGGTACATGGCGTCGACGACCTCGCGCGTCTGCCAGCTCGTCGCCTCGAGCACAGCACGCGCGAGGTGCCCCTTGGTGACGTAGCGGGTCAGCCCGGCGACCACCCCGCGCGCGTCGGATCGCCAGTACGGCGCGAACAGGCCCGAGAACGCGGGCACGATGTAGGCGCCGCCGTTGTCGTCGACACTCGCCGCCAGTGTCTCGATCTCGTCGGCGGTACGGATGATGCCGAGCTGATCGCGGAACCACTGCACTAGCGCGCCCGTTATCGCGATGGACCCCTCCAGGCAGTAGACCGGTGCCTCACTGCCGATCTTGTAGCCCATCGTCGTCAGCAGCCCGCTCTTGGACGGCACCGGCCGGCTGCCGGTGTTCAGCAACAGGAAACTGCCCGTGCCGTACGTGTTCTTGGCCGACCCCACGTCGTAGCACGCCTGCCCGAACACGGCTGCCTGCTGGTCGCCCAGCGCGGACGCCACGGGCACGCCCGCGAGCTGGCCCACGGCCGTGCCGTAGACCTCGGCCGAGGACCTGATCTCGGGCAGTACGGACTCGGGCACATTCATCGCGGAGAGGATGGAAGGGTCCCATTGGAGGGTCTCCAGGTTCATCAGCATGGTGCGCCCGGCGTTGGTGACGTCGGTGACGTGCCGGCCGCCGTCGGTGCCGCCGGTGAGGTTCCAGATCAGCCAGGAGTCGATCGTGCCGAAGGCGATCTCACCCTGTTCGGCGCGGGCCCTGAGACCGGGTACGTTGTCCAGCAGCCAGGCCGCCTTGGGCCCGGAGAAATAGCTGGCCAGCGGCAGACCCGTCTGCTCACGGAAACGGTCCTGGCCGTCCGAGCCGCCCAGTTCGCTGCACAGGGCGGCGGTGCGGGTGTCCTGCCACACGATGGCGTTGTGCACCGGCTTTCCTGTGGCGCGGTCCCAGAGCACCGTCGTCTCACGCTGGTTGGTGATGCCGAGCGCGCTCAGCTGGTCGGCCCGCAGCCCCGCTTTGGCGATCGCCCCGGCGACAACCGCCTGCACCTTCGACCAGATCTCGGTCGCGTCGTGCTCGACCCAGCCGGGTTTGGGGAAGATCTGCCGGTGCTCTCGCTGATCCACGGCGACGATCGCGCCGTTCCGGTCGAAAATGATGCAGCGGCTTGACGTGGTGCCCTGGTCGATCGCGGCCACGTACTTCTCGGCGTTGTTCGTCATGGCTTTCCCCTTGGGCTCGGTTCAGACAGCTGTGCTGTAGGTAGGGCCGGCGAGCGCTCGTCCCACGAGTGGCCCTACGACCGGAATCCACGCGTAGCCCCAGTCGGGGGTGTTCTTGTCCGGGATCGGCAGGAAGGCGCGCACGATGCGTGACCGCAGGTCGCGAGCCGGGTTGATCGCACAACCGGCCGGCCCGCCGGGGGAGAGGCCGATGCGGTCGACCAGCAGCGAGACGATCAGCGCGGTCGTTCCGATGAGCTGCCCGGGCAGGCAGCCCCGGACCCTGCCCCATCTGCCGGTGTCGGAGGCGATACCGAACGTGACAGCCGGACGGAGATGTCCACTGGCTTTCACCTGCCTGAGCGTCACAGCCGCGCACATACCGGCGCCGAAAAGGGTCAGGATCGCGGTGCCGATGACTTCGCCGACGAAGATGTCTCCGCTGCTCATGGCGGCTCCTAGGCCCGTGGACGGGGCGCTCGGCCCGGTCCTCCGTGCAGGTGCGTCGCGTTGCTCCCGTGCCGATCAGCCGGAGCCTGGGAGGGTCCCGCGCCCCGCCGGCGTCCGTGACGAGCGTGCCGTCGCAGCCGACCCGGCCGAGGGAGCGGGCCCCGGCGCGCACGCCCTTACGGCTCCGCGCCGGAATGCGCCGAGAATGCAGGGCGATGTCGGCTGACACCCGAAGTGTTCACCGGCGCTCAG
Organism: Streptomyces sp. NPDC052023; assembly: GCF_044548465.1. Lineage (NCBI taxonomy): Bacteria > Bacillati > Actinomycetota > Actinomycetes > Kitasatosporales > Streptomycetaceae > Streptomyces > Streptomyces sp. NPDC052023. The sequence goes on along the minus strand of NZ_JBIUBW010000017.1, from coordinate 13,041 downwards.
GGGGCGTCAAGGTCGCCGACGGCACCCATTCACGGCTCACTCCCGCTCCGGCGCGCTGGCCCGCGCCACCGCGGTGCGAGCACACGTACGACGGCGCTGGGCGGGTGTGGTGGTGGCCGTTTGCGGCGGTGGGGCGGCGTGGTGCTGGGCGCTCCGCTTTGTGGGAGCGGTCGGTCTGGTGGTTGTCGCTCCGGTTTGCGGCGGTGGTCGGGTCTGGTCGTGGCCGCTCCTCCTGCTTGCGGGGGCGGGCGGGGCCGGTCGTGGCCGCTCGCCCTTGGTGCGTCGGGCGGGTCTGCTGGTGGCCGCACCGACAGGAGGCGCCGGTTGCCCGGGGCAGTGCCCCCACTGACAGGCGGCGCCGGGCTGCCTTTCGCGTGCCCGCACGGACAGCGGCGCCGGGCTGCCCAGGGCGTGCCCGCACCCGCAGGTGACGCCGTGCCGCTCGGGAGGGAGCCGCACCTCCCCCCGCAGCTCCCCTCAGCCTCTGCCGGGCTCCCCAACGGCGCACCCGGCCTCGCTCGGCGCCTGGTCTGCCCGGCCACGCAGGATCTCGTGGCCGGGCAGACCCGGGTGGCCCAGCACCCAGCTCGCCCCCCTCAGCGCCTTCGCGGCCCTCTTCAGGGGCGCGAGGCAGGCCGCCGCCTCCCGGTGATCCGTGACGCTGCCCGGCGGGCACAGCACGGTGGCGAGGGACAGCGTCACCGGCAGGCCACCCGCAGACCACGGCATGTCCAGGACCGAGGCGGCGAGCGGATCAAGCCCCTCCGGATCCCCGAGGACCAGGAAGTCGTCGCCGCCGATGTGGCCCACCCGGGTGTTCCCGGATGCCGCGATCTGCAGCGCTCGCCCCACCGACCGGATCAGCTCATCACCCGCCGCGAACCCGGCACCGTCGTTCACCTGCTTGAAGTGGTCGACATCCAGCCAGCTCAGGGCGAAGGACCGGCCTCCCGCGATACGCCGGTCCACCTCACCGGTGATCGCGTCCGAGCCGGGCAGCCGTGTCAGCGGATTGAGCCCGGCCGCCTCCTCGACACGTGTCTCGGCCAGTGCCCGGACCAGATCCGCCAGTCGTACGACGCCCACACACCGCCCGTAGGCGTCGACGACGGCCACATCGTCCGACGTACGGTCCCGCCCGCCGTCCGCGACCACCTCCAGCACCTCCCAGGCGGTGGCGTCGACGCCCACGATGCGTGGTGGATCGCCGAGCTTGGCGGCGGGCCGGTCGGCGTACAGCGCGTGCCCGTAGCGGCCCGACATGGACAGCAGGAAGCGTGAGCGGTGCACGGACCGCACGGGCACCCCGTCCCGGTCCACGAGCAGCACCCCGGACACATCCGGCGACCCGGTCAGCAGCGCCCGCACCTGGGCCGCGGACGCATTCGCGGGCAGCAGCGCGGCCGGCCGCACGAACTCCCGCACCAGCGGTCCCGACGGCGACGACGCCCCGACGTCGGGGGAGCGGGGTGGAACGTACACATCCGTGGCCGGCAGCCTGGCCGGCGGCGCGAACAGCTCCCCTTGCGCCAGCTGCGCTCCTGCCGACAACGCTGCCGCGAAATGCAGTTCGGTCTCCACGCCCTCCACGCACAGCAGCGCCCGCAGCTCGTCGCACAGCGTCCGCATCGCACGCACCGCGGCAGGCCTGGCCAGCAGTGACGCGTCGAGCTTCACCAGGTCGGGCCCGAGATCCGTGAGCAGCCGCAGGGGCACATCTCCGTCCCCGACGCCGTCGGCGCTGATCCGGAAGCCCTGCTCCCGCAGCGCGGCCACCGCTTCCAGCAGCGCCTGGTGCGGCACATGCGTGTACGGCGGACCGACGTCGATCGTCACCTCCCAGGGCATGCGGCCCGCCGCACACACGGCGGCGTGCAACGAGGTCAGCCCGCCGAGGTCCGCGAGCGTCCCGGCGAAGACGTTGACGTGCAGCGGCAGCATCGACTCCTGGCGAACCGCCGCACGGACGGCCAAGACGGCCAACCGGCCGTCGAGTTCGGGATCCCGACGCGCCTCGGCCAGGATGTCGCCGGCCTCCGGGCGGGCGAGTATCTCCAGTGCCGCGACCCCTCCGGTGGACAGATTGACCACCGGTTGGAAAGCGAAGCGGAGAGTGTCCGACCAGGAGCGCACGGGAGCATGATGGGCGCCATTGGAGAGCGCTGAGGCCCAGTTCATGAGACGTTCACGCGGGATTCCGGGGCGATCACACAGCGTACCCACGGACTGCACAGATGCTGTGTGACGAGGCGTCATCAGCGATGTGACGGTGGCGACCGTGGTGCGGGGAGCCACGTGTCCCATCCCCGCCCCGCGCACGCACCGGCCGGTCCGCTCTCCCGGTGGACGAGTCGTTCCTCACCGCACCGCGATCACCGCGGACCCGTGCCCGAACAGGCCCTGGTTGGCGGTGATCCCCACACGTGTCCCCGCAACCTGCCGATCTCCCGCCCGCCCCCGCAACTGCCATGCCACCTCGCAGACCTGAGCGATCGCCTGGGCCGGGACGGCCTCTCCGAAGGACGCAAGTCCACCGCTCGGGTTGACTGGTATGCGCCCGCCGGGTGCCGTTTCGCCGTCCCGCAGCAGCTTCGCGCCCTCGCCCTCTCCACACAGCCCCAGGTCCTCGTACCACTGCAACTCCAGCGCCGTTGACAGGTCGTACACCTCGGCGAGGGACAGGTCCTCGGGCCCGACGCCCGCCTCCTCGTAGGCGGCGCGGGCGATCGACGCCCGGAACGTCTCGGCGGCGGGCTCCACCGCCACCGCGGAGTCCGTGGCGATGTCCGGCAGGTCCAGGACGGCACTGGGGTAGCGGGGCGTCACCGTGGACACCGCCCGGATCCGCACCGGTTTCGCCACCCCGTGCCGACGCGCGAACTCCAGGCTGGACAGCACCACGGCCGCCCCTCCGTCCGACGTCGCGCAGATGTCGAGGAGCCGCAGTGGATCGGCGACCACCGGTGAGGCGGCGACCTCTTGCGCCGTGACGTGCTTGCGATAGCGCGCGTTGGCATTCAGCACGCCGAAAGCCGCGTTCTTCACCTTGACCTGGGCGAAGTCCTCCAGGGTGTCCCCATGGACGGCCATCCGCCGCCGGGCGTACAGCCCGAAGTACGTCGGATTGGTCGCTCCGAGCACCCGGAACCGCAACCAGTCCGGATCGTCCGGCCGGTCACCCCCCGCGGGCCGGAAGAAGCCCTTGGGCGTGGCGTCGGCACCCACCACGAGCACCACGTCCGCGAGACCCGCGAGGATCTGTGCCCGCGCGGTGCTGATGGCCTGAGCCCCCGAGGCGCACGCCGCGTACACGCTGGTGACCCGCGCTCCCTGCCAGCCCAGGGCCTTGGCGAAGCTCGCCCCTGCCACATAGCCGGGGTAGCCACCACGCACGGTGTCCGCGCCGACGATGGAACCAACTTGCCGCCACTCCAGCCCGGCCTCGGCGAGCGCCGCGCGTGCCGCCGCCGCCCCGTACTCGACGAAACCCCGCCCCCACTTGCCCCATGGGTGCATCCCCGCCCCCAGGACCGCCACATCTGCGGTCATGTCGTCACCCCCGTCGGCCGCCAGTGCCACGTCGTCCAGGTCGTCTCCGCGTCCTCGTGCAGCACGCCGGGAACGACCTCCACCTCCATGCCCACCGTCAGATCGGCGACGGTGACTCCGGGAGCCGCCTGCCCCAGCACCACCATCCGCTCGGACTCCAGCTCCACAGCGATCAACGCGTACGGCTCCCATGGAAGTTCCGGATCGGTCACGTAGGGTGACGGAGGCCGATACCGGCTGTCCGTGTACGACCAGATGCGCCCCCGCCGTGACAGGCGCAGTTCCTCCAGATCGCCACCGGCGCACAGAGGGTTGCGGCAGTGGACGTCCTCGCGAGGGAAGAAGATCGCGGCGCAGTCCGAGCACCGCGTGCCCAGGAGGCGGAAGTCGTCGCCGTCACCGGTGAACCAATCATCGACCGCGGGCTTTCGTTTACGCGACAAGATCCCTCCCGGCACGATAACTGACGATGTGTCAGAGTGTGCCAGCCGACCCGAGGAAGCGGTATGGGCTGCGTCGGGACGTGCGGTGAAAGCCTGGCAGGTGCTGATCAGCCACCCGGGAGGAGACGCTCCAGGCATGATCCGCTACAGTCCGCCGCGTGTCCGAAACTCAGCACTCCGTCCCCAACTCCGCGCCGGGCTCCCACTGTTCGAGCTGCGGATCGCCCTACGGAGAAGGCGTCTCCGGCTGGCCCCGCACCTGCCCGGCGTGCGGCACGGCCGCCTACCGCAATCCGCTGCCGGTCGCGGTCGCACTTCAGCCTGTGTACGACACCCAGGGCACCGCTCTGGTCGTGATCACCCGAACCGTCCCGCCCGCGCGCGGGGGCATCGCACTGCCCGGCGGTTATCTCGACGACCGTGAGGACTGGCGGCAGGCACTCGTCCGCGAGCTCAGGGAGGAGACCGGCATCAAGGCCCCGAGCCGCGACGTCCGGCTCGTCGACGCGATGAGCTCCCCCGACGGTCATCTGCTGCTGTTCGGCGCCCTTCCCGAACGCCCCGCCGACCGCCTGCCCGAGCCCACCACCACGGACGAGACGGAGGGCTGGCACCTTCTGCGCCGGCCCGAGGAACTCGCCTTCCCGCTGCACACGCTCGCCGTGAAGGCCTGGTTCGAGGGCCGGTACCTCTGAATCAGCGCTCGCCGAGCCCGCGCACCCGCACCGGGTGGGGCGGTTCCTCGCCGCCCTTCCCCTCCCGCTCCACGGCCACCCGCCCGCCTTCCCAGCGCGCGAGGTAGCGCTCGATCCCGGGTTCCTCCCACCCCTCCCCGGCATCCCGCACCACCTGCCCGGCGCCGGTCCGCCCCGGGGCCGGAGCCCATACCTCCAGTTCCAGCCCACCATCCGTGCCGCGCGTGGGAATCACCGCACCCGCGCGCGCGAGTACCGGGATCCGCGACAACGGGGCGTCGACAAGAACCTGAGCCGGGCCCTCGTACACCTGCTCGGTGGCGATGTCGTACCAACGGCCCCGCGGCAGCCGCACCGCACGCCGGTCCGCGCCGGGGTCGAGCACGGGCGCCACCAGGAGACAGTCGCCCAGCAGGAAGGCGTCCTCGCAGTCACGCAGCGCCCGGTCCTCGGGCGAACCCCACCACACCGGCCGCACATACGGCGCCCCGGTGCGGCGTGCCAGATGCGCCAGCGTCACGAAGTACGGCAGCAACCGACGGCGTTCGAGCAGCGCCACGCGCGCGTGCTCCAGTACCTCCGCACCGAACTCCCACGGCTCCCTGCGCCCCGCCCGCAGGCTCGCGTGCGTGCGGAACAGCGGCAGATACGCGCCGAGCTGGAACCAGCGCAGATACAGCTCCGCAGAGGGGCTTCCGTCGAAGCCGCCCACATCCGGTCCGGAGTACGGCACCCCACACAGCCCCAGCCCCATGACCAGCGAGAGCGACGCGCGCAGTCCCGGCCAGCCGGTGGCGACGTCCCCGGACCAGCTGCCGCCGTAGCGCTGCATGCCGACCCATCCGGACCGCGAGAACAAGAACGGCCGCTGCCGCGGCGCCAGCTCACGCAGCCCTTCGTAACCCGCCCTGGCCATGCACAGCGCGTACACGTTGTGCGCCTCGCGATGGTCGCCGCCCCGGCCCTCCAGGTCGTGCCGTGCCGACCGCGGCAGCGTCATCTCACCGAACGCGGCGAACGACGTCGGCTCGTTCATGTCGTGCCAGAACCCCGAGAAGCCCTGCGTCAGCCGCTCCTCGTAGAGGCCACCCCACCACTTGCGCACGCGCGCGTGCGTGAAGTCCGGGTACACGACCTCCCCGGGCCACACCACACCGTGCACCAACTGTCCCGACCCGTCCCGCACGAAGGCATCGTCGGCCACGCCGCTGTCGTACACCTCGTTGCCCGCTTCGGCCTTCACCGCGGGGTCGACGATCGACACCAGCCGGATGCCCTCCCGGCGCAGCTCCTCGGCGAGCGCCGGCAGCCCGGGGAACCGTTCCTGGTCCACGGTGAACACCTGATGGGCGTCGTAGTGATCGATGTCCAGATGCACCGCGTCGAGCGGCAGACCCCGCTCCCGATACCCCGTGACGATCCGCCGCACCTCCTGAGCGCTGCCGAACCCCCAGCGCGCGTGGTGGTGTCCGAGCGCCCACGCCGGTGGCAGCGCCGGCGCTCCGGTGAGGGAGGCCCAAGCGAGCAGCACGCGCGCGGGGGCGCCCACTATGACCCAGCAACGCAGCGGACCCCCGTCCATGCGCACTTCACAGGTGCCCGCCCGGTCGTGGCCGGAGCCCGCACCCTCCTCGCCCTCCCGCAAGGTCACCGTGCCGTCCCACGAGCTGTCGTGGAACACCAGATGCGTGCCCGCGTCGGCCACCACCAGCTGCACCGGCATCGTGATGTACAGGGGATCGTCGCCGGGCACGAAGGCGCGCCCCTGGTCGGTGTTCCACAGCCGGTACGCGCCGTCCCGCAGCCGGGGCCCCGAGGACCGCCCGCCGAGTCCGAAGAAGCGCGCGTCCGAGGCCACCTCGGAACGCTGCATCCAGCGGGCCGGTCCGCCCTCCACCGGCTCCCACCACCGCGGCGGCAGATCCCGGCGCAGCGTGACGCCACCAGGGGTACGCACCTCGACGGCGCCGTTTCGGGACACCACGACCGTGACCCGTTCCGCCACGACCCGCCAGCCGCCGTCCTTGTCCGGCTCCAGCACCGCCCGGGGATCAGGCTCCGGACAGCGGCCCGCGAGCGCGTACGACGGCTCGGGCCCCGCACCGTCCCAGCCCCAGAAGACGGCCCCGTTCACCGCGACGGTGATCCGCAGCTCGGAGCGGCTGAACCGCAGAACGCCACCACCAGGGCCGGGCGTCGCCTCCCGCACCTGCCCGGGCACCCGCGCGCGTTCCGCCCCCCGCGTGGGCAGGCCGACGGCGTCCGCACGGCGCCTGCGCCACGCCGCACGTACGGTACGCAACCCTTGTGCCGCCCCCACGAAACCGACCGCCTTCATCGAACGCACCAGGTCACGACCGTCCATGCTGCTCACCTTGCCACTGACCCGCGTATTTGCGTGTGCCGTTCAACTGCCGTTCACCCGTGCCAGAGCCACATCTTCACGACACGGACTATGTGGGCGGCACCCTGGTGCAGAAGTCGATCACATGGCATCGTCCGTGTCAGCCGCGTCACGCGCACACCCCAGCACGTGCGCGAGCGACGCACACGACGCGCACAGTCCGGGAGCCGCCCATGTCGACCGTGAACCCCCAGCCGCTCTGGCAGCCAGATCCGGAACGCATCGCCCAGGCCCAGATCACCAGGTTCCAGGCGTGGGCGGCCGAACACCACGGCGCCCCGAGCGAGGGCGGCTACGCCGCGCTGCACCGCTGGTCGGTCGAAGAGCTGGACACATTTTGGAAGGCCGTCACGGAGTGGTTCGGCGTGCGGTTCTCGACGCCCTACGCGCGCGTGCTGGCGGACCGGGCGATGCCCGGTGCGCAGTGGTTCCCCGGCGCGACCCTGAACTACGCCGAGCACGCCCTGCGAGCGGCCGCGAACCGCCCGGACGAACCGGCCCTCCTGTGCGTCGACGAAACCCAGGAGCCACGTCCGGTCACGTGGTCCGAACTCCGCCGCCAGGTCGGCTCACTGGCTGCCGAACTACGCGCCCTCGGCGTACGCCCGGGAGACCGCGTCAGCGGCTACCTGCCGAACATCCCCGAAGCCGTCGTCGCGCTCCTCGCCACCGCCGCCGTGGGCGGCGTCTGGACGTCCTGCGCCCCCGACTTCGGCGCGCGCAGCGTCCTCGACCGCTTCCAGCAGGTGGAACCGGTCGTCCTGTTCACCGTCGACGGCTACCGCTACGGCGGCAAGGAACACGATCGCCGCGACACCGTGGCCGAACTGCGCCGCGAACTGCCCACCCTGCGCGCGGTCGTCCACATCCCGCTCCTCGGCACCGCCGCCCCGGAAGGCGCCGTGGAGTGGTCGGCCCTGACGAAGGCGACCACGGAACCCGCGTTCGAACAGGTGCCCTTCGACCATCCGCTCTGGGTGCTGTACTCCTCCGGCACGACCGGCCTCCCCAAGGCCATCGTCCAGTCCCAGGGCGGCATCCTCGTCGAGCACCTCAAGCAGCTCGGCCTGCACTGCGACCTGGGCCCGGAGGACCGCTTCTTCTGGTACACCTCCACCGGCTGGATGATGTGGAACTTCCTCGTCTCCGGCCTGCTGACGGGCACCACGGTCGTCCTCTACGACGGCAGCCCCGGCTACCCCGGCACCGGCGCCCAATGGAGCATCGCCGAACGCACGGGGGCCACCCTCTACGGCACCTCCGCCGCGTATGTCATGGCCTGCCGCAAGGCGGACATCCACCCGGGCCGGGACCACGACCTCGCGCGCGTGCGGTGCGTGGCCACCACCGGCTCGCCCCTCCCACCGGACGGCTTCCGCTGGCTCCACGACGAGGTACGAGACGATCTGTGGATCGCCTCCGTCAGCGGCGGCACGGACGTGTGCTCCTGCTTCGCCGGAGCAGTGCCCACCCTGCCCGTGCACATCGGCGAACTCCAGGCCCCCGGACTCGGCACAGACCTGCAGTCCTGGGACCCGAGCGGCAACCCCGTGACCGACGAGGTCGGTGAGCTCGTCGTCACCAACCCGATGCCGTCCATGCCCATCTACTTCTGGAACGACCCCGACGGCGGCCGGTACCGCGACAGCTACTTCGACACCTACCCAGGTGTCTGGCGCCACGGCGACTGGATCACCGTGACATCCCGAGGATCCGTGATCATCCACGGCCGCTCCGACTCCACGCTCAACCGGCAAGGCGTGCGGATGGGATCGGCCGACATCTACGAGGCCGTGGAAAGGCTGCCCGAGATCAAGGAGTCCCTCGTCATCGGCATCGAGCAGCCCGACGGCGGCTACTGGATGCCTCTCTTCGTGCATCTGGCGCCGGGAGCCGTCCTCGACGAGACACTGCTGAACCGCATCAAGCAGACCATCCGCGAGCACCTCTCCCCGCGCCACATCCCCGACGAGATCATCGAGGTGCCCGGCGTCCCACACACCCTCACCGGGAAGCGCATCGAGGTCCCGGTCAAACGCCTGCTCCAGGGCACCCCGCTGGAAAAGGCGGTCAACCCCGGCTCGATCGACAACCTCGACCTGCTCCACTTCTACGAGGACCTGGCCCGCAAGCGAAGCTGACTCCGGCGCACGATCAGCCCCAAGCACGGCCTCGGACTCACCCAGCGCAACGCCGAGATCCGAGGCCGCTGCTTGCCGATAGGGCCCTGACGTGCAACTTTCCCCGCCGCAGACCCGGTGCAACTCCCATTGTCAGTGCCTCCGATTACTGTGAGTGAGCATTGATCGACTGCGCTCAGGGGGAAACATGGCTCACACCGACCACACGACCATGCGAAGCGTCCTGCACCGCGAGATCGCCGGCACCATCGGCCTGCTCACGGACGAATACGACTTCCGGGCCATGCGGCGCTACCGCAGCTTCCAGTTCGAGGACCACGAAACCTACCTCGAGCAAGTGGAGGCGCTGCTCAAAAAGCGCGCCGCGCAGGGCAGCCACACCACCGTCGCCCTCTTCGACCCGCAGGAATACGCGGACTTCTGCGAAGGCCGGGGCCTCGACCCCGACCTCCCGTCGAGCCGCGCGCGCTTCACCGCCGAGCTGGCGGCCACCGGACCGACCGTCCCCTACGAGGGCCAAGAACTCGCCGACCTCGTCCCGGTACTCGTGGACGAAGCCGTACGGCAGGCGACCTGGGAATACGCCTCGACACTCCTTGCCCGCGTCGGCGCCTGCGCAACCTGTGGTGAGGACATCGGCCGCACAGCCTTCGCCCGGGCCTCGAACCTGCTCGCCCGGATCCTCGACACGGCGCCACCCGGCAGCCGGCACCTGGTCTGCAGTGTCTCCGGCACACCGGAAACCCTTGTCGCCGCCCTCCACGTGGAACAGGACACCGAGGGCACCACACAACTGGACGAGGCCGAGGTTCTCGAGTTCACCACGGTCCTGGCGCTGGGCATCGCCACCCGGAGTCCCGGTGGACTGGTGACGCGAGCCACCGCCCCCGGCGCGCCGGACCGCGTCTACGGCTGGCGCCTGCGCGGAGGCGGCCTCGAACCCCTGACCGCCGGTGAGGTCTTCGACGCCTATTGCACCGATGTCGAATCGGGTGAGCTCATTTCCCCGGAGTCAGGGGTCGACTACTGCGCCCCGCCCGACCTGGGAGCGGACGCGCGGAGCGGAGAGGCCGGAGATGAAGGAGGGGAGGGGCCAGGGGCGGCGCATCGCCACTGACCATGCGCCCACCCCACCAAGCAAAGGGGGCGCCCCACGGGTGGGTGGAGCGCCCCGGGAAGGCGAACCGTTCGAAGCCGCCTACTCGCCGGACAGCACCGCCTGAGCCGCGTGGCGCGCCTCCTCGGCGGTGTCGGCCGCGCGAGCGGCGGCCGCAGCCCGCTCGCACTGCGCCAACGTGTACTTCGCCAGCGTCGCCCGGACATAGGGAATCGACGCCGCACCCATGGAGAGGGAGGTGACGCCCAGACCGGCCAGCACACACGCGAGCAGCGGATCGGACGCGGCCTCCCCGCAGACACCACAGCTCTTGCCCTCGGCCTTCGCCGACTCGGCGGACAGCGCGACCAAGTCGAGCAGCGCGGGCTGCCACGGATCCTGAAGCCGGGACACCGCGCCCACCTGACGGTCGGCGGCGAAGGTGTACTGCGCGAGGTCGTTCGTCCCCAGGGACAGGAACTCGACCTCCTGCAAGATCGAACGTGCCCGAAGAGCAGCCGACGGGATCTCCACCATGGCGCCGAACTTCGCCCGCAGCCCGGCCTCCCTGCACGCGTCCGCGAACGCCTTGGCGTCGGTGCGGTCCGCGACCATCGGAGCCATCACTTCGAGGTAGACCGGCAGTCCCTCGGCCGCCTTCGCCAGCGCGGTCAGCTGGGTACGCAGCACCTCGGGGTGGTCCAGCAGCGTCCGCAGACCCCGTACACCGAGCGCCGGGTTCGGCTCGTCGGCCGGCGTCAGGAAGTCCAGCGGCTTGTCAGCACCGGCGTCCAGCACTCGCACGACGACCCGGCCCTCGGGGAACGCTTCCAGGACCTGCCGATACGCCTCGACCTGCTTCTCCTCGGCCGGCGCCGTCTTGCTGTCGTCCAGGAAGAGGAACTCCGTGCGGAACAGACCCACGCCCTCGGCACCGGCCGCCACCGCGGCCGCGATGTCCGCAGGACCGCCGATGTTGGCGAGCAGCGGCACCTTGTGACCGTCGGACGTGGCCCCCGGCCCGGTAGACGCGGCCAGCGCGGCCTTGCGCTCAGCGGCTGAGGCTTCCAGCTGCGCCTTCTTCTCGTCCGTCGGATCAACGAAGATCTCGCCGGTGCTGCCGTCCACAGCGATCATCGTGCCCTCGGCCAGCTCACCGGCTCCCGGCAGCGCCACCACGGCCGGCACGCCGAGCGCTCGCGCCAGGATCGCGCTGTGGCTGGTGGGCCCACCCTCTTCGGTGACGAAACCGAGGACCAGAGTGGGGTCCAGCAGAGCCGTGTCCGCAGGCGCGAGGTCACGTGCGACCAGGACGTAGGGCTCGTCGCTGTCCGGCACTCCCGGCATCGGCACACCGAGCAGGCGTGCGACGATACGATTCCGCACGTCATCGAGGTCGGCCACACGCCCGGCAAGGTACTCACCGGCACCGGCAAGCAGATCCCGGTACGCGGCGAAGGCGTCGTACACCGCGCGCTCCGCGGTGCTGCCGACGGCGATCCGCCGGTCCACGTCCGCCATCAGCTCGGGGTCCTGAGCCATCATGGCCTGCGCCTCGAGCACCGCCTGTGCCTCGCCCCCCGCCAGATTGCCACGCGCCATGAGGTCGGCCGCCACCGCCTCCACGGCTTGCCGGGCGCGCCCCTGTTCGCGACCAGCCTCCTCGGCCGGGATCTGCTTGGCAGGCGGTTCGAGCACCGCCGTTCCCATGTGCCGAACCTCGCCGATCGCCACCCCGTGGCTCACGCCGACGCCTCGCAGCGTTGTCTCCATCTCACCCGTCTCCGATAGTGCGGCGGACCCCGCCGCCGCGGTGATTGTCCTACCAGCCGTCATACGACGACCCTGCCGTTACTTCCAGGCGAAGAGACTGTCGCCCGCCTTGACGTCGCCGTCCTCACGGAGTTCGGAGAGAGCCTCGGCCGTGGCCTCCAGCGCCACGATCGGGCACACCGGCGACTTGCCGGCGGCCTCGACGGCGGTCGGGTCCCAGCGCACGATGCCCTGACCACGGGTCACGGTATCGCCCTTGTTCACGAGCAGTTCGAAGCCTTCGCCGTTGAGCTGCACGGTGTCGATGCCGAGGTGGGTGAGCACACCGTGTCCGTCAGCGTCCACGACAACGAAGGCGTGTGGATGGAGGGAGACGATGACTCCGTCCACGGGTGCGACGGCCTCGGAAGGCTCACGCACGGGGTCGATGGCGGTACCCGGGCCGACCATGGCCCCGGAGAAGACCGGATCCGGCACAGCGGCCAGTCCGACGGCGCGTCCGGCGAGCGGGGACGTCACGGTGGTCATGGGAAGCCTCCCAGAGTGGAGATTCATATATGAGCCGTCACTGCCTGTCCCGGACGGCCCACTGTTGAGCAGGGTATGTCATGGGAAGTCCCGGTTCGCCCGAGAGCTCCCTTTAGAGGTCTAGACCACTAGCCTAATGGATTTGCGCGCGATCCGTGGCCCCCTGTACAGTCGTACTCCTGCTTGAGGCTGAGTGATGCGAACGCGCATCGTTGCCCGGCAGCACCCAACTTGTCAGACCTTATCTCGGGTCTCCTTCTGCATGTCCGCAGAATGGTGGTCAGAGAGACGAAAAAAGCCTGATAGAGTTTGGAAACACCGAAGGGAAGCGCCCGGAGGAAAGCCGCGAGAGAGAATCTCGGGTGAGTACAAAGGAAGCGTCCGTTCCTTGAGAACTCAACAGCGTGCCAAA
>NZ_JBIUBW010000016.1:94468-183694 GCF_044548465.1 Streptomyces sp. NPDC052023 | reverse complement strand
CTCCGGAAAGACCGTCCGCAGACTCTCATGCCGGCCCACCACATCACCCAGCGCCGCCCGCAACGCCTCCCGGTCCAACTCTCCCGAAAGCCGCAATGCCAACGGAATGTTGTAGGCGGGCGAGTCCTCCAACTTCTGGAGGAACCACAGCCGCCGCTGCGCGTACGACAGCGGCACCGGCTCGGGCCGCTCCATGGGCCGCACCGGCGGACGCACCGCCCCCGAGCTGTCGAGCCGGCGGGACAGCCCCTCCACGGTGGGCGCCTGGAACAGCATGCGGATGGTCAGCTCCGCGCCCAGGGTGGCCCTGATGCGGTTGATCAGACGCGTGGCCATGAGCGAGTGGCCACCGAGGTCGAAGAAGCTCTCGTCGACGCCCACGGACGGCAGACCGAGGACCTCGGCGAAGAGGTCGCAGAGGATCTCCTCCTGCGGATTGCGGGGCCGACGGCCCATCGAGATCATCCCGGCGTCGGGTTCCGGCAGCGCGGCGCGGTCAAGCTTGCCGTTCGCGTTCAGCGGGAAGGCGTCCAGGACGGCGAAGGCGGACGGGACCATGTGGTCCGGCAGCCGCCGCTGGAGGTAGTCACGCAGCAGCCTGGCGAAGGCGAACTCGCGTTCCGCCAGCTCCTCGCCCTGCTCCGCTATGACGTATCCGACCAGACGCTTGTCCCCGGGCTGGTCCTCGCGCAGGGCCACCACGGCCCGGTCGACGGCGGGGTGCTCGGCCAGAACGGATTCGATCTCGCCGAGCTCGATACGGAAACCGCGCAGCTTCACCTGGCCGTCGGCGCGGCCCATGAACTCCAGGCGGCGGTCCGAGCGCCAGCGGACCAGGTCGCCGGTCCGGTACATCCGCTCGCCCGGCTCGCCGAAGGGGTTGGCCACGAACCGGGAAGCGGTCAGGCCGGGACGGGCCAGATAACCGCGGCCGAGGCCGGCCCCGGCGACGTACAGCTCGCCGGTGACTCCGGGGAGCACAGGACGCAGCTGGGCGTCCAGGACGAAGACCCGTGAGCCGTCGACCGGACGGCCGATCGACGGAACGTTTCCGTCCGGTTCCACGTAGCCGGTGGTGGCGTGGACCGTGGTCTCGGTCGGCCCATAGACGTTGACCGCGCGGCAGCCGGGCAGCACCTCGTTCAGGTCGGAGACGGCGCGCGCCGACAGGGCCTCGCCACCGAACACCACACGGCGCAGGGCGAGCCGGGACCAGATGTCGGCATCGGCATCGGCACCGGCGGCCAGCAGCTCGTCGAAGGCGGACGGCGTCTGACTGAGGATGGTGACCCGTTCCCGGGCGAGCAGCTGAAGCAGCTCACCCGGTGAACGACTGACGTCACGGGGCACGACCACGACCCGCGCCCCGGTGAGGAGAGCTCCCCAGATCTCCCACACCGAGAAGTCGAAGGCGTACGAGTGGAACCACGCCCAGGCATCCGAGGGGCCGCAGTCCAGCCAGTGGTCCTCGCGCCGGAAGAGCCGCGCCACGTTGGCATGGGTGGTGACCACGCCCTTCGGGACGCCGGTCGACCCGGAGGTGTAGATAACGTAGGCCGCCTGGGCGGCGTCACGAGCACCGCCGCGCTCGTCGTCGCCGATCGGTCCGCCGTCCGAGCCGGCCAGGTCGGCGGCGGTGTCCGGATGGTCCAGCGTGAGGACGGGGACGTCGAGAGCGGGCAGGCCGGGCGCCGACGCGCCGTCGGCGAGGAGGCAGACGGGCGCGGCGTCGCGGACGATCAGCGAGACCCGCTCGGCCGGATACTCCGGGCTGATGGGCACGTACGCGGCGCCCGACTTGAGCACCGCAAGGACGGCGACGACGGTGTCCACGCTCCTGCCGAGCGCCAGCGCGACCATGCGCTCGGGCCCCGCGCCACCGGCCAGCAGCTGGCGGGCCAACCGATTGGCCTGAGCGTCGAGTTCGGCATAGGAGAGCCGCTGGTCGCCGCACGCCACCGCTATCGCGGACGGATTGCGCCGCACCTGCTCCTCGAACAGTTCAGCGAGGCTCATGTCTTGCACTCCTAGCGACGATTCAGCGGCTGCGCCACCGTCGGATCGAATGATGATCGTATCAACAACAAATCGAACTGCCCCTTGGCAACGCTACTTTGATGTAGCGTCAGAGAGCGCGCCGGTTTTTCAGCGAGCGTCCTTGCGGTGAATCTCCAGCGTCGAGGGACCCTGGAAGAGATACTGCGGCTGCGGCTCGGCGATGACCGCGTCGATGCCGATGGTCCGGCAGTATTCCTGGGCGAAATGACAACCCGACACCGCGAACACCACGAGCCTGGTTGCGTGTTGATTGGCCGTCAGGACGAGTTCTTCAAGCGTTTCACTGGCCAGGGTCTCCCCGCAGACCAGGGCGACATCGCTCTCCGCGACAAGCCTCGCGCTGTCATCGCCGGACACCACGGGGACACCGAGGACCCCGTGTTCGATCAGCTCCGGGTCGAAGTCGCTCGCGGTGATGGTGACGCCCTCCCGCTGGAGGACATGGATCAGATTGCCCATCACCCCGACCTGGGCGACACGACGCCCCCCGGTCCGCCGGAGCTGCTCCATCGCCTCACCCACCACCACCTCGGCCCGGGCCAGCGCCTTGCGCTCCGGGGTGCCGTCGAGAGTCAGCGTCCGGTACGGGTCGCGGGGCAGTACGCCGAAGGCGGCGTCGAGGATCGCTATGTCCTCCGCGAGCGTGCCGCCGCGCACCTCGCGCGCGTCCCGGCCGATCAGCGCGTCGTGCGACTTGCCGAGGCCGACCGTCCCGAAATCGGCGTAACAGCAGCCCTGGCGCACGGTCTGCGCCATGACGAAGCTGTACACCATGAACCGCTCGTACGCGGTGGGCTGGGACCGGTAGTCCACCCCCCACATGCTGCGCAGCAGGAAATCCTCGTCGGGGAGTCCCTTGCTGCGCTCGGCCACCACCGCGCGCAGCGTGTCCAGAATCTTCTCCATGCCTCTGACTCCCTCATGCCCTCATGCGGTGACCGCTGCGGTGGTCCTGGTCCCCGGCTCGGCGGAGTTGCGCACGGAGCCCCAGCGCTTCGCGGTGGCCTCGTGGATGTACCAGACCTCGTCCTCGCTCAGCCGCTGGGAGACCACACCGGGGAACGCCTCCTCGAAGAAGGTGTACGGCGGGCGGTTCTCCACGTCCGGCGAGTGGTAATCGAGCTTCTCCGTCATCCCGTGCGCCCTGGTGATGGGCGTGCCGGGGTGGTACGTCAGGATGTTGGGGCTGGCCAGCATCAGCAGCCCGTCATCGATGAGCCGCCCGACCTCGGCGACCGTCTCCTCGATGGTCTCTCTCGTCTCGCCCTCAAGGCCGAACAGCACCGAGCTGCCGACCGGGATTCCGGCGTCCCGGATGCGATCCAGGGCCATACGGACCTTGGCCTTCCAGGGGAAGTCGGCGATACGCCGGACGTTCTTGTGCACATGCTGCATCACCTCGGCCGACATGCTCTCGATGCCCATGTAGAGGTAGGTGCAGCCGGCCTCGCGGAGCATGCCCAGGACCTCACGGACGTCCTGCTCCTTGTGCAGCGTGGTCAGCAGGTCGGCCGTCACCTGACAGCCGAACTGGAGGTTCCGCAGGCGCTCCCAGTCATCTTCGCCTCTGATCCACTTGCGGCAGCGCTCGGGCAGTTCCTCGGGCCCCGACGCCGTGCGGGCCGCCCGGAGCGCTTCGCAGAAGGCGCGGATGGCCGGGAAGGTGCCGCTCCAGAAGATGGAGTCGTCGAAGAAGACGGCCTCCGCGCCGTAACTCACGTACTCGCAGACCCGCTCCAGCGCCGCCTCGGCCGGCGACTTGCCGAAGCGCTTGAGGCCTCCCGCGAGCACGGCCGACTCCGAGCAGAAGTCGCAGTGGTACGGGCACGCGTTGGAGACGGTCATATGGGCCGTACGGGCGGGGCTGCCGTCGGCCAGCGGGAAGACGGGGAAGCGGGAGCGCACGGCGAAGCCCTGGTACGGGGAGGGCAGGTCGGCCAGATCGAACTTGGGACCACGGACGGGAAAAGCGTGCACAGCCTCCGCCTGCACGGCGCAGATGAGCGACGACCCGGGTACTCGCTCACCGGCGGCACCCAGCAGGTCGAGCATCCGCACGACATCGGCGACGTCGGCCCGGGTGCGCCCCAGGTCCATGGCCAGGGCGATGGCCCTCATCAGCAGGTCGAGCGCGAAATACCCCTCGCCGGACACCAGGAAGTCCACGACGGGGCCGACCCTGCGGTCATCGATCGCGCGCAGGGTGCTGCTGTACTCCAGCGCGAGGGTTCCCGTCGCGGGCAGGTACCGCATGGTCTCGTCGATGTGACGGCCACCGAACACCACCAGGCAGTCGGGCACCACCTCGCGGGCGATGGCGGCCATCTCCAGCGCGTAGCGGTGGCCGGGCGAGACCGTGCTGATCAGCAGGACCCGCGGGCGGCGGCGGGAGAGTTCGGCGCGCAGATCGGCTTTGGCCTGCCCGTCCCACACTCGGGGATCGAAGACGGTGTGGTCGGGTGTGCTGTCGTGCTCGCCCCACGGGCGCAGACCGTGTTCCGCGGTCAGCCGCTGCCTCTTCGTCACCGGGGTGCCCCAGTCCGGGCAGAGGTCGGAGAAGGGCGACTCGGCTCCCGCACCGTGCCGGGCCGAACGGAGTCCGTTGTCCACGACGACGCTCAGTGCGGCGTAGAGGCACATGGGATCGCCGGGGTAGGTGATCTCACCCTCCTCCGAGGTCATCACCGGAGCGAGCGCGGCGAGCACCGGGAACCGTCGCGCGTTCCAGTCGATCCGTGTTGGATCACCGTGCCCCGAAGCGGCCGCCAACTCTTCGAGCCGACGCTTCCTCAGGTGCGCAAGTTGTGTTACAGCCTGCCTATGTGACGCCTCCTCACCGCCGTTGACTTCGGCGTAACAGGAGTGGACGGAGATATGCCGAGCGAGCATGAGTTTCCCTTCCGGTAAGCCCACTGGGTTCGTCGGCTTGCGGTGAGCGGGACGAGCGTGGGAGCACCGACAGAGTGGCCAAGGAGCCAACGGGGCGTGGAGTTCAGGGCCTTGACGGCCGGGTCGGAGGCACGTCGATGCTGGTGCAGGCCTCATCGACTCTTGTCACGGCCGTACACGGTCCCGTCACCACAGTCCCCCAACTGGCGCTGCCCGTCTGCTGGTCTCCGGAGGCAGGAATCCACCGGTCGGCGAGCAATGGTTTTGGATCTTACATGCCCGAACGAGATCCCTGGCGACTCACTACTGACCGGTTACGATCATGTCGCTGTGTCAGTTTCCGTTATACGACAAGGAGTTACGAGTGACCGCGTCGCCACTCGATCGCCTGCGTACCCTTGCCGCCCAGGGCGGCCTCGCCGAACACTACGGCTCCGTGGCCGGAATCCTGGCCGACCTGGCGCCGGACGGACGTCCGGCCGACCTGATTCGCGCCGGCACGCTGCTGAAGCGACTGGATCCCGACCGGATCAGGGAACACCATCCCGAGACGGAGGTGGTGTCGCTGGCGGTGACCGGCTGGTCCACTCTCGACGGGCTGGTCGCTCCGCTGACAGCCGAACTGGCCAGGCACGGCTGGGTGTTCCGCCCGCGCCTGAGCGATTTCGCGGCCTACCGCAAGGACCTCGGCGACACGGCGAGCCCGCTCTACACCGAGAACTTCGAGGCCGTGCTCTGCCTGCTCGACGCACAGGCGGTGTTCGACCGGCTCCCCGGGCCGTGGACCGCCTCCGACGTGGAGAAGGCGGCCTCCGAGTTCGGCACCGAACTCGAGGAACTCACCGAGCGCTTCCTCACCGAGGGATCCGGACGCCTAGTGCTCAACACGATCGTGCTGCCCCGATCGCTCAGTCATCAGTTCGTCGATCACGCGACACGCTGCCAGATCGGCGTAAATTGGCGGGAACTGAACATCCGTCTGCTGAAGCTCGCCGCCCGTTCCGATCGTGTCGCGGTCATCGACATGGAACAGCTGGTCGCCGCGAGCGGGTCCCTCAGCGACGCGCGGATGGCCCAGTACGCGAAGGCGCGCTTCAGCGACGAACTGCTCGCCGCCTACGCCCGCGAAGTCACCCATCTCATCCGTGCGTTCCGCGGCCGAAGCAAGAAGGTGCTGGCCGTGGACCTCGACAACACCTTGTGGGACGGCGTACTGGGCGACGACGGCCCGGACCGCGTCGCCGCTGCCTCCACACTGCGCGGCGAGGCCTTCGGCGCCTTCCAGCGCGTCGTTCGTCAACTGGCCTCCCAGGGCGTACTACTGGCCGTCTGCAGCAAGAACGACGACGATCTGGTGAGCCAAGTGCTTTCTGAGCACTCAGATATGACGTTACGTCAGTCAGATTTCGCCAAGGTCGTCGCCAACTGGCAGCCCAAGGACGCCAATCTGCGCCTCATCGCCGAAGCGCTCGACCTCGGCCTGGACAGCTTCGTCTTCGTCGACGACTCACCGGCCGAATGCGGCCTCGTCTCGTCGTCCCTGCCGCAAGTCGCCGTGGTACGTCTGGACGATGAACCTGCCCTGCACGTCGAGCGATTGCTCACGGACGACTGGTTCGCGACGCTCCGGCTCACCGACGAGGACCGCCGCAGGAGCGAGAGCTATCGCCACCTGGCGGGGCGTCAGAAGCTGCGTGATGCCGTCGGATCGGCGGAGTCGTATCTTCAGGAGCTCGGCGTCACTGTCTCCGTCTCGCGCGGCAAGGGCTTCGAAACCGAGCGGCTCTCGCAGCTGACGCTGCGGACGAACCAGTTCAACCTCACCGGCGAGCGCCTGAGTTCAGCCGACGTCACGGCATGGTGCGAGGATCCGGAAGGCTTGGTGCTGTCCGTGCGTTCGGCCGACCGCTTCGGCGACAACGGACTGATCGGCGCCGTCTTCGCCCGCCGCCAGGACGCCACGCTGCACATCCACAACATGCTCCTCAGCTGCCGCGTCTTCGACCGGGGCGTCGAGGCCGCTGCCATGGCGTCCCTGCTGACGTACGCCCGCGCACAGGGGCACACGGCCGTCACCGGCACGTACCGCGCGACCGAGCGCAACCGCCGGTTCGCGGACTTCTACCCCTCGCTGGGCTTCGTCCGCAGCGGCGGCAACGAGGCCTCGGCCGAATTCCGCCACAGCCTCGAAGAGCTGCCCGGCGTCCCCGGTCATATCCAGCTCAGCACCGACCTCAAGGAGCCTTCGTGATCAGCCGCTCGGCATTTCTGGAGATCGTGCGCGACGAGCTCGGACTACCCCTGGCCGAGTCGGAACTGGGGACGGATTTCGACCAGTTGCTGCACTGGGAATCGCTTCATGTGCTGCGCCTCGTGGTGGCACTGGAGCGTGAGACGGGTCACCGCCTGCCCGTGAGCCGGCTGATCACCGAGCAGTCGCTCGAAGGCGTGTATCAGCGAGTCATCGAGGCCGGAGCCCACCCGTGACGGCCTCGCAGACGGTGTACCTCCTCCTGGACCTCGCCCTCATCCTCGGTATGGCTCGCGTCATGGGCGCGGTGGCGCGTGCCCTGGGCCAGCCGGCGGTCATCGGCGAGATCCTCGCCGGTGTACTGCTGGGGCCCACCCTGTTCGGCGAACATCTCTCCGGGGCTCTCTTCCCAACCGAGGTGCGGCCCCTGCTGAGTGCGCTCGCCGGTGTGGGTGTCGCGCTCTTCATGTTCCTCGTCGGCATGGAGCTCGATCTCGGCATCCTGCGCGGAGGAGGCCCGGTCACCCTGTGGGCGACCCTCTTCTCGACCGTGCTGCCGCTGGGTCTGGGCGCAGCGCTCGCGTGGCCGCTGATGGAGTCGCACCACCACCACGGTTCCTCCGTCGGCTTCGTGCTGTTCTTCGCGGTCTCGATGGCCGTGACGGCGTTCCCCGTGCTGGCCAGGATCATCGCCGACCGAAAGCTGGCCCACACACGGCTCGGCACGACCGCCTTGACCTGCGCGGCGATCACCGACCTTCTGGCCTGGACCATGCTGGCGGTGGTCGTGGCCGTCGCCACGGGCGAACGCCTCGACTGGCGGATCGCGCTGCTGGTGCCGTACGTCGCCCTGATGGTCGCCGTCGTCCGCCCACTGCTCCGGCGGGCAAGCGAACGGGGCAAGGCCATGGATGCCGACGGTCCGGGCCCCGACAGGAACTTCCTGGCCCTGGTGCTGGGCGGGCTCCTCATCTCGGCTGCCTGCACCGAGTGGCTGGGCCTGCACTACATCTTCGGAGCGTTCCTGTTCGGCGCCGTCATGCCCCGGGGCAGCGGCGGCACCCTGCGCGACGGGGTACTGCAGCGGATCGAGCCACTGTGCGGCCTGCTCCTGCTCCCCGTCTACTTCGTGCTGTCGGGGCTCAAGGTCGATCTCTCCCAACTGGACGCCTCGGACTTCGGAGAGCTGGCCGCCATCCTCGTCGTGGCCGTGACCGGCAAGTTCCTCGGCGCGTACCTCGGAGCTCGCCTAGGTGGCCTCGACAGCCGTCACGCCGCCGCGCTCGGCGCCCTGCTGAACACACGAGGGCTCACCGAACTGGTGGTGCTCGGTGTGGGCCTGGAGCTGGGCGTGCTGGACGACAAGCTGTACTCCCTGATGGTGGTGATGGCGGTGGTGACCACGGCGGTGACCGGGCCGCTCCTCAGCCGCATCCTTCCTACCGGGACGGCCGATTCCACCGCGCTCGCATTGCCTGCTGCTGACCTGGCGACGGCCTCGCGGGCCGAACGGCACGCTGACTGAAGGAAGACCCACGAGCGGAACGGCCTTGACCGCCCCCATGCACGCCCAGCGCCTGGGGAGAACGAGCGTCCAGAATGGTTCGCGCAGGCTGAGCGAAGACACGAGGACCACCTCTCATCCTTCCCGGGCCCTCGTGGCAAGCACGTCGACGTACTGCACCGAAACCTGGACAATCAGAAGATTCGCAGATCAGGCGCTCTTAAGCGCAGGCTCCAGGATCGCAACGCACTCCACGTGCGACGTCATCGGAAACAGATCGAACGCCCGCAACATCCGCACCCGATACCCCCCGTCCCGGAAGTACCCCAGATCCCGCGCCAACGCCGCCGGATCGCACGCCACATACGCGATCCGCCGGGCGCCGAGCGACACCAGGTGCTCCACCGTCTTGCGGCCCGCCCCGGCCCGGGGTGGGTCCAGGACGACGAGGTCGACCTCCGTGATACCGGTGCGCGGCAGGATCGACTCGACCTTGCCCTGCTCGATGCGCACGCGGTCGAAGTCGGCGAGGTTGTGCCGCGCGTCCTCCACCGCCCGCTTGCCGGACTCGATGCCGAGGACCGCGCCCTTCTCGCCGACCCGGTCGGCCAGTGCGCCCGCGAACAGGCCGACGCCGCAGTACAGGTCGAGCGCCATGTCGCCCTTGCGCGGCAACAGGCCCTGCATGACCGCCGTCACCAGCGTCTCGGCCGCCTTCGGGTGGACCTGCCAGAAGCCGCCGGAACCGACCCGGTAGGTACGGTCGTCCGCCCGCTCCCTGACGAAGGGCCGGCCGTGGACGCGATGCACGCCCCCGTCCTTCTCCCCGACCCGCATCACCGACACCGGCCGGTCCAGCTCGACGATCGGCAGCCGTGCCCCCGGCCGCGGCGTCAGGATCACCTGCCGGTCCTGCGAGCCGGTCGCCGCGATCGCCTCGACCGACGCCATCCCGGGCCACTCACGCTTCTCGATGCCCAGCTCACTGACGCCCTCGGCGGCGATCATGCAGTGGTCGATCGGCTCCACCTCGTGCGAGCGGTGCCGGCGCAGCCCCGCACGCCCCGAGGCGTCCACGGCGTACTGCACCCGTGTCCGCCACTGCGGCACCTGCCCCGCCGGCAGTTTGTCACCCTCGGCCGGCATCACCGTGCCGTCCCAGCCCGCTTCCTCGGGCGTGAGCCCGGCGAGCCGCTGCAACTGCTCCGCGACGACCTCGCCCTTCAGCCGCCGCTGCGCCCCCGGCTTGGCGTGCTGCCAGTCGCAGCCGCCGCACCGGCCGGGGCCGGCGTAGGGGCAGGGCGCCTCGACACGGTCCTTGGACGCCGTGAGCACCTCGACCGCGTCGGCCCGCAGGAAACGCGCGCCCTCCTCGCCCTCGGTCACCCGGGCGACGACCCGCTCACCGGGCAGCGTGTGCCGGACGAAGAGCACCTGGCCCGCGTCGGTGCGCGCGATGCAGTGCCCACCATGGGCGACGGGGCCGACCTCGACCTCGTACTCCTCCCCCACGAGCGACCCCGCCTGCGGTTTCTTCGGTTCTGCCTGCATGGCGGGGGCGCTCCAGATGCGAGAGGGGGTACGACCGGACAACAGCCCACCAGTCTACGTGCTCCCGGGCACCCCGACGCCGGGCGCCGACGGCGGGGCACCGGGCCCGCTCACTCCTTGCCGCTCGGCTCCTTGGGCCGCTCCTGTGCCGGTCCGCGCCGCACCGATCCCGGCGCGTTCCAGTCCTGCCGCTTCCGTGCCCGCTTCTTCGCCACCTCGGACGACGCCAGCTGATAGGGCACCGACGTCACCATCACGCCCGGCGTGAAGAGCAGCCGCCCCTTCAGCCGCAACGCGCTCTGGTTGTGCAGCAGATGCTCGTACCAGTGCCCGACCACGTACTCCGGGATGATCACGGACACCACGTCCCGCGGCGACTCCCGCCGCAGGCTCTTCACGTACTCGATGACCGGCCGCGTGACCTCGCGGTACGGCGAGTCCAGCACCTTCAGCGGGACGGTGATCCCGCGCCGTTCCCACTCCTCGCGCAGCACCTTGGTGTCGGCCGGGTCGACGTTGACGCTGAGTGCCTCGAGGGTGTCCGCCCGCAGCAGCTTGGCGTAGGCGAGGGCCCGCAGCGCCGGGCGGTGGATCTTGGAGATGAGGACCACCGAGTGGATCCGCGCCGGCCGGACGCTGTCGTCGCTCGGCCCGTCGGGGGCGGCGAGTTCCTTGGACACGTGGTCGTAGTGGCGGCGGATCGCGGTCATGGTCACGTAGAAGATCACCATGCCGAGCAGCGCCACCCAGGCGCCGTGGGTGAACTTGGTGACCAGCACGACGACCAGCACCAGGGCGGTGAAGAAGGCGCCGAAGGTGTTGATCGCGCGCGAGCGGACCATGTGGCGGCGCTTGGCGGGATCGGTCTCGGTGGCCAGGTGGCGGTTCCAGTGCCGGACCATGCCGGTCTGGCTGAGGGTGAAGGAGACGAACACACCGACGATGTACAGCTGGATCAGGCGCGTGGAGTCGGCGCCGTAGACCCAGACCAGCAGCGCGGCGGCGCCGGCCAGCAGCACGATGCCGTTGGAGAAGGCGAGGCGGTCACCGCGTGTGTGCAGCTGGCGCGGAAGGTAGCGGTCCTGGGCGAGGATCGAGCCGAGCACCGGGAAGCCGTTGTACGCCGTGTTCGCGGCGAGGAAGAGCACCAGCGCGGTGGCCGCGGCCAGCACGACGAACAGGAAGCTGCCCCTGCCGAACACCGCCTCGGCGACCTGCGAGATCACCGGGTTCTGGACGTAGTCGGAGCCGACGGGAACGCCGTTGTCGAGCAGGTCGTGGGCCGGGTTCTCGGCCATCCGCACGTTGGAGGCCATGGCGAGGCCGATGATGCCGCAGAACATGGTGACGGCCAGCAGGCCCATCAGCGCCAGCGTGGTCGCGGCGTTGCGCGACTTGGGCTTGCGGAAGGCCGGGACGCCGTTGGAGATCGCCTCTACGCCGGTGAGTGCGGCGCAGCCGGAGGAGAAGGCCCGCAGCAGCAGGAAGACCAGGGCGAAGCCCGCGAGGCCCTGGTGCTCGGGCTTGATCTCGAAGTCGGCCGTGGGCGCCCGCATCGTGTCGCCCAGCACCAGACCGCGGAAGGAACCCCAGGTGATCATGATGAAGACGCCGCCGACGAAGACGTACGTCGGAATCGCGAACAGCTTGCCCGACTCCTTGACCCCGCGCAGGTTCATCAACGTCAGCAGCACGATCACCGCCATCGCGCAGAACACCTTGTGCTCCACGACGAACGGGATCGCCGAGCCGAGGTTCTCGATGCCGGAGGAGATGGAGACGGCGACGGTCAGGACGTAGTCGACGAGCAGGGCGCTGGCGACGGTGAGACCGGCCTTGGGGCCGAGGTTGGTGGTCGCGACCTCGTAGTCACCGCCTCCGCTCGGGTAGGCGTGGACGTTCTGCCGGTAGGAGGCGACGACCGTGAACATCAGCACGACCACCGCGGCGGCGATCCAGGGGCTGAAGTGGTAGGCCGACAAACCCGCGATGGACAGGACCAGCAGCACCTCGCCGGGCGCGTACGCCACGGAGGAGAGCGGGTCGGAAGCGAAGACGGGGAGTGCGACGCGCTTCGGCAGGAGTGTTTCTCCCAGCCGGTCACTGCGCAGCGCGCGCCCGATCAGGATCCGTTTGGGCACGTCGGTCAGTTTGGACACAACAGAGGATCGTAAGCCTTCGAACAGGGGGTCGCCCACCGGCCTCCCCAGATCTGCCCCCCGGGTGAAATACCCGGCAGGTCAGGGCACGGTTCCGACCGACACGACCATCCACATGCCTATATGACAAAACCCTTTCCGTACGACCCGTCCGTACGACCTATCGGTGCGACCTTTTCGTACGGTCTTCCCGTATGTGCTCCCTCTATGCCTGCCCCCTCTAGCCCCCCGGAGGACCCATGCCCGCGACCGCAGAGCTCATCGGCGCCACCGCCTCCCTGGTGGGACTCGGCATCCTCACCGTCCTCAGCGTCTGGAGCATCAGCCGCCGCTGATCGCCGCGAACCGTGCACAGGGGTCCCCGCCGCGTACCGCGCGTGTGTAGCTTGGTCGGCGGTCTGAGACCCTGTTTCAAACCAAGGCAACATCTCCTGACCTCGGAAGGACGGTCGTGCACATCGTCATCATGGGCTGCGGCAGAGTGGGATCCGCTCTCGCCCAGACCCTGGAGCAACAGGGGCACACGGTCGCGGTGATCGACCAGGACCCCACCGCCTTCCGACGACTGGGCTCCTCGTTCGGTGGCCGCAGGGTCACCGGCGTCGGCTTCGACCAGGACACCCTGCGCGAGGCCGGCATCGAGGAGGCGGGCGCCTTCGCCGCGGTCTCCAGCGGCGACAACTCCAACATCATCGCCGCCCGGGTGGCCCGCGAGATGTTCGGTGTCGAGAACGTCGCCGCCCGCATCTACGACCCCCGCCGCGCCGAGGTCTACCAGCGCCTCGGCATCCCGACGGTCGCCACCGTCCGCTGGACGGCGGACCAGATGCTCCGCCGGCTGCTGCCGTCCGGTTCCGAGCCGCTCTGGCGCGACCCGACCGGCGGGGTCCAGCTCGCCGAGGTGCACGCCTCCAGCGCCTGGGTCGGCCACAAGATCAGCAAGCTCCAGGAGGAGACGGGCGTCCGCGTGGCGTTCCTCACCCGGCTCGGCGAGGCCATACTGCCCACCTCGCAGACGGTGCTGCAGGAGGGCGACCTGGTGCACGTGATGATGCGCAGCGACGATGTCGAGAAGGTCGAGGCGTCGTTCGCCGAGGGACCCGAGTTGGAGGGCGGTCACTGATGCGCGTCGCCATTGCCGGAGCCGGCGCGGTCGGCCGGTCGATCGCCGGTGAGCTGCTGGAGAACGGCCACGAGGTACTGCTCATCGACAAGGCGCCGACCGCCATCTCGGTCGAGCGTGTCCCGCAGGCCGAGTGGCTGCTCGCGGACGCCTGCGAGATCACGTCATTGGACGAGGCGGCGCTCCAGCGCTGCAACGTCGTGATCGCCGCCACGGGCGACGACAAGGTGAACCTGGTCGTCTCCCTGCTGGCCAAGACGGAGTACGGCGTCCCGCGCGTCGTCGCCCGCGTCAACAACCCCAAGAACGAGTGGCTGTTCAACGAGTCCTGGGGCGTCGACGTCGCCGTCTCCACGCCTCGGCTTATGTCCGCCCTGGTCGAGGAGGCGGTCAGCGTCGGCGACCTGGTCCGTCTGCTGCGCTTCAGCCACGGCGACGCCAACCTCGTCGAGCTGACCCTGCCGGAGGAGTCGGCCCTGGCAGGTACCCAGGTCGGCGACGTGGAGTGGCCCGAGGACACCTCCCTGGTCACCATCATCCGCGGCACCCGCGTCCTCACCCCGTCCCGTGAGGACTCCCTGGAGGCAGGCGACGAACTGCTCTTCGTGGCCGCCCAGGCCCGCGAGGAGCAGCTGGAAGACCTGCTGTCGGTCCGCCGCGAACACCCCGCAGGCTGAGACCGGCCTCCACGACACCGAGGGCGCCCCGCACGTCGCGGGGCGCCCTCGCCTGTCAGGCGGGCCGGTGGCCGGAGTGCGCGGCAACTGGACACCCCCTCAGCCGCAGCACGCCGAACGCCCCCGACGTCCGCTCACCGACCCACCGAAGAAGCAGACCGGCCCACCCCATGTGCGGCGCCGGCCCCGCGCCCAGCCACCGCAAACACCCGCCCCGGCCCCGACACCTGCACACCGGCCCCCGCACAGCCCCACCGCACGCCCACCAGACCGCCCAAGACACCCGCCGAGCCGCCCACCAGGCCAAAACCTCAGCTCACCCGACCCCGCCGGAACCACGCCCGACCAGCCCGAATACACCCCGCCGACCGCCACACCGGCCCTCACACACCCGACCCGCACGCCCACCGGACCGCCCCGGACACCTGCCGCCACCGAGCCAGCCCCGACTTCAGCTCACCCCACCCGCCGGAACCACGCCCGCCCGACCAGCCTGAATACACACGCCCGACCAGCCCGAATGCATCCCGCCGACCGCGACAACGGCCCCGGCCAGTCAGCACGCTAGGCCGACCCGTCGGGCACCCCCTCGCCCAGCCCGAACGACTCCCGCCGCCCGCACTCTGGCGCAACCGACCGCCGCGAACCCTCCCGGGGAGCCCGGCCCCGCCTTCCCGTCCGCGCGAGCCGTCCCCCAGACAGCCAGCCCCACGGCCAGCCAGCACCACAGCCAGCAAACCCCTCAGCCAGCACCACAGCCAGCAAACCCCACAGCCAGCCAACCCCACAGCCAGCCAGCCCCTCAGGCTCAGAAAACGGTCGACGAGCCCGGCCACGTCCCAGACGTCACCTGACTCGCCCGAATTCCCACGGCGACCATCAGCCCGACCGCCGCACACCGGCCCGACGACCCGCACGGGGCCCGCGGTATACCCACGGCGCCCGCCGCCCGGCCGGCACACCTCCGGCCACTCCACCGGGCCCCCGGCCCAGCCGGCCAGGCCCCGGCCGGAGGCCTACTCCCCCGACCTCGCCCCGACGTCCCGCCGCTCCTCCGCCTCCCGGCGCTTCTCCTCCGCCTCCATCTCGGCGAAGACGTCGATGGGCGGCGGAGCCTTGGCCAGGAAGACCCAGGTCAGCCAGACCGCCAGTAGGAAGGGCGGAATCTTCAGCGCGACCAGCACCCAGCCGAGCTGCGTGGTGTCGGCCCACCAGTACAGCGGGAAGAGGATCGCGCACTTGGCGAGCAGGATCAGACCCCAGGCCCAGCTGGCCTTGGCGTACGCCTTCTTGCGGCCCGGGTTCCGGGTGCGCCAGGAGAGGTTCTCCTTGAAGACCGGGCCGAGCATGAGTCCGATCAGCGGGACGCCTGCCAGCGTCGTGACGATGTACGCCAGTGCCAGGCCCAGCGTGTAAAGCATGCCGGGCAGATAGAAGTCCTTGGCGTTTCCGGTCATCATCGCGAAGACGACACCGAAGGCCACGCCGAAGACACCGCTGAAGGCGTGCTTCACGGTGTCCCTCATCGCCAGGCGGACCACCACGAGCAGCACGGACACACCAAGGGCGGCGATCGCCGACAGGTGCAGATCCTTGTTGAGCGTGTAGATGGTCACGAAGAGGAGGCCAGGCAGCACCGTCTCGATCATGCCCCGCACGCCGCCGAAGGCCTCGAACAGCGCGGCCTCCGTCACTGCCCGGACTTCATGCTCCGTGTCTTCGGTGTGTTCAGTCGGCTTGTCGAGCGACGTCACCGGCTACTCCCGTCCGAGGGGTCTCAGTTCGTACTTGGGGTTGAACAGCACCCGGCGGCCCCGGCTCATCGAGATCCGGCCCGATGCGATCAGCTTGCGCCCCGGTTCTATTCCGACAATGGAGCGCCTGCCGAGCCACACCACGTCCAGGGCGGCGGAGCCGTCGAACAACTCGGCCTCCAGGGCCGGAACTCCCGCACGCGGACGCAGCGTGACCGTGCGCAAGGTACCAGTAACCGTGACGATCTGCCGGTCGTGACAGTCGCCGATGCGCGTACAGCCCGCGGTCTCGGCATCCTCCCGCAGCTCCTCGGACTCCAGGTCCTCCTGCGAAGAGGAGAGCCGGTCGAGCATGCGCCGGAACCGGCCCACCGGCTTGTCGGAACGAGGAACAGCACTCATGTCTGAAGCCTACCGGGGTGACTGACAGCAACCTACCCCCAGTCACCTACCCCGGTCCCACCGCGCGAACCGACGGCACGACCGCGACCCGAATCCCGGCCCCGAGGCCGAGGTCGCCGGCCCGTCCCCCGGCTCACTTCTCGAAGCGGTAGCCCATGCCCGGCTCCGTTATGAAGTGCTTGGGATGGGACGGATCAGCCTCCAGCTTCCGCCGCAGTTGGGCCATGTACACGCGGAGATAGTTCGTCTCCGTCCCGTACGACGGCCCCCAGACCTCCTGGAGCAGCTGCTTCTGGCTGACCAGCTTGCCGGTGTTGCGCACCAGCACCTCCAGCAGATGCCACTCCGTGGGCGTCAGCCGGACGTCCCGGCCGTCGCGGTTGACCTTCTTCGCCGCGAGGTCGACGGTGAACTCCGCCGTCTCCACGACCACCTCGTCCTCACCGGCCCCGGCGGGCTCGGCACGGCGCACCGCGGCCCGCAGCCGGGCGAGCAGTTCGTCCATGCCGAACGGCTTGGTGACGTAGTCGTCGGCGCCCGCGTCGAGCGCCTCGACCTTCTCGTCGGAGGTGTGCCGCGCCGACAGCACGATGATCGGCACCCGCGTCCAGCCGCGTAGCCCCCTGATCACCTCGACGCCGTCCATGTCGGGCAGCCCCAGGTCGAGGACCACGACGTCGGGGTGGCGGGCGGCGGCGAGCTGGAGGGCGGTGGCCCCGTCCTGGGCCGCGTCGACCTCGTACTTGCGTGCCTTGAGGTTGATCACCAGGGCGCGCACGATCTGCGGCTCGTCGTCGACCACAAGCACTCTGGGGGTCTGGGGTGCACCCCCCGCGGGACTCACCATGAGGCCTGCCTTTCTGAAGGTACGGAGAGGGACCTGGGACGCGCCCCCGCGCGAAGGGTCAGGACCATGGTGAGGCCGCCGCCGGGTGTGTCCTCGGCGTTCAGGGTGCCGCCCATCGCCTCGGCGAAGCCGCGTGCGACCGCGAGGCCGAGGCCGACCCCGGCGCCCCGGGGGGCGTCGCCGTACCGCTGGAACGGCTCGAAGATCCGCTCCTTCCCGTCGTCCGGCACCCCGGGCCCGCGGTCCACGACCCGCACCTCGACGCGGTCGGCGATGGCGCTGGCGGCGACCAGCACGGGCGTACCGTCCGGGCTGTACTTGACGGCGTTCTCCACGATGTTGGCCACCGCCCGCTCCAGCAGCCCGGCGTCCACCCGGACCATCGGCAGTGTCTCCGGCACGTCCAGGGTCACGCTGTCCTCGGGTACGCCGCCCAGCGCCATCGGCACGACCTCGTCGAGGTCGATCTCGCGGATGATCGGCGTGACCGTGCCCGTCTGCAGGCGGGACATGTCGAGCAGATTGCCGACGAGGTGGTCCAGCCGGTCGGCGCCCTTCTCGATGCCTTCGAGAAGCTCTGCCTGGTCTTCCTCGGACCACGCCACGTCGTCGGACCGCAGGCTGGAGACCGCCGCCTTGATGCCGGCGAGGGGGGTACGGAGGTCGTGGCTGACGGCGGCGAGCAGCGCCGTGCGGATGCGGTTGCCCTCGGCGAGGGCGCGCGCCTGCTCGGCCTCCTCCTGGAGGCGGCGCCGGTCCAGCACGACCACGGCCTGGGCGGCGAACGCGGCCAGCACCCGGCGGTCCTCGGCGGGCAGCACCCGGCCGGTCAGCGCCAGCGCGAGGTGGTCCCCCACCGGCATGTCCACGTCCGCGTCCTCCGGGCGCTCCAGCGGCCCGCCGGCTCCGACGCGGCCCACACAGGTCCACGGGTCGATGTCGCTCTCGCGCTCCAGCAACGCGGCCGACTCCATGCCGAAGGTCTCGCGCACCCGCTCCAGCAGGGCCTCCAGACTGGTCTCGCCGCGCAGCACGTTGCCCGCGAGGAAGGACAGGATCTCCGACTCGGCCCGCAGCCGGGCGGCTTGGTGCGTACGCCGGGCCGCGAGGTCCACCACCGACGCCACCGCCACCGCGACGCCGACGAAGATCGCGATGGCGACGATGTTCTTCGGGTCGGCGATGGTCAGGGTGTGCACCGGCGGGGTGAAGAACCAGTTCAGCAGGAACGTTCCGACGGCCGCCGACGCCAGTGCGGGCAGGAGCCCGCCGAGCAGCGCCGCCGCGACCGTCAGCGCCAGGAACAGCAGCACGTTGTTGGCGAGGCCGAGGTCGACGGCGTTCAGCAGCACCGCGAGGATGGCCGGACCGGCCAGGCCGACGGCCCAGCCCCAGATGATCCGGGACCGCCCCAGGCGTGCGCCGCGGGCGACGGGCAGTCCCCGCCCCTTGCCCGCCTCGTCGTGCGTGACGATGTGCACATCCAGATCCGGACCCGACTCCCGAGCCACCGTCGCCCCCACACCCGGCCCGAACACGTACTGCCACGCCTTGCGCCGCGACGACCCCAGCACGATCTGCGTGGCATTCACACCCCGCGCGAAATCCAGCAACGCCGCGGGTATGTCATCCCCCACCACATGATGAAACGTCCCCCCAAGATCCTCCACCAGCGTCCGCTGCACCGCCAGCTCCTTCGGCGAAGCCCCCGTCAGCCCGTCACTGCGCGCTATGTACACGGCCAGCACCTCACCCCCGGCACCCTTCTCCGCCAGCCGCGCCGCCCGCCGGATCAACGTCCGCCCCTCCGGACCACCCGTCAGCCCCACCACGATCCGCTCCCGCGAACCCCAGATCCGCGACACCCGATGCTCACTGCGGTACTGCTTCAGATACTCGTCGACCCGGTCCGCCACCCACAGCAACGCCAGCTCCCGCAACGCCGTCAGATTCCCCGGCCGGAAATAGTTCGACAGCGCCGCATCCACCTTGTCCGGCTTGTAGACGTTCCCATGCGCCATACGACGACGCAGCGCCTGCGGCGACATGTCGACAAGCTCGATCTGATCCGCCCGCCGCACCACCTCGTCCGGCACCGTCTCCTGCTGCCGCACCCCCGTGATCGACTCCACCACGTCACACAGCGACTCCAGATGCTGGATGTTCACCGTCGACACCACATCGATGCCCGCCCCGAGCAACTCCTCCACGTCCTGCCACCGCTTGGCATGACGCGAACCCGGAACATTCGTATGCGCCAGCTCGTCCACCAACGCCACCCGCGGACGACGCGCCAGCACCGCGTCCACATCCATCTCGGTGAAGATCCCGCCGCGGTACTCCAGCCGCTTGCGCGGAACCTGCTCAAGACCGTGCAGCATCACCTCGGTCCGCGGCCGGTCGTGGTGCTCGACGAAAGCCACCACACAGTCCGTGCCGCGCTCCACACGCCGGTGCGCCTCGGACAGCATGGCGTACGTCTTGCCCACACCCGGTGCCGCACCGAGGTAGATCCGAAGCTTGCCGCGTGCCATGGCCTCATTGTCCGTCTTCCGCAACTGCTGCGTACGCAGCGTCGACCTTACGGCCAACGTTCCGGGCAAAAGGGGCGACCAGGGGGCCGGAGGACGTCCTTGACGGAACTCTGACGCACCGGATCCCGGACACCGGGTATCGGACACCAGCCGCCCGGACGCCGGCACGCGAAAGGGCCGCACCCGGGCGGGGTGCGGCCCTTTCGTACAGGCGTTTGTTCAGCGGACCTCGGTGATCTCCGGTCCGCGCTGGAGCTGGCCCATGCCGCCGGAGAAGCGGGAGCTGCTCTGATCGTCCTGCTGGACGCCCTCGGGGACCATCTGCGCGTCGTTCGGCAGCTTGAGGACGATGGGGTCGCGGGGCGCCATCGGGCCCTCGCCGCGGACCACGACCGTGTCCCGGAAGATGTTCTCCAGCAGCCCGGCCGCCTGCGGCTGCACCGCGCCCTGGCCCGAGATCACACCGCGCAGGAACCAGCGGGGCCCGTCCACACCGACGAACCGGACGACCTGGAAGCCGCCCGTGCCGTCCGGCAGCTGCACCGGCACCTGGGCCCGCAGCTCCCAGCCGAGCGGGCCCTCGACCTCGTCGACGATGCCGCCCTGCTGCGTGATGCCGCCGGCGATCTCCTCGCGCACCTCGCCCCAGATGCCCTCACGCTTGGGAGCGGCGAAGGCCTGCAGCTGGATGGCGCTGTCCCTCAGGACGACGGTCGCCGCGACGATCGCGTCACCCGCGACCTCGACCCGCAGCTCCATGCCGTCGACTCCCGGCACCAGCAGCCCGCCCAGGTCGACCCGGCCCTCGGCCGCGTCCCGCACCTCGGAGCTGTCCCACGGTCCGTCGGGCCGCGGCTCCGGCTCCAGCCGCACCCGCTCGCGCCCGACCTCTTCGTCCGCCTCAGTGTCGACGCTGTCGACGACCTGCTCGGCCTCGCCGGCCGCGTCCTCGGCGGCACCCTTCTTGTTGCGACGTCCGAACACGTCACTGTCCTTCCCGGTCGGATACGACCGAAGCGTATCGATTCCCACCCGCCTTGCCGCCGACGGCGGCATGACCGCTTGTGCCGCCCCCGTCGTCCACGGCGGCATGGCCGCCGGTGGACCCGAAGCCCCCCTCGGCCCGCACCGAGCCGGGAAGCTCCGCGACCTCCTGGAAGCGAACCCTCTCGACCTGCTGGACGACCAGTTGGGCAATCCGGTCGAAGCGCTCGAACCGCA
Source organism: Streptomyces sp. NPDC052023 (assembly GCF_044548465.1). Classification (NCBI taxonomy): domain Bacteria; kingdom Bacillati; phylum Actinomycetota; class Actinomycetes; order Kitasatosporales; family Streptomycetaceae; genus Streptomyces; species Streptomyces sp. NPDC052023. The sequence continues at coordinate 162,724 of NZ_JBIUBW010000016.1, read as the reverse complement.
CGCTTTCGCGCGGGTCGAGATTCACCACGATCACCTTGATCTCCCCACGGTACCCGGCATCAACCGTCCCCGGGGCATTCACGAGGGCGACACCGCAGCGGGCGGCGAGGCCGGAACGTGGGTGCACGAAGGCCGCGTACCCCTCAGGCAGCGCGACAGACACTCCGGTGGGCAGCACGGCCCGCTCACCCGGCGCCAGTTCACGGGCCTCGGTGGTGCGCAGATCGGCTCCCGCGTCACCGGGGTGCGCATACGTCGGAAGCGGTACGTCCGCGTCGACGCGCCGGATCAGCACGTTCACGGGGTCGTGGCTCACGGGTTCACCTCGAAGGCGCGGGCGCGCCTGGTCTGGTCGGGGTCGTTCATGGCGGCCTGGAGCTCCTCCTCGCGGCCGTGGTCGATGAAGTGATCGACCTTGACCTCGATGAAGAGGGCCTCGGCGCGGACGGCGACGGGGCCGTCGGGGCCACCTATGCGTCCGGTGGCGGAGGAGTAGATCTTCCGGCCGGCCACCGCGGTCACCCCGGCCGCGAGGTGCAGCGTGGCGCCCACCGGCACGGGCCGGACGAAGTCCGTCTCCAGCCGGCCGGTCACGGCGATGGTGCGCAGCAGCCAGTTCAGCGAGCCGAGCGTCTCGTCGAGGGCGGTGGCGAGCACGCCGCCGTGCGCGAGGCCGGGGGCGCCCTGGTGTTCGGGCCGTACGGTGAACTCGGCGGTGATCGACACCCCTTCACCCGCCCGCGCTTCCAGGTGCAGCCCGTGCGGCTGCTCGCCGCCGCAGCCGAAGCACTGCCCGTAGTGCGCCCCGAGGAGCTCACCGGGCGCGGGGGCGTCGGCATGCCGCACGGGCTTTCGCGCGTCGGCGGGAGGCGTCAGAGCTGGGGATGTACCACTCACAGCCGCAGACCTTACCCGCCCGCCCGTCTCCACCACCGCCCTGCCTGACAGCGCTGCGCGCTGGACCCCTGAGCCCGGCGGTGCGCGGGCACCGTGCCAAGCTTGACGTCATGCAGCCCTCCGCCGCCCCTTACGAAGAACGCCTCACCGCGCCCCGCACCTGGTGGCTGATCAGCTTCCTGGCCGGGGTCTCACTCGCCCTGATCCTGCTGCCCTTCGGCACGCTGCCGATGCTGGGCGGTCTGGTCGGCGGCACGGCCGCCGCCGCGGTGGCGGCGAGTTCGTACGGCTCGGTCCGTATCCGTGTGGTGGGCGGCGCCCTGATCGCGGGCGAGGCGAAGATCCCGGTCACGGCGCTGGGTGAGGCGGAGATCCTGAGCCCGGAGGAGGCCCGGGCCTGGCGCACCCACAAGGCCGACACCCGTGCCTTCATGCTGCTGCGCGCCTACATCCCGACGGCCCTGCGCGTCGAGGTCAGCGACCCCGCGGACCCGACGCCGTACCTGTACCTGTCGACGCGGGAGCCACAGCGGCTGGCGGAGGCGATCAGGTCGGCGAGGGAAGCGGCCACCGCCGCCTAGACGGCCCGGGCGCCCCGCCCCCGGCGGCTCAGCGCCCGGACTCCTTGTGCTGCCCGTTCCCCATAGGCAGCGCGTCCGCGGGTTTCTCCAGCGGCGGCAGCTCCGTCAGGCGTTCCCAGGGCACCTGCATCTTCCGCAGGTCCGCCCGGATGCGCCCCGCGAGCTTCTTGGTGTCCCGGCGGTTCATGACCGCGCCGACCGCGGCGCCCACCATGAAGGGCATCAGGTTCGGCAGGTTGCGCACCATGCGTTTCATGATCTGCTGCCGCAGTTCGCGCTTCATCTGCACGCCGAGAGCGGCGTTGACCGTGTTCGGCTTCAGGGGGTCGATGCCGCGCTCCTCGGACCACGACCTCAGATACGCGCCGCTGCGGTCCTTGAGATTTCCCGGCGGCCGCACGCCGTAGACCTCGTGGAGTTCGGCGATGAGCTTCAGCTCGATCGCCGCGACCCCGGTGATCTCCGCGGCCAGTTCCGTGGGCATCGCGGGCGGAATGGGCAGCATCGCCGCCGCCCCCACGCCCGCTCCGACCGTCGCCGACGCGTTCGCCGCGCCCGCGATGAGCTTGTCCGCGAGCTGTTCGGGACCGAGGCCGGGGAACTGCCTGCGCAGCGTCGCCAGGTCCCGTACGGGGATCCGAGGGGCGATCTCGATCAGCCGGTCGGCGAGGTACCCGAGGCCGGCCCGGGCGTGCTGTCCGCCCTTGCGGGCGCCGTCCCTGGCCAGTTCCCTGGCCCTGTCCCGGATCACCGCCGCCCGCCGCCGGGCGACGGGGGTGGGACCCTGCTCCGGCACCGGGAGGTCGGCCCGGTCACCGACCGGTTCGAGCGAGGCCGACCCGGTAGGGACCGATCCCGTACCGGAGGAGCCCCGCTCGTCGTCACGCACGCCGTGAGGGCCGTCGGACGGCCCTGAGTCCGCTCCCCAGGGGAAGCGGCGCTTCCGAGGTGGGGTCGAGCCAGTCACGGCCGACCCCACCTCAGTCGCAGTCGCGGCAGATCGGCTGACCGTTCTTCTCCCTGGCCAGCTGGCTGCGGTGGTGCACCAGGAAGCAGCTCATGCACGTGAACTCGTCCTGCTGCTTGGGCAGCACGCGGACCGCGAGCTCCTCGTTCGAGAGGTCGGCGCCGGGCAGTTCGAGGCCCTCTGCGGCCTCGAACTCGTCGACGTCCACTGCCGAGGCGGACTTGTCGTTCCGCCGGGCCTTCAGTTCCTCCAGGCTGTCCGAGTCGACGTCGTCGTCGGTCTTGCGTGGGGTGTCGTAGTCGGTTGCCATGTCGCTCTCCCCCTCCGGGTTGTCTGCGGTGTCTCCAGCGCACGTAACGCGTGAGAGGCCGGACTTGTGCCCGACCCGAGGCGGAGATTTTGCCTCACATCAAGGTCTGTTACTCAATCGACACCCAACCGGACTCCTCATGAGTGTTCGGCTTGGATGGCGATCGGGACCGTACACGGTCCGAATGCTGCACTCCAACGCGGTCCCACCGTGTACTTCCCGTGATCAGGGGCCCAGAAAACCCGCATTTTACGGGCTTTCCTGCAGCTCACATGATCACGGAGAGTAGATGGCCGGAAAATCGCCTTTGTGATCGATCACACATGGGACCACCGGACGGGTGCCCCGAAAATTCCGCGCAAAGCGAACATCCCCGGGTGTGTCGCCAGGATCTCAGATAGGGAACGTGACGCGCATCACGAGACCGCCTCCCTCTCGGGGCCGTGCCGCGATGTGCCCGCCGTGCGCCCGGGCCACGGACCGGACGATGGACAGGCCGAGACCGACACCCTTGTCGCTGCCGGTGCGCTCCGTGCGGAGCCTGCGGAACGGCTCGAAGAGGTTGTCGACCTCGTACGCCGGCACCACCGGCCCGGTGTTCGCCACCACCATCACTGCCTGGCCGTGCTGGATCTCGGTGGTGACCTCGACCCAGCCGCCCTCGGGGACGTTGTACCGCACGGCGTTCTGCACGAGGTTCAGCGCGATCCGCTCCAGCAGGACGCCGTTGCCCTGGACGACCGCGGGCTCACGGGTGCCGCGCATCTGGACGCCCTTGGCGGCCGCCTCGGCGCGCACCTGGTCGATGGCCTGCGAGGCGACCTCGGCGAGGTCCACGGGCCCTCGCTCGACGATCTGGTTGTCGCTGCGGGCGAGCAGCAGCAGGCCCTCCACGAGCTGCTCGCTGCGCTCGTTGGTGGCCAGCAGCGTCTTGCCGAGCTGCTGGAGCTCCACAGGCGCACCCGGGTCGGACAGATGCACCTCGAGGAGCGTGCGATTGATCGCCAGCGGGGTTCTGAGCTCGTGCGAGGCGTTGCCGACGAAGCGCTGCTGGGCGGTGAAGGCCCGCTGCAGCCGCTCCAGCATGTCGTCGAAGGTGTCGGCCAGCTCCTTGAGCTCGTCGTCCGGGCCGTCCAGCTCGATCCGCCGGGACAGGTCCGAACCGGCGACCGCGCGGGCGGTGCGGGTGATCCGGCCGAGCGGCGAGAGCACCCGCCCGGCCATCGCGTAGCCGAAGGCGAAAGCGATCACGGCGAGGCCGAGCAGGGCGAGCAGCGAACGGCTGAGCAGGTTGTCCAGGGCGTGCTGGCGCTGCTCGTTGACGCAGGCGTTCATGGCCTGGTTGAGCTCGGCCGCGGTCGGCGATCCCGGGAAGTTGCAGGTCTCGCTGGCCACCTGGCCGGAGAGGATCTTGAACGGCAGATCACTGCCCAGGTTCATGGCGTTGGCGGCGAGCAGGTAGTTGATCGACAGCAGCATGATGCCGGCGATCAGGAACATGCCGCCGTACAGCAGCGTGAGCCGTATCCGGATCGTCGGCCGCAGGAGCGGGAACGGTGGGGCCGCCCTCCTGGGGTCCCAGGTGGGCTTCGGAGGCGCCTGCGGGGGCGCGGGGTGCGCGGCCACCGCCGGTCAGATCCGGTAGCCGGAGCCGGGCACGGTCACGATGACCGGCGGCTCGCCCAGCTTGCGGCGCAGGGTCATGACGGTCACGCGCACCACGTTGGTGAACGGATCGGTGTTCTCGTCCCAGGCCTTCTCCAGGAGCTGCTCGGCGGAGACGACCGCGCCCTCGCTGCGCATGAGGACCTCCAGGACGGCGAACTCCTTCGGCGCGAGCTGCACCTCCTTGCCGTCCCGGAAGACCTCGCGGCGGTTCGGGTCCAGCTTGATCCCGGCGCGCTCCAGGACCGGCGGCAGCGGCACGCTGGTCCGGCGGCCGAGCGCACGCACGCGTGCGGTCAGCTCGCTGAACGCGAAGGGCTTGGGCAGGTAGTCGTCGGCGCCGATCTCCAGGCCCTCGACGCGGTCGCTGACATCGCCGGACGCCGTGAGCATCAGCACGCGCGTGGGCATGCCCAGCTCGACGATCTTGCGGCAGACGTCGTCCCCGTGCACCAGGGGCAGATCGCGGTCGAGGACGACCACGTCGTAGTCGTTGACGCCGATGCGCTCCAGGGCGGCCGCACCGTCGTACACGACGTCGACGGCCATGGCCTCCCGGCGCAGTCCGGTGGCCACCGCATCGGCGAGCAGCTGCTCGTCCTCGACGACGAGTACGCGCACGTCGCTTGTCCTTCCTGTGTCCGCCCGCGCAGCGCCTCGGGGCGCGCGCGGGCAGGGGAGTCTTCGGGGGTCTGTGACCTCCATCCTGCCCTTTTCGGCCATAAGTCGGCAGTAAGGCAGGGTGCGGCAGCGGTGTGCGCAGCCCGGGCCGTCCTCGGTGATCTCGCGCCGGTTCCCTGTGAATGTTCGCTCGGCGCGGGCACCGGATACGGGAATGCGAGTTTTTCTCTTCCGGTTGAGGTTTCTGCGGGAGGGACTGGGGGGAGGACGGTTTACACCCCGCGATCACGCTCTGCTTGTGCCGCAGCACCATGCGGTACGCCGCGGTTCCGCTTCCGCAGAGTGGGCGTGGGTGTCCGGCACCGTCGCCGCCCGGCAGGGCAGCGCTGGGCACCCATGGGAGACGTGATCGCCCCTTCCGAACGGCACACCCCCGTGCCGACGACCCACGACCCAGGACGAGGGGGCGCAGCATGGACGCATTCACCGCAGGACTTCTGCAGCGCATAAGGGCGACCGAGTCCGACCTGACGCGGGCCCGGGACGAAGGCGACGACTTCCTCGTCGACGTGGAGCAGGGCGAGCTCGACGACCTGCGCCGTCTCGCGGCCGAACACGGTGTGGAAGTCGGCGCGACCAGCGTCTGACCCGGCACGGCAGCGGGGCCCCCGGCGAGTCCAGCGCCGGGGGCCCCGCTGTGCTGTGGTGAGCCGTCGCGCCGGCTCCCCTGCCGCCTCAGTCGTGCCAGGCGCCGAAATCCTCCAGGAGCCGCTGGAGGGGCTCGAAGACGCCCGGGGTACCCACGACCGTCAGATCGCGTGAGGGGCGCTCTGAGGGGCGTCCGCCGGTCAGGGCGCCCGCCTCCCGGGCGATCAGGTCGCCCGCCGCGTAGTCCCACGCGTTGAGTCCGCGCTCGTAGTAGCCGTCGAGGCGGCCCGCGGCGACGTCGCACAGGTCGACTGCGGCGGAACCGCTGCGCCGGATGTCCCGGACCAGCGGGATCAGCTGCCGGGCGACCTCGGCCTGGTGCGTGCGGACGGCCGTGACGTAGTTGAACCCGGTGGAGACCAGCGCCTTGTCCAGGGGCGCGGCGGACCGGCAGGCCAGCCTGCGCTCGCCGTCCCATGCTCCGGTGGCCCAGGCTCCGCCACCGCGCACCGCGTGGTACGTCTCGCCGCGCATCGGCGCCGCGACCACCCCGGCCACGGTCTCGCCGTCCTGCTCGGCCGCGACGGACACGGCCCAGGTGGGGAGGCCGTAGAGGTAGTTCACCGTGCCGTCGAGCGGGTCGATCACCCAGCGGACGCCGCTGGTGCCCTCGCTGGAGGCGCCCTCCTCGCCGAGGAACCCGTCCTGCGGGCGGCGGTCGGCGATCAGGTCGGTGATCAGCTTCTCCGCCGCGATGTCCATCTCGGTCACCACGTCGATCGGGCTGGACTTGGTGGCGGCCACCGCGAGATCGGCCGGGCGGCCGTCCCGCAGCAGCTCCCCGGCGCGGCGGGCGGCCTCCTGGGCGAGCGCGAGCAGTTCCAGGTGGTGGGCGGTCACGTCGCTCCTCATGCGTAGGGGCTGTCGGCGCCCGCGGCGGCGGGACGGGGGGCGCGGGCCGGGCAGCAGCCCACCGGGCACAGGTCGTGGCTCGCGCCCAGCGCGCCCAGGGCGCACGGCGTGACCTGCTCGCCACGCTCGGTGGCGGCCCGCTCCCGGACGAGGTCGCGGATCGCGGCGGCGAATCTCGGGTCGGCGCCCACGGTGGCCGAGCGGCGCACCGGCAGGCCCAGCTCCTCGGCCTTGGCCGTGGCCTCCGTGTCGAGGTCGTAGAGGACCTCCATGTGGTCGGAGACGAAGCCGATGGGGGCCATCACGACGGCCGGGACGCCTGCCGCGTGCCGCTCCTCCAGGTGGTCGCAGATGTCGGGCTCCAGCCACGGGATGTGCGGTGCACCCGAGCGCGACTGGTAGACGAGCTGCCAGGGGTGGTCGGTACCGGTGCGTTCGCGTACGGCGTCGGCGATCAGCCCGGCGACCTCCAGGTGCTGCCGGACGTAGGCCCCGCCGTCCCCGTGCTCCTCGACCGGGCCGGAGGTGTCCGCGGCCGAGAGGGGGATGGAGTGGGTCGTGAACGCGATGTGGGCGCCCTCCCGGACGTCCTCGGGGAGGGAGGCCAGGGACTGGAACACTCCCTCGGCCATGGGCTCCACGAAACCGGGGTGGTTGAAGTAGTGCCGCAGCTTGTCGACCCTGGGCAGGTCCAGGCCCTCGTCCTGGAGAGCGGCCAGCGAGTCGGCGAGGTTCTCGCGGTACTGCCGGCAGCCCGAGTAGGAGGCGTAGGCGCTGGTCGCCAGGACCAGGATGCGGCGGCGGCCGTCACGGACCATCTCGCGCAGGGTGTCCGTCAGGTACGGCGCCCAGTTGCGGTTGCCCCAGTAGACGGGCAGGTCCAGGCCGTGGTCCGCGAAGTCCTTGCGCAGGGCGCCCAGCAGGGCGCGGTTCTGATCGTTGATGGGGCTGACCCCGCCGAACAGGAAGTAGTGCTGACCGACTTCCTTCAGGCGTTCCTTCGGGATGCCGCGCCCACGCGTCACGTTCTCCAGGAACGGGACGACGTCGTCCGGCCCCTCCGGGCCGCCGAACGAAAGCAGGAGCAGGGCGTCGTACGGGGTGGCATCGAGCGCGTCTGGCATGACTCCGATCCTGCCACCCGGCACCGGCAGTGCCGTAACGGCGGTGTGCCGCACGGGTGCGGGACCGCACCCGCGGGTGCATTAGGGTCACCTAACTCGTAAGCTGTATCCGCCGACTTCGCGCCTTACCCGCCCGTACGCGCCGTGCCGCGCCCTCACCGCAGCGGTATCGGCCCCTCAGCCGTCCCTTCCGAATAGCCCGGAGACCCAGTGCCCAGCCCCTACCGCGCCCTGTTCGCCGCCCCCGGCTCCAAGGGCTTCTCCGCCGCGGGCTTCCTCGGCCGGATGCCCCTGTCCATGATGGGCATCGGCGTGGTCACGATGATCTCCCAGCTCACCGGGCGGTACGGGCTGGCGGGCGCGCTGTCGGCCACCATCGCGCTGTCGGCCGCGGTGGCGGGCCCCCAGGTCTCCCGGCTGGTCGACCAGTACGGGCAGCGGCGGGTGCTGCGCCCGGCGACCCTGCTGGCGCTGAGCGCGGGGGCGCTGCTGCTGCTCGCCGCGCACTACGGGTGGCCGGACTGGGTGCTGTTCGTGTCCTGCGTGGGCATCGGGTGCGTGCCGAGCGTCGGCGCGATGATCCGGGCGCGCTGGGCGGCCGTGTACCGGGGCACTCCGCAGCTGCACACCGCGTACTCCTTCGAGTCCGTGGTGGACGAGATCTGCTTCATCTTCGGCCCGATCATCTCGATCGGTCTGTCCACCGCCTGGTTCCCCGAGGCCGGCCCGCTGCTGGCCGCCTGCTTCCTCGCGGTCGGCGTCTTCTGGCTGACCGCCCAACGGTCCACCGAGCCCGCCCCGCATCCGCGCGAGCGGCGTGGCGGCGGCTCCGCACTGCGCTCCCCCGGCCTGCAGGTGCTGGTCAGCACCTTCGTGGCCACCGGCGCGATCTTCGGCGCCGTGGACGTGGTGACCGTGGCGTTCGCCGACGAACAGGGCCACAAGGGTGCCGCCAGTGTCGTCCTCGCGGTCTACGCGCTGGGCTCGTGCGTCGCGGGAGCCGTCTTCGGGCTCCTGCACTTCACGGGAGCGCCCGAACCTCGATGGCTGCTGGGTGTGTGTGCGATGGCCGTGAGTATGATCCCCCTCCTACTGGTCGGAAACTTGCCGTTTCTGGCCGTGGCGCTCTTCGTCGCGGGCCTGTCCATCGCTCCCACGATGATCACGACGATGTCCCTCATCGAAGAGCACGTACCACGCGCGCAACTGACCGAGGGCATGACCTGGGTGAGCACCGGGCTCGCGGTGGGGGTCGCGCTCGGCTCCTCCGTGTCCGGCTGGGTGATCGACGCCGCCGGTGCGCGCGCCGGGTACGGGGTTCCGGCGGTGTCCGGAGCCGTCGCGGTCGCGGTCGGTTTCCTCGGGTACCGCCGGCTCAAGCGGCCGGCTCCGGGTCGGGGAGGCACCGTTGAGCAGCACAGCGAGCGGGAAGAACGGCACGTGGCGTAACTGGGGCGGTAACGTCGCCGCCCGCCCGGCACGGGCGGTCACGCCCGCCTCCGTGGAGGAGCTGACCGAGGCGGTACGGCGCGCGGCGGAGGACGGCCTGAAGGTGAAGGCCGTCGGCAGCGGGCACTCCTTCACCTCCATCGCGGCGACGGACGGTCTGTTGATCCGGCCTCAACTGTTGACCGGTATCCGCGACATCGACCGGGATGCCGGCACCGTCACCGTCGAGGCCGGCACTCCGCTCAAGAGGCTCAACCTGGCTCTCGCGCGCGAGGGCCTGTCGCTGACCAACATGGGCGACATCATGGAGCAGACGGTCTCCGGCGCCACCAGCACCGGCACGCACGGCACCGGCCGTGACTCCGCCTCCATCGCCGCCCAGATCCGGGGCCTGGAGCTGGTCACCGCCGACGGCTCGGTGCTCACCTGCTCCGAGCAGGAGAACCCCGAGGTCTTCGCGGCCGCCCGGATCGGCCTCGGGGCCCTGGGCATCGTCACCGCGATCACCTTCGCGGTCGAGCCGATCTTCCTGCTCACCGCGCGCGAGGAGCCGATGACCTTCGACCGGGTCACCCGGTCCTTCGACGAACTCTGGGCCGAGAACGAGCACTTCGAGTTCTACTGGTTCCCGCACACCGGCAACACCAACACCAAGCGCAACAACCGCAGCGCCGGCCCGGAGCGCCCGGTGAGCCAGGTCAGGGGCTGGTTCGAGGACGAGTTCCTCTCCAACGGCGTCTTCCAGGTGGCCAACTGGGTCGGCCGCGCGGTGCCCGCCGCCATCCCCCCGATCGCCCGGGTCTCCAGCAAGGCCCTTTCCGCCCGCACCTACACCGACATTCCGTACAAGGTCTTCACGTCTCCGCGCCGGGTGCGTTTCGTGGAGATGGAGTACGCCGTGCCGCGCGAGGCCGTGGTGGAGACCCTGCGCGAGCTGAAGGCGGCGGTGGAACGGTCCCGGCTGCGGATCAGCTTCCCCGTCGAGGTGCGCACCGCCCCGGCCGACGACATCGCGCTGTCCACGGCGTCGGGCCGGGACACCGCGTACATCGCCGTCCACATGTTCCAGGGCACCCCCTATCAGGCGTACTTCACGACCGCCGAGCGGATCTTCACCGCGCACGAGGGGCGGCCGCACTGGGGCAAGGTGCACACGCGGGACGCGGAGTACTTCGCCGGGGTCTACCCGCGCTTCGGGGAGTTCACGGCGCTGCGGGATCGGCTGGATCCGGATCGGCGGTTCCAGAACGACTACTTGCGGAGGGTGCTGGGTCCGTAGCGGGCGCGCCGGGTGTGGGAGTCCCGGCCGGCTCCCCGCCGGTGTCCCGGTCGTCCTCCCCGCCCCCGCTCGGACCGGGAGCCGGCGTCGAACTGCCCGTCGTAGCCCCGTCGTCACCGCCGGACGGGGCGCCACCCGAAGGCGTGGCGCCGTCGGACGTCGCCGAGGGGGCGGGCGTCGAACCGTCCGTGCCGGAACCGGAACCGGAACCGGACTCGCCGGAGCTCCCCGAGTCGCCGGGATCCCCGGAGTCCGGCGACGACTTGCCGTGGCCGGAGAAGGCGTCGCCGACCGTCGTGCTGCCCCTGCCGCTGAAGCTGCTGCCGGAAGCCAGTTCGTACGCGGTGATGCCGGTCATCGTGACGCCGAAGACCAAGGCGGCGGCCAGCAGGGGGCGCTTGAAGCTTCTGGCCCGCGCACGGTAGACCGTGCCCTCGGTGAACTCCCCCGTTGCCCAAGGGACTTGCCCGGCGGGCCGGGTGGGTTCCGTGGCCCTGGCGGGCACCGTGGCGTCGCGGAACTGCTCGCCGGTCCGCGTGAAGAAGTGCTGGAACAGCGAACCGCCGCAGGTGGCCACGACGCTGACGAGGCCGGCGCCGAGGATCGTGCCGTAGACCCCGAAGTACGAGGCGAGTTTGGCGGCCACCACCGCCGCCACGGCGCTGCCCGCGACCTGGGGCACGCTCAGGTCGATCCGCTTCTGTTTCACCTCCTCCCCGGTGCTCGACTCCGCGACGACATCGGGCCTTTCACGCATTCCGGTGCCTTGCCTGCCTTTCCCGTACTTGATCGACCAGGGGTACGAGAGGGGGACGTACGGCCGAAAGCGGTAGTTCCAAATCTGGTGATTCCGTGAAGTACGCCACGTGCGTGATCGGGAAAAGCCGTCAGCGTCGGCCAAGTACCGTCCCCCGGCAGAAGTTGAGCGGCGCGCCAATCCACGCACGTGGTCCAAATGGAGTACTGTTGCGAGCCCTGGGTCCGGTCTCCCGCCAGGGCGTCCGCGACCTTTGCAGGACCGCCAGGAGGGGGCTTGTTGCACAGGGTGACGGAGTTGGTCACTTAGCGTTGCGAAAAGGTAACCGTGCCATAACGGCGATCCAGGGCCCGTGCCCGACACGCCGGGCAACTCGGCAAGGTTGTGGCAGGCTGCACCCGGGCAGGCCACACTCGACTAGCGGAAGCAGCGACGCACGTGACGTCGGCAGGCACCACCCGGGAGGTCCCCATGCCCGAACTGCGTGTCGTGGCCGTCTCCAATGACGGCACACGGCTGGTGCTGAAGGCTGCGGACAGCACGGAGTACACGCTTCCGATCGACGAACGGCTCCGCGCCGCCGTGCGCGGCGACCGTCCCCGCCTCGGCCAGATCGAGATCGAGGTGGAGAGCCATCTCCGCCCCCGAGACATCCAGGCGCGGATACGTGCGGGCGCGACCGCGGAAGAGGTCGCCCAAATGGCGGGCATCCCCGTCGATCGCGTACGTCGCTTCGAGGGCCCCGTGCTGGCCGAGCGCGCCTTCATGGCCGAGCGTGCCCGCAAGACTCCGGTCCGCCGCCCCGGCGAGAACTCCGGGCCGCTGCTCGGCGAGGCCGTGCAGGAGCGGCTGGTGCTGCGGGGCGCCGAGAAGGACACCGTGCAGTGGGACTCCTGGCGCCGTGACGACGGCACCTGGGAGGTGCTGCTGGTCTACTGCGTCGCGGGCGAACCGCACTCGGCGAGCTGGACGTACGACCCGCCCCGGCGGCTCGTCCAGGCCGTCGACGACGAGGCGCGCTCGCTGATCGGCGAGTCCGACGACCTCGGCGCGCCCGAGCCCAGCTTTCCCTTCGTCCCGCGCATCGCACGGCTGCCGCGCGAGCGCACGGTGGAGCGTCCCGCCGAACGGGAGCGGCCGAGCCTGCCGCCGCCCCCTGCCGAGCCGGCCGAGGAGAGCGCGGGTGAGCGGGACTCGCTGACCAGCCTGCTGGAGGCGGTGCCGAGCTTCCGGGGCGACCTGGTGGTTCCGGAGCGTCCTGCGCCCGAGCCGGTGGAGGAGCCCGTAGCGGAGCCCGAGGCGGAGGAGCCCCCGGCGCCCGCGGCCTCGGCCGGCTCCGCCTACGCGGACGTCCTGATGCCGCGCTCCGTCGGCAGCCACCGAGACCGCCTCGTAGGCGCCACCGACCGCCAGGCCGAGGCGGACGGCGTCCGCCCCGGACGCAGAGCGGCGGTCCCCAGCTGGGACGAGATCGTGTTCGGGACGCGCCGGAAGAAGCAGGAGTAGTCCCGGCGGCCGAGACGAGCACCGAGGGCCCGCGCCTGGTCGGGCGCGGGCCCTCGTGTTCGGGGTGTCGGGGGACTGCGCGCAGGCCACCGCAGTCGCGGGCACCGTTCGACGCGAGCCGCTGAACGAAGCCGAAGGCCCGGGACGGGCCGGCGGCCCTTGGCTCCGGTGCTTGTCGCTTGTCAGCTTGTCAGCGACCCGCGCCCCGCCCCGGCGCCCGTCACTGCGGATCCGGCCCCACGGCCACCGGCCGCGACGGATCCGACGACCACTCCGACCACGACCCCACGTACAGCGCCGCCGGAATCCCCGCGACCGCCAGCGCGAGCACCTCATGTGCCCCGGAGACACCGGAACCGCAGTACACGCCCACCTTCGCCCCGTCGTGCGCCCCCAGCGCGCCGAAGCGCGACCGGAGCTCCTCGGCCGGCAGGAAGCGGCCGTCCGCCCCCACGTTCCCGTTCGTCGGCGCCGACACCGCGCCGGGGATGTGCCCACCCACCCGGTCGATCGGCTCCACGTCCCCCCGGTACCGTTCCGCCGCCCGCGCGTCGAACAGCACACCCGAACGGGCCAGCGCCGCGGCCGCGTCCGCGTCGAGGAGTCCCTCGGCGCCGGCCACCGGCCGGAAGTCGCCGCGCCCCGGATCCGGCGCCTGAACCGAAAGCGGGCCCTCCCACGCCGGCAGCCCGCCGTCGAGCACCCGCACGTCCGGGTGTCCCGTCCAGCGCAACAGCCACCAGGCCCGCGCCGCGGCCCAGCCCTGGCCGCCGTCGTACACGACGACCGGACGCCCCGACGACACACCCGCCCGGCGCATCGCGGCGCCGAACACCTCCAGGTCCGGCAGCGGATGACGCCCGTGCGCGCCTGCCGCCGAGGCCAGCTCGCGGTCCAGGTCGACGTAGACCGCGCCGGGGATGTGCCCTGCCGCGTGTGCGGCGCGCCCGTCGAACGGCGGCTCACCGGCCGCCTTGGCCACGCTCAGCTGCCAGCGGACATCGAGCAGGACGGGCGGACGGGGTCCCGCCAGGTCGCTCGCGAGTTCTGATGCGGTGATGATGGCGTTCATGGTCACCATCCTTGCGCACGGGGTGGCCGCATCGCCCATGTCCGGCTACTCTGCTCGGCCGGACAGGCTCGATCACCAGGCGTACGGGATCGGGCACAACCTGTAGAGCCGAATCGGCATCCGAGCGCAACCCCGTAAACGAACGAGAAGCCGCAGATCGGGCAACTGCCGGTCGTGGTACGGCATGCGGCGCGCCCGGAGAGCGTGACGCCGCGGGCGGTGCGAGCATCGGGCACGGGGGTCCGGGAGCGGAAGCGACGCGGCCACCGCGAGGGGCCGAGGAGAGAGTGACGATGACCGAGGCACGGGGGTCGGCCGGCCGCAAGGACGAAACGCACGACCGGTACACGCCCGGCGCGCCCTGCTGGGTAAGTCTGATGGTGCACGGCCTGGCGGCGACCCAGGAGTTCTACGGGACCCTGTTCGGCTGGGAGTTCCGCCCCGGCCCGCAGCAGCTGGGTCCCTATGTGCGGGCCCTGCTCGACGGTCGCGAGGTGGCGGGCATGGGCCAGCTGCCGCCGGACCGGCACCTCCCCGTCGCCTGGACGCCGTACATGGCCTCCGACGACGTCGACCAGACCGCCGAGACGATCCGGCTGTGCGGCGGCACGGTGGGCGTGGGCCCGCTCGACGCGGACGAGGCCGGGCGGCTCGCCATCTGCTCGGACCCCTCGGGCGCCGTCTTCGGCGTCTGGCAGGCGGCTGCCCACCAGGGCATCGGCATCGCCGGACGGCCGGGGACACCGGCCTGGCACGAGTTGCTGACGTTCGAGTCGGAGCGCGTCGCCAAGTTCTACGGCACGGTGTTCGGCTACGAGGAAGAACCGGTCGTCTCCGCCGACATCGACTACCTCACCCTGCACCTCGACGGCCGTCCGGTCGCCGGCCTCCACGGCGTGGGTACGTCGCTGCCGCGCGACCGGGGCCCGCATTGGCTGACGTACTTCGAGGTCGCCGACGCGGACGAGGCGCTGCACCATGTCGCCGGGCTGGGCGGGCATGTCCTCAAACCGGCGCGCGAGAGCGCGGACGGGCGCGTGGCCACGGTCGCCGACCCGGAGGGCGCACGCTTCGCGCTGATCGAGAGCCGGCGCTGAGCCCGGTGCCGACCGCGAGCCCCACGCCGGCCCGTGTCCACGCCGGCCCGTGTCCACACCGAGGCCCAAGTCCGCGCCGGGCCGGGGCGCGTGCCGCCGAGGCCGGTGACACCGGCAGCACGTCGGGCGACAGCATCACCACGCCGCCCGCGGCCTTCACGGCAGCCAAGACACACGTCTGGTCCGTCTCCACTCTGCCTCCGCGTGAAGCTGACCCCACTCGCTGCGTGACCACAAGCAGATCGCGCGAGCCCGTCGTCTCGCCCACGAGGTGGACCTTTCCGGCGGGCCAGAGCCCGTTGTTGGCGCCGATCCTCACGTTCGCTCACCGTGCTGAGCCACCGTCGCCACCTCGACAGGTGGGCGCTCCGCGCCCGCCTGCTGAGGGAAGTATCGGGCCGCTTTCAGCGCGGCAAGCTCTGTGACGAGCGTCTCGACGGATGCCCGCCAGACACGTACTTGGGCGCGGGTCGGTCCGAGTTCGTCGTGGTGGTACTTGCAGGCCGCGCTGAGCCGGTTCCAGAGGGCGTTGACGCGGCGGGCCAGGGCGGGACCGGCGTAGTGGCGCAGGCAGAGCAGCTTCGCGCGCGTGCTGCGAACTTCGCCGAGCCCGGCATTCTCAGCGGCGAGTACGGCGTCGACGGCTGTCTCCAGGGCGATCCGGAGGGCGTAGGCCGCGCCGCGGTCGCGGCCTGCCGGGGTCAGCGGGCTGTCGCTGCCCAGGCGTTCGGTGAGGAGGTCGTCGGCGGTCGCGAGGAGTGCGGTGACAGCGGGGGTGGTGGGCATCAGGCGTTCACCTCCGGCGTGCGGATCCGGGCGGCGAGGTCCTCGACCTTCCTGACGAAGGCGATCGGGTCGTGCGGGAGGAAGCCGCCGGGGTGGGCGCCCTGCTGGCACTGGTGGATGAGGGTCGTGCTCTCGTTGCCGTACAGGGTGCGCAGACGGCTGCGGACCTCCTCGTCAGGGTGGACGAGGCCGTCGTCGAAGAGGGCGAAGGACGCGAGCGGGATGAGTCGTTCGGTTTGGTCGATGGCGGCCTGGAGGCTGTCGGCGGGCTGCCCGGTGCGGTTCCTGCGCAACCACGCCGCTTCGACGATCGCCGTCGCCAGAGCCTCGCGGCACAGGGACGGCAGCACGTGACGCAGGGCCGTCTCGGAGACGTTCGCGGTGTGGGCGAGGGCCATGGCGTTGTCGATGGCCTCCTTGACCGGGTCGGTCTCGGAGGTGACGTTCACCTTGGACTTCTCGCCGCGCTCGACCTTCAGCACGGTCACCGGCAGGCCCTGGCTGCGGAAGGCGTGCGGAAGCCGGGTGTCGTGGGTGAAGACGACGACCTGCCGGTCGCGGCCGAGTTCGTGGAGCACCTGGGCCAGTCCGTCGACCTTCGCCGGGTCCATGGACTGTACGGGGTCGTCGATGACGACGAAGCCGAAGGGGCTGTCGGCCGTGGCGGCGCGGGGCAGGAACAGGGAGAGGGCGAGCGAGTGCAGTTCGCCCTGGCTCATGACGCTCAGGGCGGGAGCGTCGGTGTCGTCGACGGTGACGTCCATGATCAGCTTGCGTACGTTGGCCCTCTCGCTGCCGTGCAGGCCGACGTGCTTCAGGTCGACGCTGCTCTGCTGGCGCAGCTTCTCCCAGATCCGTTGCGTGTGGTCGGCGAAGGCGTCGACGCGGAGGTCGCGGATCTCGGTCGTGAGCTTCTTGATCCAGGTGAGGGCCGCGTTGACCTCGGTCCTACGGGGCTTGGCCGCGGCGGCCTCCCGGGAGAGCTTCGTCCACTCGGCCAGCAGGTCGACGACCGCGCGCCAGCGTTCGTCCTTGGCCGCCAGCTCCTCACGCGCCTTGCCGGCCACGACCGCGCACGCGTCCGTCAGCGTCACCGCCGCCTGGAGCGCGCGCTCGGCGAGCTCGGCGGGATCAGTGACGCGCCGGCAGTCGCCCCAGGCCTCCCACGGCTCGGCGAGCACGGCCGGGAACTCGCGCGGTACGTGGATCAGGTCCTGCAGGGCGCGCGTCGCGGTCCGCAGGCCGGCCTCAGTTCGGCGTACCGCCTCGGCCTCCTTCAGGAGGGCGGCGATCTGTGCCTCGGCGCGCGTGGCCCACGCCCGGTCCAGGACCTGTTCTGTGCCGCAGACCGGGCAGACCGTGTCGTCGGCGTGCCGGTCACTGTGCCGCAGAGCCGCCTGGAGCAGCTCGGCCCTGCTGTGGGCGTCCGCGGCCGCGGACCCCTTCAGGTCGTCGACGTCGGCGACGGCGCGCCGGATCGCGTCGACGGCCGCTCCGACCCGTTCGAGGTCGGGGCCCTCGGCGGCGGCCTCCAGTCGCGCTTCCCGTAGTCGACCCTCGTCGGCCGTGGCCACGCCGGCGATCAGGGCGTCGAGCACGGGGTAGTCGGGCCCGCCCTTCTCCTCCATCGCCAGGAGGGCCTTGAGCGCCCGGTCGTCGTGCCCGACGTTCTCCAGGGCCGCGTGGAGCAGCGGCTTCTTCTCCTTCTCCGCGTTCACGACGGCCTCGAGTTCCTTCTTCCCGGCCGTCAGCTGCCGGGCGGCGGCGTTGAGGTGGTCGAGTCCGAGGATGGCGGCGATGTTGTCGTACATCTCGGACGGCTTGCCGTTGATCAGGTTGCCCAGGTCGACGTACGAGAGGAACGGGCGGTAGGTGCGGGTCGCCTGCTCCCAGCCGGCCTGCTCCAGCGGCACGGTGCCGAGTCCCGGCCGCCTGAGCACGGCGTGCGAGTCGGTGAAGGCGTCGCCGGTCCAGGTGCGGGTGAGGGTGCTCGGCGACGGGTCGCCCTCGACGGTCAGCCTGGCCTCGACGACGGTCTGTTCTGCCTGGTGCAGGTTGCGCCAGCGGACGGCGCGGTTCGGGTGCTGTCCGGAGCAGTGGGCGTTGGTCCCGGTGAACAGGGTTTCGATGGCTTGGGCGATGCTCGACTTGCCGGAGCCGTTGCGTCCGACGACGAGGGTGACTCCCGGCTTCGGCCGCAGCTTCAACCGTGCCTCCGAGCCGACGCCGCGGAAGCCGGTGACCGTGACCTTGCCAAGGTAGACGGGGCCGGCGGAGGTGCGGGCGCCGCCTTCGGCGTTCTCGGAGTCGCCGAGCGCCTCTCGGATGAGGGTCTTCACCGGTTCGGTGAGCTTCCGGTCACCGGCCAGCCGGGCCTCGACGAGCACGGGCAACGGCAGTGCCCTGCCGGGGATCTGGTCCATCACGTCGTCCATGCGGTGTCTCCCGTGATTCCCGTACTGATGTGGAAGGGACGAGCACCGACAGGCGCGGGGGTGCGAGGCCGCTGGGGGTGCCTGTCGACGGGATGGAACCGTAGGAGTCGGCAATGGTCCTTCACCGACGAAGGGCCGATAACCCCTGCTATCGGCCCTCGTTGGAGCGCGGTGCGAGGAGAAGCTTGGTGGCGGCGTGGACGCCACCCGGAAAGGCTCAGGAGTTCAGGTCGATGACCCGTACGGGCTGCCCCTTCCATGCGTCGGGCGCGGTGGTGGCGACCACGGCACCGTTCGGCCGCTCCGCGGTCGGTTCAGCGGCGTGACGTGTGTGGGCGGGAGCCCAGGACGTTCCGCGGGCCACGGCGAGCGCGGCGGGCAGATCCAGGTCGAGGACCGTGATGCCGGGGAGCGCGGCGAGGTGCTCCGCCGTACCGGGCCGCATTCGGTCCGCCTCGACCAGAGCGCATGCGGGGGCGTAGAGAAACCAGCCCGCCTCGGAATGGGCGCGATGGATCAGGCGTGAGGCGAGCACGTTGCCCTGCCCTGCCGCAACCATGGCCGTTTCGTCCAGGACGATGTGCAGAGCCTCGGTCACCTTCCTCCCGCCTCGCTGAGGCGCCGGTCCAACTCGGCGTCCAGCGCCGCCTGTTCGCTCGCGCTCGGGTCGTAGCCGTTCCATTCCCGCAGGGCGGCGCGCGCTTGCTCGGCGCGGGCCGTGCGCTCCTCGGGCGTCAGCAGGGTCTCGGCGAGGTGCGACAGGTAACCCCGTAGGGACATACCTTCGGAGGAAGCTATCCGGGCGAGCCGGTCGCGGGCTTCGACGGGGATGCGGATGTTGGCGTCGGACATGCAGGCCTCCTCATTCGACTCCCGAGGATACGGGTACGGGTACGTACCCGTCCAGTCCCTGCCGAACGATCCGGATGGGCTCACCCCTGGGGCAGTGCCGGAAACGCGTACTCCGCCCAGACGGTCTTGCCCGGTCCGTCCGGGCGCGGGTGCCAGTCCCAGCGGGCGGCGAGGTGCGCTACGAGGAGCAGCCCGCGGCCGGCCTCCTCGGCACCGGCGGTGCCCTCGGGGAGGGCGGGGCGGCGGGGAAGGTGTTCGGTGCGGGTGTCGGTGACTTCGGCGCGCACGGTACGGCCGTCGGGTGCGGTGCGCAGGCGGAGGTGGAAGTCCCGGCCGGGCACATGGCCGTGCCGCACGGCGTTGGCGGCGAGTTCGGCGACGATCAACTCGATCGCGTCGTGGGCGCCGGAGCCGTACGGGATGCCCCACGCGTCCAGGCGGAAGGCTGCCAGACGGCGGGCGAGACGGGCTCCGCGGGGAGTGGAGGTGAAGCGCATCTCGAATGTGCGGTCTGGTGGCGCGATGAGGGCGGGAACGTGGGTGGCACTCAAGGGGGTGCAGGGGGTGGCGGGTTGGGTGGCGCCGGAGGAATTCACGGGTTTCGTCGTCATGCCGACCACGGTCCTGTCCGTCGCGTAGCGTGACCAGCGGTTACGCAGAGACAGGGGGCGGCTGTACGCGCGCGGTCCGCACAAGTAGGCGCTGCGCGCCGTAACGGCGTTCCCTGCGGGCGCGTTGGGGCAAGGAGGCGGTGATGGACATGACGGAGCGCGGGGGCGCGGAGGCCGGGACCGAAGCGGTCCGCGGGGAGCACGGGGACGGCGGCGCGGGAGCGGTCATGAGCCTCGGGGACGGCTGGGAGAGCGGCGACGGAGCCGGGCGGCGACCGGAGGACGAGGCCGGGCGCGGTGTCGTCGTCGCGTTCGGGCAGACCCGAAGACGCTGCGGATTCGGGAGGGGCTGGAACGCGAGGAGTTCGGGCGGCGGCTCGGGTACTCGGCGTCCACCATCGCGTCGTTCGAGCAGGGGCGGCGGATTCCGTCACGCCGGACGATCGAGTGGGCCGATGAGGTGCTGAGGGCGGACGGACTGCTGTGCCTGTGGAAGGAGCAGGTGGAGCGGGCTCAGTATCCGGTGTTCTTCCAGGGGATGGCGGTGCTGGAGAAGGAGGCCGTTGAGCTGGTCGCCTACGACACCCTGGTGGTCAAGGGCCTGCTCCAGACCGAGGAGTACATGAGGGCACTGTTGGCTATGCGGCGTCCGCCCTTGGACGACGAGACCATTGAGCAGCGGGTCACGGCACGATTGGCCCGGCAGGACATCTTCGATCGGCGCCCCGCGCCTTTCCTGAGCTTCGTGCTCGACGAGTCGATTCTGCACCGACCCTACGGTGGCAAAGCCGTACTGCGGGGACAGTTGGAACACTTGCTCCTGATCGGCCAGAAGCGGAACGTAGAAATCCAGGTCATGCCCGTCGACCGCGAGGACAACGCGGGCGTGAACGGGCCGTTCACCGTCGTCACGCGCAAGGACGGCAAGAAGTTCGTGTACGCCGAGGCGCAGGGAATCGGCTCTCTACAAACTGACCCGGAGCAAGGGGTTCTGGCTGCCGCCCGCTATGGGATCATCCGATCACAGGCTCTCAGTCCGCGAGAGTCACTGGAGCTCTTCGAAGGGTTGCTGGGATCGCTATGAACAACGCTGAGTCCTCGACCGTCGCCTCCGGCCTCGCCTGGTTCAAGAGCAGCTACAGCGGAACCGAGGGCGGCGACTGTGTGGAGGTCGCGGCCGGTTCGAGGGCCGTGCACGTCCGTGACTCCAAGGCCACCGCCGGTCCTAGCTTCACGGTCTCGCGTGAGGCGTGGGCAGGGTTCGTCGGGCTGGCCTCGTCGGAGCGGAGCGTCTGACGCTCGCTCGTACGGTCGAAGAGCCCGGTCGGCAGGCGTGATCCATGCTCATCTGGTGCGACCGAGTTCGCGTCGGATGGTGAATCGGCACCCGCAGGACCCCGATGGCCGGCCCGGCGGGTCGGCCTGGTCACAGCGAGCCGACGTCGGAATAAGGAATGGTCGCCGGACGGTTCGAGCGTGCGTGAAGAAGATAGGTTTCCTCTCGTTCGGGCACTGGTCGCCGAGTGCGCATTCCATGACCCGGTCAGCCGCCGACTTCCTGCACCAGTCCATCGACCTGGCGGTCGCGGCCGAGGAGCTCGGCGTGGACGGTGCGTACTTCCGCGTACACCACTTCGCGCGGCAGGCGGCCAGCCCGTTCCCGCTGCTCTCGGCCATCGGTGCACGGACCTCGAAGATCGAGATCGGCACCGGCGTGATCGACATGCGCTATGAGAACCCGATGTACATGGCCGAGGACGCCGGTGCTGCCGACCTGATCTCCGGTGGCCGGCTGCAACTCGGCATCAGCCGTGGATCACGGGAACAGGTGATCGACGGCTGGCGCCACTTCGGTTACACCCCCGCCGAGGGCGAGACCGACACGGACCTGGCCCACCGGCACACCGAGGCCTTCCTCGAGGTGCTCGACGGCAAGGGCTTCGCGCAACCGAACCCGCGGCCGATGTTCCCCAACCCACCGGGGCTGCTGCGCATCGAGCCGCACTCCGAGGGACTGCGCGAGCGGATCTGGTGGGGCTCCAGCTCGAACGCGACCGCCGTCTGGGCCGCGAAGCTGGGGATGAACCTGCAGAGCTCCACACTGAAGCACGACGAGACGGGCGAACCGCTGCACGTCCAGCAGCGCAAGCAGATCGAGGCGTACCGCGAGGCGTACAAGGAGGCAGGCCACGCGCGCGAGCCGCGGGTGTCGGTCAGCCGCAGCATCTTTGCCGTGACCAACGACCTGGACCAGGCCTACTTCGGCCGCGACCGCGATTCGCGGGACCAGATCGGCATGATCGACGACACGACCAGGGCGATCTTCGGACGCTCGTACGCCGCCGAGCCGGACGTGCTGGTGAAGCAACTCCAGGAAGACGAGGCCATCCAGGCAGCGGACACCCTGCTGCTCACCATCCCGAACCAGCTCGGCGTCGACTACAACGCCCATGTGCTGGAGAGCATCCTCACCCACGTGGCACCGGAGCTCGGCTGGCGCTGAGCGATGCGCCGGCCTGCGTGCGGTGCGGGCCGGCTCGTCACTGTGGTCGTCGGGCCCCCGGCGTGGCCTGGTTCGGTGATCTGGGCCCCGAGCCTCGACGGGCGACCGCGAGGGGCTGGGGCGGCGCGGTCTGCCGGGCACGGGCCGGCGGCGCAGCCCGTCGGCATAGGCCTGCCGCCCTGTCGGTTGCCCTCGGACGGCAGGGCTCTCACGTAGGTGCGGATGTGAGTCAGTCCTCCAGGACCCCGTTCTCGGACCACTCGTTGGCGAAGTGCTCCATCTGGCGGAGGACCAGGTCGATGGCCTCCTTCTGCTGGTCCGGCGGGTAGTTGTTGCGGGCCAGGAGGCGCTTGATGGTGCTGCGCAGGCGGGCGCGGACGGACTCGCGGGCGATCCAGTCGGGCTTGAGCTGGCGGCGGACCTCGGTGACCAGCTCGCGGGCGATGCCCGCCAGGACCTCGTCGCCCATGAGCGAACGGGCCGTGCCGTGGTCGGCGACGGCGTCGTAGAAGGCGAGTTCTCGCCAGTTCAGGGGCGGGTCGAACTTCTCGCCCCGGCGGGCGTCGGCGGCGACCTCCTTGGCCATCTCGACCAGTTTGGCGATGAGTTCGGCGCTGGTGTACTGCTGGCGCATGTAGCGCACCATCAGGTCCTGGAGGCGCTCGGAGAACGTGGTCTGCCGGACGATGTTGTGCCGGGTGACCTCGCGCATCTTCCGCTCGACGAGTCGCCGCAGGGCTTCGGCCGCCAGGTGCGGGGTGTCGCTGTTCTGGAGCTGGGCGACGAGGGCGTCATTGAGGTGGGTCAGGTCGGCGGTTTCGAGCCCGGCTTCGGCGAACAGATCGGTCACTCCGCCCGTCTCTACGACCGACGAGGTGAGCTGGGAGAGGTACAGCTCGACGTCGCGGGCCACCGGGAGGCCACGCGCCTCGCGCTCCATGGCGTCCAGTTTGGCCATGTAGGCGCGGACCTCGACGAAGAACTGGATGTGCCGCTTCCACGCCGGACGGTCTGCGAAGCGGTCGCCCACCTCCTTCGAGCTGCCGGCCAGCGCCCAGAAGCGTTCGAGGCGGTAGGCGTGGTCGCGGAAGCGGCGGCCCAGCGTCTGGCGCGGATCGTCGAGCTGGTCGGGGTTGTTGCCGGGGGTGCGGGGGTCGCGCAGGTAGTTGGCGGCGCGCAGGGCCGCGTCGACGAAGGCCCGGGGGCCGGGCTTGTCGAGGAGGGGTTCCCAGGCGAAGCCACGCAGGATGCCCATGAGGACGTCGTACTCGTTCCGCAGTTCATCCAGCGCGCGCTCGACGTCCTGGCCGAGGGTACGGTCCCGCTGGTCGGCCTCGGTGTACTCGGCGATGGCCTTCTGGAGTTTCTCCGTCAGAGGCGCGTAGCCCACGAGGAGACCGTCCTCCTTGCCGCGGAAGCGCCGGTTGACGCGGGCAAGGGCCTGCATCAGGTTGGCGCCCTTGAGCGGCCGGTCCAGGTACATGGTGTGGATCGGCGGGGCGTCGAAGCCGGTCAGCAGCATGTTGTTGACGATGAGCAGTTCCAACTCGTCGTCGGGGTCCTTGGCCCGGTTGATGACCGCTTTGCGGCGGCTGTCGGTCAACGCGTGGGCGAGCAGCGCGTCCGAGTCCTTGCGGGAGTTCGACGAGAAGATGATCTTCATGGCGCCCTTGTCGAACTCGTCGCTGTGCCACTCGGGCCGCAGCTCGCGCAGAGCGTCGTACACCCGCACGCAGATCTCGCGTGTCGCGCACACCACCATCGCCTTGCCGGGCGCCCCGCCCGACTCGGAGGCACCGACGAACGGCCGCATCCGCTCCCGGCGCGCCTCCCAGTGTGCCACCAGGTCGGCCACTAGATCCCTTATCCGCGCCGGCGCCCCGTACATGGCGTTCATGGTCGCCACGGCCTGTTCGACGCGGCGGCGCTCGGTGTCGTCGAGGCCGTCGGTGATGCGGTCGGCCTCCTCGTCGATGGTGGTCGGGTCGACGTCGCGGTCCAGGACGAGCTGGATCACGCGGCTCTCGTGGTAGACCTTCACGGTCGCGCCGTCGTCGGCGGCCCGCTTGAGGTCGTAGACGTCGATGTAGTCGCCGAACACCTCGCGGGTGTTGCGGTCGGCCTCCGAGATCGGCGTACCGGTGAAGGCGAGCAGCGTGGCGTGCGGGAGCGCGTCGCGCAGGTGGCGGGCGAGGCCGTTGAGGTCGTCGTAGTGGCTGCGGTGGGCCTCGTCGACGATCACGACGATGTTCCGGCGGTCGGAGAGCATCGGGTGGTCGGTGCCCGACTCCCGCTCCTCCTTGGTCTTGCCGAACTTCTGGAGCGTGGTGAAGAGGATCCCTCCCGTCCTCTTCGCCGCGAGCTCCTCGCGGAGTTCGGCGCGCGTGACGACCTGCCGGGGCGACTCCGGGAGGATCTCGCTCTCCTGGAACGTCGAGTAGAGCTGGTCGTCGAGGTCCGTGCGGTCCGTGACGACCACGACCGTGGGGTTCAGCAGCGCCGGGTCCCGCATCACCATGGTGGTGGTGAGGACCATCTCCTCCGACTTGCCGGAGCCCTGGGTGTGCCAGACGACGCCGGCCTTGCCGTCGCTCGCCGATGCCGTGCGGACGGCGTCGGCGGCGCGGGTCACCGCGTGGTACTGGTGCGGCTTCGCGATGCGCTTCATCCGCTTGGACGGGACGAAGTTGACGAACGACTGGACGAGTTCGAGGAAGCGGGGCTGGGTGAACAGGCCGTGGATCGCCAGGTTCTGCCCCGACTCCGAGAAGCCGTCCGCGGTCAGCGGGTCGACGCGGGCGCCGAACTCGTCCGTGTTCCACGGGGCGAAGTGCTCGTACGGGGTGAACGGCGTGCCGTACTTCGCGGTGATGCCGTCGGAGAGCAGAACGACGGCGTTGTAGCGGAAGGCGGTGGGGAACTCCTCCACGTACCGCGCCACTTGGGCGTGCGCCGTCTGGAGCGTCGCGTCCTCGTCGCCGGCGCGCTTCAGCTCCACGACGGCGAGGGGCAGGCCGTTGACGTACAGGACGACGTCGAAGCGGCGGTTCTTCTCACCGTCGATCACCGTGACCTGGTTCAGGGCGCGGTAGGTGTTCGCGTCCGGGTCGGCCAGGTCGACGAGGCGGATGGTGGGGTTGTGCTCGGCGCCGAAGGAGTCGGTGTAGGTGACGGAGCGTATGCCGGAGGTGAGGTGGCGGTGGGCGGTCCGGTTCTCCTCGTACGTGTCCTGGGAGCCGGGGGTGGCGGCGGTGGCCACGGCTTCCCGGACGGCGTCCGGGGGGAGTTCGGGGTTCAGGCGCTCGATGGCCTCCTGGAGGTCCGGGTAGAGGATCAGGTCGTCCCAGGACTTCCGGTGCCCGGACCCGGGCGCGAACTCGTTGCCGGAGGCCGGCAGCCAGGCCAGCTCGGCGAGTTCATCGAGGGCGAGCAGCTCCCAGTCGGCTTCGGTGGGGCGGCGGTGGGTTCTGTCGTCGGGCTCGTTTCCGTCGCGGTGCGTCGTCATGTGGCGTCCTCGACAATCTTCTCGGCGTCCTTGACACGGAGGCGGCCGGACATGAGTTGGGGGAGGAGGGTGTCGCGGAGGGTGGCGAGAGTTCGTGACTCGACGGCCGCTGCCAGGGCTCGGTCGATCAGAGGTGCCGCCGCCTCTCTAAAAGCAGCTACCTCACCCTGTGGAGGAACTACCACCGGAATCCCCTTAAAGGCCGTTGAATTTATTCCGGGAATTGCAGCCCCCGTACCCCTTCTCCGCATTTCGGCCATGATCGGCGCCGAGCAAAGCCAGTAATAGCCGAACTCCTGACCGATTTCAGACTTCATTCTCACTCGGTAGACGTGCTCATTGATGCACATCTCCGAGAAAGGGAAGCCATTTCCGAACAGAGTGACGTGCGGCTTGAATTCGCCAGGCTTACCGCCATCCTTATACACAAGGATGTCCCTGTCTTCTAGCACACCCCTACGCATAGCTGCGAAGAATTCTCTAGGGATGAACTTAGTCTTGGCGAAGTCAAACCAACCCAACCCAACAACGCTCTCGGCTCCAATACTCGGAACACCCGACCCGTACTGCGCAACGCCTCCCCTCGGACGAATCCCGGTCTCGATCACCGTAGTAGCGTCCCCGATAGTCAACGTGGTCCACTCCGAGGACAGAGGGGTGCCAGCCTCAATGTGGTTGAGTGCTTGAGGAAAGGTGCCCCGGAAGTATGCGCCAGCCAGTTGATCGGCCACTGCGGCGATGCGCTCATTGACAGCAATCTTGTCGTCCAGCGCTCCGAGAACAGCAGAAATAGCTCGCTGTTCTTCGACAGGCGGAACAGCGATCTGAAAACTCGCCACCTGACTCTTTGTGAGCGCACGGCGCGAGCCACCCGAATTGTGACTCAGCATATAAAGTCGCATGGCAGGCTGAGAAAGATACCTCTGAAGGTACTCTGGCACGAGATCACTCAAGGTGCGAAGAATCATAACGTGCTGATTCACGCGCGCCGGCAGAACCCAGTCAGGCACCACACAGCACCGAGCGATCGTTTCACCGTCGCCGGTAATGTTGAGCAGCACGTCACGCCGATAAACAGTCACACCCGCCAATTTCTCTGCCGCCTGGTCGTCAATGTGAGCCAATCCGACCGATGAGAAACGATGGTCAAAAACATTCTGTGACCGGATGAAACTGGTGCCTGTTTCTTTATAAACGGCCGCACCCCCTTTTGGGGTAGCGCCACTGCCGATCTTGGTACACAGCTCTCCAATGCTGCGCAGATTCCAACCGTCAGGAAGAGCCCGGCCAAGAGGGCTGATCATTCGACTAGACATCGATCCTCCTCAGCTGCTCACGTACCGCCTTCTCCAGGACCGCTGAGGTGTCGAACAGGTCGTAAAGTTCCTCGGTCAGCTTGCTGATCTGTTCGGCGATCGCCTCCGCGTCTTCTTCCTCCGCCGCGACGGCCCCCACATACATACCCGGCGTAAGCGCGTACCCGCGCGCCCGAACCGTCTCCAGGTCAGCCGAGAAGCAGAACCCGGGCTCGTCCTCGTACGTCAGGCTCACCTCACGCGCCGACGCCGTACCTCGCCACGCATGGTAGGTATCAGCAATCTTGGCTAGGTCGGATTCCCGCAGGATGCGCTCCGTTCGGTCGACCATCTCTCCCATCGCGCTTGCGTCGATGAAGAGAATCTCGCGGCGCCGGTCATTGAGCCGCCGGGCGCCCTGCGGGGACTTGTCCTTGGACAGGAACCACAAGCATGCCGGGATGGTGGTGGTCCGGAAAAGCTGAGACGGCAGCGCCACCATGCACGCCACCAAGTCCCCCTCCACCAGCGCCTGCCTGATCTCGCCCTCGCCGCTCGACGTCGAGCTCATGGACCCGTTCGCCAAGACGATGCCGGCCGTGCCCCTCTCCCCCAGCTTGGAGATCATGTGCTGGAGCCACGCGTAGTTGGCGTTGTTCTTCGGCGGGACCCCGTACTTCCAGCGCGGGTCGGTCTCGTCCCTCGCCCAGTCCTTGATGTTGAAGGGCGGGTTGGCCATCACGAAGTCGGCCTTGAGGTCCGCGTGCTTGTCGTCGGCGAAGGTGTCGCCCCAGCGGGCGGCGAGATTGCCGTCGATGCCGTGGATGGCGAGGTTCATCTTGGCCAGGCGCCAGGTGCGCTCGTTGAGCTCCTGACCGTAGACCGAGATGTCAGACTTGTGGCCCTTCCCCCGGTGCGCCTCGATGAACTTGGCGGCCTGCACGAACATGCCGCCCGAGCCGCACGCCGGGTCGTAGACCCGCCCCTCGTACGGTTCGAGGATCTCGACGATCAACCGGACGACGGAGCTCGGCGTGTAGAACTCGCCGCCCCGCTTGCCCTCAGCTCGCGCGAAGTTGCCGAGGAAGTACTCGTACACCTCGCCGAGCAGGTCCTGGGCCGGCCGGTCCTCGCTGCCGCCGAAGCGGGCGTC
Organism: Streptomyces sp. NPDC052023; assembly: GCF_044548465.1. Lineage (NCBI taxonomy): Bacteria > Bacillati > Actinomycetota > Actinomycetes > Kitasatosporales > Streptomycetaceae > Streptomyces > Streptomyces sp. NPDC052023. The sequence continues at coordinate 134,699 of NZ_JBIUBW010000016.1, read as the reverse complement.
GCTGATGAGGTCGACGAGTTCGCCGAGGCGCTTCTGGTCGACTCGGTCCTGGTTGAAGATCTTCGGCAGGACGCCGGTGAGGGAGGCGTTCTCCCGCATGATGGCGTCCATCGCCTCGTCCAGGAGCTTGCCGACGCCCTGGGCCTTGGCGTTGGCGGCGATCCAGGTCCAGCGGGCGGTCTCGGGGACCCAGAAGACGTTGGCACGGGTGTACTCGTCGCGGTCTTCGAGGAAGTCCTCCATACGGTCCTCGGTGATGCCGTCGTCGGCCAGTTCCGCGGCCAGCTCGCCCCGGCGCTCGTCGAAGGCGTCCGAGACGTACTTCAGGAAGATCAGGCCGAGGACGAACTCCTTGTACTGGGCGGCGTCGATGGAGCCGCGGAGCTTGTCGGCCGCCTTCCAGAGGATGTCCTGGATTTCCTTGGCGGTGGATGCGCTGAACAGCTCCGCCTGGTCGGCGGGCTTCTTCTTGCCTGGAGGCATCGGGTGGACCGTCTCCTTCAGTGAGTGTCGACACCGGCGTCGGTTCCGGTGTCCGTGTCCGGGAGGGGGTGGATGGTGAGCGTGCCGTCGGCCATGCCGGCCGCCATCACGCGGGTCAGGTCGTCGAGGGCGGCGGTCTGCTCGCGCAGCAGCGCCGCCCGGCCCTCGATCTCGGCGAGGACCGCCTCGTACAGGTCGGCCTCCGCGCGGCTCAGGTCGGGGATGACCAGGTCCTCGATACGGCGGGAGGCGCGCACGGCGCCGCTGGTGCGGGCGTGCTCGGCGGCGGCCGCGCGCAGCAGCGCGGCCAGCACCCGGGGCCGTACGGGTGGGTCGGCGTCGGGGTGGACGCGCAGGATGCGGGCCGGGGCCGCGACCAGGCAGACGCCCTCCGTGTCGACGTGGACGCCGAAGTGCGGGTGGGCGGTGACGACGAGGTCGCCGGGTTCGGTGAACTGGGCGTGGTCGTAGGCGGTGAGGAGGATGCCCCGGTCGATGCGGCGGCCACCGACGCGGGCGGTGCCCAGGATCTCCTCGGGGGTGAGGACCGGGTAGTGGCCCTCGGGGGTGAGGTGTTCGGGGGCGAAACGGTGGCCGGGGCGGCGGCGCAGGCGGCGGGTGCGCAGGAGCCGGCCGACGGTGGTGCGGCGCACCGGCTCGTTCTCGGGGCGCCGCACGGCCTGGGCGTCCAGGCGGAGTTCGCGGGATCGGTCGTGCAGCTCGCTCAGGCGGCGTTCCAGGTCGGCGATGACCGCGGGGCGTTCGGCGACGGTGCGGGTGTAGCGGGAGGCGAGCGTGCGGTGCTGCGGGGTGAAGGGGGCGCCGGGACGGTCGTCGAGGTGGGTGCCGGGGACGACGGCGGCGTGGCGCGGTTCGTGGCGCGGGTCCCGGGTCCAGCCCGAGGCGCGCCAGATGGCGATGTCGGCGGCGAGGGTGTCGAGGACGGGTTCGGTGAGCGGCTGGGCGGAGTAGTCGGCGAGCAGGACGAGGCCGGTGCGCTGCTCCTCGGGGACGCGGGCGAGGATCCACGCGGCGGTGCGGTAGCCGGGGCGGTAGGCGTAGGCGCCGTCGGGGAGGCTGATCGCGGCCTTGAGCAGGCCGGGCTGGAGGAAGGAGCGGCGCAGGCGGTCGGCGTCGCCGTGCCGGGCGAGCGGGCCGGTGAGGACGTCGGCAGGACCGAGGACGACGGCGGTGGAGCCGGTGTCGAGGTAGTCGGTGAGGGCGGCGACCCGGTCCAGGACGGCCTTGGGGTCGCGGGTCTCGGCGGCCTCGTAGGGGAGGGCGCAGACGACGAGGTTCGGGTCGCCCCATTCGTCGGCGGACAGTTCCTCGCCGTGGACGACGTCGAGCCGGAACTCGTACACCTCGCGCACCAGCATCCGGCGTCGAAGCAGGCGGACGCGCGCCTGGTCCGGGTCGGTGGCGAGGTAGATGTGGCCGGATTCCTCGGTGGCGTGGTCGTGGAGAGCGGCCAGGAGATCGCCGGAGCGTGCGTGCGGGACGGCGATCACTGAACCCTCGTCGAGGGTGTCGACCCCGGAGAGCGCGGCGAGGGCGCGGACCACGGCCGGGGTGGGCTCCTCTGCGGCCAGGTCGTGGAGGCCGAGGCGGTGGCGGGCCTGGAGGATCCAGTCGAAGGCCTCGGCGGGGTTGTAGGCGGCGTCGATCAGTTCGTCGGCAAGCTCGGCGAGGGCCGGGCCGGTGCGGTCCGGGTCGGGCAGGGCCCGCAGCTCGGAGAGGAGGAAACGGTCCTCCGGGTCGAGGTCGGCGGCCCTGTCCAGGACGGTGTCCCAGGGGCGGCCGTCGGCGACGCGGGCGTCGAGCTGCTGGTGCAGGCAGACCAGGGAGGTCAGCGCGCCGATCAGGACGGGCGCCGGCAGGGACGGGGTGCGCCAGGCGGCCAGCGTGTGCAGGGCGAGCTCGGCGTGGAGCCGGCGGGGGTCGGTGTTGCCGCGGCCGGTCGAGGCGAGCCATCCGACGACCGCGCGGGCGTCGAACAGGGGGCGTCCGTTCTCCTGGGCGACGGGAACGGGGAAGTCGGAGTGGCGGCGGGCCCAGGTGGTGGGGACGGGGCGCTGGACCTGGGCGAGGGCGGCGATCTCGGCGTACGTGATCCGCCAGGCCGGCGTTTCGGGCAGGATGGCGGGGGACGCCTTCGAGGCCGTGTGCATCTCCATCGGACGTGTCCCCCTCTCCACTTGAGCCCACAAGGCCCGCATCCTCACCTTCGCGCCTCGCGGTCCGCCCCCCCTTCTTCAGCAGGGCAGGCGTCAGGAATCTACAGCCACCCCTAAAGGCAGGGAACAACCCGCCTGATAATACGGGTTATCAGAGGTTTCCTCACCCGTGATGCGGAACGGCGGGCACTTTGTGGTGGTCAAGCGCCACGACTCCGACCGAAGGATCTCCGCCATGAGTCACACGCCCCCGATACCGCCCAACACCCCGCAGTCCTCCGGTACCGGCGGCACGCCGAGCTGGAGCGCCGTGCCGCCGGTGTCCGTCCCGTCGACGGGTGGCGGGCAGACCCCGGCGGGGCAGCCGACGAGACCGAGGCCGTCCCGGCGCAAGGCCTGGCTCACCCACGGCGCGACCGCGTTCGTCGCGCTCGCGGTCGGCGCCGGCATCGGCGGCGACGGAGACTCCGGCGCTACGGACGGCTCCGCCGCTCCCGCCCCGGCCGTCACCGTCACCAAGACCGCGGCCCCCGACGCCGGTGAACCCGAGCCCGCCGTGACCGTCACCGAGAAGGTCTCCGTCACGCCTAAGCCGGCCAAGAAGCCCGGGCCGGCCACCATGGTCGAGGGTGAGGGCCAGTACCTCGTCGGCGAGGACATGCAGGCCGGCACCTACAAGACCGCTGGGCCCGACAAGAGCGGCTTCATCGACAACTGCTACTGGGCCCGCACCAAGAATGCGTCCGGGGAGTTCGAGGCGATCATCGCCAACGACAACCTCCAGGGCCAGGGCCGCGTGACGGTGAACAAGGGCGAGTACTTCGAGACCAACGGCTGCCAGGAGTGGACCAAAGTCGGCTGACGGCCGCCGTGGCGCCGCCGCGCTCGTGGGGATACGCGGCGGACTCGGGCGGGGGGGGGCAGACCGGCTGAGGTCGGGCAGCCCCCATCCCCCTCCGCCTTCTCTCCGTCACCCGCTGATGTGAACAGGAGGGTCCGTCGATGGGCCGTCGATCTCCGCTCGCCCGCGCACCCCGCCCCACTCACCGGGGCCGTCAGCAAGTGCACTTCAGCGGCTCGGTCAAGGCCGTCGGCCGGACGCCGATCGTCCTCGCCACGGACGCGTCCGTCGCCGCCGACAAGGTGGGAACCGGCTACCTCGCCACCACGGGCGAGACCGGACTCCGCGCCCACGTCTACCCCCGGTATCTCGCCACACCTCGTATCCGCGTGGTCGTCACCGAACTTCGGGCCGTGTACTAGGGTTTGAGGCGGATATTCGCCGCGCACCCCGGACGACCCGTCGAGGTGCGCGTCGACAGTCTCGACGCCTTGGCCCTCCTGCACGAGTGGCAGAGCGGCGACCGGATGCCGGACGGTTACGAGACCCGGCTGCGCTCGCACGGCCGCCGGGCCAGCCTGGTCACGCTGCAGATGTACGCGCAGTACACGCCCGGCCTGGCCTTCTTCCACGAGAAGGCCCACGTCGGTAACCCGCTCAACGAAGCCGCCGACTCCCTGGCCAAGCTCGGTCTGCGCTCCCTGCACGGCATGGTGCCCGTGACCGAGATCCCCCAGCTGGTTCCGCTCTGGGCGAGTGGAGCTCTGGCCGAGTACCGGCGGGCCCAGGGCTGATCTGCGTCCGTTCGACCTCCCTTGTCCCACGCTCGCCACACACGTTCAAACCGAGAGGAAGTTCTGACATGTCCGCGCCGGAGCCGAAGCCGCCGACCCTTCCCCCGACCGCGGTCCCGGGGACAGCCGAGAACACGACCTTCGCGTCCGCCGGGCCGATACCTGCCGTGCCCGACCAAGCGCCGGCCACGCCCGCCTTCCGCTGGTCGCGGCTGTCTCGCGGCACCGTCCTCGCGATCGGCGTCGGCTTGGGGGCAGCCGTGGTGGGGGCGTGCTGGGCGGGGGTGTCGCTGGCCGACGAAAACGAGAGCGGCTCGCCCGAAGCCGGTGCGACCAGGTCTCCCTCCGCGACTGCCGAACTGCCCGAAGACGCAATGGCACCCTTCAGCACCGACGGGACACTCACCGTCGCCGAGCTCGGGCCCGGTCTCGACCCCGGCGAGCTGTGTTCTGGAACGGGCGGCTACTCCGACATCGACTTCGGCACCCAGGTCACGGTCACCGACGCCGTCGGGACCCTCGTCGCGATGGGCAGCCTGGGCTTCGGCGAGAAGACGGAGCAGGGCTGCCAGTTTCCGTTCACGGTCGACGACATCACGCCGGGCTCGAAGTTCTACACAGTCGAGGTCTCCCACCGCGGCGGCCTCACCCAGACCGAGGAGGAACTGCGCGCGGGCGGCCTCGGGTTCACCCTCGGCGACTGAACGGCCAACCGGAACTCAGGATGACTGCTTCGTATCTTTCCTGCGTATCACCACCTTCTTCAAAACTTGCCATTGGACGATGTACTTCACCCACGTGTCGGCTGGCAGGGCATCGTGGGTCCAAAGAGCACAGTCGAAATGGAGAACCTCAATGAGCCCTTACGCCGGCCCACCCGTCGACGGTGCAACTCCCATGAGCGCATACGAGAGGCAGGTTTGGGACACGCTCAACGAGCACTGGCAGCGCCGCAACGACCGCCGTAGTCTGCCGAACTGGGCGAGCACCGCGCTCGGTCGCACCGGTGAGTTCGCGGGAAACACCGTGAGACGGGTCAAGGACGCGGTTCCGGAGGCCGTGGCGGAACCGATCCGCCGCGCAGGCGACGCGGTCGCCGACACGGCCATGCGACCCGCGCTCGCAGGCGCGGCAGCGTTGCTCGAGCTGGTCAACGAATGGGCCGTGGATCTCAACGACCCGAAGTACGTCGAGAAGCTCGCCCGCAAGCGAGGCTTCGAGATCGACAGTTTCACCGAACTGAGGCAGCAGGACCTGCAGGTCTGCGACCGGCTGCTGACCCGCAACACCCTGAAGTGGCGCACCACCGGCGCATTCGAAGGCGGCGCCATGGGCCTGCTGGCCATGGTCCCCGTAGCCGGTATTCCCGCCGCGATGACAGCAGACATCCTCGTCCTTCAGGTCCTGAGCACGTCGATAGCAGCGCGCACCGCGTACTCCTACGGCTACGACGCCAAGGACCCCAAGGAGCAGGACTTCATCCAACGCCTGGTGCAGCAGTCCTTCATGGCCCAGGCGGCCAAGGCCAAGCCGCTGCGTGACGTCGCGCGGGCAGCGGACGCGGTCAAGGGACGTGTGAACTGGTCACAGAAGCTTCGCCAGGACCACCGCCTCCTGGCCGCCCTTGAGAAGTTGATGCAGCAGCTGGGCCCGGCCGGCGCCAGGGTGCCCGTCAAGAACGTCGCCAAGGTCGTGCCGTTCGTGGGTGTCCTCATCGGTGCCGGCATGAATTCCGCGGTCCTCGGCAGGGTGGCCGCCGATGCCCAGCGGTACTGCCAGACCCGGTTCCTGTGCGACAGGTACGGGCTACCGCTACCAACCGTCCTGGCGACCGACTGGGACGACGACGCGCCCCAGACCGACGCCACGTAGGTAATGGCTGGTGGGTCCAGGGGTGAGCATCTGTGGTTCCCGCCCGGGAAGCTCAGCGCCGAACGGCTGCACTCCTGGACAGGGTCAGGCCGGCGTGACCGGCAGCCCGTCGGGCGACAGCTGAACGAGCCGCCCGCCCGGTGGTCTTCCGCCGGCTCACGTCAGGTGGCGGTGACCGGCAGCACGTCCGGCGACAACGCCGCTGCCCGCGCCGTGGCGCTCGTCATCCGCCGGCGGTGATGACGTCGGCAGAGCACCTCGTACCCGACCTCCGCCGCCGACTGAGCCACGTCGCCCACGACGACCTGCTCCCCTTCGACGACCATCTCTCCACCCACGGTGCGCGCGTTGTGCGTGGCCCGGGCACCGCACCAGCACATCGCCTCGACCTGCAAGGTCTCCAGGCGATCGGCAAGTTCGATCAGGCGCTGGGAGCCGGGGAAGAGCCTCGTCCGGAAGTCGGTGGTGATGCCGAACGCGAAGACGTCCAGCTCCAAGTCGTCCACGATCCGGGCCAGTTGGTCGATCTGGACGGACAGCAGGAACTGGGCCTCGTCCACGATCACATAGTCGACCCGGCCACCCCGGGACAGCTCCTCCACCACGTATCCGTACAGGTCCAGCCCCGGCCCGGCCTCCACCGCGTCGGTCACCAGCCCCAGACGCGAAGACAGCTTGCCCTCACCCGCACGGTCGTCACGCGTGAAGATCAACCCCTGCAGACCACGCGCCGATCGATTATGTTCGATTTGCAGCGCCAAGGTCGACTTCCCGCAGTCCATCGTCCCCGAGAAGAACACCAATTCGGGCATGGGAAGTTGAGCACCTTTCGGCGGGAGGTCGGACGGAGGGGGAGTCAGGAGCGTACTTCGAGCAGCGGGACCAGCTGCTCGGCCGGGGTCATCGAGCCGTGGTTGCCGACCATCGCCGACTCCTTGGGCTCCCGCTCGGAGGCGATGAGCAGGACATCGTCCCGCGCGGCCGCGACCACGTCGCCGATGCGCGCGTACACCCGCTCGTCGATGTGCGGCCCGAACCAGCCCGCCGCGATCGCCTCGTCCCGCGAGGCCACCCAGAACTGCTCGCCGAGCACCTCGCGCCAGCAGGTCAGGACGTCGTTCCCGGCGCCCGGGACCGCGTAGACGTGCCGGGCGCGGCCCTCGCCGCCCAGCAGGGCGACGCCCGCGCGCAGCTCCCAGTCCTCGTCGAAGTCGATGCGGTGCTGCTCGTCGAAGGGCACGTCGACCATGCCGTGATCGGCGGTGACGTAGAGCGCGCTGCGCGGCGGCAGTTGCTCAGCGAGGCGCTGGACCAGGCGGTCGACGTACATGAGCTGGCCGACCCAGGTGTCGGAGGCGACGCCGTAGCGGTGGCCGGCGCCGTCGAGTTCGGCGTAGTACGTGTACACGAGGCTGCGGTCGCCGGCCGCGAGTTGCTCGGCGGCGAGGTCCATGCGCTCCTCGCCGGTCAGCCGTCCGTGGAACGTCCCGCCGCTGAGCGCGACCTTGGTCAGCGGGGTCTTCTCGAAGGTGGGTGACGACACCTGCGCGGCATGCACACCGGCGCGGTGGGCCAGCTCGAAGACCGTGGGATACGGCTGCCAGGGCGCCGGCGGGGTCCACGGGTGCCAGCGGAGCTGGTTCATCAGCTCGCCGGTGTCCGGATTGCGCACGGTGTAGCCGGGCAGGCCGTGCGCGCCGGGCGGGAGTCCGGTGCCGACGGAGGCCAGGGAGGTCGCCGTGGTCGCCGGGTAGCCGGTGGTGAGGGGGCGGCCCGTGCCGCCGCGCGAGGAGGCGAGGAGCGAGGTCAGGAAGGGCGCCTCCTGCGGGTGCGCCCTCAGCTGCTCCCAGCCGAGCCCGTCGATCAGGAACACGCAGACCCGGTCGGCTGGGGTCAGCTCGGTGATCGCCGCGGTCATGCCGGGTACGCCCATGCCCGCGGCCAGCGTCGGCAGCAGGTCGGCGAGCGAGCCCGTGCCGTATTCGGGGCGCGGGGCGGAGTCGACGGCGAGGGGCTCGGGATGCTCCCAGGCGGCGGGCTGAGCCATCAGCGCGCGGGGTCCGCGGTCGCCTCGGAAATGGCCTGGGCGAAGACGAGCGCCTGGCGGACCGTCTCCGGGCCGTCCCCGGCCTCGCTGACGCGCAGGCTGAGGTCGTCGGCCGTCGAATTGCCCGTGTAGCCGTGGTCGGCCTCGCAGTTGGGGTCGCCGCAGGCGGCGGGCTCCAGGTCGATGCGGGAGACGGCGCCCCAGCCGATGGTGAGCACCACCTCACGCGGGAGGGTGCCCGGCGTGTACGACTCGGGGTTCGCGACCACGCGGCTGACCACGACCGAGGAGATCCGGTCGAGCTTCACCGACTCCGTCGACGTCGTGGCGTACGGCGTCGGCGAGGTGCTGTCGGCGGCCTGCTCGTCGGTGTGGCTGACGATGAAGCGGTGATCGGTCAGCACGAGCACGGTCACATGCCGTCGCACCTCGTTCTGATCGAACGTGGTCTCCTGATGGACCAGGTACGACCGGATGGGCTCGCCACCCACAGCGGCCTCCACCGCCTCGGCCACGAGGGCCGGGTAGTAGCCGCTGCGCTCGATCGCCGCACGCAGCCCCTGGGTCGTCGTACTGGTCTTGGCCATGCCGTCCATCCTACGGGGGCCCACTGACTGCGAGGCACCGCTTCGGGCGGTGCGGGCCGGGCTCAGTACGACGGGAGGGTCCGGGGGCCCAGGTCGTCGCGGACGGGGGGTGGTGCCAGGCGCACCGAGGCGCCGAGGACGCTCAGGCCGTGGGGGGCGACGACCACCGGTTCCAGGGTGACCGCGACCACCTCCGGGTGGTCGTCGACCAGCCGGGAGACCCGCAGCAGCAGCTGCTCGAGGGCGGGGGTGTCGACGGGTGTGGAGCCGCGCCAGCCGAAGAGGAGCGGCGCCGTCCGGATCGAGCGGATCAGTGAGGTCGCCTCACGGTCGGTGACCGGGACCAGCCGGTGCGCGGTGTCGCCCAGCAGCTGGGAGGCCGCCCCGGCGAGCCCGAAGGAGAGCACCGCTCCGGCGGCCGGATCGATCACGGCCCGTACGACGGTGTCCACGCCACGCGGGGCCATCCGCTGCACGACCGGCCGCAGCTCCTCCGGCTTCCCGAACAGATCCGTCAACTCGGCGAACGCCCGCCGCAGTTGGCTCTCGTCCGCGAGGTCGAGCCGGACACCGCCGAGGTCGGCGCGGTGGCGCAGGTGCGGGGCCGTGGCCTTGAGGGCGACGGGGTAGCCGAGGGCACGGGCGGCTGCCGCCGCCTCGTCGGGGGTGGGGGCGGGCAGGGCGCGGTGCACGTGGATGCCGTACCGGCGCAGCAGCTCGCACGTCTCCTCCATGCCGAGCGTGAGTCCCTGCCCGCGCGCGAGCAGCCCGCCGATCAGCTTCGCCGCTCCCTTCTCGTCGATGTCGTCGTACTCGGGCACCTTCCCGGGGTCGGCGGCCTCCCGCCGCCACTGCCCGTACTTGACGGCCTGGGCGAGCGCGCGCACGGCGCGTTCGGCGGCGGGGTAGGCGGGGATGAGCCGGGAGCCCGCGGGGGCGGCGGTCGCTTCGACACCGCCGGCGTCCTGCGCGGCCTGCGGCTCCGGAGGCGTACCTGGCCTGGGGGACGACGGCGTCCATCGGTCCGGGGGCGTACCCGGCCCGGCGGACGACGGCGTCCATCGGTCCGGGGGCGTACCCGGCCCGGCGGACGACGGCGTCCATCGGTCCGGGGACATACCCGGCCCGGCGGACGACGGCGACGGGTCCGTGGAGCTGCCTGCTCGGGGTGACGACGGCGTCCATCGCTCCGGTGGCCCGACGCGCGCGGGAGCCGGCCCGCCCGAGTCCGCACCCGCGCCCGCACCGGGCGCAGGCTGTCGTTCGGCCGGGCGCAGGGGCGGAGGAGCCTCCCCGCCCGCCGGTGCCGCCTGCGGTGCCGTGCTGGCCGCCGCGGAGAGCGCGTCCGCGAGTCCGCCCAGCTCCACGTGCACCACCAGCACCGGCTTCGCGGGAACCGCCGCCGCGCCCGACCTCAGTGCCTCCGCCAGCGCCGCGTCCCCCGCCGTCCCCTCCCCCACCATCGGTATCGCGGTCACCACGACGGCGTCACACGTGTCGTCCGCCAGCGCCCGCGTCAGCGCCTGGCGGAAGTCCTCCGGCGAGGCCGCGGTGGTGAGGTCCAGCGGAGCCTGGGGCCGCAGCCCTTCGGTCAGACAGGCGTCGTACGTGAGCAGCCCCAGCGACTCGGAGTTCCCCACGATCGCCACGCGTGGCCCCGCGGGCAGCGGCTGGCGCGCGAGCAGCAGCCCGGCGTCCACCAGCTCGGTGATCGTGTCGACCCGGATCACGCCGGCCTGCCCCAGCAGCGCGGACACGGTGGCGTACGGCAGCCGCGTCGCCCGTACCGCGTGTCCCTGCGGTGCCGCTCCCCCGTGGCGCGCGCCCTGGACCACGACGAGCGGCTTCGCCGCCGCCGTCCTGCGCGCGAGGCGGGTGAACTTGCGCGGGTTGCCGATGGACTCCAGGTACATCAGGACGACGTCGGTGTCCGGATCGTCGTACCAGTACTGGATCAGGTCGTTGCCGGAGACGTCCGCGCGGTTGCCGGAGGAGACGAACGTCGACACGCCCGTGTCCCCCGTGACGCCGCCGCCGCGCCGGTGCAGCCGGGACAGCAGCGCGATGCCGATCGCCCCGGACTGCGCGAACAGCCCGATCCGCCCGGGCCGCGGCATCTCCGGTGCCAGCGAGGCGTTGAGCCGCACCTCCGGGGAGGTGTTGATGATCCCGAAGGTGTTCGGCCCGATGATCCGCATGCCGTACGCGCGCGCGTGCCGCACGAGCTCACGCTGGCGCTCACGTCCGTCGGGCCCGCTCTCGGCGTACCCGGCGGAGACCACGACGAGCCCCTGCACCCCGTGCTCCCCGCATTCGGCGACCACCTCGGGCACGTGCTCCGCGGGCACCGCCACCACGGCGAGGTCCACGGGCTCGTCGATGTCCCGCACCGAGCGGTATGCCGGGACCCCGTCGAGCTCCTTCTGCCCTTCGCCGAGCGCCCTGTTGACGGCGTACAGGCGGCCGGTGAACCCGGCTTCCCGGATGTTGCCGAGCACGCTGCGGCCGACGCCCCCGGGCGTGCGTCCGGTGCCGACGACGGCGATCGAGCCGGGCGTCAGCAGCCGCCGTACCGACCGTCCCTCCGCGCGCTGCTCCCGCGCGCGTTGCACCGCGAGCGAGCGGTCGGTGGGCTCGAGGTCGAACTCCAGGCGTACGACACCGTCCTCGAAACTGCGCTTCTGGGTGTACCCGGCGTCCGTGAACACCTTGATCATCTTGGTGTTGGAGGGCAGCACCTCGGCGGCGAAGCGGCGGATGCCGCGCTCGCGGGCGACGGCGCCGATGTGCTCCAGCAGCGTCGAGGCGACACCGCGCCCTTGGTGGGCGTCCTGCACCAGGAAGGCGACCTCCGCCTCGTCGGCGGGCGCGGACGCGGGCATGCCGTCGGCGCCGATGCGGTCGTAGCGTACGGTGGCAATGAACTCGCCGCCGATGGTGGCCGCGAGTCCCACCCGGTCCACGAAGTCGTGGTGCGTGAAGCGGTGGACGTCCTTGGCGGACAGGCGCGGGTAGGGCGCGAAGAAGCGGTAGTACTTCGACTCGTCCGAGACCTGCTCGTAGAAGCTGACCAGGCGCTCGGCGTCGTCGACGGTGATGGGCCGGATGCGCGCGGTGCCGCCGTCGCGCAGCACCACGTCGGCCTCCCAGTGGGCGGGGTACTCGTGCCGGTCCGACGGGCTCTGCATGGGCCCCAGAGTACGGCTCGCGTACGACATCGGCGCGAGGCAGTCTGTGGAGGGATGCCGACCGGACCGAGGCCGCGGTCCGGCTCGCTCCCCGGACGGGACACGGGCCCGTCCGGGCATGCTTCACGATATGGGAAACTGGTCTAGACAACCCTGAACACCTGAAGGGCAGCATCACATGGCTGAGCGCCGCGTCAACGTCGGCTGGGCCGAGGGTCTCCACGCCCGCCCCGCCTCCATCTTCGTCCGAGCCGCCACGGCCGCAGGCGTCCCGGTGACGATCGCCAAGGCGGGCGGCAACCCCGTCAACGCGGCCTCCATGCTGGCCGTCCTGGGGCTGGGCGCCCAGGGTGGCGAGGAGATCGTCCTGGCTTCCGACGCCGAGGGCGCGGACGCCGCGCTCGACCGTCTGGCCAAGCTGGTCGCCGAGGGCCTCGAGGAGCTTCCCGAGACCGTCTGACCCGCTGACGGCATTCCTGAAGCCGCGTCGCCCTTTCCGGGCGGCGCGGCTTCAGCCGTATTCCGGCCCGCTCGCCCGCGTTTTCGCAACTCGGCTCGTCAATAATTCCGGGAACGCCGAAAAGGGCAGCAAAAAGGCGCCGCCGCAGGATTTCGCTTCTTTGTATACGGTGCTCGTGTTAATGCCGTAGGCCCGACATGTTTACGGCATGTTGCGAAGTCCTCACACGGTCCGCGCGATCACCTTTTCCGGGGAAGCGGAGCCGGTGCGCGCCGGTCGCACGCTCGGCGTGCAGCGCCGTGACCGCCCGCGCCCGCTCACCGTCGCCGCGCGCCACCGCGTCCACGATCGCACCGTGCTCCGTCCAGGACTCCGCGGGGCTGACAGGCGCCTCCACGGCGTACATCCAGGCGATCTTGTGTCGCAGCTGGGTCAGCATCGCGATCAGGGCGGGGCTGCCGGAGGCCTGGGCGAGCGTCTCGTGAAACCAGCCGCCCAGCGAGCGCAGATCCTCGCTGCCACCCCGCCTGGCACGGTCCTGGCCCAGTCTGACCAGGCCGCGCAGCACCTTCAGATGGGCCTCGGTGCGCCGCTGCGCGGCCCGCGCGGCACCGAGCGGTTCCAGCAGCAGGCGCATCTCCAGCAGGTCGGCGGCCTCCTGCTCCGTCGGTTCCGCCACGCACGCGCCCGCGTGCCGCCGGGTCACCACGAAGCCCTCCGCCTCCAGCGTGCGCAGGGCCTCGCGAACGGGGACGCGCGAGACTCCGTAGCGGCGGGCGAGGAGTTCCTCGGTGAGCCGGCCGCCCCGCTCGTAGACACCCGCGACGATGTCGTCCCGGATGGCCGTGCACACCGAATGCGCCGGAATACGCATGACCGACCTCCGCCTTAATCCCCGTGCAACGTCGACGACTGACGTGTGTTCCGTGACTCTATTGCAATGGGCCGGGATTTCCGATGGCGGGCCGGAATCCATGGATATCTTTTGGACATACCGGCGCACGAAACGCCGAAAGCCCCGGCTCAGGGAGCCGGGGCCGCGGGAAGCGGGGCGATGCGCCGTCAGACGCCGACGCCGTGCGAGCGGAGGTAGGCGACCGGGTCGATGTCCGTGCCGTACTCGGCCGTCGTGCGGGCCTCGAAGTGCAGGTGCGCTCCGGTGACGTTGCCGGTGGCGCCGGACAGGGCGATCTGCTGCCCCGGGGTGACCGTCTGGCCCACCGAGACCGCGATGGACGACAGGTGACCGTACTGGGTGTACGTACCGTCGTTCATCTTGATCACGACTTGATTGCCGTACGCCCCGCCCCAGCCGGCCTCGACCACGGTGCCGGAGCCGACCGCGTGCACGGGCGTGCCGCTCGCGGCGTGGAAGTCGACACCCGTGTGGCTGCCGGAGGACCACAGCGCGCCGCCGGACCGGTAGCCGGTGGAGACGTAGGAGCCGCTGATCGGCGCCACGTAGGTGTTGAGGCGCTTGCGCTCGGCCTCGCGGGCGGCGCGCTCCTTGGCCTCGCGCGCCTCCTCGGCCCGCTCCTCCGCCCGCTTCTTCGCGGCGGCCTCGGCCTTCTTCTCCGCGGCGGCCTGCTTCTGGGCGGCGGCCTGGGCGTCTATCTGCTCGGCGACCGAGTCGCCGATGGTGATGACCGGGAGCAGGCCGGTCTGCTCGGCCGCGGGCTCGGCGGCGAGCGCGGGAGCGGCCAGGGTGCCGATGACACCGGTGGTGGTGAGCGCCGCGACACCCGCCGCGCGGGCGGTGGTGCGCTTCATCCGGCTGGGACGGCGATGCTTCCCGGTGGCGCGCGTGAACGCCATGTGGTGGCTGGTCCTTTCCTTCCCTCTCGCCTACCGGGTTAGCTGACGGGTTCGGAGCAGGAAGGTCTCCTACGGACTCCCTCGCTGGGCGCGCGGGCGTCCGATTCACCCCAGGGACTTCATGGTTGGGTCCCCGGCTCCCCTGGCTCGCGCCGTACGGGGACTCGGCGATGACTGTCCGGTGCCGCGGGTGCGGCGCACTGCCTGACGGACAGCCCGGATGACGCTAAGCGGGACATCTTTCAATCCCCAAACGCAATCCGGCGTTTGTAGCGCATCCCACAGGTCAGACAGGCAACCTCCGCCCCAATCCGGACATAGAGGGGCCCTGGTGACGCATCCGTCACCAGGGCCCCTGCGCGCGCGTGCCCTCCGCGGCCTCTACTCGGCCGCCACGACGGTGACTTCACCGATGCCGAGGGCCTCGACGGGCTCCTTGATCTGCGCCGCGTCACCGACGAGGACCGTCACCAGCCGGTCTGCCGGGAAGGCGCTGACGACCGCCGCGGTGGCCTCGACGGTCCCCGTGGCGGCGAGCTGCTGGTACAGCCTCGCCTGGTAGTCGTCGGGCAGGTGCTGCTCGACCTGGTCGGCGAGGGTCCCCGCAACGGCCGCGGCGGTCTCGTACTTCAGCGGCGCCACACCGACGAGGTTCTGCACGGCGACGTCCCGCTCGGCGTCCGTGAGGCCGTCCGCGGCGAGCGTGCGCAGCACCGTCCAGAGGTCCTCCAGCGCGGGGCCGGTGTTCGGCGTGTCCACGGAGCCGCTGATGGCGAGCATGGCGGCACCGCTGCCGTCGGGAGCGGAACGCAGTACCTGGCCGAACGAGCGCACCCCGTAGGTGTAGCCCTTCTCCTCGCGCAGGACGCGGTCCAGGCGGGAGGTGAGGGTGCCGCCCAGGCAGTACGTGCCGAGCACCTGGGCCGCCCATACGCGGTCGTGCCGGTCGGGACCGACCCGGCCGATCAGCAGCTGGGTCTGGACCGCTCCGGGACGGTCCACGATCACCACGCGGCCGGTGTCGTCGGCGGTCACCGGCGGCACGGGGCGCGGCTGCGCCTGGGAGCCGCTCCAGGCGCCCAGGGTCTCGCCGAGCAGTGCGTCGAGGTCCACGCCCGTGAGGTCGCCGACGACCACGGCGGTGGCCGTGGCGGGGCGGACGTGCCGCTCGTAGAAGGCGCGTACGGCGGCGGAGTCGATCTTCGCGACCGTCTCCTCGGTGCCCTGGCGCGGCCGGGACATGCGCGAGGCCGCCGGGAACAGCTCCTTGGAGAGCTCCTTGGCGGCCCGCCGGGCCGGGTTGGCCAGCTCGTGCGGGATCTCGTCGAGGCGGTTGCGGACCAGCCGCTCGACCTCGCTGTCGGCGAACGCGGGAGCCCTGAGGGCGTCGGCCAGCAGGCCGAGGGCCTTGGGCAGGCGGGAGACCGGCACCTCCAGGCTCAGCCGGACCCCGGGGTGGTCCGCGTGCGAGTCCAGGGTGGCGCCGCAGCGCTCCAGCTCGGCCGCGAACTCCTCGGCGGAGTGCTTGTCGGTGCCCTCGGAGAAGGCCCGCGCCATGATCGTGGCGACGCCGTCCAGGCCGGCCGGCTCGGCCTCCAAAGGCGCGTCCAGCAGCACCTCCACGGCGACGACCTGCTGGCCGGGCCGGTGGCAGCGCAGCACCGTCAAGCCGTTGTCCAGCGCCCCGCGCGTGGGGGCCGGGAACGCCCAGGGGCGGGCCTCGCCCGCCTGCGGCTGGGGGTGGAAGTCCATCGTGGCGAGCTCGGTCACTTGGCCGCCTCCTCGGTGTCGTCGCCGGCGGCGGCCGGCGCGGCGTCGGTGTCGTCGTCTGCGTCGGTCTCGCCGGCTTCGGTGGCCGTGGGCTCGTAGACGAGTACCGCGCGGTTGTCGGGCCGCAGGCGTGCCTTGGCGACCTCCTGGACCTCCTCGGCCGTCACCTCCAGGACGCGCCGCACGGCGGTGAAGGCGAGCTTGGGGTCGCCGAACAGCACCGCGTACCTGCAGAGTTCGTCGGCGCGGCTGGCGACCGTGCCGAGCCGGTCCAGCCACTCGCGCTCCAACAGGGCCTGCGCGCGTTCCATTTCCTCGGCCGTCGGGCCCTCCTCGGCGAACCGGGTGAGCTCCTCGTCGATGGCCGCCTCGATGACCGGCACCTCGACGTCCCCGGACGTCTTCACGTCCAGCCACCCCAGGGAGGGCGCTCCGGCCAGCCGCAGCAGGCCGAACCCGGCCGCGACGGCGGTACGGTCCCGTCGTACCAGCCGGTTGTACAGGCGGGACGACTCGCCGCCGCCGAGGATGGTGAGCGCGACATCGGCCGCGTCGCACGCGCGTGTGCCGTCGTGCGGGAGCCGGTAGGCGCCCATCAGGGCCCGCGCCGGGACCTCCTCCTCGACGACCTCACGCAGCTCCCTGCCGATGACCTCGGGCAGCGAGCCGTCACGGGGGGTGGGCTTGCCGTCGTGGCCGGCGATGGAGCCGAAATACTTCTTGATCCATTCGAGCGTCTGCTCGGGATCGATGTCGCCGACGACCGAGAGCACCGCGTTGTTCGGCGCGTAGTACGTCCGGAAGAACTGGCGGGCGTCCTCCAGGGTCGCCGCGTCCAGGTCGGCCATCGAGCCGATCGGCGTGTGGTGGTAAGGGTGGCCCTCCGGGTAGGCGAGGGCGGCGAGCCTCTCGAAGGCGGTGCCGTAGGGGACGTTGTCGTAGCGCTGGCGGCGCTCGTTCTTGACGACGTCCCGCTGGTTCTCCATCGACTCCTCGTCGAGGGCGGTGAGCAGCGAGCCCATGCGGTCCGCCTCCAGCCAGAGGGCGAGCTCCAGCTGGTGGGTGGGCATGGTCTCGAAGTAGTTGGTGCGCTCGAAGCTGGTGGTGCCGTTCAGGGAGCCTCCCGCGCCCTGGACCAGTTCGAAGTGCCCGTTGCCCTTCACCTGGGCGGACCCCTGGAACATCAAGTGCTCGAAAAGGTGAGCCAGGCCGGTGCGCCCCTTGACCTCGTGGCGTGAGCCGACGTCGTACCACAGGCACACCGCGGCGACCGGGGTCAGGTGGTCCTCGGAGAGCACCACACGCAGGCCGTTGTCCAGGCGGTGCTCTGTCGCTGTCAGCCCGCCGGAGCCTGCCTCGGCTGTGGCCGTGTGACCCATGGGCATGTACGTCCCTTCGATCGCGGTGCGGTCGGGAAACCGCGGAAATCCTGCCAGTCCTGCCACTGTATGCAAGCGTGCCGACCTGGTGTGAAGTTCCCGGACCGCGTACGCCCAGAGCGAGAACCGGGTTGCCCCTCACGAGGGCGTAGCCTGCGGGTCAGCGCGGCGCCCGGCGGCCGACGCCGGGTCCAACGTCCGCGTTGTCAGTGGCGCGGTCCACAATGGTCCGCGGCAGATGCCGTTCACGCTTCAGCAAGAGTGAGCCGCAGGGACCTGAGCGCCCCCGTGGGCGAACGACCAGAAAACAGGAGGAGCCGGCAGCGATGGCCCGCCGCAGCACGAAGACCCCGCCGCCCGACGACTCGTACGAGGAGCGGATCCTCGACATCGACGTCGTGGACGAAATGCAGGGCTCCTTCCTCGAGTACGCGTACTCGGTCATCTACTCCCGGGCCCTGCCGGACGCGCGTGACGGTCTCAAGCCCGTCCACCGCCGCATCGTCTACCAGATGAACGAGATGGGCGTACGCCCCGACCGCGGCTACGTGAAGTGCGCCCGCGTGGTCGGCGAGGTCATGGGTAAGCTCCACCCGCACGGCGACGCGTCGATCTACGACGCCCTGGTGCGCATGGCCCAGCCCTTCTCCATGCGGGTGCCCCTGGTCGACGGCCACGGCAACTTCGGCTCCCTGGGCAACGACGACCCGCCCGCCGCCATGCGGTACACCGAGTGCCGGATGGCCGAGGCCACCAGCCTGATGACGGAGTCGATCGACGAGGACACGGTCGACTTCGCCCCGAACTACGACGGCCAGGAGCAGGAGCCGGTGGCCCTGCCCGCCGCCTTCCCGAACCTGCTGGTCAACGGCTCGTCCGGGATCGCGGTCGGCATGGCCACGAACATGCCGCCGCACAACCTGCGCGAGGTCATCGCGGCCGCCCGCCACCTGATCAAGCATCCGAACGCCGACCTCGACGCCCTGATGCGCCACGTCCCGGGCCCCGACCTGCCCACCGGCGGCCGGATCGTCGGCCTCTCCGGGATCCGGGACGCCTACGAGACGGGCCGCGGCACGTTCAAGATCCGGGCCACGGTGTCCGTGGAGGACGTGACGGCACGCCGCAAGGGCCTGATCGTCACCGAGCTGCCCTTCGCGGTCGGACCGGAGAAGGTCATCGCGAAGATCAAGGACCTGGTCGGTTCGAAGAAGCTGCAGGGCATCGCAGACGTCAAGGACCTCACGGACCGCGAGCACGGGCTGCGCCTGGTCATCGAGATCAAGAACGGCTTCGTGCCGGAGGCCGTCCTGGAGCAGCTCTACAAGCTGACGCCCATGGAGGAGTCCTTCGGCATCAACAACGTCGCCCTGGTCGACGGCCAGCCCCTCACCCTGGGCCTGAAGGAACTGCTGGAGGTCTACCTCGACCACCGCTTCGAGGTCGTGCGCCGCCGCTCGGAGTTCCGCCGCGGAAAGAAGCGCGACCGGCTGCACCTGGTCGAGGGCCTGCTCACGGCGCTGGTGGACATCGACGAGGTGATCCGCCTGATCCGCTCCAGCGAGAACTCCGCCCAGGCCAAGGAGCGCCTGATCGAGCGCTTCGGGCTGAGCGAGATCCAGACGCAGTACATCCTGGACACGCCGCTGCGCCGCCTGACCAAGTACGACCGCATCGAGCTGGACGCCGAGAAGGACCGGCTCACCGCGGAGATCGAGGAGCTGACGCGGATCCTCGAGTCTGACGCCGAGCTGCGCAAGCTGGTCTCGTCCGAACTGGCCGCGGTGGTCAAGAAGTTCGGCACCGACCGGCGTACGGTCCTGCTCGACTCGACCGCCACCGCGGTGGCCGCCGTCCCGCTTCAGGTGGCCGACGACCCCTGCCGGGTCCTGCTGTCCTCGACGGGGCTGCTGGCCCGCACGGCGAACGCCGAGCCGTTCCCCGAGGGCGCCGGCGCCAGGCGCGCCAAGCACGACGTGATCGTCTCGGCGGTGCCGGCCACGGCCCGCGGCGAGGTGGGCGCGGTGACCTCGGCGGGCCGGCTGCTGCGGATCAACGTCGTCGACCTCCCCCAGCTCCCGGAGACGACGACGGCGCCGAACGTCTCCGGTGGCGCGCCGCTCGCCGAGTTCGTCTCCCTGGAGGGTGACGAGACGGTGGTCTGCCTGACCACGCTCGACGAGTCCTCCCCGGGGCTCGCGCTGGGCACGGCGCAGGGCGTCGTCAAGCGCGTGGTCCCCGACTACCCGGCCAACAAGGAGGAGCTGGAGGTCATCACCCTCAAGGAGGGCGACCGGATCGTCGGCGCCATCGAGCTGCGGACAGGTGACGAGGACCTTGTCTTCGTCACGGACGACGCGCAGCTGCTGCGCTACCAGGCCTCACAGGTGCGCCCGCAGGGCCGCCCGGCGGGCGGTATGACGGGCATCAAGCTCACCGAGGGCGCCAAGGTCATCTCCTTCACCGCGGTCGACCCGGCGGTCGACGCGGTCGTCTTCACGGTGGCGGGCTCGCGCGGCACCCTGGACGACTCCGTGCAGACGACGGCCAAGCTGACCCCGTTCGACCAGTACCCGCGCAAGGGCCGGGCGACCGGTGGCGTGCGCTGCCAGCGGTTCCTGAAGGGCGAGGACTGCCTGTCGTTCGCCTGGGCGGGCGCCACCCCGGCGCTGGCCGCGCAGAAGAACGGCTCGCCCACGGAGCTGCCCGAGATGGACCCGCGCCGCGACGGCTCGGGCGTGTCCCTGGCAAAGCCGGTCGCGGCGGTGGCGGGGCCGGTCTAGGCCGAGAGGGGGCCGGTCCAGGAGGGCCTGTCCGGGCCGAGAGCGGCCAGGCCGGTCTAGAGCGGGGGGTCCGCGGGATTCGTGGCGTACGGATCCCGCGGGTCCGTATCCCGTGCGTCCGGTACGTAGCGCAGGACGCCCCACATGCCGTGCTCATCGGCGTGCAGGGCGTCACTCCTGCACGCCGCGAGCTCCTTGTCGAGCGCCGCGTCGATGCCGGAGCCGATGAGGACGAGCTGGGTGAGGCGTTCGCCGTCCGCTTCCCAGGGCTCCGGGTAGAAGCGCAGGAACCGCCCGACGACGTGCACGGCATACCGGTTGCGCGGATCGTGCGCGCCGAAGTCGACGTACCCCTTGATCCGGTAGAGCCCCTCGGGGCGGCTGTCGAGGAACGCCATCAACCGGCGCGGGTCGAGGGGCACTTCGGAGACGAAGGAGAGGCTGTCGTAGGCGGCGTGCAGGTGCCCGGCATCCTCGTGCTCCGCACCCGGGCCATGATGATCATGCAGGTCGTCGAACGACAGCTGCCCGATGCGCTCCCGCGAGGGCCGGCAGTCGAAGAGGAACTCGGGGTCGATACGGCCGTACGTCGCCGGGACGACGGCGGCCCCGTCGGTGAGGCTCCGGACGAGGGCGAGGACGCGCTCGGCGCCCGGCGCCCGGTCGGTCTTGTTGACGACGACGAGATCGGCCAGGGCGAGGTGCCGGTCGATCTCGGGATGCCTGGCGCGCGTGTCGTCGAACTCGGCGGCGTCGACGACCTCGACGAGGCCGCCGTACACGATGCCCGGATGTTCGCTGGCCAGCACCATCCGGACCAGTTCCTGCGGCTCGGCAAGTCCGCTGGCCTCGATGACCACGACGTCGATCCCGGCACCGGGGTGCGCCAGCCGGTTGAGGTAGACGTCCAGCTCACCGGCGTCGACGGCACAGCACAGGCAGCCGTTGCCGAGGGAGACGGTGGAGTCCCCGAGGGCGCCCGCCACCGCCATGGCGTCGATCTCGATGGCTCCGAAGTCGTTGACGAGGGCACCGATACGGCTGCCTCCGCTGCGGTGCAGGAGGTGGTTGAGCAGTGTCGTCTTGCCGGACCCCAGGAATCCGGCGAGTACGACGACCGGGATCTGCCGGGAACTCGGGCTCAGCCCCACCGTGCGACCTCTCTCACGCCTACGCGCACACCGGTTCGCATCCCGGCGCACCTTACGGAACTTGCATGCCGGGTAAGGATACGAGCACGCAGAATCTCCGCGAAGTGAACGATTGTTAGCAGCGTGAGCGGGGCAGACGTTGGGCATGGCGCCGGTTTGTGCGACCCTCGCTTCCTTCCGTGCGCCTCCTCTCCGCCTCCCCGCCGATCAGAGCCGCTCGGCACCCTGGGAGACGGCAAGCGCCGCCCACCGCTCGCCGGTCCCCTCCAGTCGACCCGCATCCCGACGACCGGCGGACGGCGGCCGCCTGAATCGGGGGTTGACATGGCCACACGGAAAATAGGGACACGGGGGCTGGCTGCCGCCGCAATGGGGCTCGGCATGGCCGTGGGCACAGTTCTCACCATGGCCGCACAGCACCATGCTCTGGCGTCACTGCGCCTTCGCCTGGAGCAGCTGGAGCAGTCGGCGGGCACCGAGAAACACATCAACCTCGCCAACCAGCAGCGTCAGCACTGGGAACTACTGAGCAAGGCGATCGACGACCCCGAACTCGCCGAGGTACTGGACCTCTATGAGGTACCGGTGAGCGACAAGCAACGGCGCCAGTACATCTTCGCGAACGTGCTGTACACCAACCTGCTCTTTTACTACCGCATCGGGAACCTCAACCGCGAAGAGTTCCTCAAGCACGCCCGGGGCATCTTCCAGAGTCCGATCGTCAGGGAGTACTGGTACGCGACCCGTCAGCAGCGTGCGAGTATCTCCGAGACCGACGAAGCCGAGCTCGGCTTGCTGGTCGACGAACTACTGCACCAACTGGAAGAAGCGGACACCGAAGAGTGGTGGG
Source organism: Streptomyces sp. NPDC052023 (assembly GCF_044548465.1). Lineage (NCBI taxonomy): Bacteria > Bacillati > Actinomycetota > Actinomycetes > Kitasatosporales > Streptomycetaceae > Streptomyces > Streptomyces sp. NPDC052023. Next base: position 112,502 of record NZ_JBIUBW010000016.1, on the reverse strand, counting down.
TGATCGGCCAGCCGCCGGACACCGCTTAGAGGCGGGCCCTAGCATGCACGTACCGCCCCTCGTCACCCGAGTGCAGACAGGACCACACCTTCGGGGGATAACGGAACGATAAATCGGCGCGTTCTTCCTGATGCCAGACGGTTGACTACTGCGCGACCGCGCAAGGAGTCGACCGTCACCCGTTTTTGTCGCTCCAACGCCGCCCGGTGGTCGAGGCACTCACAAGGACGCCCCCACGCACCGCGCAGCAGCCGTGCGCAGGCGCTAGTGCCTTGAGACCAAAGGAAAGACCAACAGTGAGTCAGATCATTCGCCGCCTTGGTGTGTCTCCGCGCGAACGAGGAAGCACATCCAGCGCGACGTGCCCAGACATCTTCGAGTTGAAGGATGGGAACTTCGCCGTCATCGGGACAGACGTCACTGACTCACTGGACTCGCACCTACCCCAGGACGCCGCCCGGGCGGACTACGAGCGCATCGTCGTCATCACCCGTGAAACCCTGGTTCGCGCAAAGCGCGACATTCCCGATGTCTGAGTGATCCGCGGCGGCGCCCGACCGGGGGACCACCGTCTTCAGGTCCGGCACCGGATGGGTGCCGGACGTCGTTCAGCTCCGGGCAGCCCGTCACGCCGCCTGCGGCACCTTCACCGGTGCCCCAGGCCCCACATACCGCGCCGCCGGGCGGATGATCTTCGAGTCCTGGGACTGTTCCAGGATGTTGGCGCTCCAGCCGACCACGCGCGCCGCGGCGAACGTCGGCGTGAACATCTCCCGGGGCAGGCCACAGAGTTCCATGACCACGCCGGCGTAGAACTCCACGTTCGTGTGCAGCTCACGGCCGGGCTTGAGTTCGGCGAGGATCGCCTCCACCCGGCGTTCCACCTCCACCGCGAAGTCGACCAGCGGCCCGCCGAACTCCTGGGCGATGCCCCGCAGCATGCGAGAGCGCGGGTCCTCCGTGCGGTAGACGGGGTGCCCGAAGCCCATGATGCGGTCACCGGCGAGGACGCGTTCCCGGATCCAGGGGTCGATGCGGTCGACCGTGCCGATCGCGTCCAGGGTGTCCAGCGCCCGGCTCGGGGCACCTCCGTGCAGAGGCCCCGACAGCGCACCGACCGCCCCGACCAGGCAGGCGCCGACGTCGGCGCCGGTGGACGCGATGACCCGAGCCGTAAAGGTTGATGCATTGAATCCGTGATCAATGGTTGAGATCAGGTACTGCTCGACGGCACGGGCTCGCCGCGGATCGGGTTCCTCACCGGTCAGCATGTACAAGTAGTTCGCCGCGTACGACAGGTCCTCACGCGGCGGCACCGGCGCCAGCCCCCTCCCGAGCCGGTGCAGGGCGGTGAGCAGGGTCGGTACGGCCGCGGTCGCCGCGAGCGCGTCCTCGCGCCGCCGGTCCGCGTCGATGTCGTACAGCGGGCGGAAGCCCTTCGCGGCGCCCAGCAGGGACAGCGCGGTGCGCAGTCCGGCGAGCGGGCCCTGCCCGCCGGCCGTCGCGACGGCGGGAAGGGCCGCCGCCACCTCGTCGGGAAGCCGTCGCAGCGCCGCGGTCCCGGCGGTGAACGCCGAAGCGCTCGCGGCGTCTGCCGGGAGTTCTCCGTACACCATCAGGTGCCAGACGTCCTCGAAGCGCCGGGTCTGCGCGAGTTCGACGGCCGAGTACTGCCGGTAGTGGTAGAAGCCCTCAAGACCCCGTACGTCACCGATCTCGGTGTCGGTCACGACGACGCCCGCGAGTCCCCGCGGTACGGCGACAGGAGTGGATGCGGACCTGTTGACGGACATGTTTTTCCTCCCTGGACTTGATGTGACTGTCCATGGTTGACTCAATGTCTGTCAATATTGATTGAATCAATGCAGGAGTCAATGTGTCGCTCAGGCCGCTACGGTGACCCCCATGCGCGATCAAGAACCCGGCCCCGTCCCACCGGGCCGGCGGCTGAGCACCAAGGAGGCCGCGGAGCTGCTCGGCGTGAAGGCGGAGACCGTGTACGCCTACGTGAGCCGGGGGCAGCTGAGCAGTCACCGCACGCCCGGCGGCCGGGGCAGTACGTTCGACGCCGAGGAGGTGGAGGCGCTCGCCCGCCGCAACAGACGGGAGAGCGGCGGAAGTCCACCCACCGGTACCGACATGGCCGTCCGCACCCGCATCACGCTGATCGAGTCGGACCGGTACTACTTCCGGGGCGTCGACGCGACCGAACTGGCCACACGCCACACCTACGAGGAGATCGCGGAGTGGCTGTGGACCGGGCAGCTGCGCCCCGGGATCACCTTCAACGCGCCCCTTGCCTCGGTCGCCGTCGCGCGGCGCGCGGTCGACTCCCTGCCCGAGCACAGCGGTCCCACCGACCGGCTGCGCGTCGCCGTGGCCGCCGCCGCCAGCACGGACCCGCTGCGCTTCGACCTGTCCGAGGACGCCGTCCTCGGCACCGCGCGCCTGCTGATTCCCACACTCGTCGCAGCCCTGCCGCCACAACGCCGCACCCACCGCGACGAGGGCTCACTGGCCCAGCGTCTCTGGAGACGGCTCAGCCCACGCGACCCGGACGAGGCCTCGCTGCGCGCCCTGGACATGGCGCTCGGCCTGCTCGTCGACCACGACCTGGCCGCCTCGACGCTCGCGGTGCGCGTCGCCGCGTCAGCCCGGGCACACGCCTACGCGGCCGTCTCCGCAGGGCTCGGCGTTCTCGAGGGTCCCCTGCACGGCGCGGCCAGCGGGCTCGCCCACCGGATGCTCGTCGAGGTGCTCGACCAGGGTGACCCGGCGCCCGTGGTCGCGGAGGAGCTGCGGGCCGGGCGCCGCGTCCCGGGCCTCGGCCACCGGCTGTACCCGGGCGAGGACCCACGCGCGCGGGCGCTGTTCGCCGCGCTGGAGGAGATGCCGGACGCCGAGCCCGCCCTGGCCGCCACCCGGGACGTCATGGCCACGGCCGCCCGGCACACCCCGCTGCACGCCAACGTCGACATGGCCCTCGCCGTGCTCACCGTCGCCGGAGGGATGCTTCCGACGGCGGGCGAGACAATCTTCGCGGTGGCGCGCACGGCGGGCTGGATCGCCCACGCCCTGGAGGAGTACGGCGAGCGCCCCCTGCGGATGCGCCCCAGCGGCCACTACGTGGGCCCGCGGCCGCCGCACCCCTTGCCGGGGTAGGTCACCGGGACGTCCGGAAGTCACCCTGGACGAAGTCAGGTTAGGCTCCCCTGTGTGAGTAGGTGTGCAACCGTCTCGCGGGACCTCGACGAGCCCGTCTCCGGAACCGCCGCGACCGCCAGGACCTGGCTCCTGGTGGAACAGCCGGGTCCATGGGGCGCCAGGGCGCTCACTTCGAGCCACCTGGACCCCGCACTGGGCCGGGCGCTGGAAGCGGCCGCCAAGGACACGGGCGTCCGCATCGCGCTCATCCGCCGCCCCGGCCCCCACGCCGACTTCGGCCCGCCCGCCGTGCGCCACGTCTACGCGGCGCACACCATGCCCGGCAACGCGTGGCTGCACGCCGCCATGACCGACGACCCGGCGCAGCTGCTCGACCTCGACTTCGCCGCCCTCGGTATGGGTGATCACCACACCTTCGACGCCACGCTGCAGGGCGGCGCCCACACCGGTGCCCCGCTCGCCCTCGTCTGCACCAACGGCAAGCGCGACCGTTGCTGCGCCCTCCTCGGCCGCCCCCTCGCCAACGAGCTCGCCGCTTCCGGGATGAGCGGCAGCTGGGAGGTCACCCATTTGGGGGGTCATCGCTTCTCCCCGACGGTGCTGGTGCTGCCGCACGGCTATGCGTACGGCCGAGTAGAGGCCCACACCGTCAAGGACGTCCTGCACGGCATGCAGGAAGGCCGAGTTCTCCTGGAGGGCTGCCGGGGCCGCTCGGCCTGGGAGCGGCCCGGTCAGGCGGCGGAGCTGGCCGTGCGCACGGCCGCCGGCGAGTACGCGGCGGACGCGCTGAGCGTCATACGGACCGAGAGCGCCGTACGGACGGAGGGCGCGGCACCTCGCTGGGAGGTGACCGTCGCCCATGCGGACGGACGCCATTGGCGCGTGCTCGTCGCCCAGGGTGCGTCCCTCCCTCCGCGCGAGGAGAGCTGCGGTACGTCCGTCCTGGGCGCCCCGGCACGGATGGACGTGGTGGCGGTCCACGAACTCAGGCGCACGGCACTGGCGGGCTGAGGCCGCCCGGAGCCGGTCCACGGAGCCGATCACGCGCCGGCGCCGGAGGACGGGCTCCGGCCACCCCGCTCCACGGCAGCACAGCACCCCTCGGCGGCTCCGCTCGCTCCCCCACGTACCTTCGTGGGTATGAGCACCACTCCCCCCGCACGCCGTCTGCGCCTCGGTCTTCCCCGCCGGGTGTTCTCGCAGGTGCTGCTGATGCAGGTGGCGATCGCCGCGGGAGTCGCGGTGCTCGCGACCGGGCTGTTTCTCGCGCCCCTGGGCGACCAGCTGGACGACCAGGCGATGCGGCGCGCGCTCGCCATAGCGCAGACCACCGCGGCGCAGCCGCAGCTCGCCGAGGAGGTCCGCAGCACGCCCGCGACGGCCGACGGGCCGGTCCAACGGGAGGCGGAGCGGATCCGGCGTGCCACGCAGGCGGAGTACGTGGTGGTGATGGACCGCCGAGGCGTGCGCTGGTCCCACACCGAGCCCTCGCAGATCGGCGGACACGTCTCCACGGATCCCAGCGACGCGCTGGCCGGCCAGGAGGTCATGGAGATCGACGAGGGCACCCTCGGCCGCTCCGCGCGCGGGAAGGTGCCGCTGCGGGACAGCGACGGGGAGATCGTCGGGGCGGTGTCGGTCGGCATCGCCTACGACAGTGTCCGCGCACTGCTGATCCACGCGATCCCGGAGCTGCTGGCGTACGCGGGCGGCGCCCTGGCCGTCGGCGCGCTGGCCGCCTGGCTGATCTCCCGGCGGGTCCAGCGGCAGACCCGGGACCTGGCGTTCTCCGACATCGCGGGGCTGCTCGCCGAGCGCGAGGCGATGCTGCACGGCATCCGGGAGGGCGTCGTCGCGCTGGACCGCACCGGCCGCGTCCGGCTGCTCAACGACGAGGCACAGCGCCTCCTGGGCATCGGGCACGAAGCCGTGGGCAGCTCCCCGGACGAGGCGCTCGGCGAGGGGCGTACGGCCGACGTCCTGGCCGGCCGGGTGACCGGCACCGACCTGCTGACGGTGCGCGGCCGGCGCGTCCTGGTGGCCAACCGCATGCCCACCGGCGACGGGGGCGCCGTCGCCACCCTGCGCGACCGCACCGAGCTGGAGCAGCTCGGCCGCGAGCTGGACTCGACGCGTGGCCTGATCGACGCCCTGCGCGCGCAGGACCACGAGCACGCCAACCGGATGCACACGCTTCTCGGGCTGCTGGAGCTGGAGATGTACGACGACGCGGTCGAGTTCGTGGGTGACGTGGTCGGCGACCACCGGGCGACCGCGGAGCAGTTCACCGAGAAGATCGGGGACCCGCTGCTCGCCGCGCTGCTGGTCGGCAAGTCGACCGTCGCCGCCGAGCGCGGCGTCGCCCTGCGCCTCTCGGGGCGTACGCGTCTTCCGGACCGGCTGGTCGACGCCCGGGGGCTGGTCACGGTCGTCGGCAACCTGGTGGACAACGCGCTGGACGCCGCCGCGGGAACGCCGCACGCGCGCGTGGAGGTCGAGCTGACCACGAAGGACCGTACCGTCGTGCTCACGGTACGGGACACCGGTCCCGGCATCCCGGCGGAGCTACGAGAGTTGATCTTCACCGAGGGCTGGTCCACCAAGAAGCCGCCCGCGCACCGGGAGCGCGGCATCGGCCTCGCCATGGTGCGCAGGCTGGCGGAGCGGCAGGGCGGATCCGCGGCGGTGGGTGAGGCCGCGGGTGGCGGCGCGGAGTTCACCGTCGTCCTGCCCGAGGCCCTGGCCGATCCGGGCGCGGAAGCGGCCCTCACGGTTCCGTCGGCCGAGCGGGCCACCGAGGAGGAGGCGTGATGATCGAGGTCCTGGTCGTGGACGACGACACCAGGGTCGCGCGCGTGAACGCCGCGTACGTCGAGAAGGTGCCGGGCTTCCGCGTGGCCGGGGAGGCGCACAGCGCTGTCGAGGCGCTCCGTCAGCTGGAGGCGCTGCCGCATGTGGACCTGGTGCTCATGGACCATTACCTGCCCGGCGAGACGGGCCTGACGGTGGTGCGGGAGATGCGCCGGCGCGGCCATCAGACCGACGTGATCATGGTCACGGCGGCACGCGACATCTCCACCGTGCAGGCGGCGATGCGGCAGGGCGCGTTGCAGTACCTCGTCAAGCCCTTCGCCTTCGCCGGCCTGCGCGCCAAGCTGGAGGCGTACGCCGAGCTGCGCCGGACCCTGGACGGCGGCGGCGAGGCGGAACAGGCGGAGGTGGACCGCATCTTCGGGGCGCTGTCCGCGACTTCGGAGCCGGACCTGCCCAAGGGGCACTCGCCCACCACCGCCGAGCTCGTACGCCAGTCCCTGATGAACGCGGAAGGTCCCCTGTCGGCCCAGGAGATCGCCGAACGGACCGGGGTGAGCCGGCAGACCGCCCAGCGATATCTGAAGCTCCTGGAGCGCACGGGACGGGCCACGCTGACCCTGAAGTACGGCGACGCGGGCCGCCCCGAACACCGCTACGTGTGGGCGACCCGCACCTGAGGCGCAGGCAACCGGTGCCCGCGCCGCGGGCGGCCACTGCCTGAGCCGCAGCGGCGTCCCGCGACCGCACCGCGCGGCCACGCCCGATGCACCACCGTGGCACAGCCGCGCCCGACTCGCGGCCGGTCACGCGGTCGCCACCACCGCACGGCCCGTGGCGCGGCCACACCCGGGGCGCGGCCCGTGACACACCACACCCACAGCAGTGCCCTCACGCGCCCGCGTCGCTCACGGCACGGCCCGTCACACGGCCACGCCCGATGCACGGCCCGTCAAGCGGCGCCCGCCCCCGTCAGCGCCCGCACTTGCGTCTCCGCGTGTTTGGCGGCGTCCGGGGTCTCCGCCGACGTGATCGTGCCGAGCCAGCCCGCCAGGAAGCCCAGGGGGATCGAGACAAGGCCCGGATTCTGCAGCGGGAAGTACTGGAAGTCGATGCCGGGGAACAGTGATTCGGGGCTGCCGGACACGACGGGTGACAGCGCCACCAGCGCCACGGCCGGGATCAGCCCGCCGTAGACGGACCACACGGCACCGCGTGTGGTGAAGCCGCGCCAGAACAGCGAATAGAGCAGCACGGGCAGGTTGGCCGACGCGGCGACGGCGAAGGCGAGGCCCACCAGGAAGGCGACGTTGAGGTCGCGAGCCAGCAGCCCGAGGGCGATGGCGACGACGCCGACACCGACCGCGGCGGCGCGTGCCACCCTGACCTCGCTGCGCGGCTCGGACTTCCTGCGCCGCAGGGACGCGTACAGGTCGTGTGCCACGGATGCCGAGGAGGCCAGGGTGATGCCCGCCACGACCGCGAGGATGGTAGCGAAGGCGATGGCGGCGACGACCGCGAAGAGAACCGTTCCACCCGTCGAGCCCGCCCCGCCGCCCAGATCCAGGGCCAGCAGGGGAACCGCCGTGTTCCCGGCGGCGTTCGACGCCCGTACGGCGGCCGGGCCGACGATGGCCGCGGCGCCGAACCCGAGGACGATCGTCATCAGATAGAAGCCGCCGATCAGCCCGATCGCCCACACCACCGAACGTCGCGCCGCCCGGGCGGTGGGGACGGTGTAGAACCGGGAGAGGATGTGCGGCAGCCCGGCCGTCCCCAGCACCAGGGCGAGGCCGAGGCTGATGAAGTCGAAGCGGGCGGTCCAGTCGCCGCCGTACTTCAGTCCCGGCGCGAGGAACGCCTCTCCCTGGCCACTGCGAGCGGCGGCGGTGCGCAGCAACTGGTCGAAGTCGCCGTGGAAGCGCGCGAGGACGAGCGCGGTCAGGGCGATCGCCCCGCCCATCAGCAGGACCGCCTTCACGATCTGAATCCATGTGGTGGCCCGCATCCCTCCCAGCGACACATAGATCACCATCAGCCCGCCGACGCCGATGACCGTCCAGGACCGTGCCGCCTCGCTCGTCCCGCCCAGCAGCAGCGCCACCAGGCTGCCCGCACCCACCATCTGCGCCACCAGGTACAGAACGGACACGGTGACCGAGGAGGTTCCCGCCGCGATCCGGACCGGCCGCTCCCGCATTCGCGCGGCCACGACGTCCGCGAGCGTGAACCTGCCGCAGTTGCGCACCAGTTCGGCGACCAGCAGCAGCACGACGAGCCAGGCCACCAGGAAGCCCACCGAGTACAGCATCCCGTCGTATCCGAACAGCGCGATGAGTCCGGAGATGCCCAGGAAGGAGGCGGCCGACATGTAGTCACCCGCGATGGCAAAACCATTCTCCATGGGCGTGAAGAGCCGCCCGCCGACGTAGAACTCCTCCGCCGAACCCTGGCGGTTGCGGCTCACCCAGGTCGTGATGCCGAGGGTGACGGCGACGAACCCGCTGAACAGCAGCAGGCCAAGCGTCTGATGATCGCCCGTCACAGCGCACCGCCGCGGGCGCCACGCGTCATTTCCTGGGTGTCCCAGCGCAGTTCGAGCGCGGCCCGGTCCCGGCGCCGCCGCGCGTGCCGCGCGTAGGCCCAGGTGAGCAGGAAGGTGGTGAGGAACTGCCCGAGCCCGGCGAGCATCGCCACGTTCACCGCGCCCACCACGGGCCGCGCCATCAACTCGTGCGCGGTCGTGGCGGCGACGACGTACGCCACGTACCAGACGAAGAAGCCGATCACCGCCGGGATCACGAACCTCAGGTAGCGGCCGCGCACCTCCTGGAAGGCAGCGCTGCGCTGCACTTCGAGGTAGACGTCGCCGGCGGACGGTGCCTCAGCGCGCGCGGGCGGCACCGGCGCGGGGGCACCGGCCGACTCGCCCCAGGCGGAGGCCAGGGAGTCGTACCAGGGGTCGTCGTACTGCGCAGGGCGACCATTGCTTGAGGGCATGCCCAAGCATGGACAGAGCGGGAAGATCCCTGACTATTCTTCTTCCCGCTCTTCACCCCATCAGGTGACTCGAACCGCTGGTGGCCCGAGTCCTGCGCTATGCGTCGATGCGCGACCGGTCCAGGGTCGCCGCCGAGTTGGAGATGAACTCCTTGCGCGGTGCGACGTCGTTGCCCATCAGGAGGTCGAAGACCTGCTCCGCGGCCTCCAGGTCGGCGAGGTTGATGCGGCGCAGGGTGCGGTGGCGCGGATCCATGGTGGTCTCGGCCAGCTGGTCGGCGTCCATCTCACCCAGACCCTTGTAGCGCTGGATCGAGTCCTTGTACCGGACGCCCTTGCTCTGGAACTCCATGAGCTTGTCGCGCAGCTCGCGGTCCGAGTACGTGTAGACGTACTTGTCCTGGCCCTTCTTGGGCTGGACGATCTCGACCCGGTGCAGCGGCGGCACCGCCGCGAACACCCGGCCGGCCTCGACCATGGGACGCATGTAGCGCTGGAAGAGCGTCAGGAGCAGGCAACGGATGTGGGAGCCGTCCACATCGGCGTCGGTCATCATGATGATCTTGCCGTAGCGGGCCGCGTCCAGGTCGAAGGTCCGGCCCGAGCCCGCCCCTATGACCTGGATGATCGCGCCGCACTCGGCGTTCTTGAGCATGTCCGTGACGGACGACTTCTGGACGTTGAGGATCTTGCCGCGGATCGGCAGCAGTGCCTGGAACTCGGAGTTCCGGGCGAGCTTGGCGGTACCGAGCGCGGAGTCGCCCTCGACGATGAACAGCTCGCTGCGGTCCACGTCGTCGCTGCGGCAGTCGGCGAGCTTGGCCGGCAGGGACGATGACTCCAGGGCCGTCTTCCGGCGCTGCGCGTCCTTGTGCTGACGGGCGGCGATGCGCGTACGGGCGGCGGCGACCGCCTTCTCCATGACGACCCGGGCCTGCGCCGCGGCATCCCGCTTGGTGGACGTCAGAAACGCCTTGAGCTCCTTGGAGATCACGGTGTTCACGATGCGACGGGCCGCCGAGGTGCCGAGCACCTCCTTGGTCTGTCCCTCGAACTGCGGCTCGGCGAGGCGCACGGTGACGACCGCCGTGAGGCCCTCCAGGGCGTCGTCCTTGACGATGTCGTCCTCGGCGACCCGCAGCAGCTTCTTGGCGCGCAGCACCTCGTTGATGGTGCTGGTCACGGCCGTCTCGAAGCCGGCGACATGGGTACCGCCCTTGGGGGTGGCGATGATGTTCACGAACGACCTCAGGGTCGTGTCGTACCCCGTGCCCCACCGCAGTGCGACATCGACGTCGAGTTGCCGCGTGACCTGGGTGGGAGTCATCTGGCCGTGGTCGTCCAGGACCGGGACGGTCTCCTTGAACGTGCCCTGGCCGGACAGCCTCAGGACGTCGCAAACGGGCTTGTCGGTGGCCAGGAACTCGCAGAACTCGCTGATGCCGCCGTCGAAGCGGAAGGACTCCTCGCCCTTGCTGCCGCCCTCGCCGAGGCCGTACTCGTCGCGGACGACGATGGTCAGGCCGGGGACGAGGAACGCGGTCTGGCGGGCGCGCTGGTGCAGGTTCTCCAGGGAGAGCTTGGCGTCCTTGAGGAAGATCTGGCGGTCCGCCCAGTACCGCACACGCGTGCCGTTGCGGGTCTTGGGGATCTTCTTGGCCTTGCGCAGGCCGCTCTTGGCCTCGAACTTCGCGTCCGGCCCCAGGGAGGCGAACGCACCGGGGACTCCGCGCCGGAAGCTGATCGCGTGGGTGTGGCCGCCGCGGTCGACCTCGACGTCCAGCCGCGCGGACAGGGCGTTCACGACGGAGGCGCCCACGCCGTGCAGACCGCCGGAGGCGGCGTACGAGCCGCCGCCGAACTTGCCGCCGGCGTGCAGCTTGGTCATGACAACCTCGACGCCGGACAGACCGGTCTTGGGCTCGACGTCGACCGGGATGCCACGGCCGTTGTCGCGCACCTCCACCGAGCCGTCGTCGTGCAGGATCACCTCGATGTGGTCGCAGTACCCGCCCAGGGCCTCGTCCACGGAGTTGTCGATGATCTCCCACAGACAGTGCATCAGGCCGCGGCTGTCCGTGGACCCGATGTACATGCCCGGGCGCTTGCGGACGGCCTCCAGCCCCTCCAGGACGAGCAGGTGCCGCGCGGTGTAGTTGGAACCGTCCCGGTCTGCTCCTGCCAGCAGCGCTGTGGACGGCACGGACGTTTCGGCGGTCACGCGGTTCGCTCCTCGCTGAATTTCATGTGGGGCCCATTTGGGTAAGGGCGCGGCTCCGGTAGCCGCTCAGAGGGTACCGAGGCCTGGTAGAGCCGTTGTAACGCCACCCTCGTCCGGAACTCAGACTAGTCCACGATCGCATACGTGTTCGATCCCTCGTTTGAGTGAAGCACATATCACGTTCCCTTCGAGGCATGAACCATTTAGGCTCCGGGCACGTCCTCATGAACAACCGGCAACCCGGCCGGGGAGGACACCGACACCGACCGACTGCGCGAACCCGTAAGACACACAGACACGTACTACGGCACATTCGCCGCCAACCGGCAGCAGACAACCACCTCGGAGATTTTTTTTCGAGGAATGGCCACGAGCGGGAACGTTTTCGGGCTGGTTGGATGTTGACCCTGGTACGACAGCTCGTCGAGCTAGAGAAGAGGCGACGTGACTACTGTTCTGACCCCCGCGAGCCCGCTGACGGCCGCTGATCGCTGCGACCGCTGCGGCGCCCAGGCATACCTGCGCGTCGTCCTGCTCAGCGGCGGAGAGCTGCTCTTCTGCGCGCACCATGGCCGCAAGTTCGAGCCGGAACTCAAGAAGATCGCCGCTGAGATACAGGACGAGACGGAGCGGCTCACGGCCGCTCCCGCGACCGCTTCGGAAGATGAGCGCTGACGCCTAGCGTCCACGACGAGCCCGGTCCAGACCGGTGAACGGGCGGCCGCCCTGCTCTCAGGGCGGCCGCCCGTCCTCGTCCTTCCGCATTCAGCGGTCGTGCCGTAAAACCTGTCTCAGCGGGAGCCCCGTTCAGGGTGCGCTGCCGCCGTCACCGGGCCCTCCAGGCCTTTTCGGCGCGCTCCCGCGGACCTCGTCCGGCGCGGCCTGCGATGCCTGCGCGGGGCGATCCCAGCCCAGCTTCCGGAGCAGGTCGGACACCCGCGTGTAGACACCCGGGCTGCCCGGCCGTCCGCAGCCGCTTCCCCATGACACCAGGCCGATCAGCCGTCCCTCGGCGACCAGCGGCCCTCCGCTGTCCCCCTGGCATGCGTCCCGGCCTCCCACCCGCTGGCCCGCGCACACCATGGCGTCCGCGCGATAGGTGCCGTCGCTGCTTCCCGGATACGCGTCCTCGCACAGCGCGTCCGGCAGTACGCGCACGCGTGCGGCCCGCAAGGCGTACGGGTAGTCGCCGGCGCCGGTGACGTCACCCCATCCGTAGACCGTGGCGTTCGTCTCGGCCGTGTACGCGGAGTCGCCCGCCGGGGCCATGGCTATCAGCGCGTTCTCAGGGAGCTCTTCGGCGAGCGTGAGCACCGCGAAGTCGCCGGCGTTGCTGATGTTGTCGTACGCGGGATTCACCCATGTCTCGCGGACGGCGATCTCCTTGCCCTCGTCCGAGCGCAGATCCGTACGGCCCGCGATGACCTTGAGGTCACGCACCTGGCCCGGCGGCCTCCCCAGCACGTCCTCGCCCAGACAGTGCGCCGCGGTGAGGACGGTGGTACGGCCCACCGCGACCGCGCCGCAGAACTGCCCCGAGCGCGTACCTCCGAACCGGTCACGGCTGGACAGCGCCACCGTGTAGGGACTGTCTCGCGAATCGACGGGGAAACCGCCGACGACTATGCCGTCCGAGGCGGCGGGAACCGCTGTGGCCAGCGGTATCGCGGTCGCCGCGGCCGCCAGGACCAGCGGCCGGGCCCATGCCCGTACAAAGGGTCGACGCATGGCTGCTCCTCACTCTGGGAGTTTTGTGAGACACCCAGAGTGATTCAGCCCGCCACAGCTCGCACCCGCTCAGCGGACCCGGCCCACTCAGCAGGCTCAGCCGGCTCGGCCCACTCAGCCCGCTCGGGGCCACTCGACCCCAGCGCGAAGGCCCGGCACACCCCTTCGGGCGGCCGGGCCTTCGCGGCGTACGGACGACCTAGTCGAGGTAGTCGCGCAGCACCTGAGAACGCGAGGGGTGGCGCAGCTTCGACATGGTCTTGGACTCGATCTGGCGGATGCGCTCGCGCGTGACGCCGTACACCTTGCCGATTTCGTCGAGGGTCTTCGGCTGACCGTCGGTGAGACCGAAGCGCATCGAGACGACGCCCGCCTCGCGCTCGGACAGGGTGTCGAGGACGGAGTGCAGCTGCTCCTGCAGAAGCGTGAAGCTGACCGCGTCGGCCGGGACGACGGCCTCGGAGTCCTCGATGAGGTCACCGAACTCGCTGTCGCCGTCCTCGCCCAGCGGGGTGTGCAGCGAGATCGGCTCACGGCCGTACTTCTGGACCTCGATGACCTTCTCGGGGGTCATGTCGAGTTCCTTGGCCAGTTCCTCCGGGGTGGGCTCGCGGCCCAGGTCCTGGAGCATCTGGCGCTGCACGCGCGCGAGCTTGTTGATGACCTCGACCATGTGCACCGGGATACGGATGGTGCGGGCCTGGTCGGCCATCGCGCGGGTGATCGCCTGACGGATCCACCAGGTGGCGTACGTGGAGAACTTGTAGCCCTTGGTGTAGTCGAACTTCTCGACCGCGCGGATCAGACCGAGGTTGCCCTCCTGGATGAGGTCCAGGAAGAGCATGCCGCGGCCGGTGTAACGCTTGGCCAGGGAGACCACCAGACGGAGGTTGGCCTCCAGGAGGTGGTTCTTGGCGCGGCGGCCGTCCTCGGCGATGATCTCCAGCTCGCGCTTGAGCTTCGGGGCGAGCTTGTCGGCGTTGGCCAGCTTGTCCTCGGCGAACAGACCGGCCTCGATGCGCTTGGCGAGCTCGACCTCCTGCTCGGCGTTGAGCAGGGGGACCTTGCCGATCTGCTTCAGATAGTCCTTGACCGGGTCGGCGGTGGCGCCCGCCGCGGCGACCTGCTGAGCGGGCGCGTCGTCCTCGTCCTCGTCGGAGAGCACGAACCCGGCGTTCTCGGTGCCCTCGGGCTCCTCCGTGGCTCCCTTGGGCTCCTCCAGCACCTCCTCCTCGAGGAGCTCGGCATCGTCCTTCTTGCCATCGGTGGACTTCTTCGGCGCGGCCGTCTTCTTGGCCGCGACGGTCTTCTTCGCGGTCGCCTTCTTGGCGGCCGTCTTCTTGGCAGCGGCCTTCTTCTCGGGTGCGGCCTCCTCGGCCGGATCGTCGACGGCGGGCGCGGCCGGTGCAGCCGTGGTCGTGGAGGCCTTACGGGCGGCCACGGTCTTCGCTGCGACCGTCTTGGTGGCGGTGCGCTTGGCCGGACTCTTCGCTGCGACGCTCTTGCGGGTGCGCTTGGGTTCTGCGGCACTGACCATCAGCGTCACACCCTCTTCCTCGAGGATCTGGTTGAGGCTGCGCAGTACGTTCTTCCACTGAGTGGCCGGAATCTGGTCAGCTTCGAAGGCCCGACGCACGTCATCGCCGGCGATCTGCCCCTCAGCCTTTCCCCGCTCAATGAGCGCCATGACAGAGACGGACTCGGCGATCTCCGGCGGGAGCGTACGGGATGTGCTGGCCGACACGAACAACCTCTCGGAACGTTGGAAAACGACTTCCGGCCCCGTCCACGGCGGACTGGAGCCGACCGCCGGCTTGGGGATGGGCCGACGGCGCGGGCAGGGGCCGGGAAGAACCACAACGCCTTGCATGGCGTCCGTGTTCCCTTCTCGGCTGTCACCTCTTAGGTCATCGCGCTGTTTCCACGAGTGTTACGCCCAATCTGCGTGGCCCGAGTCACACCCCGTAAGCGCTCAAAAACGGTCAGACACGGGCAGAGGCGGTCACGTGGGGCCGGGAGGCGTGCCGCTCAGATGCTCCCATTGGTCCGCCGTGGGCGCCGACCGGCCTGGGCGCGGTCCGGGGTCGGCCTGCGTGGTTGCCGGTCCGTGGTCCGTCCGGTTCGGTGGCCGGTCGGCTGGCCGGTCCGGTCCGGGGCGGTCAGTAGCCGGTCCGGGGTCGGTCCGGGGTCGGTCCGGGGTCGGTCCCGTCAGTCTTCGGCCGCTCCGTGGCCGGTCCTGCGGTGAGCCTGCCGCCGTTCGTCGGGTGGCGAGCCGACCGCCTAAGTCCGGTGGCGACCATGCCGCCATCGGTACGGCGTCGGCCCTGACGCCATTGACACTGCTCGGCACGCCATAGGGCCCGCATCGATCTGCTCAGCGACCGTCGGCCGCAGTCCATGTACCTGCCCACCGGCCTGACCGCCGACCTGCCGTCCTGCTTGCCCCTCGGCCGTGGAGTCGTCGGACCCCGCAGATCGGGCTGGAACCTGCGGGGTCCGAAGGACGTCGAACGGCCGGGCGAGCACTACCGGGGAAGCCGAGCGGCACCGGGGAAAGGGACACCTCGGACACCTACCGGCCGCGGCGCACCGCGGTCCCGGATCAGTGCTCGCGCGGCGCCGGCACCACGCGCTCCACCTCGGGGTGGACCGTGAGCAGTTGACGCATGGCCGCCTCGGCCGCCCCGCCGTCACCGGCCGCGAGGGCGTCGACGATCCGGGCGTGGTGGGCCAGGGTCGTCTCGTTCGGCCGGTCACAACCGGTCACCGGGCCGCCGGAGACCTGGAGCGCGGCGGAGACGATGCCGGAGAGGTGCTCCAGCATGCGGTTGCCCGCGATCTGGATGAGCAGCGAGTGGAACTCGGCGTCAGCTCGGGAGAAGGTGAGCGCGTCGCCCTGCCCCATCGCGTGGCCCATGATCTCGACCATGTCGGACAGCCGCTGCTGGACGTCCTCACGGCCGTGACCGGCGGCCAGGCGGGCGGCGAGCGGTTCGATGGTCCAGCGCAGCTCGCTCAGTTCGCGGCGCTGGTCGTCGCGCTGCGGCCCGAAGGCCCGCCATTCGATGATGTCCGGGTCGAGCAGATTCCAGTCGCTGACGGGACGCACACGCGTGCCGACGTTCGGGCGGGCACTGACCAGGCCCTTGGCCTCCAGGACCCGGAGCGACTCACGGACGACGGTGCGGGAGACCTCGAAGCGCTGGCCGATCTCCTCGGGCACCAAGGGGCGGTCGGCACCCAGGTCGCCGGAGACGATCATCTGTCCGAGCTGCTGTACGAGTTGGCCGTGCAGTCCGCGGCCGCGGCTGCCCGCGGCGCGCCGGCCCACACGGCCCAGCTCGGGGTCCGCGCCCTCCCAGGCGGGGGCGCTCACGCGGTCGGGGCCGTGGGCCTCGGCGTAGGGGTAGCGGTCGAGTTCGCCCGGGCCGACGAGACCGGAGTCGGTGGAGCGGGCGGAGGTCATCATGGTGTGCGCAAGGGTACTCACGGATCCTTTGTCGGCGCTGTCTCCAACTCCCTTGAGGTCTTTGGTGAAAAGCACACGAAAGGGTGATCGCTCACCCCGTCGCAATTGACGCCTTATCGGAAAGAAATGGGCTTTCCCGAGGGAGTTGTGCGCAGCACGGGATCGGAAGGGCGCGGAGGGTGGCCAGAAGCTTGTCATCGGGCCCTGCTCCGCAGGGCCGTGAGCAGATACGCGCAGAGCAGCGCGCTGAGCGACAACGTCAGCGCACTGCCCACGGGTTGGGCGACGACCCGCGCCGCGGCCTCCAGATATCGCTCTCCACCGAACGGCCACTGCAGCAGAAACATCTGCCTCATCCGCATCGGCAGACCTGCGGCTGCTCGCACGGATGATCCCTCCACGAGCTTCTGTACGAGCGGTACGACGAGGACCGGTACCGCGAGAACGGCGGCAAGCCCGGCCGTGGTGGACCGGAAGACGCCGGCCGCCAGTACCCCGGCCCAGGCGCATCCGACCATGAGCCCGAGCCAACTCGCGCTCAGCGAGAACCAGTCGCCCGGAATGCGCGCGAGATCCTGTCCGTAGACGAGGTAGAGCACCTCGGCGTCGCAGCCCACCGTGAGGACGGCCAGAGCAAGCGCGGTGGCCGCGGCCACCAGGAGCTTGGCCGTGAGCAGCCCCAGGCGGCGAGGGACGGTGCCTCGGTCCGCCGCCAGTGCGGGGTGGCGGAACTCCTCCCCGAAGGCCAGCGCCCCCAGCAGCCCCGCGCCGAGCGCCGCGGGCGGCAGCGGCAGCTGCTGCGGCCACGCGACGAGCAGGCGCGCCTGCGGGGTGTGCCCGACGCGCGCGAGCACGACGGCGGTCATCGCGGAGACGACGAGGACGGCGGCGCTGGTGACGAATCCGGTGCTGATGCCGGTGGCACGGCGAAGCTCGTAGCGGAGGGGGCGCAGGGGGGTGGGGGCGGGGCGGACGGAGATGGGCGGCGGGAGTGGGTGGAGGGCTTCCTGGGGGGGTGGGGGGTGCGGGGTTTCCGTGGTCTTGCGCGTTGCGAGGGGGTTGGGGGCAAGGGGGTTGCGATCGGAGGGCTTGGGGTGGAGGGCCTTGTGAGGAGGGGTGGGAGGGGTCTTGTGGGGAGCAGCTTTGTGGGGGGTGGGGGCTCTGTGGTCCGCGAGGGCGATGTGGCTGGGAAGGGGGCCGCGGCGGATGGGGTGGCTGGTGGGGTTGGCGTGGGGGGTGTTGGGCGGGAGAGGCCTGGGGCCGGCTGCGGACTGGTGATCCGTCAGCGGGGTGTTGTCGGCGTCGGGCTCGCGGGCGGAGTGGGAGTCGCCGGTGGCGGCGGGGCTCCGGACGGTGAGGGAGTCCCCTGCGGCGACGGGTTCGGGGTCCGTGCGCGAATGGCCGGCAGCGGTGGTCTCGTGGTCCGTCAGGGCGTTGCGGTTGTCGGCGGGCTCGTGATCCCTCAGGACGGCGCGGTTGGTGGCGGGTTCGCGATCCCTCACGGCGTTGCGGTTGTCGGCGAGCTCGTGGTCAGTCAGGACGTTGCGGTTGGTGGCGGGTTCGCGATCCCTCACGGCGTTGCGGTTGTCGGCGAGCTCGTGGTCAGTCAGGACGTTGCGGTTGGTGGCGGGTTCGCGATC
>NZ_JBIUBW010000016.1:0-94371 GCF_044548465.1 Streptomyces sp. NPDC052023 | reverse complement strand
CGCCCTCACGGCGTTGCGCTTGGCAGCGGGTTCGTGATCCCTCACGGCGTCGCCGTCGGCGGCGCGTTCGCGGTCCGTGAGGAGGTTGCTGTGGGCGTCAGGCGTGCGGTGCGCGTCTGCGGGGGTTTCGGGGACGGGGGCGCGGGGCGTGGTGGCGGGCGGTGCGTCGAGCGGGGTGGACGCCGATGGAGGGGTGTTTCTGCCGACGGAGGCTTCATCGGTCGTCGCTCCGCCGGTGGCGGCCCTGCCGCCGGCCGTCTCGGCGGCCGCCGGCTTCTCGAGGGCGCCCGACGACGGCGAGGTGTCCTTGCGCGACCCGTTGTCGGGCTGTCGCGGCAGGCCGGTCCTCGCGCGTCGCGCATCCGGGTCGGGCCGCTCCTCGATGAGCGTCCGCTCGCAATCCGGCGGCGGGTCCAGCGGCGGCGCTTCTCCCACTCCCACTCCTGCTCCTGCTCCTGCTCCGGCTCCCGGCCCCATGTCCCCGACCTCGTCGGCGAGTTTGAGTACGAGGACGCCGTGCCGGAACGCCGCCTCGCCGACGTCGGCGCAGGTACTGCCGTACACCGACAGCCGGTTGCCGCTCTCCATGACGACCTCGACGGAGCGGTGCGAGGTACGCGCCTCCTTGGTGAGCAGGGCGGCGAGGCGGGCGGCGTGCGGGCTGAGAACGACGACCCGCGGCCGCAGCCTGGTGCGAGCGAACTCCTTCGCCTCCTGGTCGGCGACGACCCGGCCCCGTTCCAGGGTGACTACGCGGTCGGCGGTGCGGGCGGCCTCCTTGGGATCCGCCGTGGTGATCAGGACCGTGCCACCCTGGGCCGCGTGGGCGCGCAGCATGCCGTGGAGCCAGTTGCCCTCCCGGGCCGAGAGCCCTTCGGTGGACTGGTCGAGGATCAGCGTGTGGGGGTCGGGCAGCAGAGCGCATGCGAGACCCAGGCGGCGGTCCATACCGCGGGAGAGCGTGCCGAGGTATTCGTCGCGGAGGCTCACGAGGCCGACCACTTCCAGCACCTCGTCGGCTCGGCGAGCGGAGATCCCCGCGGCGGCGCACAGCATGCGGAGATGGCCGCGGACCGTCCGTCCGGGGTGCCCCGGCACGTCGCCCAGCAGGACGCCCACTTCATGGGAGGGGTGGGCGATGCGGTGCAGGGGGCGGCCTCTGAAATAGGTGATACCGCGGCCCGGTTGGAGCTCCAGCATCAACCTGAGGGCCGTCGTCTTGCCTGCACCCCGGTCTCCGAGCAGCGCGGTGACGCGGCCCGCGGGCGCTTCGAACGAGACGTCGTCGACGGCAGGCGGAAGGTCCTTGCGGGAGTTGCTGGTCAGTCCGAAGGCCTGGATCACCCGTAGCAAGATAGCGTGCTATGTCCGTTTTTTCCGGCACTTAACACGTTGCTCCGAGGTGTGTGAGCGAACGCCTCGTCGCCAGGCCGGTTTCACTCGGCCTTCGCCTGGGACTCCCGCGTCACTCCTCGCCGCCCCGCGCTCGGCCCTGCGGTCCGTGCGCGGTCGGCTTAGACCTCCGGCCGCAGCATGGGCGGGTTCAGGAGCGTCGCCCCGCCCGCGCGGAAGAGCTGTGCCGGGCGACCGCCCTGTCGCGTCGTCGTACCCCCTGTGGGCACCAGGAAGCCCGGCGTTCCCGTCACCTTGCGGTGGAAGTTGCGCGGGTCGAGCGCCACTCCCCAGACCGCCTCGTAGACGCGGCGCAGCTCACCGACGGTGAACTCCGAAGGGCAGAACGCCGTGGCCAGGGACGAGTACTCGATCTTGGAGCGAGCGCGCTCCACCCCGTCGGCGAGGATCTGCGCGTGGTCGAAGGCCAGCGGCGCCACAGGCTCGCCGTCACGGCCGTAGCCGCCCTGCTGCAGCAGTTCCTCGACCGGCGCCCAGCGGGCGTTGCTGGCGTCGCCGCCCGCCCTCGGCGCCGGCAGGTCGGGGGCCAGGGCGAGATGCGCGACACTGACTACGCGCATGCGAGGGTCCCGCTTGGGATCCCCGTACGTCGCGAGCTGCTCCAGATGAGCACCGTTGTCCTGGGCGGGCACGGCGGGGTCGTGGACGCAGAGCCCGGTCTCCTCGGCCAGTTCGCGGGCGGCGGCCTGCGAGAGGTCCTCGTCGTCCCGCACGAAGCCTCCCGGGAGCGCCCAGCGCCCCTGGAACGGCGGCTCACCCCTGCGTACCGCCAACGCACACAGCGCATGGCGACGCACGGTCAGCACGACCAGGTCCACGGTCACGGCGAAGGGCGGAAAGGCTGACGGGTCGTAGGGCATGCCGCGATCATAGTCGTCTGCCTGACGATAAACACTCCCTTCGTCGGCCGCTTCGGCGGCGGGTGTGTGGCCGGTCGCACAGGTCTCACCTGCGACTCCTGGCCGCGTCCTGCCAGCCCGGGGCCGAGGTCGCGCTCCGGATCACGGCGCGCGATCAGGGGTTGACCTCTGCATGTGTCATGCGAACCGGGGCCGATCGCGGGCCGTCTGCAACGATCCTTGTCCGGTCGCGGACGTCCAGCAATCGTGCCTGTCCGGGCGACTCCAGCGGTCCGCGTACGCCGAGCGGGCGCTGGAGGCAGCCCGAGGGGCGACCTGCTGCCCATCCGGCCTCCGGGCGCTCTCGGTCCCTTATCGGACCCGCCGGATCGATTCGCGAGTTCGGCCGTTTACGCGCCTGACCGGCGGTTGCCGTCACGTGACATCCCCAGCTGTCGCGTCATACCCCCAGCTGCAATCCCTCTGCCGCCTCCTCGACCATGGCGAGGCCGAGGCGGCTGACTCGTACGGAGAAGGGGGCACCGGCGACCCGTAATCCGTTCAGGGTGATCTCGCCGAGGGGTGCGCTGCGGACGGGACGCAGCGTGACCGTCCCGGCGGGGGCATCCGGGCGGATGCCGACGACAGTGGTGAGCAGCAGGATTCCGGCAGCGGCCGTGGTAGCGGCGGGGCGGCAGGCAGCCGGATGAGGCAGGGGTGTGCTCCCGTCCGTGCGCTGCTCCCCCGCATACATCTCGGGCAGCCGGTGACCGAACACCCCGGCCGCCGCCAGGACGCCCCGCAGCAGCGAACTCGCCTCCTTCTCGTACCCCTGGGCGGCCAGGCCGGCGACGGCGATCGCCGTTTCCTGGATCCGCACGGCACCGCTGCGGTGGCCGAACGGGTTGTATCCCGCCTCTTTGACGCCCAGCCCTCGCAGGCCCCACCCGGAGTCCATCGCCGGGCTGCCGAGGAGCCGGGCGAGCTGCTCGGTCTGCACCCGGTCGAGCAGCCCCGCCGCCAACTCACCCCCGCCCAGCAGGCCGGCATCGAGCAGATGCACGGCGGTGGCCCCCAGGTGTGGCACGGGGCGGCCGCCGGGAGCAAGGGCCGCCGCCGGTCGCCCGCCCCCCAGGTCGTCGACCCAGAAGTCGGCCCGGAACTGCGAGCGCAGTGCCTGAGCCCACTCCCGCAACCCAGCCCCGCCCGGCCGTCCGCAGGCGTCGAGAAGATCGGCGCCCAGCAGCGCCGCGCGGTGCGCATGTGCCTGCGTCTCGCAGCGGACGGGGCCACCGGGCTGTGGGTCGCACAGGTACACGCCGTCGCCCACGGTGGTCCGCAGCCAGGTCAGACAACGCTCGGCGGCGGGTAGGAGCTCCTCCGTCTCCTGTTCCGGCATCCCCCATCGACGGGCCTCCGCCAGGAGGGCGGGGAAATGGAGCGTGGCTTCGGTGCCGGTGCAGCCGGGCGGAAGGTGACCGCCCGCGTCGCGCCGCGGCCCGGGGATCATGCCGGACTGCTGTCCTGGTCCGGTGGTTTGACCACGAGCGAGGGCACGAAGCGTGCCCGCGGCGAGCCGGGTGCCGAGCGGCAGCGCCATGCGGGCCGCCGCCAGGGCGTCGGCCGGGGCTAGGCCGCAACGCCACGGTGCCCCGGCGGCGAGATACATGTCGGCCGGATCTGCGAGATCTCGCAACAGCAGTGCCTGGAGATCTTCGACGCTGGTTCTCAGGAATGCCTGCACGCCAGGGTCGTCGCCGGACGCGCCGACCTGGGCGAGCGGACTCGTCGCGCGCCCGACCGCCCGGACGGGTCCGGCGCCGTCCGGGCGCACCCTGAGTTCCACGGTCGCGCTGCCGCCTGGAGGCAGCTCGATCTCCCAGCAGAGCAGGCCCGCCGAGGCCAGCGCGTCGGCGGCCGGTGGGTCCGCCGTGACCAATGAGGCTTCTTTGCCGTCGGACCAGCGCAGACCGGCGTCATGGACGCTGGCAGGCACCTCCGGACCCGCGGTCCCCGACGCGATCGCACCGAGCGCCGCCAGGTCCGTACCGAGGGCGACCTCGACGGGGAGGCGCAAGGGGCGGGGAGCCGCACTGTGCAGCGTGATCCGCTCCGTGCCGTCCGCGTGCCGCGTGCGCTCGACCACGACGTCCGGGTCCGGTCCGGCGTGCGGTGAGGCACGCAGGGTGCCCACGAAGCGGGCACGGTCGGCGCCTGTCATCCGGGCCTGCACCGAGAGTGGTTCACGCCCGGCCACGCGGATCTGGCACCGGGAGAGCAGGCGAAGGCCCGCGCGGTAGAAGCCCTCCAGTCCCCGTCCGTTCAATTGCCCATGCTCCGGCGAGATGGCAAGGCCCGGGAGACCGACGCAGATCATCGCCGTGTGGGAGGGCGGCAACTCGCCAGGGTGTTGCGAGGATGCGAGTCGAGGCGGGGCGGGCCGTGCTCCGGGTGGGGTGCCGAGTGTGGGCGGTCGCCCGGGTGGGCCGGCGGTCGTGGGCGGGAGGTGCCGGCGGGCTCCGCCGGTCGGGAAGGGCGTTTCGAGTTCCCTCCTGCTCCCGGCCCCACGTGCGGGTGCTGACGTCTCTCCCTCGGGGGTGTGTGGGGGTGCCCCTCCCTGGTTCGCCGGCCGAGGCAACCGTCCCGCGCGGTAGGCGGGCGCTTCGCGGTTCCCGAGTCCGTCGGTCCCCTGCGGCGGGCCGGTGCCCGACCCGGCGCGTGGCGTGCGCCGACCACGGGTCGAGCGGTCCTCGGCGGTGGGCGGAGTTGTCCACCGCATCCGGTCGTCGTCGGAGACAGGTCGAGTCGGCCATCGCATGCGGTCGTCATCCGTCACAGGCCGCGTCAGTCGGCGCGTACGGTCATCGGCGGCGGAGGGCGGAGTCGGCTGGTGCATCGGGCTGCTTCCTCTGCGCTCTGTGCGCCTCGGGCTCGTTCGGAGCCGGGCAGGAGGCTCCTTGGGGACATGGCGTTGCGGCGGTTCCACCTGCCCAGGTGTTCCGCCACTGAGGTGAACGGAACGGGACTCCTTCGGGTCACGCCCTTGTGCGGCCGGCATTGTGCACACGTCCCGGTGCAATGGCGGGGGGAACGCGCGCCTGATCCGGCAACTCTCCCGGCCGTCCCTCATGCCTCCCCCTCGGTGTCACCGCGCCTCGGAGCGACACCTCCGCGGGAAGTCCGGCGCCGCCGTACGCCTGCCTTCGCACTCAAGGGCGGCCGCGTACCGCCGCTGCGGCCGCTCCCCGGACCAGTCCCGGCTGCCGGCACCCTGCGTCGCGGCACGGCCGTATTGCGCACCTCTTGATCCGGCAGTGAGCGGGAGTCGTCAGCGCTCCCGGCCAGGAACGTGCGGCGCCTTACGCCTGCGCCGCCCACAGGTTCAGTCCGCTGGACACCGTCCAGCCCCCGGTCAGTGCCCTGCGCCGTATCGATGCCCTCCGCCCGAGGCCCCGCGTCGGGCACGCCATGAACGCTCTGAGCCGTCCCCTGTGCCTCCGTCGTCGGCTTCCCGTCCAGCTGCCGGGGCGTGATCTCGGCTCGGTCGTGCCGCGCCGTGCGCAAGCAGTGTCGGATCGTTTCCGGGTCCAGGCCTTCGTTGACGGCTTGGTGCAGGAGCCGGGCGAAAAGGTAGTCGGGGTCGGCGCCCAGTGCCATGGCCAGCGCCTCCCGTGCTTCGAGGTCGTCGCCCGTCGACCAGGCCACCCAGCCCGCGAGAGTAAGGGGCGCTGCGGCGTGCTCGCCGTAGGGACCGACGCAGCGGCGGGCCAGGGCTCGCCAGAGTCGTAGCGCGGGTGCTGCCTCGTCCCCCTCCATCCACTCGGCGGCCCGGTCACGGGTCGTGCGGTCCTGCAGGCCGAGAATCAAGGTGGCGGCCTCGTCCTTCCGGAGCAGGCCGTCGTCGCGGAGGTCCGCCAGGAATGCGCCGGACGCGGGCGGCGCCTCGGCCAGCCTGGTCATGATCTGCCGGGCGAGCTCCACCGTCTCCTCGGCCACGTCCGCGCGGCTGGTGCCGTCCAGCATCCTCGGGACCAGGGCCATGCTTCCCGCGTCGAGCGCCGCCTCCTGCTCCAGCGCCGCGGCGGTCTCCCAGGGCTGAAGCCTCGACCTCAGCTCGCGCAGGGTCCCGCGCACCTGGAGCCCGGCGTAGGTGGCTGCCGCGGCCAGGACCGAGGTACCCGGCAGTCCCATGGGCAGGCCCTCGTCGGGGCAGCATCCCTGGATTTCGCAGCAGTACGACCAGAAGCGGCCGCCCGAGATGCACAAGGCCTCGATCACCGGAACGTCGAGCTGGCCGCACTCGGACCGCAGATTCTCGGCGAGCGGCCGTAGTCGCTCCATGACCTGCTGGCCGGTTTCCCCCTTGCCGGGCTCCTGGCAGACGTATGCCACGATCTGTTCCGGCCGGGCTCCCCTGCGTTCGCTCCCCCGCACCAGGCCGTGTGCCAACTGCCCCGCCACGGACTTCCAGTCGTCCGGATTGGCCGGAATGCCGAGCCGCGCGCGGCCACCGAACCGCCCACGCCCGTCCCTGTCATGGAGGGCGACGAGGACAATGCTGTCCTCGGGGCGGTACCCGAGCAGATACGGCAGGGCGTCGGCCAGTTCGGCCGGGGAGCGCAAGGTGACGCGATGGGCGGCGGCGAGCCCGTCGCCGCATGTGGAGTCGGCGTCGCAGGCCTTGTCGTCGTGCGGTGCGCGCCGTTCGTCATCGTTGGATCGGTTTTCCCCGCCCCATCCGTTGATGTCGTCGTTTTCGAAGGGTCCAGCCGTTTCGCCGTGATTCGTCATGCGTCGACGATCTCGCGGAATTCAAAGATCCGCTTGAGCCTGTGGATAACTCCGATCAGGGACACGACACAACCATCACGACACAACCACCACCCCGGCCCGACTGTGCGGCCGCCCGGCCCGAGTGTCAGTGCCGTCCTGTTGTATGGACGCATGGAGCACACGAGCAACGCGGAACTCCGGGCGGACGCCGACGCTGTCCTCGCACGCCTGGTCGGTGACGCCACGGGCACGGCCCGCCTGCGCGAGGACCAGTGGCGGGCGATCGAGGCACTGGTCGCCGACAAGCGCCGCGCCCTCGTCGTGCAGCGCACGGGATGGGGCAAGTCCGCGGTGTACTTCGTGGCGACCTCGCTGTTGCGGGCCCGCGGCAGCGGCCCGACCGTGATCGTCTCCCCGCTGCTCGCGCTGATGCGCAACCAGGTCGAGGCGGCGGCCCGCGCAGGTATCCACGCCCGGACCATCAACTCCGCGAACACTGAGGAATGGGACACCGTCCAGGCAGAGATCGCCGCCGGCGAGGTCGACGTCCTGCTGGTCAGCCCGGAGCGCCTGAACAATCCGGACTTCCGCGACCACGTGCTCCCCGCGCTCGCGGCGACGACCGGGCTCCTCGTCGTGGACGAGGCCCACTGCATTTCCGACTGGGGCCACGACTTCCGCCCGGACTACCGGCGACTGCGCACCATGCTGACCGAACTGCCGGCGGGCGTGCCCGTGCTCGCCACCACGGCCACCGCCAACGCCCGCGTCACGGCCGACGTCGCGGAGCAGCTCGGCACCGGCGGCACGTCGGACGCCTTGGTCCTGCGCGGCCCGCTGGACCGGGAGAGCCTGAGCCTCGGGGTGCTGGCGTTGCCCGACGCGGCGCACCGCATGGCCTGGCTCGCCGACCACCTCGACGAGCTGCCCGGCTCGGGGATCATCTACACGCTGACCGTGGCCGCCGCCGAGGAGGTGACCACGTTCCTCCGGCACCGCGGGCACGCCGTCGCGTCGTACACCGGGAAGACGGAGAACGCCGAGCGCCAGCAGGCCGAGGACGATCTGCTCGGCAACAAGGTGAAGGCTCTGGTGGCCACATCGGCCCTCGGGATGGGGTTCGACAAGCCCGACCTCGGCTTCGTGGTCCACCTCGGCTCGCCTTCCTCCCCCATCGCCTACTACCAGCAGGTCGGCCGCGCGGGACGAGGCGTGCAGCACGCGGAGGTACTCCTGCTGCCCGGGAAGGAGGACGAGGCGATCTGGGAGTACTTCGCCTCACTCGCCTTCCCGTCGGAAGAGCTGGTCCGCCGCACCCTCGACGTCCTCGCGCGCGCGGAGCGGCCCATGTCGCTGCCCGCCCTGGAACCTCTGGTGGAGCTGCGTCGCTCCCGGCTGGAGACCATGCTCAAGGTTCTCGACGTGGACGGGGCGGTGCACCGGGTCAAGGGCGGCTGGATCGCGACCGGGCAACCGTGGACGTACGACTCGGAGCGCTACGGCTGGGTCGCCCGGCAGCGCAAGGCAGAGCAGCAGGCGATGCGGGAGTACGCGGCGACCACGGAGTGCCGCATGGAGTTCCTGCAACGCCAACTGGACGACGAGGGCGCCAAGCCCTGCGGTCGCTGTGACAACTGTGCGGGTGCGCGCTTCGCCGCGGACACGTCCACGGCCGCGCTGGATGCCGCGCGCGTCGACCTGGGCCGGGCGGGCGTCGAGGTGGAGCCGCGCCGGATGTGGCCGACCGGCCTGCCGGCGATCGGCGTGGACCTCAAGGGCCGTATCCCAGCCGGAGACCAGGCTGCACCGGGCCGGGCGCTGGGGCGCCTGTCGGACATCGGCTGGGGCAACCGGCTACGGCCGATGCTCACACCGCAGGCTCCGGACGGACAGGTGCCGGACGACGTCGCGAAGGCGGTGGTCGGGGTCCTGGCCGACTGGGCCAAAGGGCCCGGCGGCTGGGCCTCGGGCGGGGCGGACGCCCAGCCGCGCCCCGTCGGGGTGGTGACGGTCGCCTCGCGCACCCGCCCGCAGCTGATCGGCTCGCTGGGCGCCCGCATCGCGGAGGTCGGCCGCCTGCCGTTGCTGGGTTCGGTGGAGTACGCGGCCGAGGTGACGCCGGTCTCCCGGAGCAACAGCGCCCAGCGCCTCAAAGCGCTCGACGGGGCGCTGACCGTACCGCCCGCACTCAGCGCGGCGCTCGCCGAAACGCCCGGCCCCGTCCTCCTGGTCGACGACTTCACGGAGACCGGCTGGACCCTCGCCGTCGCTGCCCGCCTGCTCCGGCGCGCGGGCGCCCAGGCGGTGTTGCCTCTTGTACTCGCCGTCCAGGGCTGATCGCACACACTGCCGCCGCGTCCGTGATCCCCGCGCGTGCAACCACCTGCGAGCGCCGCACCCGTGCTGCCACACCCGGCATCACTCAACTCCCCACCGGGTACGGATATAAGCCACAGACCATTCGATAAGGGCCGGGCGCCCCAATTGCTCGTTGCCGCATCCAAGTTCGACGGGAAGAATTAGGGTCCGCTCCCCGCACGGCTCACCCCGTGATCAGGTAGGGCTCTGCTGCGGTGTGCGCTCCCCCGATCCAGACCCCGCCCGCAGTGTGGGCGCGTAGCCGAAGGGAGAAACGTGACCTTCGGATTCGCTCCGTCCTCCGCGGTATCCACGTCGACTTCCGGCGCATCAGCCAACGCTGCGGCGCGACTGCTGGAGCCCGCGGAGTGGGCCGCTGCGGGCATCCCGCTGCTGCGCAACCCTCGGGAAGTCGTCAGCGGACTGCACACGCGGCACCGCCCTCAGCTGTCGACGGCGATCGTGGCCGTGCTCGACGCGGACGATCGGCTGTGCGCGAGTGCCTCCTTCACCAGGCGCCCCGCGCTCGCCGACGGCTGGATGTTCCGCAACGCGCTGCTCGACCAGTTGCGCCGGGTCATCCCCCACGACCTGCGCCGCCGCACCCCGGTGCGCACCGCGGTGCTGCTTTACTGCCGCGAGGGCGACGCGCGTTGGACGGAGGAGGACGGCGCGTGGATGTGGGGCCTGCGTGACGCCTGCACCCTCCACGGCCTGCGCTGCGGGGCATACATCACGCTGACCCGCGACGGCTGGCAGGTCTTCGGCGAGGGCCGGGGTGGCCGCCGCCCCAACTCCGGATCAGCGCCCGAGCCGTTCGCGACGTCCGAGGCACCGCCCCCACCGCCGCGCACCGGAGGTGCCGCATCCGAGGTTCTGAGCCGCGTGGCAGCCCGCTGAGGCAACCCCACCACGAGTACCGGTTCCCTCTCTGACACACAACGGCGGCGTAGAGACCCCGAGCAACCTGGCGGCAGCGTCGCTCCCCGCAAAAACCGAAAGACGGTCACGCGCTCCTGGCAATGACCGGAGGACGGTGACGCGCTCCTGGCAATGACCGGAGGACGGTGACGCACTCCTGGCAATGACCGGAGGACGGTCACGCACTCCTCCGGACGGACAGGAGGCCTCACACCCAGACAGGCTGGAGGACCTCGCAACCCTCCCCGGACAGACAACAGCACACGTACACCGCCGCCGTCGCGAACAGGCCCGACGCCCGGGCCCGCCCGTCACGCGAGCATGCCGAAGGCACCACCGTGCAGTTCCCGCCGGGACGGCGGTCGGCCGGCCCGCGGGTGCCGCTCTGGCGGGAACCGGCTCAGACGCCCGCGCCCAGCACCGAGTTGATCTGCTGCGGGTCGCCGCAGACGATCAGCAGAGCGTCGGCCCGGGTGAGAGCCAGTGGCAGTGCGGTGGCGGCAGCGGCGTCGGAACCGCCGTTGACAGCGACCACGACCACGGGCCGGGACGCGGCACGACCGGCCACGGCGGCGTCGGCGTAGAAGACGTCGTCGCGGGCATCATGCTGAGCCCAGTAGGACGCCTCCCCGAAGGACAGCTCGTGAGCGGCCCACGGGTGCGGCTCACCGGTGGTGATCACCAGCACGTCATTCGGGGCGCGGCCAGACTCCAGCAGCAGGTCCACGGCTTCCTCGGCAGCGTCCAGCGCACCCTCGGCCGGGGCCGGGATCAGCTGGATCTGCGGAGTGGCCGGAGCCGAAGCCGGAAGGGGCGCGGCAGGGGCGGCAGTTGCGGCCGGACCAGCGGGTCCGGGCTTGGTCACGGTCGCCCCCGTACGCTGCGCCGGCGGCGCGGGCCGGAGAGCGCCGGGACGACCAGGACGCGGCGGGGCCGCGGGGCGGGGGCCGGGTACGGGACGAGGGGTCGGCGCGGTACGGCCACTGGCCGAAGCTGCGCGGGGACCCTGGGCACTCTCGTGAATCTGAGGCTCCTCGGGGATGAGAGGCATGAGTTGATGTCTATCAAACGTTGGTACGGCTCGCGCCAGTGGGTGGCACATACGTGCGACCGGAACCGTCAGAAATCGAAGCCGAGCTGACCATCGATCTCCGGAACACTTCCGTCCGCCCAGCTGCGGGCCTTCTTGAGGTGCCGCCACTGCGGCAGCGCATCAAGATACGCCCACGTCAACCGGTGGTAGGGGGTGGGGCCCCGCTCCGCCAGTGCGGCCTTGTGCACGGGTGAGGGATACCCGGCGTTGTCCGCAAAACCGAAGTCTGCATGGTCGATACCCAGTTCGGCCATCATTTTGTCGCGCTGAACCTTGGCGATCACCGATGCCGCCGCTACGGCCACGCACGACTGATCGCCCTTGATCACCGTACGAACCTGCCACGGCGTCCCGAGATAGTTGTGCTTACCGTCGAGAATCACCGCGTCGGGACGGATCGGCAGCCCCTCCAGGGCACGCACCGCCGCGAGCCGCAGCGCCGCCGTCATTCCGAGATCGTCGATCTCCTCCGGGGACGCGTGGCCGAGGGCGTACGACGTCACCCACGTCCGCAACAACTCGGCGAGCTCGGTCCGCCGTTTCACGGTGAGCAACTTGGAGTCGGTGAGGCCCAGGGGAGGCCGACGCAGTCCGGTGATCGCCGCGCAGACGGTGACGGGCCCGGCCCAGGCGCCGCGCCCCACCTCGTCGACACCGGCAATGATCTTCGCTCCGGTCGTTGCGCGAAGGGAGCGCTCGACGGTGTGAGTAGGTGGTTCGTAGGGCATGGCGCACCTAGATTACGCCGCCCCCCACGACCCGCGACACCCTGGTCGCCCAAGACGCCGCCAGCGACGCGGCAGCCTCGCCTCAGCCCCCGATGGGGCGCAGCAGTGGAACCATCAACTGGTCGACCATCTCCTCGATATCCTGGTCCGACCATTCGCTCCCGCACACCTTCGACCGATACATCATCATCGCTGGCACGGCGTCGTAGACGTATCCGTTCGCCGCGTCGGACCGCACCTCTCCCCTTTCGATTCCACGGTCGATCACCTCGTGCAGCACCCTGATCGCGGGTTCCACCACGCCTTGCACGATGACGTCATGGAACCGCTCCGCCTGAGCGCTGTCGCATTCGTGAATCACGGAGCGGAGTGCGGAGCCGGGGCGCGAGTACATCGCGTCGCGCGCCAGCCGGGTCAGCGCCACCAGGTCGTCGCGCACGCTCCCGAGGTCGGGCGCCGCCCCCATGCCGGGCAGCCCGGCCCGGAGGGCGTCGGCAACGAGGTCTTCCTTGGAGGGCCAGCGGCGGTAGATCGCGGCCTTGCCGGTCTGGGCACGGGTCGCCACGCCCTCCATCGTGAGGCCGTGCCAGCCGACCGTACCGAGTTGCTCCAGCGCGGCTTCGAGAATCGCGGTCTCGAGCACAGCACCGCGCCGACGGGACGGGGCCGCCTGAGCGGGGGCGGCCGTCCAGCGCGAAGTAACCATCCGGATGTCTCCAACGAACAGGGAAGCGGGGATCTGGGGAAGGAGGTCGAGCCATGTGACGACCGCGGGGGACGCGCGGCGCCACAGCAATCTAAGTGAACGGTTGCGTTCACTAGCGGGGAATCACTACGGTTGGCGCGACAGTGAACGCGAGCGTTCACTAAGCCATTCATGGGGGACCCATAGTGACGACCTCTCAGAAGATCCAGGACCACATACCCAGCACCGCCGCCCGCCGCCAAGGGCGTCCGGGCATCGCACTCACCGTCATCGCGGCCTGCCAACTCATGGTGGTACTCGACGCCACCATTGTGAACATCGCCCTTCCGCAAATTCAGGAAGCGCTCGCGTTCAGCACCACCGACCTCACCTGGGTGGTCAGTGCGTACACGCTGACCTTCGGGGGACTGCTGCTGCTCGGCGCCCGCGCCGGTGACATCCTCGGCCGCCGCCGTGTCTTCATGACCGGCATCCTGCTGTTCACCTTCGCCTCCCTGCTGGGCGGCATCGCACAGGAACCCTGGCAGTTGCTCGCCGCGCGTGCCCTGCAGGGCGTGGGCGGGGCCATCGCCTCGCCGACCTCGCTGGCACTGATCACCACCACGTTCGCCGAGGGACCGGAACGGAACCGCGCGTTCGGCGTTTTCGCCGCCGTCTCCGCCGGTGGCGGCGCCATCGGCCTGCTGGCCGGCGGAATGCTCACGGAGTGGCTCGACTGGCGCTGGGTGCTGTTCGTCAACGTGCCGATCGGCGTCCTGATCGCCGTCCTCACGCCGCTCTACATCAACGAGTCCGAACGCCACCCCGGCCGCTTCGACATAGCGGGAGCACTGACGTCGACCATCGGCATGGCCTCCCTGGTGTACGGCT
This sequence comes from Streptomyces sp. NPDC052023, assembly GCF_044548465.1. Classification (NCBI taxonomy): domain Bacteria; kingdom Bacillati; phylum Actinomycetota; class Actinomycetes; order Kitasatosporales; family Streptomycetaceae; genus Streptomyces; species Streptomyces sp. NPDC052023. The sequence continues at coordinate 80,670 of NZ_JBIUBW010000016.1, read as the reverse complement.
TCATCCGGGCCGCGGAAGAGGGCTGGCGGGACGGTCTTACCCTCGTGTCCTTCGGCGTGGCGCTGGTCCTGCTGCTGGCCTTCGTCTTCGTCGAGATGCGGGCCAGGGAACCGATCACCCCGCTGAAGATGTTCACCGACGGCAACCGCTCGGGAACGTACGTGATCATGCTGAGCCTGGCCGCTGCCATGTTCGGCATGTTCTTCTACATCGTCCTGTTCGTGCAGAACGTGCTGGGCTACAGCCCGATCAAGGCAGGCCTCGCTTTCCTGCCCGTCACCGTCGCCATCGTGATCGGCGTCGGCCTGTCGCAGCGGTTCCTGCCCGTCCTCGGCCCCAAGCCCTTCATGCTCGCCGGATCGGCACTGGTCGTCGTCGGACTCGCGTGGCTGACCTTCATCAGTCACGACAGCTCGTACGCCGGAGCAGTGCTCGGGCCGATGGTGGTCTTCGGCTTCGGCATGGGCCTGAACTTCGTGACCGCGACGGTCACCGCCGTCTCCGGTGTCGCCCAGCACGAGGCGGGAGCGGCGTCCGGTCTGCTCAACGTCACCCAGCAGGTGGGCGGTTCGCTGGGCCTTGCCATTCTCACCACCGTGTTCGGCACGGCCAGCAGGGACGCGGCGGAGCAGCAACTGCCGAACTTCTTCGCCGAAGGCACGGCCCAGCAGAAGGCCGAGTTCGCCCAGACACATCAGCTTCCCGCGCCCTGGGGCCACGAGGTGCTCGCGCAAGGCATCTCGACGGCCTTCATCCCGGCAGCGGCCATGGCCGTACTCGCCCTGGCCACAGCCTGGCTGGTGATCCGGGTACGAAAGAGCGACCTTGACGCCCTCGCCGGCACGACCGGCCCCATGGTCGGCTGAACGTAGAGGATCACGGATCGGCCTCGGAACGTCGCTGACGTGCGCAACGGGCGTGCGTCGGCGGCGGCGCCCTCTCGCGAGGGGTGACGGACGGCCTGTCGCCTGCCGACGAACGGGCGGAGCGGCATCAGAAGAGGGGATGCGCACCGCTCGGGCAGGCCACGGTAGCGCCGGGGCAGGCGCCCGTAGGGAGACGCGCCACGCGGAGATCGCACCGGCGATCAGTGAGCACGCTCCCCACACCGCAACCAGGACGACAATCTCGACCGGCACGGAAAAACTCTGCGGCACCAGCATCACCGCCACCCCCTCCAGCGCTCTTGTCCCGCACGCGCGGATCGCGCGCAGCAGTTGTCACGACAACGAGCTCTCGATCACGGAGAGTTCCCGCCGGACACAGAGAGTTCAACTCCATGGGGAGGCCAGGACAAACGACCGGCAATCTGCCGACGGGCTCGCTCGCCGAGCCCGGCGACGGGCTGGACCGGCAACCCGGACACGGACTGGACCTGCAATCTGCCGACGGGCAGGACCGCCCACCCGCCGACGGACTACACCGGCACCTCAGGCGCCCACTCGGGAAGCGCCTCCGTCTGCCGCCACCACTCGACGGGCGGCGTCCCGGCCTTACCCGCGGCGAGCACGCCGCCCACGACGGCGCAGGTGGTGTCCACGTCGCCGCCGGCCTGGGCGGTCGTCCAGAACGCCTCCTCGTAGTCGCCGAGGGAGCGGGCGGCCGACCAGAGGGCGAAAGGCACGGTGTCATGGGCGGTCGTACGCCGTCCACAGCCGAGCACCGCCGCGACCGTGGCCGGGTCGCCGTAGTCGAGCATGTCGCGGGCACGGCGCAGCCCCGCGCCGACGGCGCTCTTCGGCACGAGCGCGACGACGTCGTCGAGCAACGACTCGGGGCTGGGCGGTCCGCCGGGGGCAGCAACCAGCGCGGCGGCCGCGGCGACAGCCATGGCGCCGACCACGGCCTCACGGTGCTGATGCGTCGGGTACGCGGAGATCTCCGCCTGGTGCGTGGCCTGCTCGGGGTCGCCGGCGTACCAGGCGCCCAGCGGGGCGATGCGCATCGCGGCGCCGTTGCCCCAGGAGCCCTGGCCGTTGAAGAGCGCGGAGGACAGCTCCCGCCAGTCGCCGCCTTCCCGGATCAGCCGCAGCAGCCGGTTGACCGCGGGGCCGTAGCCGCGGTCGAAGTCGTGGTGCTCGGCGAAGGAACGGGCGAGGGCGTCCTGGTCGATGCGCTGGTGGGCGGCGAGGACGGCGACCACGGAGCAGGCCATCTCCGTGTCGTCGGTCCACTGCCAGGGGCCGGGCGGCAGCTCGCGGCGCTTGAGCAGCGGGTAGTTCACCGGCACGAAGAACTGGGAGCCCAGGGCGTCCCCGACCGCGAGTCCGCGCAGGCTGGCCACGGCGCGAGCCAGGCGCCCGCCGGGAGAGGAGTCAGTCATTGCCCTGCCACTCTAGTCAGTGATCCCGTACGGTTCCGGATCTCGCCAGCGTTCGAACGGCCGGTCGAGCGTGTACCTGCCGTCCTCCCCCAGAACGAGCATCCGTATCTCGCCGTTCCCGGGATTCGACAGAGACTCGAACTCGGCGACGGTCCAGTGGAACCAGCGCATGCAGAACAGCCGCATGGCCAGGCCGTGCGTCACCAGCAGGACGTTCGGTGGGTGGTCCGGCGCCTCGAAGCTGCGGTACAGGCTCTCCAGGAAGCCGCCGACCCGGTCGTACACGTCGGCACCGCTCTCGCCCTGAGCGAAGCGGTAGAAGAAGTGCCCGTACGCGTCGCGGTATGTCTTCTGCAGTCGGACGTCGTCCCGGTCCTGCCAGTTGCCCCAGTCCTGCTCGCGCAGCCGGGGCTCCTCACGCACGCGTATGAGTTCGGGGTCGAGGTGAAAGGCCCGGAGCGTCTCGTGGGTACGGCGATAGGGGGAGACGTACACGCTGACGCGTTCCCGCCCGAAGACGTCGCGCAGCCGCTTACCGGCCTCCTCAGCCTGTTGCCAGCCGCGTTCGGTCAGTGCCAGTGAGTGATCGGGTTCGCGTTCGTATACGGAGTCATCAACATTGCCCGTTGACTCGCCGTGCCGGACAAGGACGATGCGCCGTGGTCGTGCCATGCCAAAACCCTAGATCGGACGACGCCATATCGAGCACTCGTACGGCCTCCATACGGCGGAGGTCACACAGTTTCCGCACCATACGCCACAAAGGGCGCACGTATACGGGGGCCGGATCTCACACGATCCAGCTCGGCTCCAGCTCCACGATGTCGCCCGTGAGCGCCGCGACGTCGGCCTCCGTCTGCGCACGCAGGGCGAGCCGCTCGACACGCTCGGTACGGTACTTGCCGTGCTCCGCGGCCGACCGCCACATCGACAGAACCATGAACTCGTGCCCCGGGGCCTCGGCGAACAGCCCGCGGATCATCCCGGGCGAGCCGGCCATCGCGGGGTTCCAGACCTTCTCCTGCATCAGCGTGAAGTTCTCGACGCGCTGCTCGTGGACACGGCAGACGGCCACCCTGACGAGGTCGGCATCCGTGAAGCGCGGTTCGAAGCCGGTCTTCACATCGAAGCGGTAGTCGAAAAGCCTGACCTGGGCGTCCTTGAAGGTGCCGGACTGGGCCGCTGCCAACCGGTCGTGGGAGCGGGCCATGAAGGAGTCGTAGAAAGCACGGCTTTCCCAGAAGGCGAAGATGTGCGCCACCGAGGGCCTGCTACGGCTCCAGCCTCCGCCCTGTCCTCGAAATCCCGGCTCCCCCAGAAGCCCCGCCCATTTTCGCTGCCCCCGCTCGAAGCCGCGGCGGTCCACCACGGTGCAGCGAATCCACTTGACCAGCACCGCGCCATCGTACGGCCATGGACGTGGCGCCGGTCACGTTCGGGCACAGCACCCGCCGCACGCCCACCCGCGCGCGTGGCAGGATGGACAACCGGCTTCAATCGCCCGGCAGTTCGGGCTGCGGGCGCATGGAAAGGGGGACGACGTCCGATGAGCGGCATCACCAAGGGGATCCGCAAGGTCGAGATCGCGGTGAAGTGGGACCCGAGCCCGGCGGGACAGCCGCCGACCGATCTGGACATAGTGGCCGCCACCTATCCGGCGAGCGATCCGTACGGCGACCCCGCCTACACGGTCCATTTCGACAGCCGCTCCCCGGACGGCACGATCACGCTCAACCGGGACAGCAAGGACGGCAAGGGCTTCGGCTGGGACGAGGTCATGACGGTCGAACTCGACCGGCTGGACCCGCGCTACGCGCGCGTGGTGGTCGGCGTCGTCATCCAGCAGCGCCCCGACCGCCGCACGTTCGTCAGCGTGGTCAAGCCGTCGCTGCGCATCCGCGAGGGCTACACGGACCTCGCCACGGACGACTTCGGCAACGTCCTTGGTTCCACGGCGGCACGGGTCGCGGAGTTCGTCCGCGGCGACTCCGGGGCGTGGGACCTGCATGCCGGTGTCCAGGGCTACGAGGACGACCCCAGCACGTTCACCAGTTCGATGGGGCAGACATCCTGGCGGTGACGGCTCGTCGACGCCGTATCCACTCGTTCGATAGGGCGGACAACCCGGCGTGACGGCTCGCCGACATCACGTCCACTCGTTCGACGGGTCAAGAGCCACAGCCCTGGCCCCTCGTCGAGGCCGCGTCCGCGGAGCACGCACCTGAGCACGACGAGGGGTGCCGGCGCGAAGCCGGCACCCCTCGTGTCAGGCGCTATGTGTCAGACGTCAGCTGCAGCCGCTCGTCGAGCCACAGCCCTCGCAGATGTAGCAGGAACCGGCACGCTGCATCTTCGTACCGCAGGAGAAGCACAGCGGGGCGTCGGCCTGGATGCCCATCTGCATCTCCACCAGCTCGGCGCTGGTGTGGGCCTGCTTCGGGGCGGGCTTGGCCGCCTCGATGTCGGCCTTCGGCGTGGCGACGGCCTTGAGTTCCTGGGCCCGCGGGGCCGACTGGGCCAGACCCTCGACGTCGACGTCCTCCTCCGACGGCTCGTACGAGCCGGTCTCCAGGTGACGCTGGCGCTCCTCGGCGGAGTGGATGCCGAGCGCGGAGCGCGTCTCGAAGGGCAGGAAGTCCAGCGCCAGGCGGCGGAAGATGTAGTCGACGATCGACTGGGCCATGCGGACGTCGGGGTCGTCGGTCATACCCGCCGGCTCGAAGCGCATGTTCGTGAACTTCGAGACGTACGTCTCCAGCGGCACGCCGTACTGCAGGCCCACCGAGACGGCGATCGAGAAGGCGTCCATCATGCCCGCCAGGGTCGAGCCCTGCTTGGACATCTTCAGGAAGACCTCGCCGAGACCGTCGTCCGGGTAGGAGTTGGCGGTCATGTAGCCCTCGGCGCCGCCGACGGTGAAGGACGTGGTGATCCCGGGACGGCCCTTCGGAAGGCGCTTGCGGACCGGGCGGTACTCGACGACCTTCTCGACCGTCTCACGGATGGTGGCCTCGGCCTTCTCCGTGATCTCGGCCTTCTCCTTCTCCTTGGTCTTGGCGGAGAGCGGCTGGCCGACCTTGCAGTTGTCACGGTAGATGGCGAGCGCCTTGACGCCCATCTTCCAGGCCTCGAAGTAGATCTCCTCGACCTCCTCGACGGTCGCCGACTCCGGCATGTTGACCGTCTTGGACAGGGCGCCGGAGATCCAGGGCTGGATCGCGGCCATCATGCGGACGTGGCCCATCGCGGAGATGGAGCGCTCGCCCATGGCGCAGTCGAAGACCTCGTAGTGCTCGTGCTTGAGGCCCGGCGCGTCGACGACGTTGCCGTGCTCGGCGATGTGGGCGACGATCGCCTCGATCTGCTCCTCCTGGTAGCCCAGGCGGCGCAGTGCCTGCGGGACGGTGCCGTTGACGATCTGCATCGAACCGCCGCCGACCAGCTTCTTGAACTTGACCAGGGCGAGGTCGGGCTCCAGGCCGGTGGTGTCGCAGGACATCGCCAGACCGATGGTGCCGGTCGGGGCGATGACGGACGCCTGGGAGTTACGGAAACCGTTCTTCTCGCCGAGGCGCAGCACGTCCTGCCAGGCCTCCGTGGCAGCGGCCCAGACCGGCGTGTCCAGGTCGTCCATGCGCACGGCCGCGGCGTTGGCGTCGGAGTGCTGCTTCATGACCCGCAGGTGCGGCTGGGCGTTGCGGGCGTAACCGTCGTACGGGCCGACGACCGCGGCGAGTTCGGCGGAACGCCGGTACGACGTGCCGGTCATCAGCGAGGTGATGGCACCGGCCAGGGCGCGGCCGCCGTCGGAGTCGTACGCGTGGCCGGTCGCCATGAGCAGGGCGCCGAGGTTGGCGTAGCCGATGCCGAGCTGACGGAACGCGCGCGTGTTCTCGCCGATCTTCTGGGTCGGGAAGTCCGCGAAGCAGATGGAGATGTCCATCGCGGTGATGACCAGTTCCACGACCTTGGCGAAACGCTCGACCTCGAAGGTCTGGTTGCCCTTGCCGTCGTCCTTGAGGAACTTCATCAGGTTCAGCGAGGCGAGGTTGCAGGACGTGTTGTCCAGATGCATGTACTCGCTGCACGGGTTCGAGCCGTTGATACGGCCGGACTCCGGGCACGTGTGCCAGTGGTTGATGGTGTCGTCGTACTGGATGCCCGGGTCGGCGCAGGCCCAGGCGGCCTCGGCCATCTTGCGGAACAGGGCCTTGGCGTCGACCTCCTCGATGACCTCACCGGTCATCCGCGCGCGCAGGCCGAACTTGCCGCCCTGCTCGACCGCCTTCATGAACTCGTCGTTCACACGGACCGAGTTGTTCGCGTTCTGGTACTGGACGGACGTGATGTCGTCGCCGCCCAGGTCCATGTCGAAGCCCGCGTCGCGCAGGGCGCGGATCTTCTCCTCTTCCTTCACCTTGGTCTCGATGAAGTCCTCGATGTCGGGGTGGTCGACGTCGAGGATGACCATCTTGGCGGCGCGGCGGGTGGCGCCACCGGACTTGATCGTTCCTGCGGAGGCGTCGGCGCCGCGCATGAAGGAGACCGGACCGGAGGCGTTGCCGCCGGAGGAGAGGAGCTCCTTGGAGGAGCGGATCCGGGAGAGGTTCAGGCCGGCTCCGGAGCCGCCCTTGAAGATCATGCCCTCTTCCTTGTACCAGTCGAGGATCGACTCCATGGAGTCGTCGACGGACAGGATGAAGCAGGCGGAGACCTGCTGGGGCTGCTTGGTGCCGACGTTGAACCAGACGGGGCTGTTGAAGCTGAAGATCTGATGCAGGAGGGCGTACGCCAGCTCGTGCTCGAAGATTTCGGCGTCGGCGGGCGAGGCGAAGTACTTGTGGTCCTCGCCGGCCTTCCGGTACGTCTTCACGATGCGGTCGATCAGCTGCTTGAGGCTGGTCTCGCGCTGCGGGGTGCCGACGGCACCGCGGAAGTACTTGCTGGTGACGATGTTGACCGCGTTCACCGACCAGAAGTCGGGAAACTCGACGCCACGCTGCTCGAAATTGACCGAGCCGTCGCGCCAGTTGGTCATGACGACGTCACGGCGCTCCCAGGCCACCTCGTCGTACGGGTGCACGCCGGGAGTGGTGTGGATGCGCTCGATACGCAGTCCCTTGGTCGCCTTGGTGCCCTTGGCGCGGGAGCTCCGTGCCGGACCGCTCGCCGTCTCTGTCATGCCGCCTCCCTGTACGGGCTAAAACGCCCTGAAGTGCCCCGATGTTCCCGTGGCACGGTGTTCTGTCTGGTGTTGCGGGGTCCGCTCGCCGCCGCCCGCAACAGGTCTTCGGTCGCCGCCGACCTGCCGGTCCGGATGCCGCCTCCGATCCCGGCCCGCCGCTCAGTCGGCGGAGCGAGCGGGCTCGGGGAGCTGAGCTGCTCCTCCGGACCCGCGGTCGTCTTCCTGGCCCCCCGCGCCGCCGTCCTCGCCGCCCCCGGCGGGGCGGTCCGGCCGTTCCCTGAGTTCCGCGATCGCCGCCTCGAAGTCCTCAAGCGACTCGAACGCCCGGTAGACGGACGCGAATCGCAGATAGGCGACAAGGTCGAGCTCCTGCAGTGGGCCGAGTATGGCCAGCCCCACGTCATGAGTGGTCAGCTCGGCGCTTCCGGTGGCCCGCACCGCCTCCTCGACCCGCTGGCCGAGCTGGGCGAGGGCGTCCTCGGTGACAGGCCGCCCCTGGCACGCCTTGCGCACGCCGTTGATGACCTTGGTACGGCTGAAGGGTTCGGTGACTCCGGACCGCTTCACCACCATGAGCGAACACGTCTCCACGGTCGTGAAACGACGGGAGCAGTCAGGGCACTGGCGGCGCCTGCGGATCGACGTGCCGTCGTCGGTCGTACGACTGTCGACCACACGACTGTCGGGGTGCCTGCAGAAGGGGCAGTGCATGGTTCCCAACCCTCCTCACAGCAGACTCAATAGCCTCAACAGGCCCCCAGGCCCCTCGAAGCGAGCACAAGCATAGGCGATGATCGCGCGACGCAAGACCGGGGGGACCACAACTTCTGGGCTGCTGTAGCCATCCAACCACTAGATGTGGGGATTGGCTCGTACATCGACCCAGGCTCGCGTGTCGGCAGGGCCACCGTGCCGCACGCGCGCGTGCGGCACATCCGGCACCTCGACGCACAGCCGTACCGCGGCCGCACCTGGGGAGATACGGTGGGCGGCGCAGGGAGAAGGCGTAGGACTTCACGCGCACACGGGGGCCGGTACCCGGTGAACGGGGCACCGGATGGCAGACTGGGCCGCACTTCACGAGGGCCACCCCGGCGGTGAAGGGTACAACAATGGGCACTTTTGTCCGTGCGGCACCGCGTTAGCCATACACCCAGACGCAAGATCGCGTCCCGCGATTCGCACTTTTTCACTCGAACGTGTGTTTGGCGCAACCTTTCGAAAGCAACTACCGTTGTCCAGCAGGGAGACCATCGAGAGGGGCCGACGTGACCACCACCGCAGACAGTGCCACCATCACTGCCCAGGACCGCTCCCAGGGCCGACTCGAGCCGGTGCATGCGATGAACGAAGCCACGAACCCAGAGGGGCACAAGCGCTCCCTGCCGGGCCGACCTCCAGGCATCCGGGCGGACAGCTCCGGGCTGACCGACCGGCAGCGCCGCGTGATCGAGGTCATCAGGGATTCGGTACAGCGGCGCGGCTACCCGCCGTCGATGCGGGAGATCGGCCAGGCGGTCGGCCTGTCCAGCACGTCCTCCGTGGCACACCAGCTGATGGCACTGGAGCGCAAGGGCTTCCTGCGCCGAGACCCGCACCGCCCGCGCGCGTACGAGGTCCGCGGCTCCGACCAGGCCGCATCCGTGCAGCCCACGGACACCGCGGGTAAGCCCGCCGCGTCCTACGTGCCGCTGGTCGGCCGTATCGCCGCCGGTGGCCCGATCCTCGCCGAGGAGTCGGTCGAGGACGTCTTCCCGCTCCCCCGGCAGCTCGTCGGTGACGGTGAGCTGTTCGTGCTCAAGGTCGTCGGTGACTCGATGATCGAGGCCGCGATCTGCGACGGCGACTGGGTCACCGTCCGCCGCCAGCCGGTTGCCGAGAACGGTGACATCGTGGCCGCGATGCTCGACGGCGAGGCCACCGTCAAGCGCTTCAAGCGCGAGGACGGCCACGTATGGCTGCTGCCGCACAACTCCGCGTACGAGCCGATTCCCGGCGACGACGCGACGATCCTCGGCAAGGTGGTCGCCGTTCTGCGCCGGGTGTGATGCCCCGCGGGCGGCTCTGTCACGACCGCCCCCCTGACCGGGCCCCGGGACCCCTGCGCCGGTTCCGGGGTCCTGTGCTGTGCGGCGCATGATCGGTCGATGCGCCGACGTCAAGAAGCGGAAGGCCGGATCCCACGACGCCGAGGACTTCGCACCTCGCCGAGGGACTTCGAGAAGGGGCCGGCCCCAGGCGTTGTACGCCGGGCCGGCCCGCTGTCCACCGGGCCTGCGGCTATGTGGCCGGCTGTGACCCCGCCTGCCGGGCAGCGGCATCGATGGCGGCCAGCGACCTGCGCACCTGGTTACGGTCCGTGGTGTACCAGAAGTCGGGCAGTGACGCCTTGAGATAGCTCCCGTAGCGGGCCGTGGCCAGCCGTTGGTCGAGTACGGCGACGACACCGCGGTCCCCCGAAGCTCGCACGAGGCGACCGGCGCCCTGTGCCATCAGCAGAGCAGCGTGCGTGGCGGCCACCGCCATGAAGCCGTTGCCGCCCGCCTCCTCGACCGCCTTCTGCCGGGCGCTCATCAGCGGGTCGTCGGGCCTGGGGAACGGGATCTTGTCCATGACGACCAGCTGGCAGCTGGGTCCGGGTACGTCCACGCCCTGCCAGAGAGACAGGGTGCCGAACAGGCAGGTCTTCGGGTCGGCCGCGAAATTCTTGATCAGTTCGCCCAGCGTCTCCTCGCCCTGGAGGAGGATCGGAAACTCGGGGAGACGCGTGCGCAGTTCCTCGGCGGCCAGTTGGGCACCCCGCATCGAGGAGAACAGGCCGAGGGTGCGGCCGCCCGCCGCCTGGATCAGCTCCGTCAGCTCGTCCAGCATGTCCGCGCGGTCGCCGTCCCGCGCGGGGCGCGACAGGTGCTTGGCCACGTAGAGGATGCCCTGCTTCGGGTAGTCGAACGGCGAGCCGACGTCGATACCCCTCCATTGCGGGAAGTCGCCCCCCTCGGTGCCTTCTGGGGCGAGTCCCAGCGAGGCACCGACGCCGTTGAAGTCGCCGCCCAGCTTCAGGGTCGCGGAAGTGAGGACCACGGAGCGGTCCGCGAAGAGCTTCTCCCGCAGCAGGCCCGAGACCGACATGGGGGCGACGCGCAGAGACGCGCCGAAGCGGTCGTGGCGCTCGTACCAGACGACGTCCCACTCCGAGCCGTGCGTGATGCGCTCCGCCACGTCGTGCACCGTCTCCACGGAGGCCAGTGCCTGCTTGCGGACCGCGTCCTCGTCCTGGACTGACTTGTCCCGCGTGGCGCCGATCGCGGAGATGACAGTGCGGCAGGCGTCGCGCAAGGCCGTCAGCGCGTAGCCGAGACCCTCCGGGATCTCTTCGAGCCGGCCGGGCAGCGCCAGCTCCATCAGCCGCTCGAAACCCTCGGCTGCGGTCTGGAGCTGATCGGCGGCCTTCTCGTTGACGAGTTTCGCGGCGCGGCGTACGGCGCGATTGACCTGGCCGGGGGTCAGCTCACCCGTGGCGACCCCGGTGACCCGCGAGACCAGTTCGTGCGCCTCGTCCACGATCAGCACCTCGTGCTGCGGAAGAACCGGGGCGCCCTCGATGGCGTCGATGGCCAGCAGGGCGTGATTGGTGACGACGACCTCGGCGAGCTTGGCGCGCTCCCGGGCCATCTCCGCGAAGCACTCGGCGCCGTACGCGCACTTCGACGCGCCCAGGCACTCCCGCGAGGAGACCGACACCTGGGCCCAGGCGCGATCCGACACGCCCGGCGTCAGGTCGTCACGATCGCCGGTCTCGGTCTCGTCCGACCAGTCCCGCAGCCGGAGCAGGTCCTGACCCAGCTTGCTGGTGGGTGCGGCCGCCTCGAACTGATCGAAGAGCCCCTCCTCCTCGTCCTGCGGAACGCCCTCGTGGAGGCGGTGCAGACACAAGTAGTTCGACCGGCCCTTCAGCATGGCGAACTCCGGGCGGCGGCGCAGCAGCGGGTGCAGCGCCTCGACCGTACGCGGCAGGTCCCGCTCCACCAGCTGGCGCTGCAGCGCGAGCGTGGCGGTCGCTACGACGACACGCTCGCCGTGGGCAAGTGCGGGCACCAGATAGCCCAGCGACTTGCCGGTCCCGGTGCCGGCCTGCACCAGCAGATGGGAGCCGTCGTCGATCGCCTCCGCGACGGATTCGGCCATGGTCACCTGGCCGGGGCGCTCCGTACCACCGACGGCTGTGACGGCGGCATGCAGGAGTTCGGGGAGTGAGGGCTTCGTCATAGCTCGACCACCCTACGGCGCGGCACTGACAAACGGGTGATCACGGTGAGGCCAGGGGGGCTGTGACGATCGGTGGGTGAAGGGGTACGAGCCGAGGCCGGGGCCTGCTGTGGAGCGATCGGGAGCGGCATTTGGGCAGTGGGGACCGGGTGGGGTCCAGTGAGGATCGGACTTGTGTGAAGCAGGGCGGCGGACGATCGGTTTGCCAAGTCCCCACCCCTTCGCGCCGAAGTCGAGCAAATCGACTGGGAACCGAATCGCCGTGGCCGGTGTACCAAAAGTGATGACGCTGTGGCACAGCGCTACAGCAGATGGCTCAGGGACCGGTCTCTCATCATGAGGGCGGCCCGTTTGTCAGGCAGCTCGGCCTCGGCGGCGAACCGGAATCCGGCGCTGAGGAAGGCGGCCACGGAGGGGGTGTTGCGAATGTCCGGTTCCGCTACGACGCGCGCACAAGCGGGCCGCTTGTCCAGGACGAGGTCCGCAACGGATCTCAGCAGTGTGCGACCCAGCCCTTTTCCCCGTCTGGCGATATCGCCGATGAGAATGTGGATGCCGGTGTCATGGGGCCGGGCGGGATAGTAGCGGGCCAGTGAGTCGAGGTCGGCCCGATAGATTTCCCAGTAGCTCATCGGGGCGCCGTCCAGCACGCCGAGACAGGGAACGCTGCGCCCGTCGCCGGCCAGTTGGGCGTTCAGATGCTCCTCGGTCCGGTCCTGGGTTCCGTCCAGCTTCCAGAACGCGGCCACGGCCCGGTCGTTCATCCAGCGGCCGATGAGGGGAAGGTCCCGCTCGACGCGCACGGGCACGAGCTGGAACACGCCCGCGGGTGTGTCGATCGGCCCCCAGTCGCAGACCTGATCGAGCAGGTCGTCGCGGACGGTCGGCGCGGCTCTCAGCCGCGTGGCCGCGGCAGGCTCGGACGCGTCCGCGTCGGGCACCTGCCCGGCTAGGAACGCGAGCAGCTCGCCGGGCAGACGCAGGTCCAGCGTGTCCTCGGCGTCGGTGTCCTCTGGCGGGACCTTGGCCTCGGACGGGACCTTGGCCTCGCCCGGGCCAGGACTCGTGTCCGTCACGGGGGCGGTACCGGCGTCGGCGCTCGCGTCGGTCGGAGGCATGTGGAGCTCCTCTCAGAAGGCGGTGTCGGGACGTCTTCCTTGTGGGTGAGTTGGTGGGTGGTGATCAGGAATGGAGGGGGTTGGCGATGGTGACGTAGACGGACTGGGTATCGACCGGGCCGATGAGTTCGTCGAGCCCGTGCAGGCGGGTCAGGAGATTGGCCTTGCAGCGCAGCACGGGTGAGTCGAGGAGGCGGGCAGGGAGCGGGCTACGCATCCGGGCGGGACCGGAGGCAGCGCGTTCGAGGAAGCAGCGGAAGGCGGCGAGCAGCAGCCGCTCGTCGGCCAGGTGCTGCGAGCCGAACGCACCGACAAGGCCGAACACGTTGTTGATCGCCAGGTAGTAGGCGAATCGCTCGTCGGTGACTTCGTCGGACACGAAGGTGTCGCTGCGCTCGCCGATGCCCGGGAGTCGCGCCGCGAGCTCCGCGCGCCGTGACGCACGGAAGTAGTAGCCCTGGTTGTCGCGGTAACGGCCGCCGGCCGGCCAGCCGTCGCCGTCCAGCAGGACGAGCGTGTTCTGCTGGTGTGCCTCCAGGGCGACTCCGGCCTCGCCGTCCAGCCAGAGCACAGGACGGACGACCTGTTCGAGGTAGCGCAGGAACCACTCGGCGGCGACGGCGCCGCGGGCGCGACCGGTCCTTCCGGCGAGCTGCGTGACGACCTCTGCCAGCCGGGACCGTTGCGCGGGCCGGTCGGGCCGAGGGCAGCCGGCGGACGGGGCCGGCTGGGGATGGGGACGCGGTGCCGTCAGGCCGGCGACACAGGCGACGTCATTTGTGGGCGTGAAGGGATTGTGCCGGATCACCACGTCGAGGCCGGGCACAGGGCTGCCGTCCGGTCCGTCGACGGCGAGCCATGCCGGGTCGCGGACGATGTCGAACCCCGGGTGTGCGGACTGCCACTGCTGGGCCAGCCCGGTACGCAGCAGGCGGTGGGCCTCGACGCCGCGGTGCAGTTCCTTGCGGAGGTTCTCACGACGGGAGTTGGTGATGTGCAGCCCCAGCGACAGCTTCAGCATGGCGGGGGCGTGGGGCCGGTAGACGGTTCGGACCGAGGAGGTGGGGTGCCAGGAGGAACCATGCGCTCCGAGGTCCCGGAGAACTCCGGCGTCCAGCAGGGCGGCTACATCGCTGCGGTGGCGGAGTTCGCGCATCTGCCAGGGGTGCAGCGGAAGGGCGGTGTAGCCGTCGGGCAGGGGGAGGTCGGCTCCTGCCAGGTGAGCGGTCAGACGAGCCGCGGGGACGACACGGCCGCGTTCGGTCCAGGCGGAGTCGGTGACGAGTACGGAGGGAGCGACAGCCATCCAGTGCAGGGGAAAGGAACAGCGCATCTCGGGCGACCAGAGACGCGCTTCGATGTCGGTGAGGCCTTCGCGGCTCTTCGGGGTCGGGTGCAGAGGGTGTCCGAGGAGGAGTGCCTGCTCGGCTGCCAGGAAGAGGTCCGGTTCGTCCGCGGGAGGCTCTCGCCGGTCGGCGATGAAGATGCCGACACGGCGGACGGAGTCGGCGACGCGCGCGACAAGGTCGGTGCCTGCGCCGGGCCCGGGCGCGACATCACCACCGGGCGTCTCCCGGGCGAGCAGTGCGGCAAGGGTGACCGCGTCGAGAGGTGGGGCCTCTTCTGGAGCGGCGGCCAGATACGGCAGGCCGAAGCGGTGCCATCCCGTGTGCGACCAGTGGTGCACGGGGACGAGGAGAGCGGTGCCGCTGGCAGGGAGCGGGATGTGGAGGGTGCCATGACAGGGAGCGGGGAGACTGGTCTCGCGTACCCAGCAGCGCAGCAGGTTCTCGACGGCTGCTGCCTGGGCCGCGGCGTGGGCGTCGGGGTGGTCAAGGAGGCCGGTGGCAATGCCGTCGAGCCGCTCAGCCTGCTGGCAACGGCTGTGCTGTGCGGGGACCATCGCGGTCGGGTGTACGGATGCGGTCCCGGCCCCGCTGCCGCGTTGCGCGGGGTTACAGAAGCGGCCGTCGGGTGTGGGGGCGGTGGTCAAGACGGTTCCTCGGGTGGTCGATCCGGCTCAGGCGACTGCGCACGTCGGGGCTTATGGGGCAGGGCTGCATCCGCGCTCCCGCTATCGCCGTTGCTCGGTGTGGCTGGCGCGATCGGCCTGGCGGGCGTTGTCGGGGTTGCCGGCCTGGCCGGTGCTGTCCGTGCTGTCGGTGCCGGTGCCGGTGCAGTCGTCGCGGACGGCGTTGTCGGTGTGGGGTGTGCGATCGCCATAGTCGCCGTTCTCGGTATGGCGGGCCTGGGCGTACGTGGTGCGCTCCGAGCAGCCCAAGGGGCGGCCGCGCTCCTCGGGGTGAGCTCGGACCGCCGCCGTCAGGGCGTCGGCCAGGCGGTCGATTACCGCCGAGGCCTGCTCGTCGCTGATGGTGAGCGGTGGGAGCAGACGCACGACGTTCGGTTGGCGCTGGGCGAGGCCGACGATCAGACCCCTCCGGAGGCATTCGCGCTGAACCGCGGCGGCAAGGCCGGGCCTCGGGGCACCGGCCTGCTTGCGGACGTCGCGGGAAGCCGCCGCTTCCGTATCCTCCGCCAGCTCGACACCGATCATCAGTCCTCGTCCGCGCACACCGCGGATGTAGGGGAACTCCCCGGCCAGCGAGTGGAGTTCCGACAGCATCCGCGAGCCGATGGTCGCTGCTCGTGCGGCGAGGCCCTGTTCGCGGACGTGGGCGAGGGTTGCCGTCCCTGCGGCGAGAGCGAGTTGGTTGCCGCGGAACGGGCCGGCCGGGGCGACGGGTTGGCGGGGCGCCAGGTCCGCATGGTGGATCACTGCGGCCATTGGGAGGCTGCCGCCGATGGCCTCGGAAAGGATCATCACGTCGGGCTGGACTCCACTGTGTTCGACGGCCCAGAAGGCACCGGTCCTGCCGACACCCGTCTGGGTCTCGTCGACGATGAGGGGGATGGAGTGGGCAGCGGTGATCCGGCGCGTCGCGCGCATCCAGGCGTCGGGCACGGGGATCGCTCCGCAATCACCGTGGACGGGCTCGACGAGCATTCCGGCGGGCCGGGTCGCCGTGGGCAAGGCCGAGAGAGCGGCCTCGGTCCAGTCGGCTGTCCGACGGGGGCCGTCCCGGTCGGCGGTGCCGAAGGGGCAGGTGGGATCGGCCGGGGGCAGCATAAGGGTCTTCGGAGATCCGCCGGCCTCACCGGAGGGCACCGACGCGGCGGGCCGCATTCCGTGGTCGGTGCCCGTGAGGGCGACGATGTCCGGGCGTCCGGTCGCGGCGCGTACAAGGGCGACGGCGGTCTCGACCGCCTCCGTTGCCGACGGGCCGCAGAACTGAACGCGTGCGTGCGCGGCGAGTCCGGGTGGCAGGGTGCGCATCAGCTCCGTGACGAAGGCGTCCTCAACGGGGGTGGCCAGGTCGAAGACGTTGAGGGGGGCGCCCGAGTCGAGGACCTTGCGGATCGCTTCGAGTACGACGGGGTGGTTGTGACCGAGGGCGAGGGTCCCCGCGCCCGAGAGACAGTCCAGGTAGCGGCGTCCGTCCGCGCCCTCGACGGTCAGGCCGCGGGCGCGCACGGGCACGATCGGCAGGGCGCGCGGGTAGGTCCGCGCTGCCGGCTCGCGCGCCGGCTGACGGCGCGGGTTCCCTTCGGTCACGGTCAAGGCTCCCTGTCCTCCCGCTCCGGAGCGACCTGCCGCCGCCATGAGGCGACGAGTCGGTCTCGCGCTCTCCTCGTCCGGCCGGTGATCGCCTGCTTCTTCTGCTCGCGCAGGCACTTGGCGAGCGGGCGAACGGCAAGGAATTGGTGGCCGTTCCGCTGCCCGGCGCCCTTGGCCTCGGCCATCGGTCTCGGTCTCGTCTCGGTCTCGCAGACCGATACGTCAGGACTCAGCAACCTGCTCACCAGCGCCGGACGAACTCGCAGGTCCCCGCTTATGTCCGCGCCCTTACTTGCGTCCGCGTCCGTATTGGCGTCCGCGTACCTACTTGCGTCCGTACACCCGCCGTCGCCCTCACACCCGCTCACGCCGGGGCACAAGTTGTGGGGTTCGCGCCCACGCCGTGCTCCCGAACAATCACTCCCGACAGCACACCTCCCGAGGCAACGCAGGCAGTACACGGGCACACCCGATCTGCCCCGGGCTCCGCCCCCACCGCTACCAACCGCGGTCCCGCCACCGGGTTACGGGTTGCTTCAAGATCCTTGCCGTGACGGAACCGTTGCCGTTCCGTCGGAAGTCCCCCACAGCGAACGCATAGTGTGGGGTGCCATTCCCAGCAAACCGTGAGATCGGCGTGAACCGCAGGTGAGTTCGGCCGGGATCGCGGCAGCGGCGCCGAGTTCTTTCACCACCAGGGGGAGTAACACCATGCGATCCATACGGCCGTCTTTCATCGCCCGCCGGGAGAGGCGTGCGCGTCGCAGAGGCTCCTCCGTGCCGGCCGTCCTGGCGGTGGCTTCCGCGCTGGTGCTCACCGCCACCGCGTGCGAGTCGGGCAACTCCGCGGCGGACGCCAAGGCGTCGGCCTCGACGAGCGCGGAGGGCAAGAGCCAGTTCCAGATCCCGGACGACATCAAGGACCAGCTGAAAGAGCACGGGATCGATCTGGACAACTGGCGGAACGGCGCCTGGAAGAACTGGGACAAGGACGACTGGCTGCGCGAGGCCGAGGACTACATCAACCCGATCATCGAGGACCTGTGGGACCCGGACCGGATGCGTGAGGCCCAGGAGCCGGACCAGTCGGTCGACGAGGGTGACATCTCCGGCGACCAGGGGGTGACCGACCCGACGCCCGAGCCGGTGGAGGCGGAGGCCGTGCCGGCGTCGTACCACGCCAACGCCCCCGAGGCCGGCAAGGTGCTCTTCGACTCCCCCGAGGGCACGATGGTCTGCTCGGGGACGGTCGTGAAGGACCCGGCCAACCCGGGCAGGTCGAACCTGGTGTGGACCGCGGGGCACTGCGTTCACGCGGGCAAGAGCGGCGGCTGGTACCGCAACATCGCGTTCGTGCCGTCGTACAACGACGCGGGCCTGTCGGCCGCGGAACTGCAGAGCGCCACGAAGGAAGAGGTCGCTCCCTACGGGGTCTGGTGGGGCGATTGGGTGCAGACCTCGGACCAGTGGATCGAGCAGGGCAGCGCGACGGGCGGTGACGGAGCGGCGTACGACTTCGCCGTGCTCCATGTGACGCCGGAGGACGGCAGCGGGGGCAAGTCCCTGGAGGAGATCGTGGGCTCGGCACTGCCGGTCGACTTCGCCGCTCCGGCCGTGCCGGAGATGGAGAGCATGACGGCGACGGGCTACCCGGCGGCTCCGCCGTACGACGGACAGACGTTGTACCAGTGCGAGGACAAGCCGGGGCGTCTGTCGATCAACGCGTCGGACCCGACGATGTACCGGATCGGCTGCACAATGACCGGCGGGTCGTCGGGCGGGGGCTGGGCATCGACGGGGTCGGACGGTAAGCCGGCGCTGGTGTCCAACACCTCGATCGGGCCGGTGACTGCGGGCTGGCTGGCGGGACCGCGGCTGGGCGACGAGGCCAAGGGCGTGTTCGAGGCGGTCAGCGGTAAGTTCGCGGGCCAGTGACGGTGCCATAGCGCCGGCGGTGAGGTTGCGTGACGGAAACCTTCACCACCTCACCGCCCTTCGCCCTTCGCCCGCAGGCGTGCGGGCATAGTGGGGTGTCGCTGGCGGCGGTGATTCAGAGGATCCCGATGCTGAACACACCGGTGCATCCCGGGAGATGGCATCGACTCATCCGGGCATCTCTGGGTCCCCGGACTCGCGCACCCATGAATCCGTGCACCATCGCCCGTCCGGCCAAGCGGTCACGCGGCAATGGATCCACGCGGTAACCCATCCGCGCGGTAAGTCATCCGCGCGGTCATGCATTCGCGCGGTCATGCATACGCGCGGTCATGAGATGGCGCATCCATGAATCCAGGTGGGTGCGCGCCTAGCGAGTGGCAGCAAAGCACATTCGGACGACACTTCAACGGGGGTCACAGCACGATGCGTTCCCTACACACACCCCGCACCACCCTCGCCGCATCCGCGCTCCTCGCCGCTCTCGCGCTCACCGCCACCGCGTGTGGCGGCGACGGTGCGGACAAGGCGGCGGCCGACCAGGCCGGTGCAGCGGCGTCGCAGGAGGCCGGCGGCGGCGACGGCAAGGTCGGGATACCGGCGGACATCGCGGGCCGCCTCGCCGAGCACGGCATCGACGTCGACGCCTGGAGGGACGGCGGCTGGCGGAACTGGGACAAGGACAAGTGGCTCAGTGAGGCCGAGGACTTCGTCAATCCGGTGATCGAGGGCCTGTGGAAGCCGGACCGGATGCAGTCCGCACAGGAAGCCGACAAGACGGTGTCGACGAAGGACGCCTCGGCCGAGCAGGGCATCAGCGACCCGGAGCCCGCGCCGGTCCAGGCCGAGGCGGAGAAGACGCCGTACCACCGGAACGCGGCGCCCGTCGGCAAGGTCTTCTTCGACTCCCCCGAGGGCTCGATGGTCTGTTCGGGCACGGTCATCAAGGACGTGAACAACCCGGGCAGGTCCAATCTCGTCTGGACGGCGGGGCACTGCGTGCACGCCGGGCAGAACGGCGGCTGGTACCGGAACATCATGTTCGCCCCCGCCTATAACGACCTCGGCAAGTCCGAGGGCGAACTGGGCAACGCCACCAGCAGGGAGATCGCGCCGTACGGCAACTGGTGGGCGGACTGGGCCGCCACCTCCAACGGATGGCTGCAGGGCGGCTCGGCGACCGGCGGAGCGGGGGCGGCGTACGACTACGCCGTGCTGCATGTGAAGCCGGAGCAGGGCGCCAAGTCCCTGGAGGAGACGGTCGGCGCGGCGCTGGACGTGGACTTCTCGGCGCCGTCCGCAGCGGAGGCCGGCGAGATGGGCGCGTGGGGGTACCCGGCGGGCCCGCCGTACAACGGGCTGCAGATGTTCAAGTGCATCGACCGGCCGGGGCGTTTCTCGCTCAGCCCGGCGCTGCCGACGATGTACCGGATCGGCTGCACCATGACGGGCGGTTCGTCGGGTGGTGGCTGGTTCCGGGTCGTGGACGGTGAGACCAAGCTGGTCTCCAACACGTCGATCGGTCCCCCCGACAGCACCTGGCTGGCGGGACCGCAGCTGGGGCAGGACGCGCAGGCGCTGTACGAGACGATGAGCAGGACGTACGGCGGTCAGTGACGCGCGCATGTGGAAGGCCCGCCCCCCGTACGAGGGGCGGGCCTTTCTTCACGCTCCGAGCTCCGGGCTCGGGACGGTCAGGCGGCCGGCGCCGGAAGGTACGGCGCGAGTTCCGCCGCCAGTTCCTCGTGGACCCGGACCTTGAGCAGGGTGCCCTCCGGGGTGTGCTCCTCGGAGACCACCTCGCCCTCGTCGTGCGCACGGGCGACCAGCTTGCCGTGGGTGTAGGGCACGAGCGCCTCGACCTCGACGGACGGGCGGGGCAGCTCGTTGTCGATGAGCGCGAGAAGCTCGTCGATGCCTCGACCGGTGCGGGCCGAGACGGCGATGGAGCGCTTCTCGATCCGCATCAGCCGCTGGAGCGTCAGCGGGTCAGCGGCATCCGCCTTGTTGATCACGACGATCTCCGGCACGTCGGTGGCCTCGACGTCACGGATCACCTCGCGTACTGCTGCCAGCTGCTCCTCCGGGTTCGGGTGCGAACCGTCCACCACGTGCAGGATCAGGTCGGACTCGCCGACCTCCTCCATCGTGGAGCGGAACGCCTCGACCAGGTGGTGGGGCAGATGCCGCACGAAGCCGACCGTGTCGGCCAGCGTGTACAGCCGGCCGCTCGGGGTCTCGGCCCGCCGGACGGTCGGGTCCAGGGTCGCGAACAGGGCGTTCTCGACCAGGACGCCGGCGCCGGTGAGGCGGTTGAGCAGGGAGGACTTGCCCGCGTTGGTGTAGCCGGCGATGGCGACCGACGGCACCTTGTGGCGCTTGCGCTCCTGGCGCTTGATGTCGCGGCCGGTCTTCATCTCCGCGATCTCCCGGCGCATCTTCGCCATCTTCTCGCGGATCCGGCGCCGGTCCGTCTCGATCTTGGTCTCACCGGGACCACGGGTCGCGAGGCCACCACCCTTGCCGCCACCCATCTGACGGGACAGCGACTGACCCCAGCCTCGCAGCCTCGGCAGCATGTACTGCATCTGCGCGAGCGCGACCTGCGCCTTGCCCTCTCGGGACTTGGCGTGCTGGGCGAAGATGTCGAGGATCAGCGCCGTACGGTCGATGACCTTGACCTTGACGACGTCCTCGAGGTGGATCAGCTGGCCGGGGCTGAGTTCACCGTCGCAGATGACGGTGTCCGCGCCGGTCTCGACCACGATGTCGCGCAGTTCCTCGGCCTTGCCGGAACCGATGTAGGTCGCCGCGTCGGGCTTGTCGCGGCGCTGGATCACGCCGTCGAGCACGAGGGCGCCCGCCGTCTCCGCGAGGGCGGCGAGCTCCGCGAGGGAGTTGTCCGCGTCCTGCACGGTCCCCGAGGTCCAGACGCCGACGAGGACGACCCGCTCCAGACGGAGCTGGCGGTACTCGACCTCGGTGACGTCCTCGAGCTCGGTGGAGAGGCCCGCGACACGGCGCAGAGCCGCGCGCTCGGAGCGGTCGAACTGGTCGCCGTCCCGCTCTCCGTCGATCTCGTGGCTCCAGGCGACGTCCTCTTCCATCAGGGCATCGGCCCGAAGACCTTCGGGAAAGTCGTGCGCGAGGCGCTTGGTGTCCTGGGAAGGGGAAGAAGAGGAGGTCATTGGGTCCTTACGTCGTTGGGGATTCCGTTGTCCGGCGACGGGGCGCAGCGTCGGCAGGGTTTCACGGACCTCGGTGCGTAGCTGGTCCGTCAGCCTGCTCAACGCACGAGTGGCCCGGGAGATTCCCGTCACCCGTTCCGCCGACCTGGAAATGGTCGCACGCAACGCCCCGTCTCGTCACCGTGTTATTCCCCGGGCTGTTCCGCAGCCATGACTAACCCGGGCTGTTCCGCAGCCATCATTCCCCGTGCTGTGCCGCGGCCGCTTTCCTGGGCGCTGCGACCTTGGGCGCGGTCGGCTGTCCCGGCGACTGGTCGGCCGCGACCGGCTTCCAGTCCGGGTGGCCCGGCATCGGCGGCGTCTTCTCGCCGTAGAGCCACGCCTGGAAGAAGCCGTTCAGGTCCCGTCCCGACATCTGGGTGGCCAGCGACACGAAGTCGGCGGTGGTCGCGATGCCGTCCTTGTGGCGACTCACCCAGGCCCGTTCCAGGCCCTCGAAGGCCGGGCGCCCGATCTCCTGGCGGAGGGCGTACAGGACCAGGGCGGCGCCGTCGTAGACGTTCGGGCGGAAGATGCCGAGGCGGCTGCCGGACTCGGGCACCTTGGGTGCGGCGGGTGGGCCCCCGGCGGCGCGCCAGCGGTCGGAGGCGCCGTAGGCGGCGCGCATCCGCGACTCCAGGGACCGGTTCGACTTCTCCTCCGCGTACAGCGCCTCGTACCAGGTCGCGTGCCCCTCGTTGAGCCACAGGTCGGACCAGGTGCGGGGACTGACGCTGTCGCCGAACCACTGGTGGGCGAGCTCATGGACCATGATCGAGTCGACGTACCACTTGGGGAAGGCCTGGTCGGTGAAGAGGCCCTTCTCGAAGAGAGACAGTGTCTGCGTCTCCAGTTCGAACCCGGTGGAGGCGTCCGCGACGAGCAGACCGTACGTCTCCAGGGGATACCGCCCGACCTTGCTCTCCATCCAGGAGATCTGCTCGGGCGTCTTGGCGAGCCACGGCTCCAGCGCGGTCCTGTGCCGGGTCGGGACGACGTCCCTCAGGGGCAGCGCGTGCGGGCCGATGCGGCGTAGCACCGTGGAGCGCCCGATCGAGACCTGCGCCAGTTCGGTGGCCATGGGGTGCTGGGTGCGGTACGTCCAGCTGGTCGCGCTGCCGGAACGCTTCACGTCGGCCTGAAGACCGTTGGCGACGGCCGTGTAACCCTCCGGGGCGGTGACGCGGAAGGTGAAGCGGGCCTTGTCGGAGGGGTGGTCGTTGCAGGGGAACACCAGGTGGGCGGCGTCGGCCTGATTGGCCATGGCGAGGCCGTCGGCGGTGCGGACCCAGCCTCCTTCCCGCCCGCCCGCGGGCATGGGATCGCTGGTGTGCCGCACGGTGATGCGCGTCCACCGCCCCTCGGGCAACGCCTCGTCCGGCGTGATGACCAGGTCCTCGCCGGCGGCGGCGAACGACGCCGGCTCACCGTCGACCTCCACGGAGGAGACCTTGCCGCGGGCGAAATCGAGGTTGACGCGTGAGAGGGGGGCGGTCGTCCGGGCGTCGATGGTGGTGACGGCCTGGAGCGGTTTGTCGTTGCTGCCGGGATACGTGAAGGAGAGGTCGTACGCGGCCACGTCGTACCCAGGGTTTCCGAGGTACGGGAAGAGACGGTCGCCGACACCCAGTGGGATGGGCGAGGCGCCCGCGGCGACGAGACAGACGGAGGCGGCGGAGGCGGCCAGGGCCGTCTTCAGCCGGCGGTGGGTCCTGGGGGCGCTGGTGCGGGCTCGGGCGCCGTCGGTGGCGGGCCGGGGAGCCCTGTCGCGAGGGGTGAGCAGCATGGGCTACGGCTATCAGCGCGCGTGTGCCGTACGACGACGGCGCGCGCCGGGCGCACCCGAACGGGGGCGCGGGGTGGGGCCGAGGTGCGCAGTCCACCGGTGGGGTGGGTGTGGCGTGAGGGTGCGCGCGCGTGGGTACTGGCCGCGCGCGCCGCCGGAATGCGGGCGTCGAGGGCGGGGACGGAGGCCCCTCCGGGTGCGGTCGACGCTCGGCCGACAGCCGTGGTCGTGCTGTGCTGCCTCACCACGCCGGAACGTGGTGCTGCGCCCGGCTGACGTCGTACACCCCGGCCACGTTCCGCATCGCGCGCATCAGGGTGGGCAGGTGGGCGGCGTCGGTCAGCTGGAGCGTGTAGGTGTGCCGTACGCGCTGCTGTGTGGGGGGTTCGACGGTGGCCGAGACGATCTCGGCGCCTTCGAGGGCGATCGCCTCGGTCAGGTCGGCCAGGAGATGCGGGCGGCCGAACGATTCAGCGACCAGCGTGACGCGGCACCCCGTGGTCTCTCCCCAGCGCACGCCGACCTCCGCGCGCCCCGTGCTCTTCATCCGCGCCACCGCCGCACACTCGACACGGTGCACGGTCACGACTCCCCCGCGCACGGCGAAGCCGGTGACCTCGTCGGGCGGTACGGGCGTACAGCAACGGGCGAGCCGGACGCTCGCGCCGGGACGGTCGACGGCGACCGCTTCGGGGGACGTGGACGCTCCCGGGGCTCCGGAGGCTGACGTGGCTGCCGAGACCGAAGCGGCAGCAGGGCCGGACGAGGCAGCAGTGGCCGCAGTGCCTGAAGTGGCAGCCGCGCCGGAAGTGGGACGAGGGGCGTCCGGCCGGCCTTCCGCCGAGGTGGGGCCAGGGGCGGGGCCATCCGGAAGGCCTGTGGCCGGCGTGGGACGCGGGCCGGCACCCCCCGCAGGGCCGGCGCCCCCCGCAAGGCCGGCACCGGCCGCAGGGCTTGTGCCGCTCGGCAGCGCCACCCCCGCTCCCGCGGTCTCCGCCGGCGTCGGGTGCGCCGCCAGCCGGCGCTGGATGGCGATACGGGCGGCCGGTGTGTGGGCGTGCTCCAGCCACTCCCGGGAGGGCTCGGAGGCCGGGTCCTGACCCATGAGGAGCTGGACGGTGTCGCCGTCCCGCAGGACCGTGCTCAGCGTCGCCAGGCGGCCGTTGACTCGGGCGCCGATGCACGCGTGCGCGTCCTCGCCGTACTGCGCGTACGCGGCGTCCACGCAGGACGCGCCCTCGGGCAGTCCGAGGGTGCCGCCGTCGGGACGGAAGACGGTGATCTCACGGTCCTGGGCGAGGTCCTCCCGCAGGGTGGACCAGAAGGTGTCGGGGTCGGGCGCGGCCTGCTGCCATTCGAGAAGGCGGGAGAGCCAGCCGGGGCGGGTGGGGTCGGCGCGCTCGCCGTCGCCCGGATCGTCCGAGACGGGCGGCGCATAGGGATTGCCGAGCGCGATGACACCGGCCTCGGCGACCTTGTGCATCTGCTGCGTACGGATGAGGACCTCGGCAACCTGGCCGTCCGCACGGGCGAGGGCGGTGTGCAGGGACTGGTACAGGTTGAACTTCGGTACCGCGATGAAGTCCTTGAACTCCGAGACGACGGGCTTCATACACGTGTGCAGTTCGCCCAGGACGCCGTAGCAGTCGGCGTCCTCGTTCACGAGCACCAGCAGCCGCCCGAAGTCACAGCCGCGCAGCCGGCCGCGCTTGCGGGACACGCGGTGCACGGAGACGAAGTGCCGGGGGCGGATGAGGACCTCGGAGGCGATGTCGGCCTCGTTCAGTACGGTGCGCATCTCGGCGGCGATCTCGGTGAGCGGATCGTCGGAGCGGGCCGCGTTCTCGGCGATCAACGCGCGCGTGTGCTCGTACTCCTCGGGGTGGAGGATCGCGAAGACCAGGTCTTCCAGTTCGGTCTTGAGTGCCTGGACACCAAGCCGTTCGGCGAGGGGGATGAGGACGTCCCGGGTGACCTTGGCGATGCGGGCCTGTTTCTCGGGGCGCATCACGCCGAGGGTGCGCATGTTGTGCAGCCGGTCGGCGAGCTTGATCGACATCACGCGGACGTCGCTGCCGGTGGCGACGAGCATCTTGCGGAAGGTCTCGGGCTCGGCGGCGGCGCCGTAGTCGACCTTCTCGAGTTTTGTGACGCCGTCGACGAGGTAGCGGACCTCCTCACCGAACTGCTCGCGCACCTGATCGAGCGTCACGTCGGTGTCCTCGACGGTGTCGTGGAGCAGAGAGGCCGTCAAAGTGGTGGTCTCGGCGCCGAGTTCGGCGAGGATGAGGGTGACGGCGAGTGGATGGGTGATGTACGGCTCGCCGCTCTTGCGCATCTGGCCACGGTGCGAGGACTCGGCCAGGACGTAGGCGCGGCGCAGGGGTTCGAGGTCGGCGTCGGGGTGGTGGGCACGATGCGCGTCGACGACGTGGCCGATGGCGTCGGGCAGCCGGTCGCGGGTGGCGGGCCCCAGAAGGGCGGCGCGACCCAGACGGCGCAGGTCGAGCCGTGGGAGCGACCTTCTGCGCGGCGCCGACGAGGGCGCGGGTCCTGGCATCGGGCCCGCTACAGCGCCTGGGCTCGCAGGGTTCGTGGCCTCCGCACTCATGGGCACCTCCGGCTGCGTGGACCGGCGAACGGGGTGCCCCATGGCGGACACGGCTCAGGGGGTGGCGGACATCTCCCCCGTCCGGGCCGGTGCTTGATGCTATCGAGCCGGCCGCGCGCACTTGACCGCCTCTCGCTCAGCGTGAAACGGATCACCCATTCGAGCGACGGTTTGGATGTTTATGGCCGGGCACGGCATGAACTGGGGGGACGGGTGTCGAACGCCCGAGCGGTGGACGCCGCCGTTGCCCTCCGGGGAACAGCAGTCGATCGAGGGCGGCCGACTCCCGCCATGCGAACGGACGCTCCGTCAGCCATGAAAAGGACGCTTTGTCAGCCGGCGGATCCCGTGAGCCACTCCGCGTCGATCTCGCCCTCCGCGACGATCACCGCCGGTCCGGTCATCTCGACCTCGCCGTCCGGGCGTTCGGTGATGACCAGGCGCCCACCCGGGACATCCACGGTGTACGTCGCCGGCGTCCCGGTGACAGCCGGGTCGGCGCCGTCACGGCGGGCGGTGGCCACGGCGACGGCGCACGCGCCCGTGCCGCAGGAGCGGGTCTCGCCGGAGCCACGTTCATGCACACGCATGGCGACGTGCCGGGGGCCGCGGTCGACGACGAACTCGACGTTGACCCCGTCCGGGTAGGCGGCGGCCGGGCTGAACGGCGGTGGGGAGTACAGGTCGCCGGCGTCCGTGAGGTCGTCCACGAAAGCCACGGCGTGCGGGTTGCCCATGTTCACGTTCCGCGCGGGCCAGCTGCGCTCGCCGACGCTCACCGTGACGTCTCCCTCGGGCAGCCGCGCCCTGCCCATGCCTACGGTGACGTCACCGTCCTTGGCGAGGTGCACCGTCTTCACGCCCCCGCGCGTGGCTACGGCGATGTCGCCTTCGGCGACGTGTCCGGCGCGCTGAAGGTAGCGCGCGAAGACCCGCACGCCGTTGCCGCACATCTCCGCGATCGAGCCGTCGCCGTTGCGGTAGTCCATGAACCACTCCGCCTCGGCCGCCATCTCCTTGGCCTCGGGGTGCGCGGCGGAACGGACGACGTGCAGCACGCCGTCACCGCCGATGCCCGCCCGGCGGTCGCACAGGGCGGCGACGGCGGTGGGGGGCAGGTCGATGACGTTCTCGGGGTCCGGGACGATCACGAAGTCGTTCTCGGTGCCGTGGCCCTTGAGGAAGGCGATCCGCGTGCTCATTCCTCGATCGTACGGGGTGACTACGACACTGCCTCGCGCCCGTGGCGTCAGGTGCCCGTGACCGAGGGTGACCTCGCGGAGACACGGGGCCCCCTGGCGGTGACCGACCCGCTCGCCGAGCCCGGGGCTCAGCGCAGCCGGGCCACCCGCCACACGGCCAGCACCACCACCGCGGCGACCACGACCATGTACGCGAGCACCACCCGCCAGTCCGGCCGCCGCCCCGAACCGCGCTGCGGCAGCCCAGGCCAGGTGTGGCCGACCCTGCGGGCCGCCATCATGCCCCAGCCGGCAGCGCAGGAGCAGATCAGCAGACCCAGCATGGCGATCACGGCCCCGGAGTCGCCGAAATCGAAGGCCAGCGGGAACGCGAACATCAGGGAGCCCACCGCGGCCAGGCCCACGATCGGCGCGAGCTGCCACAGGCGCAGCCGGCGCTGTGGACGCAGCTCGACCTCGACCTCGGGCCCGCTCAGAAACATCTCGTCCGGCTCCGGACCGTCGTCGGTCACACCGCCCGGCACCTCGTCGAGCCCGTCGGCGCCGAGAGGACCTTCCCCGTCGAGGCTGAGCGGAGCCTCACCCTCGCGGCTCGGAGGACCAGCACCATCGGGGCTCGGATGACCTTCACCGTCGACGCTCGGATGACCTTCACCGTCGGGGCTGACACGCCCGTCCACGTCGGCACCGGGACCGGCACCGTCGCCGGCGAGACCCGCACCGTCGGTACCGAAGCGGGCACCTCCGGCCGCGCCGGGCCCCTCCACCTCGGCGCCTCGAGGACCGTCGCCACCCCGCTCCGGTGCACCACTGCCGGTGGCGGTGTACTCGGTGCCTGGTGCCGTGTTGCGAGGGCCGGCCTCCATCGCCACGCGCCCTCCCAACTAGGACTCCACTTGGTCGATCGAAGCTCGATGATGGCATGGCACCGGATGCCCGGATGACGGCCGGAGCGTCCCGATGCCATCACGTGATCAGGCTGTAACCGGTCGTTCGAGCAACGCCAGGGCACGCCGCGGAAGTTCCCCGCGCTCCGACGCGGCTCCACTCAGCCAATGCACCCGGGGGTCGCGCCTGAACCATGAATCCTGACGGCGCGCGAAGCGTTTGGTGGCCCGGACGGTCTCGGCCCGGGCCTCCTCCATCGTGCACTCACCGGCAAGCGCCGCGAGCACCTGCTGGTAGCCGAGTGCACGCGACGCCGTACGCCCCTGGCGCAACCCCCGCGCCTCCAGTGCGCGCACTTCCTCGACGAGCCCGGTCTCCCACATCCGGTCGACCCGGAGCGCGATGCGCTCGTCCAGCTCGGGACGCTCCACATCGACGCCGATCTGCACGGTGTCGTACACCGAGTCGTGACCCGGGAGGTTGGCCGTGAAAGGCATCCCGGTGATCTCGATCACTTCCAGCGCCCGCACGATACGGCGGCCGTTGCTGGGCAGGATCGCCCGCCCCGCTTCGGGATCGGCGGCGGCGAGGCGTGCGTGCAGCGCGCCGGGGCCGCGCAGCGCGAGCTCATCCTCCAGGCGGGCCCTGACCTCGGGGTCGGTGCCGGGGAACTCCAGGTTGTCGACGGCGCCACGGATGTACAGGCCGGACCCGCCGACCAGGACCGGCCAGCGCCCGTCGGCGAGCAGGGCGTCGATGCGCTCCCGGGCGAGCCGCTGGTACTCGGCGACGGAGGCCGTGACCGTGACGTCCCAGACGTCCAGGAGGTGGTGCGGGACGCCGCCGCGCTCCTCGGGCGTCAGCTTGGCGGTGCCGATGTCCATCCCCTGGTAGAGCTGCATGGAGTCGGCGTTGACGACCTCCCCACCGAGCTGCTGGGCCAGGTGAACACCCAGATCGGACTTTCCGGCCGCTGTCGGTCCGACAACGGCGATGACTCGGGGGGCGGGAAGTGCGCTGCTCACCGCAACAGTCTCGCAAACCTCCCACCCCGCCCCCGAACGAGTTACGTGACGGGGGCAACCTGGAGTCGTTGCCCGTTGCGGGGTTCACGCCGCCGGTTCACAGAGGCGGCGACCCGGGCGATACACGGACGCTTCCCGGCCTCCTCGGCGTCGCCCGGGCAGGGGGACCCCAAGGCGACGCGGGATTTCGCCCGCGCGAGTAACGTATGGAGTTGATATGGGCGTTTTTGCGCGACTTTTCCGCAGGTCGAAGACCACGGAGGAGACGTCGACCGCCGAGGCGCGTGCCGACCAGCCGTCTGCCGGGTCCGCGGCGGAAGAGGCTGCGGAGGCCAAGGGCTCCGGCGAGACCGGTGCCGTCGCCGCGACGGAACCGGCCGCGGCGGCAAAGAGTGACGAGGGCGAGGCTTCGGAGGCGGTGGAGATCCCGCAGCAGCAGTCGCCCGACAAGGCGGCCGACAGCGAGGCCGACGAGAGCGCCCGGACGTGACAGCCCGCGAGGGAAGGTGAACCCATGGGTCTTTTCGACAATCTGAAGGCCAAGCTGGGCCCGGCCAAGGGCAAGGTCTCCGACCTCGCGCAGCAGCACGGGGGCAAGATCCAGCACGGCATCGACAAGGCCGCGAAGGCCGTCGACGAGCGGACCAAGGGCAAGTACAGCGACAAGATCCATACGGGCACCGACAAGGCCAAGGGCGCCATGGACCGGCTCGCGCACAAGCACGACGGGGGCGCGGGAGGCGGCACCACCACGCCGCCGAGCGGCCCGCCGCCGACCTCCTGAACAGCCGACAGCACAGCTGACTCCGGAGCCGCCGAGAAGGGCGGACCAGGACATACGGCATGACGGGCGGCCGCGGAGCACGACGCTCCCGGCCGTCCGCCGTTTCCTGCTTCGTCCCCCCAGCTCCCGCCCCTACGACCAGGACGCCACCACGTACCCGACCCCGTACGGCGCGTCCTCGTACAGCAGCTCGGCGCCCAGACCGGCGCCGGCGGCCGCGCCCGCGAGCACCTGCCACGGCGCCCGGCCCGAGACCATGAGCTGCCGCGCCAGCTCCAGGTCCAGCGCCTCCAGGGCCGCGAGGTCGGCCGAACCCAGCGCACGCCCGACCGCCGCGTCGAACGGCTCCGCGCGCTCGTCGAGGTAGCCCGGCGCCTTGAGCGTGCGGCACGCGCTGGCGTCGCCCATCACCAGCAGCGCCACCCGCTCGGCCCGGGCCGCGATGTCCCTGCCGATCTCAATACACCGCTCGGGCGCGAGAGGTTCCCCCACGGCGAACCCCTCGATCGGTGCGTCCGACCAACCGGTCCGCTCCAGCAGCCACGCGGCGACCGCGAGCGAGGGCGGCAAGGCCGGTCGCACGGCCGCGTCGGACGCGTCGGATGTGTCTGCTGCGACGGCCGCCTCCGTCACCTCCGCCGCCCCCGGCACGTCACCCGCCTTCTCCCGGCCAAGTCGTACGCCCACGTCGACGCCGAAGCCGCGGAATGATCCGGGCGTGCCCTGCGGGTAGGAGTCGGTCTCGCCCTGCCGGGTGGGCCCGACGACGATCAGCCTGTCCGGCCGGGCGGCGGCGAGCACACCGAGGGCATCCGTGCACGCGGCACGGGCGGCGTCCAGCTCGGGAGCGGCACCCGCGGCGACCTCGGGAACGAGCAGCGGTGGGCACGGGCAGACTGCGGCGGCGACAAGCATGATCGGCAGCGTAACCCCGCAGTCCCCCCGGACGGCGCCCCGGTGTCAGTCGCAGCCGCAGCCGCTGCCCGAAGCCACCGGCATGGGCTCCGGGACGCCCACCTTCGGCAGACCGAGCAGCACGCCCGCCGGCTTGGCGGCCGCCGCGGCGTTGCGCTTCTCCCAGGCGTCACCCGCGCGCGTGCGGCGGACCGCGAGGACGGGGCCCTCGGCGAGAAGGTGGTGCGGAGCGGCGTACGTCACCTCGACCGTGACCACGTCCCCGGGGCGCACCTCCTGCTCCGGCTTGGTGAAGTGGACCAGGCGGTTGTCGGGGGCGCGGCCGGAGAGGCGGTGGGTGGCGCCGTCCTTGCGCCCCTCGCCCTCGGCGACCATCAGCTCCAGGGTGCGACCGACCTGCTTCTTGTTCTCGTCCCAGGAGATCTCCTCCTGGAGAGCGACCAGACGCTCGTAGCGGGCCTGGACGACCTCCTTGGGGATCTGCCCGTCCATCTCGGCGGCCGGGGTGCCGGGCCGCTTGGAGTACTGGAACGTGAACGCCTGCGCGAACCGGGCCTCGCGCACCACGTGCAGGGTCTGCTCGAAGTCCTCCTCGGTCTCGCCGGGGAAGCCCACGATGATGTCGGTGGTGATCGCGGCGTGCGGGATGGCGGCGCGGACGTTCTCGATGATGCCCAGGTAGCGATCCTGGCGGTACGAGCGGCGCATCGCCTTCAGGACCGGGTCCGAGCCGGACTGGAGTGGCATGTGCAGCTGCGGCATCACGTTGGGCGTCTCGGCCATGGCGGCGATGACGTCGTCGGTGAAGTCGCGCGGGTGCGGCGAGGTGAAGCGGACGCGCTCCAGGCCGTCGATCGTGCCGCAGGCCCGCAGCAGCTTGCTGAAGGCCTCGCGGTCGCCGATGTCGGAGCCGTACGCGTTGACGTTCTGGCCGAGCAGGGTGATCTCGGAGACGCCCTCGGCGACCAGGGCCTCGACCTCGGCGAGGATGTCGCCGGGGCGGCGGTCCTTCTCCTTGCCGCGCAGCGCCGGGACGATGCAGAAGGTGCAGGTGTTGTTGCAGCCGACGGAGATCGACACCCACGCCGCGTAGGCGCTCTCGCGGCGCGTCGGCAGCGTCGAGGGGAACGCCTCCAGCGACTCGGCGATCTCGACCTGGGCCTCTTCCTGCACACGCGCGCGTTCCAGCAGGACGGGCAGCTTGCCGATGTTGTGCGTGCCGAAGACGACGTCCACCCAGGGTGCCCGCTTCACGATGGTGTCGCGGTCCTTCTGCGCGAGGCAGCCGCCCACCGCGATCTGCATGCCGGGCCGCTGGGCCTTCTTCGGCGCGAGGTGACCGAGGTTGCCGTAGAGGCGGTTGTCGGCGTTCTCCCGTACCGCGCAGGTGTTGAAGACGACGACGTCCGCCTCGCCGTCGGCCCCTTCCGGTGCGCGGACGTAGCCGGCGTCCTCCAGCAGCCCGGCCAATCGCTCGGAGTCGTGGACGTTCATCTGGCACCCATAGGTGCGGATCTCGTAGCTCTTGGGTGCTTGGACGTCCACTGCCGGGCTCCGGTCGCTGCTGCTGGTCATGCGTCAAGGGTAGGCGGTCCCGGAAGGGGCCTGTCTCGGTCCCGGAAGGGGCCCGTCCCAGTCTCGGAGGAGGCCCGCCCGCAGCTCCGGCAGATCCCCCGGCAGGGGCCCGTCCCCAGTCCCGGAAGACGCCCGTCGAGGGGCCACCCGGGCGAGCGTGCCGCTCTCCCACGGAGCGCCACCCACGGCGCGCTCCGTGGGGGCCGAGGGTGATGCCCTGGAGTGGTCCGGCCTCACGGCGTACGCCCGTCGCCGGGGGCCGGGGTGCGGACGCACGAGACGACGACCACGAAAGGCCACACGGACTGAAGCGTCGTCACCAGGCGTTCGACGGCGCCCGCCGGTCCCTGGTGGCCCGTCTCCATCAGGAACCAGGCAGCCCCGGCGCACATCGCGGCGGTCGCCGCGGCGCAGGGTCCCGGACGCAGTGCCCAGGGTGTGGCACCGCCGCGTCCGGCGGCCAGGACCGGCCATACCGCGAGGAGCGTGAAGGCGACCGCGGCGACGGACCCGTGGCGCAGCGAACCCCCGCTGCTCGGGGCCGGAAGCACTGCCACCAGCACCGCCGCCGCGCCACCGGCGGCCAGCGCCACCCGTCCGGCGGGCGCGGCCACGCGCAGTGCCCAGGCGGTCAGCAGGTGGCAGGTGCCCAGGGCGAGCATCGCTCCGGTCATCACCCAGGACCCCGCGGCCCCGTAGGCCGCCAGGACGCTGATCGTCTGAGTGAAGGGGTCGTAGGCGGGGCCTTCCAGGCGTGCCGCGATCGTCCAGCCCGAGATCAGCAGGACAGGCGCGCATCCCGACGAGGCCAAGGCCCACCTGGGCACCGTTCGCATCCGCACACCGTAGAACGCCCACCTGCGGCTTCCCCGTCCCCACGCGGGCAGGCGTGCGCCCCGGCCGCCGTCCGCATCACCGCCCCGTGTCCACGCGCGTCCGCGCCGGCATCACCGGACCTCGCCGCCGGCCGGTATCCGGAGCCGTATCTCCGTGCCCCGTTCGGGTCCCGGCCCCAGTGTCAGCGCTGCCCCGACCAGCAGTGCCCGTTCGCGCATCCCGCCGATTCCGGCCCCTTCCGCCGCCTCGCCGAGGCCCTTGCCATTGTCCCGGACGATCAGCTCGACGCCCTCGGCGACCGGCCCGAACCGGAGTTCCGCACGGTCGGCATCTGAGTGCCGCGCGGTGTTGGTGAGCCCTTCCTGGGCAACGCGGTACACCACCAGTTCGGTCTCCTCGTCGAGTGGAGGCAGCTCACCACGCACGTCGTGCCGCACCGTCAGCCCGTGCGCGGTGAACTCGGCGCCCAGCGCCCGCAGCGCGCTGGACAGCCCAAGCTCCTCCAGCACCCCCGGCCGCAGCCGGCGCGCGATACGCCGGATCTCGTCCAGGCCGGCCCGGGTCGCGTCCTGCGCCTGGCCGACCTCCTCCCGCAGCTCCTCCGGCGCCCGGTCGGCGACCCGCTTGAGCTGGAGCAGCACCGCGGTGAGGGTCTGCCCGACCTCGTCGTGGAGTTCGCGCGCGATCCGGTGGCGTTCCCGCTCCTGGGCGGAGAGTGCTCGTGCCGCACTGGCGGCGCGTTCCGACTCCAGCCGGTCCAGCATCGTGTTGTACGTCCTGATGAGCGCCGCCGTCTCCACCGGCCCGGCGACCTCGGCGCGGGCGCCCGGCCGCAGCAGATCGGCGGTGGCCATGGCCCGGCCGAGACGGCCCAGCGGCGCCAGACCGACGCGCAGGACGGCCGCGTTGACCGCGAGCAGTGCCGCGAGTCCGCAGACGACGACCAGCGCCTCGCCCGGCAGCACCGGGGTCGACACCGTGACCGGACCGAGCAGCAGGGCGGTGGCCACGAGCAGGCCGAGGGCGTTCAGGGAGAAGATCCGCCAGAACAGCGACACGCCTGTGCCGGCCTCTTTCCCCGTCCTGGCCGACGGCACAGCCCTGACCAGCCTCTGCGCTCCCCGCGACCCGCGTCCATCCGTGCTGACACCCATGTCGCCACCGTACGGGCGGATGGCAGCATGGCGGGGCCGCGGGCCGCCGGGACGACTCCCGGCCCCCCGCCAAGGCGCTCAGCGAAACGACGAGCAAGGGGAAGAAACGTGTCCGCTCCACGACTGAGGGCGACGCCGCTGCCAGGCATCGGGGTCCAGTACGACCTCGTCACCCGGGAACACCGCCATCTGTCGGTGGTGGCCCACCGGGACGGCACCCGGACGGTCAACGTCTACCGGACCGACGACCCCGACTCCTGCGCCCAGTCGCTGCACCTGACCACCGCCGAGACCGCCGCGCTCATCGACGCGCTCCAGCCCTCGCACCACAGCAACAATCTGCTGTCGACCACGGACCTGGGCCTGGTGGCGGAGCGGATCGAGGTGGGCGCGACCTCGTACTGGAACGGACGGGTCCTCGGCGACACCCGGTTGCGGACCGAGACCGGCGCGTCCGTCGTGGCCGTGCTGCGGCGGGCCGGGGCGATCCCGTCTCCGGCACCGGACTTCCGCCTCGCGGGCGGCGACACGCTGATCGTCATCGGCACCCGCGAGGGCGTCGACGCCGCCGCGGCGATACTCGGGCGGGAGTGAACGGGTGCACTCTGCGGTCCTGTTGATCGAGTTCGGTTCGATTCTGCTAGGCCTGGGCCTGCTCGGCCGGATGGCCGGCCGGCTGGGTTTCTCCCCCATCCCGCTCTATCTCCTCGCCGGGCTGGCCTTCGGCGAGGGCGGGCTGCTGCCGCTCGGTGCGAGCGAGGAGTTCATCGCCATCGGCGCCGAGATCGGCGTCATCCTGCTGCTGCTCATGCTCGGCCTGGAGTACACGGCCAGCGACCTCGTCACCAACCTCAAGTCCCACTACCCGGCGGGCCTGGTCGACTTCGCCCTCAACGCCCTGCCGGGCGCGGCGGCCGCGCTGCTTCTCGGCTGGGGCCCGGTGGCCGCCGTGGTCCTGGCGGGCGTCACCTGGATCTCGTCCTCCGGTGTGATCGCCAAGGTGCTCGGCGAGCTGGGCCGGATCGGCAACCGCGAGACGCCGGTCATCCTCAGTGTGCTGGTCCTGGAGGACCTCGCGATGGCCGTGTACCTGCCCATCATCACGGCGCTGCTCGCCGGGGTCGGACTGGCGGCCGGCAGCGTGACGCTGGGAATCGCGCTGGGCGTGGCGGGGCTGGTCCTGTTCGCGGCGGTGCGCTACGGCCGCGTCATCTCGCGGTTCGTCTCCAGCGACGACCCGGAGAAGCTGCTGCTGGTCGTCCTGGGGCTGACGATCCTGGTCGCGGGCATCGCCCAGCAGCTTCAGGTGTCGGCGGCGGTGGGCGCGTTCCTGGTGGGCATCGCGCTGTCCGGGGAGGTCGCGGAGGGCGCGCACACCCTGCTCAGCCCGTTGCGTGACCTGTTCGCCGCGGTGTTCTTCGTCTTCTTCGGCCTGCACACCGACCCGGCGAGCATCCCGCCCGTTCTGCTGCCCGCCCTCGCCCTGGCCGCCGTCACCGCCGTCACCAAGATCGCCACCGGCTACTGGGCGGCCCGGCGCGCCGGAATCTCCGTCAAGGGCCGCTGGCGGACGGGCGGCGCGCTGGTGGCCCGCGGCGAGTTCTCGATCGTGATCGCAGGCCTCGCGGTGACGGCCGGCATCGAGCCGTCGCTGGGTCCCCTGGCCACCGCGTACGTCCTGATCCTGGTCATCCTCGGCCCCCTCACGGCCCGTTACACCGAGCCCCTCGCGTTGCGCTGGGCGCGACGCCGCACGAAGAGCCCGTCCGGGCCGGTACGGCGGGCGGAGGACGCCCGGGAGGAGGCGCCGGTCGGGGACTGAGGTGCGCGCCGGGCAGGCGGCCGTGGCCTTCAGCGCATGACGGACGCGAGGGCTGACCGCGACAGCCGGTTCCTGTGCTGGAACGGGGTGGTGGCGCTCGGGATCGACGCGGCCACCCTGTTCTGGCACGAGACGGAGTCGTTCCGCACCGACCCGGCGCCCGGGCAGCTGCGGCCCGGCGGCGTCTGCCGGGTGGGAGTGCCACGGACGGTGGTCCACGTCACGGCCGTCGACCGGTTCGATCCCCCGCTGGAGACCGGATGGCTGCCCCGCCCGCGCCTGGCCGTCCGCGTGCTGCCCCGGGGACTGTCGTACCTCTCGTACCGCGTCCCGGCGGACAGCCATCTCGACGACACGGACTACGGGATTCACCCCGGGCGACGGGACACCGTTCACCTTCGACCTGCTGTTCAGGCCCTGCGCGTTCCTGGAACCGGGCGACGAGGTCGCGGACGCCGCGGGACGGGCCTGGCGCTTCGACGGCGCCTGGGCGCCACCGCGGCCGGCTCCCACAGGGAGACCCGCCCGCACTGGGCGCTCCTCACCGACGCCCCCCTGCACCGCGCGGCACCCTCGCCCCCGGGTTCCCCCCACTATGAAGGGAGGCTCGCAGGCGGCGACCTGACACTGCGCCAGCCCCGTCGGCCGGGCGCGCGTGAACACGCGGCAAGCGGACCGCCCCGCCCGGACCCGAGCCGCCACACCACGGCCGTCACCATGCCCGGCCCGCTGTACGCCCCCGCCTCACTCCCCCTCCGGACGCCACCCCTGCCGGCGCAGCACCGCCGACACGTCCGGAGCCTCGTAGTGCTCCCCCTTGAGCACCTTGCCGTCGGCACGGCGCGCGACCTGGCCGCCGGGGCCCAGCTTGGTCATGTTCGAGCGGTGGATCTCGGCTATGACCGCGTCGAGATCGATGCCGTGCACCAGAGCCGTGCCGTACGCCACGTAGACGACGTCTGCCAGTTCGTGCGCGAGCCTGTCGAGGGGGCCGGTCACCGATACCTCGGCGACCTCCGCGGCCTCTTCCGCGAGCAGCTCGCCCCTGTGTCCGGCCAGCTCGGGCGAGACCTCCGTGGGGACGCTGCGGGCGTCGAGACCGAAGGCGAGATGGAATTCACGGACCAGGTCGGCGGGCGAGGAACTCATGCCCGAAACACTATCGGGCCCCACTGACAGCTTCTGTGATTCCCGTCCTGGTCAGCAGCCTTGCGTGCTGGCAGGATCGCGCGCATGTCCAGAGCGTTCCCCCGTATCGGCACCCGCAGGGCCCTGCAGGGCGCGGCCGCCGGCGTCGTCGCCCTCGGCCTGCTGCTGTGGTGGCTGCTGCCGCTGGGCGAGGAGCCGCCGAGGGGGTCGATCACCTTCAGCACCGGCACGCCGCGCGGTGTGTACCAGAAGTACGGCACCCTGCTGCGCAGCGAGCTGTCGAGGGACATGCCGGACCTCGAGGTGCGGCTGATGACGAGCGACGGCTCGCAGGAGAACGTCGCACGCGTGGCGACCGGCGAGGCGGACTTCACCATCGCCGCCGCCGACGCGGTGGAGACGTACGAGCTGAACGAGGGGCCGGGCGCGGACCAGCTGCGTGGGGTGGCCCGGTTGTACGACGACTACGTGCATCTCGTCGTCCCGCGCGACTCGGACATCGACTCCGTCGAGGACCTGCGCGGCAGGCGGGTCGCCATTGGGCTGCCGCACTCGGGCGTACGGCTGATCGCCACCCGGGTGCTGAAGGCGGCCGGCATCGACGCGCAGCAGGACATCACGCCGATGTCCGACGGCATAGACACCGGCCCGGCCCGGCTGCGGCGGGGCGAGATCGAGGCGTTCTTCTGGTCCGGCGGGCTGCCGACGGACGGGCTGCTGGGGCTGGCCAAGAAGTTCGAGTTCCGGTTCGTGCCGATCGACGCCGACTTCGTCACCGAGCTGCACCGCCAGGGTCCGGCCACCCACCACTACCGCGCGACCAGCCTGCCCAAGTCGGCGTACGGTGCCCGGGGCGGTGCCACCGTGCCCACGATGGCGGTGTCGAACGTACTGATCACCCGCAAGGACATGGACCCCGAACTCACCGAGTGGGTGACCCGCACGGTGATCAAGAGCCGCGACGGCATCGGCGCGCACGTCCACTCCGCGCAGCTGGTCGATCTGCGCACGGCCATCTACACGGACCCGCTGCCGCTGCACGACGGCGCCCGGCGCTACTACCGCTCGGTCAAGCCGTAGGGGAGTTCCGGGGCACGGCCAGCGTCACCTTCAGCCCGTGCGGTTCGTGCCGCTCGAAGGCGATGGAGCCGCCGGCCGCCGCGAGCAACGCGCGCGTGATGGACAGGCCCAGCCCGGAGCCCTTCACGTTCTGATGCCGTCCGCTGCGCCAGAAGCGGTCGCCGACGCGGGTGAGTTCCTCGTCGGTCAGACCGGGCCCCCTGTCGGCGACCACGACCGTCGAGGTGTCCCCGTTGGAGGCGACGGTGACCTCGACGCACTCGCCCTCGGGCGTGAACTTCACCGCGTTGTCGATCACCGCGTCCAGCGCGCTGGACAGCGTCACCGGGTCGGCCCACGCCGTGGTCGCCGGGCAGTCCCCCACCAGCCGTACGCCCTTCGCCCCGGCCGTCGGCGCCCAGGCCGCGACCCGCTCGGCGGCCAGCGCACCGATGTCGGTCAGCCCCAGGTCGGCCTCGGCGTGCTCGGCGAGCGCCAGGTCGAGCAGGTCGTCCAGGACTCGCGCCAGGCGCTTGCCCTCGGCCTGGACCGAGGCGATCTCCTCGTTGCCCTCGGGCAGTTCGAGGGCGAGCAGCTCGATGCGCAGCAGCAGTGCGGCGAGCGGGTTGCGCAACTGGTGCGAGGCGTCGGCGACGAAGGCGCGCTGCTGCTCCAGGACGTCCTCGACGTTGTCCACCATCTCGTTGAACGACCGGGCGAGGCGACGTAGTTCCGGCGGCCCGCTGGCCACCGCGACCCGGGACTTCAGGCGCCCGGTGGCGATCTCGTGCGTGGTGGCGTCCAGGACGCGTACGGGTCTGAGCACCCAGCCGGTCAGCCGCAGCGCGGCCCCGACGGCCAGCAGCATGGCGGCCGTCTCCCCGGCGGCGATGACCAGCCAGCCGTAAAGGATCTTCGAACGCATCTGACCGGTGGGCGAGTCCGTGACCACGGCCGCGACCACGTCGCCGTCCCGGATGACCGGCGAGGCCACCACGAGCCGGCCGTCCTGCCAGGGCCACACCTGCCGGGGATCGTCGCTGCGGCGGCTGAGCAGCGCCTCGTCGAAGGCGTCGCGCACCTCGCCCTCACGGGGGAGGCGCCATTCCGCCGGCGCGTGAGCCATGGGGGTGTCATCGGCGTAGAAGACACCGACGCGGATGCCGTAGACCTCGTAGTAGCTGTCGAGTTCGCGGCTCAGCGTCTCCAGGCGCCTGCCCGGGGGCTCGGGCGGGGCGTTGACGAACTGGGCGAGGGCCGCGAAGAACGCCGTGTCGTCGATCCGGTCGACGACCACCTTCTGCTGCTGTGCCGCGGCCACGCTGACGGCGAGCGGGACGCCGAGCGCCAGCAGTACGGCCGCCATCAGGACGATCAGCAGCGGCAGCAGACGAGTGCGCACCCTGCCCCGCTACGTGGCCGGGGCGACGAGCCGGTAGCCGACGCCGCGTACGGTCTCGATCAGGGCGGGCATGCGCAGCTTGGCGCGCAGCGACGCGACATGCACCTCCAGGGTGCGGCCGGTCCCCTCCCAGCTGGTGCGCCACACCTCACTGATGATCTGCTCCCGCCGGAACACCACGCCGGGACGCTGCGCCAGCAGGGCGAGCAGATCGAACTCCTTGCGGGTCAGCTGGACGACCGCTCCGTCCACGGTGACCTGACGGGTGTGCAGTTCGATGCGTACGGCGCCCAGGAGCAGCGCGGTCTCACCGCCCGAGGCGGGATCCTCGTGGGCGGTGCGCCGGCTGACGGCGTGGATCCGGGCGAGCAGCTCCCCCGTGTCGTAGGGCTTCACGACGTAGTCGTCGGCGCCGAGGTTGAGGCCGTGTATCCGGGAGCGCACGTCGGAACGCGCGGTGACCATGATCACCGGGGTGCTGGTGCGTTTGCGGATCTTGCTGCACACCTCGTAGCCGTCCTGGTCGGGCAGGCCGAGGTCGAGCAGGACGACACCGAAGCCGGCGCCCTCCGGGACGAGCGCCTGAAGGGCCTCCTCGCCGCTGCGGGCGTGCGTGACGTCGAACCCGTGCCGCGCGAGGACCGCGGACAGAGCGGCGGCGACATGGTTGTCGTCCTCGACGAGGAGCAGTCTCATCCCGGCCTCCTTCGGTTCATCGGCGGTACGGACTCGGCGGGTACACAAAGGTGTGCACGCGCGCGCGTGCACCAGGGCAGTCACGCTGATGGATGAGGACGGCGTCAAGAGGGTTCCGGTCGCGCGGGCCTTCCGTTATCCGGCCGATACGCGCCCGGCCCTCCGTCTTACCACCCGTGTCCGGCTGCTACCGGATCGTGATACTCAAATTCGCCTCAGATGTAATGACGCAGGTCGCATAGGGTGGCTACTGTCCTCCGAAACCGAGGAGGACGGAGCCCGAGAGCGATGACCGAAGTATCGGTGGCCAAGGAAGATGTGGCCGCGACCGGCGAACTGGTCGTCCTGAAGAGCGTCAACAAGCACTTTGGCGCGTTGCACGTACTCCAGGACATCGATCTGACCATCGCCCGCGGTGAGGTCGTCGTGGTCATCGGACCCTCCGGGTCCGGAAAGTCCACCTTGTGCCGCACCATCAACCGGCTGGAGACGGTCGACTCCGGCTCGATCACCATCGACGGCAAGCCGCTGCCCGCGGAGGGCAAGGCCCTCGCCCGGCTGCGCGCCGACGTCGGCATGGTGTTCCAGTCGTTCAATCTCTTCGCGCACAAGACCGTGCTCGAGAACGTGATGCTGGGCCAGGTCAAGGTCCGCAAGACGGAGAAGAAGCAGGCCGAGGCGAAGGCCCGGGCCCTGCTCGACCGGGTCGGCGTCGCCTCGCAGGCGGACAAGTACCCGGCGCAGCTCTCCGGTGGCCAGCAGCAGCGCGTCGCGATCGCGCGGGCGCTGGCCATGGACCCGAAGGTGATGC
This sequence comes from Streptomyces sp. NPDC052023, assembly GCF_044548465.1. Lineage (NCBI taxonomy): Bacteria > Bacillati > Actinomycetota > Actinomycetes > Kitasatosporales > Streptomycetaceae > Streptomyces > Streptomyces sp. NPDC052023. Next base: position 39,281 of record NZ_JBIUBW010000016.1, on the reverse strand, counting down.
TCTTCGACGAGCCGACCTCGGCCCTCGACCCGGAGATGATCAACGAGGTGCTGGAGGTCATGCAGCAGCTCGCCCGTGACGGCATGACCATGATCGTCGTGACGCACGAGATGGGCTTCGCCCGATCCGCTGCGAACCGCGTGGTGTTCATGGCAGACGGCCGCATCGTCGAAGAGGCCGTGCCGGACCAGTTCTTCAGCAACCCGCGCAGCGACCGCGCCAAGGACTTCCTGTCGAAGATCCTCCACCACTGACCGTCGCTCGTCGCGCCTCGCGACAAGCCGCGTTCCCGCCCCGCACCGGACGGCCCTCCACTTCACCACGCAAAGGATGTTCACATGAAGCTCCGCAAGGTCACCGCCGCGGCGACCACCGCGATTGTCCTGTCCCTGACCGCGACCGCTTGTGGTGGGGGCGACTCGGACTCGGGCTCCGGTGACAAGGACAAGATCAAGATCGGTATCAAGTACGACCAGCCCGGTCTCGGCCTGAAGGAGCCCGGCGGCTCCTTCTCCGGCTTCGACGTGGACGTGGCCACCTACGTGGCCAAGGAGCTGGGCTACGAGGCCGACCAGATCGAGTGGGTCGAGACCAAGAGCGCCGACCGCGAGAACGCTCTCTCCCGCGGCGACGTGAAGTTCATCGCGGCCACCTACTCCATCACCGACGAGCGAAAGGAGAAGGTCGACTTCGCCGGCCCGTACCTCCTGGCCCACCAGGACCTGCTGGTCAAGGCGGACTCCGACATCAAGGAGGGCACCGACCTCAACGGCAAGAAGCTGTGCTCGGTGACCGGCTCCACCTCCGCGCAGAACGTCAAGGCCGAGATCGCTCCGCAGGCCCAGCTGAAGCAGAACGGCACCTACTCGGAGTGCATCGCCGGTCTGCAGAGCGGCGCCGTGGACGCGGTGACCACCGACGACTCGATCCTCGCCGGTTTCGCCTCGCAGGACCAGTACAAGGGCCAGTTCAAGCTCGCGGGCCTGAAGCTCAGCAACGAGAACTACGGCATCGGCGTCAAGAAGGGCGACACCGAGACCGTGAACAAGATCAACGAAGCGCTGGAGAAGATGGTCAGTGAGAAGGCCTGGGAGAAGGCCGTCACGGACAACTTCGGTCCGGCCGACTACCAGAACGAGCCCGCGCCGAAGATCGGCCAGATCGTCAAGTAACGCGGGAGTCCGCACCTAGCGGAGTGCTTCGCGGGCGCGCCGCCGCCGGCCGCTGTCCCGGCGGCGGCGCGCCATGCCCGCCACGTTCGTCACACACCCGGAAGCGCGGGAGATCGTGTTCGACTTTCTTTCTGACTATGACGACCCGAGCCTGTTGGGCGCCTTCTGGGTGACGGTGCAGCTCACCGTGTTCTCCGGCATCGGCTCGCTGGTCTGGGGCACCTTGCTGGCCGCGATGCGGGTCAGCCCGGTGCCGCTGATGCGCGGCTTCGGCACCGCCTATGTGAACATCGTCCGGAACATCCCCCTGACGGTCATCATCGTCTTCACCTCGCTCGGCCTCGCCGACATCTTCGGGGTGACCATGGGCGCGCCGGACGACTTCGAACTGCAGGGCTTCCGGCTCGCGGTCCTGGGCCTCGCCGCCTACACCGCCGCCTTCGTCTGCGAGGCGCTGCGGTCCGGCATCAACACCGTGCCCGTCGGGCAGGCCGAGGCGGCCCGTGCCCTCGGACTGAGCTTCAGCCAGGTACTGCGGCTCGTCGTGCTGCCGCAGGCGTTCCGCTCGGTCATCGGCCCGCTGGCCAACGTCCTGATCGCGCTGACCAAGAACACCACGGTGGCGGCCGCGATCGGTGTGGCGGAAGCAGCTCTGCTGATGAAGGAAATGATCGAGAACGAGGCTCAAACCCTGCTCATCGGCGCGGTCTTCGCCTTCGGTTTCGTGGTACTGACCCTGCCCACCGGCCTGATCCTCGGCTGGCTGAGCAAGCGACTGGCGGTGAAGCGATGACTTCCGTTCTCTACGACGCCCCGGGCCCCAAGGCCAAGCGGCGCAACATCATCTTCTCGGTGACCTTCGTCGTCCTGCTCGCTCTGGTCGGGTGGTGGGTCTGGCAGGTCATGGACGACAAGGGCCAGCTGGAGTCGGCCCTGTGGAAGCCGTTCACCGAGGGCGAGGCGTGGACGACGTTTCTGCTGCCCGGCCTCGCCAACACGCTGAAGGCCGCGGCGCTCGCCATGGTCATCGCCCTCCCCCTGGGCGCCATATTCGGCATCGCACGGATGTCCGACCACCGGTGGGTCCGGGTTCCCGCCGGCGCGGTGGTCGAGTTCTTCCGTGCGATCCCGGTACTGCTGCTGATGCTGTTCGCCAACGAGTTCTACGCCCGCTCCACGGACATCACCAGCGACGACCGGCCTCTCTACGCGGTCGTCACCGGCCTGGTCCTGTACAACGCCTCGGTCCTCGCCGAGGTCGTCCGGGCCGGCATCCTCTCCCTGCCGAAGGGACAGACGGAGGCCGCACAGGCCATCGGTCTGCGCAAGGGCCAGACGATGTCCACCATCCTGCTGCCGCAGGCCGTCACGGCGATGCTCCCGGCCATCGTCAGCCAGCTGGTCGTCATCGTGAAGGACACGGCGCTGGGCGGCGCGCTGCTCAACTTCAGCGAACTCGTCAGCGCTCGCAACACGCTCGCGGCCAACTACGCCAACGTCATCCCGAGCTTCATCGTCGTGGCGATCATCTTCATCGTCCTGAACTTCGCCCTGACCAGCTTCGCCGGCTGGCTGGAGGCCCGCCTGCGGCGCAGCAAGCGGAGCACCGGAGCGGTGCTCGGGGCCGAGAAGGTGGACGACCTCAACGCGGCCGAGGTCGGGGCGACCCACGACACCGGCCCTGGAGGCGGCATCTGAGGGCACGTCAAGAGCTTTCCGTGGCCTGAGGGGCAGTGGCATGATCGCCACTGCCCCTCGTCACTTGACGCAAGCACCGGCAATGGGTTGCATACGTTCTGTGATCGTGCACCCTGCTCCAACCTCCTGTTCACACACGTCTCCGAAGGCACCGCTGCGGACAGGGAGCGCCGCGTGGATCCGGTGATCATCGTCGGAGCGGGGCCCGTCGGGCTCACGCTCGCCCTGGCGCTGGCGCGTCAGGAAGTCCCGTCCGTCGTCCTCGACGAGGGCCCGGGCAAGGACGAGCCACGGCTCGCCCGCACCCTCGTCCTGCGCGACGACACCGCCGCGCTCATGGAACGGCTGACCGGGGTACCCCTCGACGAGGCCGGGACCCGTTGGGCCGGATGGCGGTCGATGCGGCGCAGGCAGGTGGTCCGGGAGATCACGTTCGAGGACTCCGGCGACGCCGACGCCTACGGCGGCCTCATCGGCAAAGCCCCCGGCTCCGCCGACCGCGGCCGCCTCCGCCCGGAAGACCCGGGGCACCAGCTCGGCTCGGACTACGCCGTGACCACCGGCGCCGCCCCCGAGCAGCCGCCCGTGCACGTCGCCCAGCACGTCCTCACCGACGCCCTGCGCGCCGCCATCGACCACGAGCCCCTCGTCAAGGTCGCGGTGGACAGCTGGCTCGACACCATCGAGCAGGAGCCCTCCGGCGTCACCGCGCACACCCGGGGTCCCAACGGCACGTGGTGGCGAGGCAGTTATCTGGTCGGCTGCGACGGCCCCCGCTCGACCGTCCGCAAGCTCCAGGACGTCCGCTTCCCCGGCCGTACGGCGGTGGAACGATACGCCGTCGCCGCGCTGCGCACGGAACTCCCCTGGCCCCGCCAGGCATGGATCCACCGGACGCCGCCGTGGCGGACGTCGGGTCCCTCCGCCGGCGAGATCGCCGCTCGCCCGCTTCCCGATGGCGTCTGGCGGCTCGACTGGCTCCTGCCTCCCGGCAAGGACCTGGTCACGCCCGAGCTCCTGGTCACCCGCATCCGGGAAACCCTCGCGGGGTGGACCGGCGGCTCGACACCGCCGTACGAACTCCTCGACACCGGCGTCCACACCGTCCACCACCGGCTTGCCCGCCGCTGGCGGGTGGGCCGCGTCTTCCTCGCCGGGGACGCCGCGCACCTGCTCGGAGCGCTCGGCACGCAGGGACTGGAGGAGGGACTCAAGGACGCCGACAACCTCGCCTGGAAGCTGGCACTGGCCTGGCACCACGGGCCCCGTGAAACGCTCCTCGACAGCTATCAGGCCGAGCGCCGCGCGATCGTCGCCGCCCGGCTGCGCGCCGCCGACCAGGTGCTGCCGCTGCTCCGCGGAGGCAATGCCCTGCGCTCCTACGTGCCCGGCGCGAGCCGCGGACACGACGCGCTGCTCATCGACGGGCACCTGGGGCGCGGACCGCTGGGCGAGACGTCCACCTACGCCGGCTCACCCCTCGCCGCTCCGCGTATCGAGGCGGAGGTCCCCGTCGACACGCAACCCGGTGCACCGGTGACGGATGTGCGCGTCACGGCGGAGGATGGTTCCTTCGTACGGCTGCGCGACCGGCTCGGGCGAGGCGCTCTGCTCGTCGTACTGATCGCCCCGGGCACCGGCGTCTGGGAACGCAAGCACTGGGTGACCGCCGGGATCATGCCCCGGCTCGCGGCCGCGGTCACGGCGCTGCCGCACCCGGCCGAGCTGCTCGTCGCCGAGCGCTACCCGGGTGCGTCCGCCCACACCGTGCTCCTCATCCGTCCCGACGGTCATCTGGTCACTGCCCTCAACGGCGTCCGCCCGGCCGACCTGTACGCGGCCGCCGAGGCGGCGCTGGGCGGCCCGGCCAAGGCCACGGCGGAGGCCACCGCGGGCTCACGCTGACGTCGGTCCTCCGGGGCGCCGGGTGCGCCTCGTCCTCACCGCCACCCTGTGACCGTCCGCAGGGTGGCGGCGAGTTGACCGGTCCGTACCGGCGTGGTGTACTCCGGATCGTGACCGACACCTGTGTGCGCCTGTGGCGGAGGGTCCATATGGACCTCGTCCGCTATGCGGGCTGCGTGTGTCGCCCCTCCTGCTGATCTCGCCTTTCTCTACCCGCGCGCGCCGCTGACGCCTCGCCGCGCGCTCACGCGAACGCTCATCAGGACGGTGCACCTTGTCTGTCTCTCCCCACGCCTCCGTGTCCCCTTCCGCTTCCGGGTCCGCCACTGCCGCCCCGGCACAGGCCGATCTGCTCGACTTCGTCCGGCGTACGGCCGCCGACGCCGCGCTGATCGACTCCCTGCCGCTCGACCCGCAGGGCCGCACCTGGGTACGGCTGGAGGGGCCGGGCGGCAGCGAGGCCTGGCTGATCGGCTGGCCGCCCGGCACGGGCACCGGCTGGCACGACCACGCCGACTCGGTCGGCGCCTTTGTCACCGCCCGCGGCGAACTCACGGAGAACTCCCTCGCCGCCAGGCTGCCCACCGACGGCTGGAAGACCCTGGAACTCACCGAGGACGTCGACCGGCAGCGCCGCCTGCCGGCAGGCCGGGGCCGCGCCTTCGGGCACCACCATGTGCACGAAGTACTCAACGAGTCCCCCGGCCGGCACGCCGTCTCCGTGCACGCCTACTACCCGCCACTGCCGCGGATCCGCCGGTACAGCCGTGCGCACAACGTGCTGCGGCTGGAGCAGGTCGAGCGGCCGGAGGACTGGCAGTGAGGCGGCGCATGACGGGAGGTGCCGCCGGACAGGCAGGCTGCGCAAGGAGGTTGAGGAGGAACGATGAGCGTGAGGCGTGAGGCGCCGGTGGGCATCGACGAGTTGCTGGAACGGGTTCGCGAGGGGTACGTCCGGATCGACCCGCAAGAGGCGTACGAGGCCGCCCGGTCCGGCGAGGCCCTCCTCGTGGACATCCGGTACGAGGCCCTCCGCGAACGGGACGGACTGATCCCCGGCGCCCTGGTAGTGGAGCGCAACGAACTGGAGTGGCGCCTCGACCCCCTCGGCAGTCACCGCCTCCCCGAGGCCGTCGGCCATGACGTGCGGGTTGTGGTGATCTGCAACGAGGGTTACGCGTCCAGCCTTGCGGCGGAATCCCTGCACCGCCTGGGGTTGCGCCGGGCGACCGATGTGACGGGCGGCTTCCAGGCTTGGCGGAGTGCGGGGCTGCCCGTGACGGCGAACCTGTGACGCACGCCTTGGAACCCGGCGCGGCTAGAACCCCTCCTCGCCGAGGAACTCCGTATCTTCCCCCTCTTCCTCCAAAGCCCGCCTGACCACCCGCAAGGCCATCCCCTCGGGATAGCCCTTCCGCGCGAGCATCCCCGCCAGCCGCCTGAGCCGCTTGTCGCGGTCGAGACCTCGGGTGGAGCGCAGCTTCCGGGCGACGAGTTCACGCGCGGTCGCCTCCTCCTGCTCCGTGTCGAGCTGGGCGACGGCCTCCTCGATCAGTGTGGAATCGACGCCCTTGGTCCGCAGCTCCTGTGCCAGCGCACGCCGCGCCAGCCCCCGGCCATGGTGCCGGGACTCCACCCAGGCGTCCGCGAAGGCACCGTCGTTGATCAGTCCGACCTCCTCGAACCGGGACAGCACATCCTCGGCGACGTCGTCCGGGATCTCCCGCTTGCGAAGGGCGTCCGCGAGCTGCTTCCGCGTGCGCGGGGTCCCGGTGAGCAGGCGCAGGCAGATCGCCCGTGCCCGCTCAGCCGGGTCCCCTGGGGACTCCTCCTGCTCGGCCCTCGACAAGGAGGAGGTGCCCCCGTCCTCGGCGGACGGCTCCGAAGCGGACGGCTGTGAGTAGCCACGCCGGCGACGCCCGCGCCCCCGCCGCACGCCGGCCTCGCCGCGCCCCCCACGGGGCCCGCCACCATCGCCCGCACCGGGGTGCAAGCCCCCGTCGTAGCGGTCCTCACCACGCTCGGTCCCGGCAGAGCCCCCCTCGTCCGCGCTCCCCGGGGCCGGCTCCCGCGGGATGCCGGTGTCGAGGTATGCGTACTCGGCCCAGTCGGTTCGCCGTGTCACGGGTCAGCTCTTGGCAGCCGCGGCCTTGGTCTTCGCGGTCTTGGCCGCCGCCGGGGCCGGTACCGCCTTGGCCGGGTCGTCCGCGGGAGCGGAGACCGCGGCGTCCGTGCCCGGCTCCGCCGCGGGCTCCTCCGGACGCACCCCTACGCCCAGCTTCTCCTTGATCTTCTTCTCGATCTCGTTGGCCAGGTCGGGGTTGTCCTTGAGGAAGTTGCGGGCGTTCTCCTTGCCCTGGCCGAGCTGGTCGCCTTCGTAGGTGTACCAGGCGCCGGCCTTGCGGACGAAGCCGTGCTCCACACCCATGTCGATCAGGCCGCCCTCGCGGCTGATGCCCTGGCCGTAGAGGATGTCGAACTCGGCCTGCTTGAAGGGCGGCGCGACCTTGTTCTTGACGACCTTGCAACGGGTGCGGTTGCCGACCGCCTCCGTGCCGTCCTTCAGGGTCTCGATGCGGCGGATGTCGATGCGCACCGAAGCGTAGAACTTCAGCGCCCGGCCACCGGTCGTGGTCTCCGGCGAGCCGAACATCACGCCGATCTTCTCGCGGAGCTGGTTGATGAAGATCGCGGTGGTCTTGGACTGGTTGAGCGCGCTGGTGATCTTCCGCAGGGCCTGGCTCATCAGGCGGGCCTGCAGACCCACGTGGCTGTCGCCCATCTCTCCCTCGATCTCCGCACGCGGGACGAGCGCGGCCACGGAGTCGATGACGATGAGGTCGAGGGCGCCGGAGCGGACCAGCATGTCCACGATCTCCAGGGCCTGCTCGCCGTTGTCGGGCTGGGACAGGATGAGGTTGTCGATGTCGACGCCGAGCTTCTTCGCGTACTCGGGGTCGAGGGCGTGCTCCGCGTCCACGAAGGCGACCTGTCCGCCGGCCTTCTGAGCGTTCGCCACCGCGTGCAGGGTCAGGGTCGTCTTACCGGAGGACTCCGGGCCGTAGATCTCCACGACACGGCCGCGCGGCAGACCGCCGACGCCGAGGGCCACGTCGAGCGCGGTCGACCCGGTCGGGATGACCTCGATGGGCTCCTTCGCCCGCTCGCCCATGCGCATGACCGCGCCCTTGCCGAATTGCCGTTCAATCTGCGCGAGGGCGGCGTCGAGTGCCTTCTCGCGGTCGGTACCTGCCATGGGTTCCACCCGGTTTGCTTGAGTCGATCGCTTCACGTCAAAGACGCTAACGCCTGCCACTGACAATGCGCCCCGACGCCGGTCCAGCCTGTGGATAACTCGGGCACTTCTCCATCAAATCCCTGTGGAGATCCCCGCCGAGAGCCTCACCGGAGCCTCCATAAGAATGGATGTTCGATTTTCGTGTCAAGCTCACCACGCGGTACCTCCGAGACTACGACCGCGCACTGACACCGGCCCCCGCTTCCACCCCCCGGCCCCGCAACCCGCCGACTTCCCTGTGCACGGGGCCGCCGTTGCCGGGGGCGCGGTGCGGACGGTCGTCAGGACAGGCCTGCTCGGACGTCAGCCGGACGTCCGTACGCACTCACGCCGCGCTGCCGTCAGGAACGTTCGTCCGCGGAGCCTTCCCCCGGCTCGTCCGGCTCGCTCGAAGCCCCTGCCCCCGAGCCATCCGAAGCCCCCGAAGGGCAGTCTGCACCGCTCCCCGGCGCCCCGGACTCCGCCGCCCGCAGCCGCCCCCACACTCGCCGGGCGCGCGTGACCAGCCCCGTCCCCGGTGCCTGTCTGCGGTGCCCCTGGACCCGAGGATCGTCCGTGACGTCGTACCGCTTCACATACGCGCCCAGGAACGCCTGGAGCGTCGCGATCGCCGGGATGGCGATCAACGCACCGACCGCGCCGAGCAGGGCGGTGCCCGCGACGACCGACCCGAAGGCGACCGCGGGGTGGATGTCGACGGTCTTGGAGGTCAGCTTGGGCTGCAGCACGTAGTTCTCGAACTGCTGGTAGATCACGACGAAGATCAGTACCCACAGCGCGTACCAGGGATCGACCGTGAAGGCGATCAGCATGGGCAGGGCGCCCGCGAGATACGTACCGATGGTGGGGATGAACTGCGACACCAGCCCCACCCAGGCGGCCAGCACGGGCGCGTACGGCACGTCCAGGAACTCCAGCAAAATGAAGTGCGCCACTCCCGAGATGAGCGCCATCAGACCGCGCGAGTAGAGATAGCCACCGGTCTTGTTGACGGCGATCTCCCATGCGCGCAGCACTTCGGCCTGCCGGGCGGGCGGCAGCACGGAGCACAGCGCGCGGCGCAGCCGCGGGCCGTCGGCGGCGAAGTAGAACGCGAACAGGGTGATCGTCAGCAACTGGAACAGGCCCCCGAGCACCTGCGCGGACACGTCGAGGACGCCGGTCGCGCTGTTCTGCACGTAGTTGCGCAGCCAGTCGGAGCGGAGCACGCCCTCCTGGATGTCCACGCGTCTCAGCTCGGTCTTGAAGTGCGTGTTGATCCAGTTGATGACGGAGTCGATGTAGCCGGGGAAGCCCTCGACCATCGTGATGATCTGGCCCGCGAGCATGGAGCCGAGCAGTGTGACGAAGCCCGCCGAGAAGATCATCACGGCGAGGAAGACAAGGCCCGTGCCCAGCCCCCGGCGCATTCCGCGCGAGGCCATCCAGCTCACGGCCGGCTCGATGGCGAGAGCCAGGAAGAAGGCGATCAGGATGTTGATCAGCAGGCCGGTCAGCTGGTGGAAGGCCCAACTGCCCAGCTGGAACACGGCGATCAGGGCGAGCGCCAGGACCATGGCGCGCGGCAGCCAGCGCGGCATGCGCCCACCGGCGGCGGGCCGGGGCGGCGGCGCCGTGCTGGAGGGAGCTGCGTGCGGGGCTGCCTGCCCTGTCTCGTCTGCCACGATGCAAGTCTCACCCACGCCACCGACAATCGGGTGACGTCCTGCGATCTTCGTGACCTCAGCGCCTTTCCTGCGGCACGTCCATGACCGCGCAGACCACACGCCACACGTCCTTGGCCTCCCAGCCGGCGTCGAGCGCCTGGTACACGGTGCGTTCGCCGAGCTCCGACATCACGTGATCGCGCGCGAAGGTGTCGGCGTAGCCCGCACCGAAGTGCTCCGCCATCCGCTCCCAGAAGACCGTCAACCTCATGACGCCAGTATCCCGCCCCTGAGAGTGGGCCCGAGCCGGGAGCGCCTGCCGAGACCGCTTTCCGTCCTACGGTCTGAGCCATGGCCGAAACAGGAGCTTCACCACTCCCCCCGACGCCCCCGGCGCACTCCCCGCTGTTCCGCGCCGAGCAGTTCGTCTGGCTCACCGCGCGCGTGCTGGAGCAGCGCCTCTTCGCGTACCACTTCCTCCACGGCGGCGCCGACCCGGTGGAGACGGCACTGGACGCCTATCGCAACCAGGACGGCGGATACGGCCACGCTCTGGAACCCGATCTGCGCGGTCCGGTCAGCCAGCCACTGCACACCGCGCACGCCCTGCACGTGCTGGACGCCGTGGGGCGCTGCGGCGGCCAGCGCGTGGAGCGGGTGTGCCGCTATCTGACGTCGGTCTCCACCCCGGACGGCGCCCTGCCGGCGGTCCATCCCAGCCAGCGTGGCTATCCGACGGCCCCTTTCGTACCGGTTGTCGACGACCCGCCGAGCGAACTCCTCGCCACCGGGCCGGTGGTGGGCGTCCTGCACCGCAACGAGGTATGGCACGCCTGGCTGTTCCGGGCCACCGACTTCTGCTGGCAGGCCGTCGATTCCCTGGAGCGGTCCCATCCCTACGAGATCCAGGCGGCCGTGACCTTCCTGGACTCCGCGCCCGACCGCCCGCGCGCGGAGGCGGCCGCCGACCGTCTGGGCCGGCTGGTGCGCGAACACCGCCTCGCCGCCTTCGATCCCGGGCAGCTGGACACCTACCCCGTCGCTCCCGGGTACGCCCCTGGCGAGCACCATTTCCCGCACGACTACGCCAAGACGCCGCACTCCCTCGCGCGGGCGTGGTTCACGGACGACGAGATGGAACGCTCCCTCGACTTCCTCGCGAGCGAACAGCAGCAGGACGGTGGCTGGCCCCTCCGCTGGCGCCGCTGGGCCCCCGCCCCCGCCCTGGAGGCCCGCCCCCTGGTCACCATCCAGGCCCTGCGCACCCTCAGGTCCTACGCCCGGCCCATCGGCTGAATCCGCACCTCACCCACCGATCGCCCGTACCCCCGCCGTCACGACGACAGCCGCCGCGACGACCAGCAGAAAGGGAGCACGCAGCATCAGCGCCACGGCGGCCGCGGCGACCCCCGCGGCCCGCGCGTCCAGCACCAGCGCCCGCCCGTCGGCGAATGTCTGCTGGGCCGTGAGGGCGGCGAGCAGGGCAACCGGCAGCAGCGCGGCGAGCCGTTCGACGAGGGGGCGCTCCAGCACGCCGGCCGGCACCAGCAGTCCGGCGAGCTTCACGGCGTAACAGCTGACGGCGGTGACACCGATCGCGATCCAGACGTTCAACGAACCTCCTCCCGTCCCGCGCGACGTCCCCGCACCCACAGCACGGCCGGTGCCGCCAGCGCGGCCACCAGCACGGGCAGACCGGCAGGCAGCACCGGCAGCAGCCCCAGCCCCAGAAGCACGGCGAGCCCGGCGACCACCCGCTCGGTCGCGCTCGTCAGCATCGGCGCCAGCAACGCCAGGAAGACCGCCGGGCCGGCCGCGTCGAGTCCCCATGCGGCCGTGTCGCCGATGGCCTCGGCCCCCAGCGCGCCCAGCAGCGTGGTCAGGTTCCACAGCACATACAGGCTGAGACCGGTCACCGTGAAACCGATCCGGACGCTGCGCCGCGTGGGCTGTGCCAGGGCGACCGCGGCCGTCTCGTCGATCACCCACTGCGCGGCGAACGGGCGCACCGCGCGCGGGAGGGCAAGCAATTGCGACAGCCGCAGCCCGTAGAAGGCGTTGCGCACCCCAAGGAAGAAGGCGCCCGCGGCCGCCGTGAACGGATTGCCGCCCGCGGCGAGCGCCCCCACCAGCGCGAACTGGGAGGCGCCGGTGAACACCAGCAGACTGAGCGCACACGTCTGCCACAGCGTGAGCCCACTTCCCGCCGAGGTCACCCCGAACGCGAACCCCGACAGTCCTACGGCGACTCCGACACCGAGGGCGTCCCGTACGACGGCGGCATCCGGCCGTCCATCGGTTCGTATGTCTGCGAGAGCTGTCTGATCTGCCACGTGCCCGACGGTAGGCGCACTCGCCCGGCGGCGTCTTGTACGTTCTTGCGCTCCCGCTGGTAGGCCCCCGGTGGCACCCCGACGATCCGGCTGAAGTGCCGGTTCAGGTGAGGCTGGTCCGTGAACCCCACCAGTGCGGCGGCCTCCGCGGGTGCCGTCCCGCCGTCGAGCAGCCGCCGCGCCCGCCGCACGCGGGCATCGGTCAGCCAGGTGTGGGGCGGCATCCCGTACGACTCCCGGAACGCACGCAGCAACGCGAACGGGCTGGTCCCGAGCTCCTCCGCAAGCCTCTCCAGGCCCGGCGGCTCGGCCATCCGCGCTTCCAGCACCTCCCGCGCGCGTGCCGCGGTCCGGGCCCCCGCCGTCCGCACCTCCCGCTGCGGCAGCGGGCCGCCGTTCAGCCGCAGCAGCCGCGTCACAGCGACCCGCAGGAGCGTGTCGGCGGCGAGGGCGTTCCCCTCGTCCGCGGCACGCAGGACCTGATGCACCAGTGCCACCGCGTACGGATCCTCGAGCACCGGCCGCACGAATCCGGGGGTGCCCCGGATCACCGTCGTCTCGGCAGCGATTTCCGCCACCAGGTCCGGCGAGGGATAGACAGCCCCGTACCGCCACCCCTCGGGCACCCCGGCCCGCCCGGTGTGCGGCGTATCGGGATTGACCAGCGCCAGCGCCCCGGCCCCCGCGTACTGATCGCCCCCACCGTGGTGAAAGACCTCCACCCCGTCCGCGATGGCGGCGATCACGAAGTGCTCGTGCGTATGCCGCACAAAGGTCTTCCGCACGTACCGGGCACGCAGCAGATCCACACCGGGCAGCTCCGAGTACTGCCAGTGCCGCGCGCGCTCACCCGACCCCATGACGTCATTCTCCGCCACCCGGCCGGTGACGGCGGGAGGGCCCTCCCGCCCACGCCTGGGCGCGGGGGGGGACGTGCCGGGGGCGGCTGTCCGCCCGCAGCGGTCGGCGCGTCGACAGGGACAGACACGTCGGTACGCCACCCGCACCCGCGCAACCCGCACCGCCACAGGCACCGCCCCCGCCCAAACCCCAGCTCAACCCCATTGTCAGTGCCGAGGTGCAGGATGGACGCATGGCGAGCTCCACGCACCGAGCCCTGGACGGCTTCTCCCCCGCGACCCGCGGCTGGTTCACGGGGGCCTTCTCCGCGCCCACCGCGGCCCAGGCGGGCGCGTGGCAGGCCATCGGCGAGGGCTCGGACGTGCTGGTCGTGGCCCCCACCGGCTCGGGCAAGACCCTGGCCGCCTTCCTCGCCGCCCTCGACCAGCTCACCTCGGCCCCCCACCCCGCCGATCCCAGGAAGCGCTGCCGCGTCCTCTACGTCTCCCCGCTCAAGGCCCTGGCCGTCGACGTCGAGCGCAACCTCCGCAGCCCCCTCACCGGCATCCGCCAGGAGTCCGTCCGCCTGGGCCTGCCCGAACCCGACGTCAAGGTGGGTATCCGCTCCGGCGACACCCCGGCCGCGGAGCGCCGGGCGCTGTCCACCCGCCCCCCGGACATCCTGATCACCACACCCGAGTCCCTGTTCCTGATGCTCACGTCGGCCACCCGCGAGGCCCTGACCGGCGTCGAGACGATCATCCTCGACGAGGTGCACGCCGTCGCCGGCACCAAGCGTGGCGCCCACCTCGCCCTCTCCCTGGAGCGCCTCGACGAGCTCCTGCCGAGGCCGGCCCGCCGCATCGGCCTCTCCGCCACCGTCCGCCCGGTGGACGAGATCGCCCGGTTCCTCTCCCCCCGCCGCAAGGTGGAGATCGTCCAGCCGAAGTCCGGCAAGGAATTCGACCTCTCGGTCGTGGTGCCGGTCGAGGACATGGGCGAACTGGGCGGCTCCCCGGCGTCCGACAGCGGCCCCGAGGGCGGTGACCGCCCGTCCATCTGGCCGCACGTGGAGGAGCGCATCGCCGACCTGGTCCAGTCCCACCGCTCCACCATCGTCTTCGCCAACTCCCGCCGCCTGGCGGAGCGCCTCTGCAACCGCCTCAACGAGATCGCGTACGAGCGGGCGACCGGCGAGCCCCTCGACGAACACCACTCCCCGGCCGACCTCATGGGCGGCTCCGGCGCCGCCCAGGGCGCCCCGCCCGTCCTTGCCCGCGCCCACCACGGCTCCGTCTCGAAGGAGCAGCGCTCCCTGGTCGAGGAGGACCTCAAGGCAGGCCGTCTCCCGGCGGTGGTCGCCACCTCCAGTCTCGAACTCGGCATCGACATGGGCGCCGTGGACCTCGTCGTCCAGGTCGAGTCCCCACCGTCCGTGGCCTCCGGCCTCCAGCGCGTCGGCCGCGCGGGGCACCAGGTCGGCGCGGTCTCCACCGGCGTGGTCTTCCCGAAGTACCGCGGCGACCTGGTGCAGGCGGCCGTGGTCACCGAGCGGATGCGCACCGGCGCGATCGAGTCCCTGAGGGTCCCCGCCAACCCCCTCGACGTCCTGGCCCAGCAGCTCGTCGCCATGACGTCGATGGACACCTGGCAGGTGGACGACCTGCTCGCCTTGGTGCGCCGCGCCGCCCCCTTCGCCTCGCTCCCCGAGTCGGCCTTCACCGCCGTCCTCGACATGCTGGCCGGCCGCTACCCGTCGGACGCGTTCGCGGAGCTGCGCCCGCGCGTGGTGTGGGACCGCGTCACGGGCACGATCACCGGCCGCCCGGGCGCGCAGCGCCTCGCGGTCACCTCCGGCGGCACGATCCCCGACCGCGGCCTCTTCGGCGTCTTCCTGGCCGGCGCGGATCCCAAGAAGGGCGGCGGCCGGGTCGGTGAGCTCGACGAGGAGATGGTCTACGAGTCCCGCGTCGGGGACGTCTTCACCCTCGGCACCAGCTCCTGGCGCATCGAGGACATCACGCGCGACCGGGTCCTGGTCTCCCCCGCACCGGGTGTCCCCGGCCGCCTCCCTTTCTGGAAGGGCGACCAGCTCGGCCGACCGCTCGAACTGGGCCGCGCGGTGGGCGCGTTCCTGCGCGAGGTCGGCTCCCTGAGCAAGGAGGACGCCCGCCTGCGCCTGCTCGCCGCGGGCCTCGACGCCTGGGCCGCCGACAACGTGCTGTCCTACCTCGACGAGCAGCGCGAGGCCTGCGGCCACGTCCCCGACGACCGCACCATCGTCGTCGAACGCTTCCGCGACGAGCTCGGCGACTGGCGCGTCGTCGTCCACTCGCCGTTCGGCGCCCAGGTGCACGCCCCGTGGGCACTCGCGCTCGGCGCCCGTCTCTCCGAGCGGTACGGCATGGACGCCCAGGTCATGCACGCCGACGACGGCATCGTGCTGCGCCTGCCCGACGCCGACCTCATGGGCCTTGATCTGCTGGACCAGGAACCGGTGAAGCTGGGCACGGAGTACGACGCCGAGCAGGCCCCCGTCGGCGCCGCGGACGTCGTCTTCGACAAGGGCGAGGTCGACCAGGTCGTCACCGACCAGGTCGGCGGCTCTGCCCTGTTCGCGTCCCGCTTCCGCGAATGCGCCGCCCGCGCGCTGCTGCTGCCCCGCCGCAACCCGGGCAGGCGCACCCCCCTGTGGCAGCAGCGCCAGCGCGCCTCACAACTGCTCCAGGTAGCGGGCGAGTTCGGCTCGTTCCCGATCGTCCTGGAGGCGGTCCGCGAATGCCTCCAGGACGTCTTCGACGTGCCCGGCCTGGTCGAGCTGATGGGCGACCTGGAGTCCCGCAAGGTCCGCCTGGTCGAGGTCACGACCCCCGAGCCGTCCCCCTTCGCACGCTCCCTGCTCTTCGGATACGTCGCCCAGTTCCTGTACGAGGGGGACTCGCCGCTCGCCGAGCGCCGCGCCGCAGCGCTGTCGCTGGACTCGCGCCTGCTCGCCGAGCTGCTCGGCCAGGCGGAGTTGCGCGAACTGCTCGACGCCGAGGTGCTGACCGAACTGGAGCGGGAGCTTCAGTGGCTCACCGAGGACCGCCGCGTCAAGGACGCCGAAGGCGTCGCCGACCTGCTCCGGATGCTCGGCCCGCTCACCGGGGCCGAGCTTGCCGAGCGGGGCGCCGAGCCGCAGTGGGCCGAGGAGCTGTCCCGGGCCCGCCGCGCGATCCGGGTCCGTATCGCCGGTGCGGAACACTGGGCGGCCATCGAGGACGCGGGCCGCCTGCGTGACGCGCTCGGCACGGCCCTGCCGGTCGGGGTCCCGGAAGCCTTCATGGAACCGGTGAAGGACCCGCTGGGCGACCTCCTCGCGCGCTTCGCCCGCACCCACGGCCCCTTCACGTCGGCCACGGCCGCCGCCCGCTTCGGCCTGGGCGTGGCGGTCACGGAGGGCTCCCTGCAACGGCTCGCGGGGTCGGGCAGGGTCGTACAGGGCGAGTTCCACCCGGCCGGCATCGGCCAGGAGTGGTGCGACGCGGCGGTCCTGCGCAGACTGCGCCGCCGTTCCCTGGCCGCACTGCGGCACGAGCTGGAGCCGGTGCCGCCGGCCGCCCTGGCCCAGTTCCTCCCGCAGTGGCAGCACATCGGCCGGGGGCACACACTGCGGGGCATCGACGGACTGGTGCGTGCCATCGAGCAGTTGCAGGGCGCCTCCGTGCCCGCCTCCGCCCTGGAGAAGCTCGTCCTGCCGTCCCGCGTCGCCAACTACACCCCGGCCATGCTGGACGAACTCACGGCAGCCGGCGAGGTGGTGTGGGCCGGAGCGGGCGCGCTCCCCGGCAAGGACGGCTGGGTGTCCCTGTACATGGCGGACGCGGCCCCCCTGCTGCTGCCGCCCCCGCACCCCCTGGAGCTGACGGCCCTCCACGAGTCCGTTCTCGCCGCCCTCTCCGGGGGCTACGGACTGTTCTTCCGCCAGATCGCCGACCAGGTCCGCGCCACCACGCATCCCGAGGCCGGCGACCCCCAACTGGCCGACGCCCTCTGGGACCTGGCCTGGTCCGGCCGGCTGACCAACGACACCCTCACCCCGCTGCGCTCCCTGCTCGGCTCGGGCCGCACCGCCGGTTCCACGGCGCACCGCGCCAAGCGAACGGTGCCACGGGGCCGCTACGGCTCGCTGACCGCCGCCGCCCGTACGGCGTCGCGCAGCGGCCCGCCCACCGTCGCCGGCCGCTGGGCCCTGCTACCGGCCCACGATCCCGACCCCACCGTCCGCGCCCACGCCCTGGCCCGTACCCTGCTCGACCGGCACGGCGTGGTGACCCGGGGCGCCGTCGCCGCGGAAGGCGTCGAGGGCGGCTTCTCTGCGACGTACCGCGTCCTGTCCGCCTTCGAGGAGAGCGGCCAGGCCCGCCGCGGCTACGTGGTGGAAGGCCTCGGCGCCGCGCAGTTCGCGATGGACGGCGCAGTCGACCGCCTCCGCGCCGTGTCCAACGCGCGCGACCGGGGCGAGAGCCTGCCCGACCCGGCCTTCGGCAACGGCGCCGGCTCCCCTCACGGCACCGGCACATACGGCACCACCGCCTTCGGCAGCGGCACCCCCGGCTCAGCCGACGGCCACGTCTCCCCCGCCGACGCCCTGGGCCCCTTCCCCGATCACGCCTACCAGGACGACGAGGCATACTCCGACACCGACGGCGAGCCCCCGCTCGCCCACCCCGCACCGGGCGAGTACGTGTCCCCGCGTGACTACGCCGCGCAGGCACCCGCGTGGCAGAACGGCGGCCCCGCTCCGTACGGCACCGCACGCGGTCACCGCCCCACCCCCGCCTCCCGGGCCGTCGTCCTCGCCGCCGCCGACCCGGCGAACGCGTACGGGGCGGCCCTGCCCTGGCCCGAACCCCCGACCGGTGCCGGCCACAAGCCGGGCCGCAAGGCGGGCTCACTGATCGTCCTGGTCGACGGCGAAGCGGCCCTGTACATGGAGCGCGGCGGCAAGACCCTGCTGGCCTGGCCCGCCGACCCGGACGCCGCTCCTGACGACGACCCGCGTCTTGGCGCCGCCGCCGAGGCCCTTGCGGCAGCCGCCCGTGCCGGTTCACTGGGCACGGTCACCGTGGAACGCATCAACGGCGCCGCCGCCCTCACGTCCCCCGTAGGCACCCTCCTGGAGTCGGCGGGCTTCATCGCGACCCCCCGGGGCCTTCGCCTGCGGGCATGATCGAACCCGGCGACGCGCAGTAAAGGCCCCGCAATCGCGGACAGCGGCTTGCCCAGCGATCCGCAGAACCCCCTGAAGCCCCCCGCAGCCCACCCCCTGAGAATCCGCCCCCAGAACATGCCACCCTGAACCCATGCCCGAAGGAGACACGGTCTGGCAATCCGCGAAGCGCCTGCACACCGCCCTCGCGGGCAAGATCCTGACCCGCTCCGACCTGCGCGTCCCGAAATTCGCGACGGCCGACCTCACCGGCCGCACCGTCCTGGACGTCACACCCCGCGGCAAACACCTCCTCACCCGCATCGAAGGCGGACTGACCCTCCACTCGCACCTCAGGATGGACGGCTCCTGGAGGGTGTTCGCGGCCGGCGCACGCTGGACCGGCGGCCCCGCACACCAGATCCGTGCCATCCTCGGCAACCCCGACCACACCGCCGTCGGCTACCGCCTCCCCGTCCTCGAACTCCTCCGCACCACCGACGAGGACCGGGTCGTAGGCCACCTCGGCCCCGACCTCCTGGGCCCGGACTGGGACCCGGGCCAGGCCCTGGCCAATCTCCTCGCCGACCCCGCGCGCCCCCTCGGCGAGGCTCTCCTGGACCAGCGCAACCTGGCCGGCATCGGAAACGTGTACAAGAGCGAGCTCTGCTTCCTGCTGGGGGCCACCCCCTGGCTCCCGGTCGGCGCCCTCCCCGCCGACCGCACCGCCAAGCTCCCGGATCTCGCGAAGAAGCTCCTGGAGGCCAACCGCGACAGCCCGATCCGCAGCACGACGGGACGCCGCGGCCAGGACCTGTTCGTGTACGGCCGCGCACCTCGCCCCTGCCTGCGCTGCAACACCTCCATCCGGGTCGCCGACCAGGGCGACGGCTCCCGCGAACGTCCCACCTACTGGTGCCCGCGCTGTCAGACAGGCCCGGCCCCGGCGCCCGGCTCCACACGCACCGGCGGAGGCCGACGGAGCAAACCCCGCCCTGCCCCGCCCGGCGAAATCCAGCACCGCCCAGCCAATTGACGACCCGTCAGAAATCCTCGTACCGTCCCTGCATGGCCGTACAGGCATACGACCTCACCGGACGCACCGCCTTCATCACCGGCGCCGCGGGCGGCATCGGCCGCGCCTCGGCGATCCTCCTCGCCCAGGCGGGCGCCACCGTGCACTGCGCGGACCGCGACGCCCCCGGCCTGCACGAGACCGCCACGCTCATCAAGGGCCAGGGCGGCGCCGCCCACACCCACCACCTCGATGTCACCGACCGCGCCCAGGTCAGGCAGGCCGTCGAAGCCTGCGGCCGGCTGGACGTGCTGGCCGCGATCGCCGGCGTCATGCACAGCAGCCCAGTCCTGGAGACCCTCGACGAGGACCTCGACCGGGTGCTGAACGTCAATTTCAAGGGCGTCCTCTACGCCTGCCAGGAGGCCGCCCGTGCGATGCTCGAAGCCGATGTGCGGGGCAGCATCGTCACCATGGCCTCCGGCGCCGTCGACACCGGCGGCCCCGGCCTGCTGTGCTACGGCGCGGCAAAGGCAGCCGTCGTACAGCTGACGAAGACGCTGGCCACCGAGATGGGCCGGTACGGCATCCGGGTGAACGCGGTCGCGCCGGGCTGGATCCGCACGCCCATGACCGAACGCCACGACAGCGCGGCCCAGGCGCACACGGAGTCGGTGATGGCCCGGATGTCTCCGCTGGGCCGCGTGGGTACGGCGGAGGAGGTCGCGCACGCCGTCCTCCACCTGGCCTCGGATGCCTCGGCCTTCACGACGGGCCAGATCCTCCGTCCGAACGGGGGCGTGGCCATGCCCTGGTAGCGGGGCCCCGGACCGCCCGCCATACCGCCGACCCGAGCGAGCCTGCCGCGCGCCCCCTGGGCACACAGTGCACCGGCAGCAGGCTCAGCCCCCACCCCCCGGCCACGACCGCCCCCTCCAGCGCCCCCGCGTCGGGCGCCGTCGCCAGCCGCAGCACGGCCCACCACCACACCACGCCGAGTCCCAGTGCGGCCCCCCAGCGCACTATTCGCCCCGCCATGGCCGTCACCTCCAGCTCGGCGCCAGAAAGGCCGTCCTCGTCCCGGGGACGACGTTAGTGGCGTGCCCTCCTGCCACGGGAGGGCGCACCAGCGGCACAGGGGCGCACCATTCACCGGCACCGACGGAGAACGAGGCACTTGGGTCAACGGGGCCATCTCCGCGCCGCAGGCCGCCCCAGGGCAACATCCGCGCGAAAGGCCCCACACAACGGCCGCGCCCTCACGGGCCGCGGCGAAGAATCACTCGATCCAGGGCGGCAGCCTCGTCGAGGCCGACCGGTGGGCGCGACCCGGGCTTCCACCGGGCCGCTCGGACACGGGGAGGTCAGGCCCACGAACGCCCGGACCCGGACGCGACCCGCACGTGGACCGGCTCAGCCGTTCTCGGCCTGGAACATCCAGTGGTGCTTCTCCAGATCAGCCGTGATCCCGATCAGGATGTCCTGCGAGACGGGATCCGGCGCCTCGGTGGCCGCCACCCTCTCGCGCATCCGGCCGATCACGGCTCCCAGCGCGTCCACGAGGACACCGACGGCCTCCGCGTCCCTGATCCAGCCGCCGGCCGTCGCCGCGATACCGCTGCCCACGGCCACCGTGGAAGCGCGCCCGTCGGGAGAGACACCCAGCGCCGAGGCCCGCTCGGCGACCGTATCGGAGTGCTTACGCGCGCTGGTCACCACGTCGTCGAGCTGAAGGTGCACGCTGCGAAAGCGCGGGCCGACCACGTTCCAGTGGACCTGCTTGGCCACGAGGGCGAGGTCGATCAGATCGACGAGGGCGCCCTGCAGCGACTCGGCGACCGTCTTCAGATCGGCGTCGGACAGGGGGCTTTTCACGACGTACATCGCACCTCCGTAGGGCTGGCCCGTCATGTCCCTCCACGATGACCGCGCCACCCCGGACCGGCAAACGCACGCAAAACAGCCCCGAAGGGAGAACCCCGGAGGAGGTCCCGAAGACGCGAAAACCCCGACCGCACTCTCCGGACCTCCCGGAGAGGCCCTGGCCGGGGCCTCACACGTTCTCGCAGTTCACTGAGCACGCGCTACACACGCGAGACTCAGCTCACGCGGCAACCACGTCCACCGCTTCGGCGGGCGCCTTGATGGTCACCCGTTCCGGTGGCACACCGGTCACCGATACGGAACCCAGCATCGGGCGAACCGGCGTGCGAACAGGCTCGCTGGGGGTGGCCGCTGCAGACTGGGCCAGCTCGGCAAGGGCGAGCTCGTCGCTCACTTCCCGCATGAGCTCGGACATCCGTACGTCCAGCGCGTCGCAGATGGCGGAGAGCAGTTCGGAGGAAGCCTCCTTCTGCCCCCGCTCCACCTCGGAGAGATAGCCGAGTGAGACTCGGGCGGACGAGGAGACTTCGCGCAGAGTACGGCCCTGGCGCTGGCGCTGCCGACGCAGCACGTCACCCAGCAGGCGACGGAGCAGAATCATCGGTGGCTCCCTCCTCGGACCGCGTAGCCGCATCCTTCACGCCCCACCGTACCGCCTTGCGCTGCGGCCGTGCGGGGAGCGATGTCGTGTTCACTCAGGGCTGCAAACATCAAAACCCCCCGTTCCGTTCCGTATCCTGTGCCCGCTCATTCCCAGTCTGTTCGCCCGCAAGCTCCCTCAGAAGCAGTGCGAGTACGCTCCGTACACTCTCCATACGAATTTCCGCCCGGTGGCCGTTCAACCTCAGGGCCTCCACTTTTCCGCCACCGGCAGAACCGGGGCCCACCGCGAACGGACCGTCCACGGCGACGAAAACGGTCCCGACGGGCTGTCCGTCCTGAGGGTCCGGACCGGCGACACCGGTGGTCGCGAGACCCCAGTCGGCGCCCAGCGCCTTCCGCACACCGGCTGCCATCTGGGCGGCGACCTGCGGATCCACTGCTCCCCGCTGAGCCAGCAGGGTGGCATCGACCCCGAGCAGCTCGTGCTTGAGCTCGGTCGCGTACGCCGTCACGGACCCCCGGAACGCCTTGGACGCGCCGGGCACCGCGGTCAGCTCCGCCGCGACCAAGCCACCCGTCAGCGACTCGGCGACGGCGATCGTCTCGCCCCTCACCGTGAGTAGTCGCACCACTTCGGTGGCCGGGGAACTCACCCTTCCGTCTCCTCCAACGCGGCCTTGCGCTCGGCGATTCCCTGCCTGCGCAGCACAATGGCCTGTCTCACATAGTCGAGTCCGGTCGCCACGGTCAGGACGACCGCCGCGGCCATCACCCAGAACCGCAGGGTGGCCAGCCACCCCGTGAGCGCCAGCACGTACATCCCGACGGCCACGCCCTGGGTGAGTGTCTTCAGCTTCCCGCCGCGACTGGCGGGAATGACGCCGTAGCGAATGACCAGAAAACGCAGCAGCGTGATCCCCAGTTCCCGGCCGAGGATCACCGCCGTCACCCACCACGGCAGATCGCCCAGCGCCGAGAGACAGATCAGCGCCGCACCCATGATCGCCTTGTCGGCGATGGGGTCGGCGATCTTCCCGAAGTCGGTGACGAGGTTGTAGGTACGGGCCAGATGGCCGTCGAAGAGGTCCGTGATCATGGCGATGGCGAACGCCGCCCAGGCGAGCGAGCGCCAGGCCGGGTCGTACCCGCCGTCGGCCAGCATCAGCGCGACGAAGCCAGGGACGAGCAGCAGCCGGAGCATGGTCAGGAGGTTGGCGATGTTCCAGACACTGGCCTGGTTCACCGCCGCGGCCGCGATCTTCCCGCCGCGCGCCGGCCTGGCATCCATCTGGGCGCTGGTGGCGCCGGCCCCGGAGACACCCACGCCACCGGCATCCGAAGCGGACGAGCCAGCCCCCTGCGCGGGGCCCTGGCGGGAAGCGCGCTGCGAGGAGGGCCCTTTCGAGGGCGCGGCCGTGCCGTTCGCGTGGGCGGAGCCACCCGCGGCGGACGCCGGTACTCCGGTCATCTGCCAGCCTCCTCACTGCCGGCCCGGCCGTCGGCGCCCGCGCCCGCGAAAGCCGGCGACTCGGCCACGAGGTCGACACCCTCCGTACCGACCACCTTCGCCTCGACCATACGACCGGGGCTCAGGGCCGCGCCCGCCACGACTCCGGTCAGCAGCACCTGCCCGTCCGTTTCGGGAGCCTGGTGCGCCGCGCGGCCGTAGGTGCCGTCCTCACCGCCGACCGACTCCACCAGCACCCGCACGGTCTCGCCGACGCGCTCCTCGGCCCGCTGCGAGACGAGTTCCTCGGCGAGCTGCGAGATGTGGGCCAGCCGCTCGGCGACGACGTCCTCGTCGAGCTTGTTGTCGTAGGTCGCGGCCTCGGTGCCCTCCTCGTCGGAGTACCCGAAGACGCCGATGGCGTCGAGCCGTGCCCCGTTCAGGAAGCGCTCCAGCTCGGCCAGGTCGGCCTCGCTCTCCCCGGGGAAGCCCACGATGAAGTTGGACCGCACGCCCGCGTCCGGGGCCTTGCTGCGGATGGTGTCGAGCAGCTCCAGGAACCGGTCGGTGTCGCCGAACCGGCGCATCGCGCGCAGCACGCCCGGCGCGGAGTGCTGGAAGGACAGGTCGAAGTAGGGCGCGACCTTGGGAGTCGAGGTCAGGACGTCGATCAGGCCGGGCCGCATCTCGGCGGGCTGGAGGTAGCTGACGCGCACCCGCTCGATGCCGTCGACATCCGCGAGCTCCGGCAGCAGCGACTCCAGCAGCCGGATGTCGCCCAGGTCCTTGCCGTAGGAGGTGTTGTTCTCGGAGACCAGCATGATCTCCTTGACGCCCTGCTCGGCCAGCCAGCGCGTCTCGTTCAGCACATCGCTGGGACGGCGGGAGATGAAGGAGCCGCGGAAGGACGGGATGGCGCAGAAGGTGCAGCGCCGGTCGCAGCCGGAGGCCAGCTTCACCGAGGCGACGGGGCTGCCGTCCAGGCGGCGCCGCAGCGGCGCGCGCGGGCCCGAGGCCGGGGCGAGGCCCGCCGGGAGGTCCGAGGGGGCGCCGTGGCCGGGCAGTGCCACGTCGGACGCCGACTGCCGCTGGGCAGGGCTGATCGGCAGCAGCTTGCGCCGGTCGCGGGGGGTGTGCGCGGCGTGGATGCCGCCGTTCAAGATGGTCTGCAGCCGGTCGGAGATGTCCGTGTAGTCGTCGAAGCCGAGCACGCCGTCGGCCTCGGGGAGTGCCTCGGCGAGTTCCTTGCCGTACCGCTCGGCCATGCAGCCCACCGCCACGACGGCCTGGGTTCTGCCATGCCCCTTGAGGTCGTTGGCCTCCAGGAGGGCGTCGACGGAGTCCTTCTTGGCGGCGTCGACGAAGCCGCACGTGTTCACGACGGCGACGTCCGCGTCCTCGGCGGTCTCGACGAGTTCCCAGCCGTCCGCCTCCAAGCGGCCTGCGAGCTCCTCCGAGTCCACCTCGTTACGGGCGCAGCCAAGGGTGACAAGTGCGACGGTACGGCGTTCAGGCATGGGCTCAAGACTACTTCGTCCGACTGACACCCCACGTCGACGGGGTTGGCCGATCTTGGCCAACCCCGTACGCACCGCGCCCCTGCGGGGCCGCCTATCCGGCCTGCGGGTCGCCCTTCGTGTACGTCAGGCGCTCCACGGAGCCGGGCTGGAAGTCGTCCTCGATCTTCTTGCCGTTCACGTAGAGCTGGATGGCGCCCGCGTCGCCGAGCACCAGGTTGACCTTGGAGCTGTCCTGGAAGGTCTTGGACTGGCCCTGCTTGAGGAGGCCGTCGAACAGAAGCCGTCCGTTGTGGTCCTTGGCGGAGATCCAGCTCCGGCCGTCGACGGCGCTGACCTGGACGGTGACCTTGTCGCGAGGCGCGGCCGCGATCGCGCTCTCGGTGGGGTCGGGCTTGGGGTCGGTGGGCTTGGGGGCGTCGGCCGACGGCGAGGCGGTCTTGTCGGCGGAGGGCTTGGCACCCTCCGCGACCGGCGCCTTGGAGCCGTCCTCGGTGTCGCCCTTGAACAGGGTGAACCCGACGAAGCCGACAACGGCGACGATGGCGGCGACCATCGCCGCGGTCCAGTTGGGCCCCCGACGCTCCGGACGGATGCGCTCGGCCTCGAACAGCGGCGCCGCCGGCGTCGGCGCCGGGCTCCCGCCGCGCTCGGCGTCGTACTGCTCGAGGAGGGGGGCCGGATCCAGGTGGACGTGCTTGGCCAGGGTCCTGATGTGCCCGCGCGCGTAGACGTCACCGCCGCAGGGCGCGAAGTCGTCCGACTCGATGGCGTGCACGATGGCGATGCGGACCCGGGTGGCGGTACTGACGTCATCGACGGTCAGCCCTGCGGCGATACGCGCCTGCTGCAGGGCACGGCCGATGGAGGGGCGGGCTTCCTCGGAAACGTCTTCGAACGGACGCTCGTCTTCAGGGGAGTTGCCGATGGACACGGGGGCGCCTTTCGAGCGTGTAGCCACCTGTGCTGGAGGTTCAGTCTAGGGGGGGTGCAAAAGGGTGGGGCAACCCGGCGGAGAGACTTTGTACGCCATCCGAATGGTCGGACGTCCCGACGACGGGGTTGCTGCTTGACGAATGATGGGGCGGGTGTTTGTCGTTTCCCTCAACTTGACGTGCGGCGTGGGGAAACGGTTGCTCAATGATCCCTTACGGGTGAGTCACGATCGAACAACCTTGTGCGGCGAGCCGACGAGCGTGACCCACTTGCCTACCCTTCAGACTCCCCACGGATGACGGCGAGCACGCCATCCAGCTCATCGGGTTTCACAAGAACATCACGTGCCTTGGAGCCCTCGCTCGGCCCGACGATGTTCCGCGACTCCATCAGGTCCATCAGCCGCCCGGCCTTGGCGAAGCCGACGCGCAGTTTGCGCTGCAGCATGGAGGTCGACCCGAACTGCGTGGAGACGACCAGCTCGGCCGCCTGGCACAGCAGGTCGAGGTCGTCGCCGATGTCCTCGTCGATCTCCTTCTTCTGCTTGGTGCCGACGGTGACGTCGTCCCGGAAGACCGGCGCCATCTGGTCCTTGCAGTGCTGGACGACGGCCGCGACCTCCTCCTCGGTCACGAACGCGCCCTGCATACGCGTCGGCTTGTTCGCCCCCATCGGCAGGAACAGCCCGTCGCCCTTGCCGATCAGCTTCTCTGCGCCGGGCTGATCGAGGATGACGCGGGAGTCCGCCAGCGACGACGTGGCGAACGCCAGCCGCGACGGCACGTTCGCCTTGATCAGACCGGTGACCACGTCCACGGACGGCCGCTGCGTCGCCAGCACCAGGTGGATGCCGGCC
Source organism: Streptomyces sp. NPDC052023 (assembly GCF_044548465.1). Classification (NCBI taxonomy): domain Bacteria; kingdom Bacillati; phylum Actinomycetota; class Actinomycetes; order Kitasatosporales; family Streptomycetaceae; genus Streptomyces; species Streptomyces sp. NPDC052023. Next base: position 12,940 of record NZ_JBIUBW010000016.1, on the reverse strand, counting down.
GCGCGGGCGAGCTGGGTGATGCGCACGATCGCGTCCTCGACGTCCCGCGGCGCCACCATCATCAGGTCGGCGAGCTCGTCGACGATCACCAGCAGGTAGGGGTAGGGCTGAAGCTCGCGCTCACTGCCCTCGGGCGGCTTGGCCTTGCCCTCGCGCACGGCACGGTTGAAGTCGTCGATGTGCCGGTAGCCGTACGCCGCCAGGTCGTCGTAGCGCAGATCCATCTCCCGTACGACCCACTGGAGCGCCTCGGCGGCCCGCTTGGGGTTGGTGATGATCGGCGTGATCAGGTGCGGAATGCCCTCGTAGGCGGTCAGCTCGACGCGCTTGGGGTCGACCAGGATCATCCGGACGTCCTCCGGGGTCGCCCGCATCATGATCGAGGTGATCAGGCAGTTGATGCAGGACGACTTTCCGGAACCGGTGGCTCCGGCGACCAGCATGTGCGGCATCTTCGCCAGCGAGTGCATGACATAGCCGCCCTCGACGTCCTTGCCGAACGCCACCAGCATCGGGTCGTCGTCCTCGGCCGACTCCGCGAGCCGCAGCACGTCACCGAGGTTGACCATCTCCCGGTCGGTGTTCGGGATCTCGATGCCGACCGCGGACTTGCCGGGGATGGGGCTGATGATCCGCACGTCCGGACTGGCGACGGCGTACGCGATGTTCTTGGTGAGCGCGGTGATCCGCTCGACCTTGACGGCGGGCCCGAGCTCGACCTCGTACCGCGTCACCGTCGGCCCGCGTGTGAAGCCGGTGACGGCCGCATCGACCTTGAACTCGGTGAAGACGGTCGTCAGGGAGGCCACCACGGCGTCGTTCGCGGCGCTGCGCGCCTTGCCGGGGCCGCCTCGCGTGAGGAGGTCGAGCGAGGGCAGGGCGTAGGTGATGTCACCGGACAGCTGGAGCTGCTCGGCGCGCGGCGGCAGGTCGCGCTCCTGCGCGGGCGGCGACTTGGTGAGGTCGGGGACCCCGGTGCCGAGCTTCTCCTGCTGCGGGCGCGCGGCCGGCACAGGCGTCGGGATCGGGGTCGGCGTGCTCTCGGCGCGGTCGCCCACGCTGACGCCCTGGGTGAGGTCGGCGACGATCGGCGAGGGCGGCATGCCGTGCAGCACGGCGCCGTCGAGTGCGGCAGCGGCGGCCGCGGCGACGTCCACGGCGTCCCGCTGCCGCTCCCCCTCGGGCTGCGGCACGGACGCCCGCCTGGGACGGCCCCGACGCTGCGAGAGGGCCTCCTGCTCGGCGCCGTCGGGGTCGTACTCCCGCGGGGCCTGCCCCCGTCTGCGGGGTCGCGCGGGGACGGCCTCGCGCCACTGCTCGTCGTAGCGCTCGTCGTCGGCGGTGAGTTCGTCCTCGTACTCCTCGGCGTCGCGGACGAGGCCCAGCTTCACGCCGAGCAGCCGCAGCCGCTGGGGGATGGCGTTGACGGGCGTGGCCGTGACGACCAGCAGTCCGAAGAGCGTGAGGAGCACCAGCAGTGGTACGGCGAGCACCTCGCCCAGGGCATACGTCAGCGGGGTCGCCGTGCCCCAGCCGATCAGACCGCCGGCGTCCCGTATGGCCTGCATGCCGGCGCTGCGCGCGGGCGAGCCGCAGGCGATGTGGACCTGGCCGAGCACGCCGACGAGCAGCGCGGACAGGCCGATGACGATGCGCCCGTTGGCCTCGGGCTGCTCGGGGTGCCGGATGAAGCGCACGGCGACGACCGCGAGGAGGATCGGCGTGAGCAGGTCGAGCCGGCCGAAGGCGCCGGTGACCAGAATCTCGACGAGGTCGCCGACGGGACCGCGCAGGTTGGACCAGGTGCCGGCGGCGACGATCAGCGCGAGCGAGAGCAGCAGCAGGGCGACGCCGTCCTTGCGGTGGGCGGGGTCGAGGTTCCTTGCGCCCTGCCCTATGCCACGGAAGACGGCGCCGACGGCGTGCGCCAGGCCGAGCCAGACTGCGCGGACCAGCCGGTAGACGCCCCCGGTCGGGCTGGGCGCCGGCTTCGGCGCGGCCTTCTTCGCCGGAGCCTTCCTGGCGGGCGCCTTCTTCGCGGGCGCCTTTTTCGCAGCGGCCTTCTTCGCCGGAGCCTTCGCGGAAGCGGCAGCCTTCTTGGCGGGCTGCTTCTTGGCTGCGGAGGGACGTGAGGCCATAGGTGTGAGGTTACCGGTGGAGGCGACAGCGGACACGCGTGCCCACTGCTTCACCCGTTCGTGTCGCCCTTACGCAGGCGCGGAACTGACGCGAGCTCACGAGCAGGCGACTTGCCCGCGCCCGTCGCAGGGCGGCTCCATGAACTCGTGGCGGCCGAGCGGGCAACTCGGCCCGATCCGCCGTCAGTTCTGCGACGGCACCGACGGCGCCCCGCCGGTCCCCGGCTCCAGCGCGTCCAGCGCCCGGCGCAACCCCGTGAGCTTGCGCTCCAAATGGGCCGCCGTGGCCACCGCCGCCGCGTCCGCGGATTCGTCGTCGAGCTGCTTGGAGAGCGCCTCGGCCTGCTCCTCGACGGCCGCGAGGCGCGCCGACAGCTCGGCGAGCAGCCCGGCGGACTCCTTGCCGCCGACCGCGCCCTTGCCGCCGCCCTCCAACTGGAGCCGCAGCAGCGCGGCCTGCTCACGCAGCTGGCAGTTCTTCATGTAGAGCTCGACGAAGACGGAGACCTTCGCGCGCAGCACCCACGGGTCGAACGGCTTGGAGATGTAGTCCACCGCACCGGCCGCGTAGCCCCGGAAGGTGTGATGCGGGCCATGGTTGATCGCGGTGAGGAAGATGATCGGGATGTCCCGGGTCCGTTCCCGCCGCTTGATGTGCGCGGCGGTTTCGAAACCGTCCATTCCCGGCATCTGGACGTCCAGCAGAATGACCGCGAAGTCGTCCGTGAGTAGCGCTTTGAGCGCTTCCTCCCCGGAAGATGCCCGCACCAGCGTCTGATCGAGCGCAGAGAGGATCGCCTCCAGCGCCAGCAGATTCTCCGGCCGGTCATCGACCAGGAGGATCTTGGCCTTCTGCACCATGGCCCGCCCTCCTCGCCCCGGCAGTGCACCGGGCGCCGCCCCGTGGGCCGACTCCGTTGCGCCGCCCATCCTCGTGCCGGTCATCGTAGCCGCACCCCGCTTGTCGACACACCCTGTCACCGCGATGTCACTGTGCACGTAGCAGAAACGCAGCAGGGGACCAGAAGGTTCCCCGAATCCCGCACTTCTACACGGCTTCGCACACCCTGCGTCAGCAATCCCTCAAGGACACCCACTGTTCATTCGGCCTGCATCCACTGCTCCATCACCGCCAGCAGATGATCGGGATCGACCGGCTTCGTCACATAGTCTGACGCACCAGACTCGATCGCCTTCTCCCGGTCACCCTTCATCGCCTTGGCCGTCAGCGCGATGATCGGCAGCCCGGCGAACTGCGGCATCCGACGAATCGCCGTGGTCGTCGCATAACCGTCCATCTCAGGCATCATGATGTCCATCAGCACGACCGCCACGTCGTCGTGCTGCTCCAGCACCTCGATGCCCTCGCGGCCGTTCTCGGCGTACAGCACCGACAGCCCGTGCTGTTCCAGGACGCTGGTGAGCGCGAAGACGTTGCGGATGTCGTCGTCGACGATCAACACCTTCTCACCCCCGAACCGGATACCCGCGCGCGGGTGGGTGTCCGCCTCAGCCTCACCGCCCTGCCAGGGCTCCGGCGCGGCCGGCAGCGCCCGCGGCTCGGCGGCGGGAATGCTCCTGCGCCGGCGCCGGAAGAGCGCGGCGGCCCCGTTCTGCGTCTCGCGGTACGACTTCACCTCGGCCGGCGTCTCGACCGCCGGCTCGGCCGGCTCCGGCCACTCGGCGAGTTCGGCCACGGGGGTCGCGGTGGCCTGCTGGTATCCGTGCGGGGGCAGTTCGGTCGGGTACAGCGGCAGGTACAGCGTGAACGTGGACCCGCGGCCCGGCTCGCTCTGCGCGTGGATCTCACCGCCGAGCAGCTGGGCGATCTCCCGCGAGATGGACAGGCCGAGGCCCGTACCGCCGTACTTGCGGCTGGTCGTGCCGTCCGCCTGCTTGAACGCCTCGAAGATCACCCGCATCTTGCTCGCCGCGATCCCGATGCCGGTGTCGGTCACCGAGAACGCGATCAGCCCGGCCTCGGCGTCGGTCAGCGACCCGGCCTCCAGCAACTGCTCCCGGATCGCCTGCGGCACGTCGTCGCGCGCGGGACGGATGACCAGCTCCACGGAACCCGAGTCGGTGAACTTCACCGCGTTCGACAGCAGGTTGCGCAGCACCTGGAGCAGCCGCTGCTCGTCGGTGTGCAGGGTGGCGGGCAGCTCCGGGGAGACCCGTACGGACAGATCCAGGCCCTTCTCCGCGGTCAGCGGCCGGAAGGTGGCCTCCACGTAGTCGACGAGCTGCACGAGTGCGATGCGGGTCGGCGAGACGTCCATCTTGCCGGCCTCGACCTTCGACAGGTCCAGGATGTCGTTGATCAGCTGGAGCAGGTCGGAGCCGGCCCCGTGGATCGTCTCCGCGAACTCGACCTGCTTCGGCGTGAGGTTGCCGTCCGCGTTGTCGGCGAGCAGCTTGGCCAGGATGAGCAGCGAGTTCAGCGGCGTACGCAGCTCGTGCGACATGTTGGCCAGGAACTCGCTCTTGTAGCGCATCGACACCGCGAGCTGCTCGGCACGCTCCTCCAGGACCTGCCGCGCCTCCTCGATCTCGGTGTTCTTCACCTCGATGTCGCGGTTCTGCTGGGCCAGCAGCTCGGCCTTCTCCTCCAGTTCGGCGTTGGACGCCTGGAGGGCCTTCTGCCGGTTCTCCAACTCGGCGGACCGCTCACGCAGTTGCTCGGTCAGCTCCTGCGACTGCTTCAGCAGCACCTCCGTCTTGGTGTTGACGGAGATGGTGTTGACGCTGGTCGCGATCATCTCGGCGATCTGGTTGAGGAAGTCCTTCTGGATCTGCGTGAACGGCGTGAACGAGGCCAGCTCGATCACGCCGAGCACGATGCCCTCGAACAGCACCGGCAACACGATGACCTGTGCGGGCGGGGCCTCGCCCAGCCCGGAGGAGATCTTCAGATAGCCGCTCGGCGCGTTCTCCACGAGGATCGTGCGCTTCTCCTGCGCGGCGGTGCCGACCAGCGCCTCGCCGGGCGCGAACGACGTCGGCATGGAGCCCATCGAGTAGCCGTACGAGCCCAGCATCCGCAGCTCGTACTGCTCGTCCTTGCCCGTGCTGTCGGCCGGCTGCATCGCCAGGAAGAACGCCCCGTGCTGCGCGGAGACCACCGGCGTCAGCTCGCTCATGATGAGCGAGGCCACGTCCTCCAGGTCGCGGCGGCCCTGCATCAGCGCGGAGATCCGGGCGAGGTTGCCCTTCAGCCAGTCCTGCTCCTTGTTGGCGATCGTGGTGTCGCGCAGGTTGGCGATCATCTTGTTGATGTAGTCCTGAAGCTCCTGGATCTCGCCGGAGGCGTCCACGTCGATCTTCAGGTTCAGGTCACCGCGGGTCACCGCGGTCGCCACGCGCGCGATGGCACGCACCTGCCGGGTCAGGTTCCCGGCCATCTCGTTCACGGACTCCGTCAGGTCCCGCCAGGTGCCGTCGACGTCCCGCACCCGCGCCTGACCGCCCAGCTGGCCCTCCGTGCCCACCTCTCGGGCCACACGCGTGACCTCCTCGGCGAACGACGACAGCTGGTCCACCATCGTGTTGATGGTCGTCTTGAGTTCGAGGATCTCCCCGCGCGCGTCGATGTCGATCTTCTTCGTCAGGTCACCCTTGGCGATGGCCGTCGTGACCATCGCGATGTTCCGCACCTGACCGGTCAGGTTGGACGCCATCTGGTTCACCGACTCGGTGAGGTCCTTCCAGGTGCCGGCCACACCCGGCACATGCGCCTGACCACCGAGGATGCCGTCCGTGCCGACCTCACGGGCCACCTTGGTGACCTGCTCGGCGAACGAACTCAGCGTCTTCACCATGGTGTTGAAGGTGTCGGCGAGCTGCGCCACCTCACCGCGCGCCTCGATCGTCACCGTGCGTGTCAGGTCGCCGTTGGCGACGGCCATCGCGACCTGGGAGATGTTCCTCACCTGAACGGTCAGGTTCTTGGCCATCAGGTTGACGTTGTCGCTGAGGTCCTTCCAGATGCCCGTGACGCCCGGCACGTGCGCCTGGCCGCCCAGGATTCCCTCGGTGCCCACCTCGCGGGCCACCCGGGTCACCTGGTCCGCGAAGGACGACAGCTGGTCGACCATCGTGTTGACGGTGGTGACGAGCTCCAGGATCTCGCCCTTGGCGTCGACGGTGATCTTCTTCGACAGGTCGCCCTTGGCGACGGCGGTGGTGACATGAGCGATGCTGCGCACCTGCACGGTCAGGTTGTTCGCCATGAAGTTGACGGACTGGGTGAGGTCCTTCCAGGTGCCGGAGACGCCCTGCACCTCGGCCTGCCCGCCCAGCTTGCCCTCGGTGCCCACCTCACGGGCCACGCGCGTGACCTCCTCGGCGAACGAGGACAGCTGGTCCACCATCGTGTTGAGCGTGTTCTTGAGCTCCAGAATCTCGCCGCGCGCGTCCACCGTGATCTTCTGCGAGAGGTCGCCCCGCGCCACCGCCGTCGCGACCTGGGCGATCTGCCGCATCTGCGCCGTCAGGTTGCCGGCCATGCCGTTCACGGAGTCCGTCAGGTCCCGCCACACGCCGGCCACGCCGGGCACCTGCGCCTGACCGCCGAGCCGGCCCTCCGTACCCACCTCGCGGGCCACCCGCGTCACCTGGTCGGCGAAGGCCGAGAGCTGGTCCACCATCGTGTTGACGGTGTTCTTCAGCTCCAGGATCTCCCCGCGCACGTCCATGGTGATCTTCTGCGACAGGTCACCGCGCGCCACCGCCGTCGTCACCTGGGCGATCTGCCGCACCTGGGCGGTCAGGTTGCCGGTGATGGAGTTGACGGCGTCGGTGAGCTCCTTCCAGGTCCCGGAGACACCCTCCACGCGCGCCTGCCCGCCGAGCCGTCCCTCGGTGCCGACCTCCCGGGCCATCGTCGTGACCTGGTCGGCGAACGACGACAGCTGGTCCACCATCGTGTTCACGGTGTTCTTCAGCTGGAGCATCTCGCCGGAGACGTCCACGGTGACCTTCTGGGACAGGTCTCCGTTGGCCACCGCCGTCGTCACCTGGGCGATGTTCCTCACCTGTCCGGTGAGGTTGCGGAACGCCGTGTTGACGGAGTCCGTGAGGTCCTTCCACGTCCCCGCGGCGCCGGGCACCTGCGCCTGACCGCCGAGCTCACCCTCGTCGCCGATCTCCCGCGCCACCCGCGTGACCTCGGAACCGAAGGCGGACAGCTGGTCCACCATGCCGTTGACGGTGTTCTTCAGCTCCAGCATCTCGCCGGCCACGTCCACGGTGACCTTCTGGGAGAGGTCACCGTTGGCGACCGCCGTCGTCACCGCGGCAATGTCCCGCACCTGAGTGGTGAGGTTGCGGAACACCGTGTTGACGGAGTCCGTGAGGTCCTTCCACGTTCCCGCGGCGCCCGGCACGTTCGCCTGACCGCCGAGCCGCCCCTCGGCACCGACCTCGTTGGCCACCCGCGTGACCTCGTCCGCGAAGATCCGCAGCGTCTCGGTCATCTGGTTGATCGTCTCGGCGAGCTGCGCGACCTCGCCGCGCGCCTGCACGGTCACCTTCCGCGACAGATCGCCGTTGGCGACCGCGGTGGTCACCTCCGCGATCCCGCGCACCTGGGCGGTGAGGTTGCCGGCCATGGTGTTGACGGAGTCGGTGAGCTCCTTCCACACCCCGGCCACCCCGGGCACCTGCGCCTGCCCGCCCAGTTCACCCTCGGTACCCACCTCACGCGCGACGCGGGTCACCTCGGAGGAGAACGCCGAGAGCTGGTCCACCATCGTGTTGACGGTTTCCTTCAGCTCCAGCATCTCGCCGGCCACGTGAACCGTGACCTTCCGGGACAGATCACCCTTCGCCACGGCCGTCGTCACCAGCGCGATGTCCCGCACCTGAGCGGTCAGCCGGTACGCCATCGTGTTGACGGACTCCGTGAGGTCCTTCCACGAACCCGACATACCGCGCACCTGGGCCTGCCCACCCAGCTTGCCCTCGGTACCCACCTCGCTGGCCACCCGCGTGACCTCGTCGGTGAACGTCGACAACTGGTCGACCAGGTTGTTGACGGTCCGCCCGACCTTCAGGAACTCCCCCCGCAGCGGGTGCCCGCTCCCGTCGGGCGCGTTCGTCCGCAGCTCCATCCGCGGCGCCAGATCGCCCTCGGCCACCGCGAACAGCACCCTGCTGACCTCGGACACCGGCCATACGAGGTCGTCGACCAAGGCGTTCGAGGCATCGATCGCTGCCGCCCAGGACCCCTCGCAGGCCCCCGCGTCCAGCCGCTCGGTGAGTTTCCCCTCACGTCCGACGACGCGCCGCACCCGGGACAACTCACCCGTGAGGTGCAGATTCCGGTCGGCGACCTCGTTGAAGACGGCGGCGATCTCCGCCATCACACCGTCCCCGGACACCGTCAGCCGCTTGCGGAAGTTGCCGTCCCGCATCGAGACCAGAGCCGCCTTCAACCGGTTCAGGGCAGCCGTGTCCACCTCCGTGGTCCCGTTCCGGCTGCTCGGGGACTGTCCGCCCTTCGCGCGCGGCTTCGTGCCCCGCGTCGCTGCGCCAGACTCCACTGTGTCCCTCCCGCAGGGGTCGACCATTACTGCTGTGCTCGGCTTCTACTGCTCGGCGTATCGATTACTACTGCGTATCTGCACCCGTGGTACCAGCCGTCAATCCCACCTGGAGGTACCGGACCGCACCAGGGGCTGCTGCCCGCCGAACGCGCACCGCACTCGCCCTGCCCGTACCTCCACCACAAGCCTGCCCAGTGTTTCACCCCGGCCGAACCAGGCCATAAGAGTTCGGCAGCTTCGCACAGCGTCCGCACACCCTCCGGACGGAAACACTGCAGACCGGCATCCGCATGAACCGCGAAGGTAAGTAACCTTGCATGCGGCTGTCCAGCCGCACCGGTTCCGTCCGGCCTGGGCGGTGGCACGACAACGAGCGGGCATCGGAGGGGCGGCCGCACACATGACCACCGGACTGATCCCGGGGGAACAGCCCCCGGACCCCCGGCCGACGAGCGGCCTGCCGTCGCAGACGCGACGCGAGCCGTTCGGCGGCACCGCAGCCCAGCACGTCGAGAGCAGATCGAGGAGTTTTGTGATCACCGCGCGCGCGGCCGCCAGCTTCGAGCCCGTCGGGCGCTCGGTCGCCTCCGCACGCTCCTTCGTCCGCGACACGCTCCAGGGCTGGGGGTACGCCGACGTCGTCGACGACGCCGTGGTGCTGACCAGCGAACTGGTCACCAACGCCGTCGTGCACGCGGGCACCACCGCCGACGTGCTGTGCCTGCGCCTCGACGGCGGCGTCCGCATCGAGGTCGCCGACCACTACCCGGAGCGTGAAGTCCCCCTCCAGGGCTCCGCCGTCAACATGGGCAGCCCGGACCGCGAGGGCGGCCGCGGCCTCCAACTGTGCGCGGCCCTCGCCGGCCGCTGGGGCGTCGACTACACACCCACGCACAAACAGGTCTGGTTCCAACTCGACCTCCCCGAACGGGCGGTGGGCACCCGCACCGCCGGCCCCTGCCTCCCGGCCGACCTGCTCCCGCTGGCCGACGGCCGCGTCCGCGTCGCCGTCATCCAGATCGACCGCGGCGGCTCCATCACGGCCTGGAACGAGGACGCCGAGGAACTCTTCGGCTACCAGGCCGAGCAGGTCACCGGCAAACCCCTCACCGATCTCGCCGCCTGGCCACACACCCCGGGCACCAGCACCGGCATCGCCGAGGCCCTGCAACTCTCGCGCTGGGAGGGCAGCTACGGCGTCCGCGAGGCCGGCGGCCGGGTCGTCCCGGTCTACGCCTCGCACCTCCGCGTCCGCGACACCGCCGGCGAACCCTCGACCGTCTGCCTCCTCGTCCGCGACCACGAACGGGCCGTCCTGCAGACGCCGATGCGCATCACGGCGTCCGACACGACCACCGCCTCCGAAGGGCAGAGCACCGACCCCTTCGAGGTCTTCATCGGCTCCCCCGCCCCGGACGACCTCGACGGCCTCCTGCAGCGCACGGTCGAACGCGCCCGCGACATGCTCGACGGCGACTCCGCGTTCCTCCTCCTCGCCACCGACGACGAGACGGAGTTGGAGGTCCGCGCCTCCACGGGCCTGCCCTCCGCCCGCCAGCGCTTCGCCCGCGTCCCCGTCGAGGCGGGCCCCGGCCGCTACGGCTCGGCCCGCATGCCCGCCGTCCACGACGACCTCACGGCCGTCCCGGGCGCCGTACCACTGCTCAACGGCACCGGCATGCGCTCCGTCGTCACCGTCCCGCTCAAGGTCGAGGGCCGCCTCACCGGCTCCCTCGGCGTCGCCGCGGAGGGAGCGAGCAGGTACTCCAACGAGGAAGCCCTGCGCCTGCAGTTCGCCGCCGACCGCATCGCCCTCGCCGTGGAGTCGGCCCGCCTCGGCGAACTCGAACGCCTGCGCCGCGGCTCGCTCAGCTTCCTCGTCGAGGCCTCCGACCTCCTCGCCGGCACCCTGGACCGCGATCAGACGCTGGCCCTGATGGCACAGATGACGGTCCCGACGCTGGCCACCTGGTGCGCGGTCTACACGATCGCCGACCAGGCCTCCGAGCCGTACCTCTCGTACGTCCTGCACGAGGACGAGGAACTCATCGACGGCATCAAGTCGCTGCTGTCGAAGATCGCCCCGCCCGACCCGGTACCCACCCCCGGCGCCCGCGTCTGGTCGACCCCGGCGGAAGCCGCCCACCAGGCGGCCCTGCGCACCTCGATGCGCAGCCTGGGCCTCGGCGAACCCGCCACGGTCAGCTCCGGTATCGGTACGACGCTGGCGACGGCGTCCGCGGTCGGCGGCGAGACGGTCGTCCTGCCGCTGGTCGCCCGTAACCGCGTCATCGGCATGCTCACCCTCGGCAAGCCCACCGACGAACACTTCCGCCAGGAGATCCTGGAACTGGCCGAGGACCTTTCGCGCCGAGCCGCCCTGGCCCTGGACAACGCCCGCCTCTACTCCGAGCGCACGGCCATCAGCCAGTCCCTCCAGCGCAGCCTCCTGCCGCCGGAACTCCCGGTGATCGACGGCGTCGAGGTCGAGGTCATCTACCGCGCGGCCGGCGAGGGCAACGAGGTCGGCGGCGACTTCTACGACCTCTTCCCCATCCGCGACGGCGCCTACGGCTTCGCCATCGGCGACGTCTGCGGTACGGGGCCGAACGCCGCGGCCGTCACCGGCCTCGCCCGGCACGCCCTGCGCCTCCTCGCCCGCGAGGGCCTCAGCGGCCCGGCGGTTCTGCAGCGCCTGAACTCCGCCATCCTCGACGAGGGCGCGCGCAGCCGCTTCCTCACCCTGCTCTACGGCGAGATGCGCCCGCTGGAGGACGGCAGCGCCGAGCTGAAGGTGGTCTGCGCCGGCCACCCGCTCCCCCTGCGACTGCGCCAGGACGGCACGGTGGAAGCCGCCGCCGAACCGCAGCCGCTCCTCGGCGTCCTGGAAGACCTGGACCTGTACGAGCAGACGGTCACCCTCGACCCCGGTGACGTCCTCCTCTGCGTCACCGACGGCGTCACCGAGCGCCGCGAGGGCAACCGCATGCTGGGCGACGACGGCCTCGCCGACGTCCTCACCACCTGCACAGGTCTCACAGCCGGCGCGGTCGCGGCCCGCATCATGCGCGCAGTGGAACGCTTCGCCTCGGACGCACCGTCCGACGACATGGCCATCCTGGCGATGCGCGTCCCGGGCCTCCACAACGGCCTGTCCAACGCCTGAACTGCAACCCGCACAGCAAGAAGACCCCCACCCGAAAGGGTGGGGGTCTTCTCTGTCTGAGCCCCCAAACGGAATCGAACCGTTGACCTTCTCCTTACCATGGAGACGCTCTGCCGACTGAGCTATAGGGGCCGGTCACCTTGCCGAGGTTTCCCTCGCGGCAACGGAATAGATCCTACCCCGAACAGGCCGGTGCTCCCAACCACGACCGCCCCGTACAGAAAGCGATCAGAAGGCGGGCTGCAGCAGTCCGCCCAGTGCATTGCACGCGGACACGACCCGCTGCATGTCCCGCTTCGTCAACGCACCGTCCACGGGCAGCGCGAGTGTCTCTCCCGCGGCCCGTTCGGTCTCCGGCAACGACACACACTGCCGGAACGCGGGCAACCGGTGCACCGGCGTCTTCACCGGCACCCAGCACTCAACTCCCCTGGCTCGCAGCGACCGTGCGAACGCGTCCCGGTCCGGCCGCCCGTTCCCGGGCACCCGCACCACGTACTGCTGATAGGTGTGCCCCACGCCCCCATCAGGCGTGTACACACCCCGCAACTTCGCATCGAGATAGGCGGCCCGCTGCCGCCGCTGCGCCACCTCGTCGGACGGCGCCTCGGACTCCCCCTGCTCCAGCACCAGAAGCCCGCTCCGCTGCCCCACACCCAGCAGCGCCTGGACATCCGCAGGGCGACCGAATCGATGTACGACAACGACGGCCGCGGTTCGCGACGTTACGGCCGCCTCGACCGCGGAGGTGTCGAGGCAGTACGACACCGGGTCGATGTCGGCGAACACCGGGCGTGCCCCCGTCAGGCTCACCGCTTCGGAGACCTCGACGCTCCCGAAGGCCGGCACGATGACCTCGTCACCGACCCCGACGCCGGCGGCCCTGAGCATTGCAGCAGTACCCATGCTGCGGATCGTTGTTGCGCAACGTGAACTTCAAGTGACGTGAAACAAAAAAGGGTTGGACCCGGAACCGAAGTTCCAGGTCCAACCCTTTCAATATTTGTTCGGCGGCGTCCTACTCTCCCACAGGGTCCCCCCTGCAGTACCATCGGCGCTGTAAGGCTTAGCTTCCGGGTTCGAAATGTAAC